>JBOHFK010000013.1:0-62255 GCA_050699635.1 Pseudonocardiaceae bacterium | reverse complement strand
GCCGGCAATGTCGTACCGCCGCCCGCGCTGTACCGCAGTGGCACCGGCGCTGCCGCGCTTAATTATCACGGTGTCCACGAGATCAGCGAGCGCGTCTAAGGCGTCCTCGACGGTGGTGGTGCCGGTTAGCCGCAGCGCTTCGTCGGCGTTCGGAGCGAAAATATCGACCTGCGCGAGGGTGTCTCGCAGCATGGGGGTGTCAAGAGTGCCAGGGACATCCTGGCAGTCCATGAATACCTGTGTCCCGAACTCGTGAGCGACACCGAGGGCAGCCCGGGTAGCCCGGTCGTACCGGAGAGAGGGCAACAGCAAAACTCTGGGGCGGTGTTCTCTGAGAAGAGCTGCGAGCGACCGTGGGTTAACCGGGTCCTGATAGGTGGCCATGGCTCGATCGCGGGGATAGGAGAACACTACTGTGAGGCTGCGCAGCGGCAATTGGTGATGACGAAAGCCGATCTCGTTGAGGCCTTCGGCACGGGCAATAGATAACACATGTTGGCTAAACAGGTCGTTGCCGAAATCGGTGCTCCACACTACGTCGTGCCCAAGGCGGTGTAGTGCCATCGCCAGAGTGAAGGCGCCACCGGGCAACAGACAGAACTCCTCGGAAAAAACCTCTGTGCCGGGCAGGATCGGCCGGGACAACCCCCGAAAAATCAGGTCTGCAAACCACGGGCCAACAGTTAGCACCGCCTGGCCCTCCGCCGAAACGCTCACGACCGAGTCTCGCCCTACACCCTCAGCAACGTGGCCGGGTTGAGCAGCTCCAGTCCCCGCGGTCGCCTCGTACTGGTGCTCAGTCTCCCTCGTCGTTTTCACACCACTCCCACCGCCACCAGTGCAGATATACCCCAGCGATCCCCGCGACGTAACCTATCAGTAGCTAATCGTTTGCCCCTCGTTCACTCTGAACGTCGCGGTCACTGCGGCATCGGCACGGGAACTGACGACCGAGCCGACGCGCACCATGGCTACGTCACCAGTCGCTACCCAGACCGCGCCCTTAGCGACCCGTGTTCCTGGAGTCAAGTGGCCGTCGGACGTCAAGTCGCGTCAGGACTCAACAGGACACAACGGGAACAAACCAGCAGGTCAGAGGGAGCCTGCGGTCAAACCACCGCTGGCCAGCCAGCCGGGCTACGAAAAGTCGGGCTTTTCGTGGCGGGTGCGCTTGAGCTCGAAGAAGTGGGGATAGCTGGCCAGCAGCAGGGTGCCGTCGAACACCCGACCGGCTTCCTCCCCGCGGGGGATCTTGGACAGCACCGGCCCGAAGAACGCGACCCCGTCAACGTGGATCGTCGGGGTCCCGACATCCAGGCCGACCGGATCCATGCCGGCTTTGTGGCTGGCCCGAAGCTCCGCGTCGTACTCGGTGCTGTGCGCGGCCGCAGCCAGCTCGGAAGGCAACCCCACCTCGGCCAACGCAGCCACGATCACCTCGTCGAGGTTCTTGTTGCCCTCGTTGTGCATGCGGCGGCCCATCGCGGTGTAGAGCGGCTCGAGCACCTTCTCCCCGTGATCACGGGCAGCGGCGATGCAGACCCGCACCGGCCCCCACGCCTTCTCCATCGTCTTGCGGTAGCTCTCGCTGACGTCGCGGTCCTCGTTGAGCACCGACAGACTCATCACCTTGAAACTCACCTCGATGTCGCGCACCCTGGCAACCTCGAGAATCCAGCGGGAGGTGATCCACGCCCAAGGGCATCGCGGGTCGAAATAGACATCAACCTGGGCGGCTTTGGTCCGGTCTTCAGTGCTGTAGCTGGCGGTCACTGTCATACCACTCTCCGTTCCCCGTCACGCTGTACAACCCGTCCGGGTGGTCAGCTCTTCCCCGGTGGTAACTCCCCTGCCAGCAGACCCACCCCCGTGATTGGATGCCCAGAGAACCCCAATCTGACCCCCGAGGTGATCTGTGGCTGTCCCCAACCTCACTCAGGAGCAGGCCCTCGAGCGCGCCGCACTGCTCGACGTCGACTCCTACACCGTCGACCTTGATCTCACCGACGGTGCCGGTGGACCCGGCGATGGGACGTTCCACAGCACCACCACAGCCCGCTTCGCCTGCCGCAACCCCGGCGAATCCAGCTGGATCGACCTGGTGGCCGCCCGGGTCAGCGCGGCGACCCTCAACGGGGTCACCCTCGACATCACCGGCTACGACGAGGCGAAGGGACTCGCGCTGCCAACCTTGGCCACTGACAACGAGGTCATCATCGAGGCGGACGGCCGGTACATGAACACCGGCGAGGGACTGCACCGCTTCACCGATCCCGTCGATGGCGGCGTGTACCTCTACAGCCAGTTCGAGACCGCCGACGCCAAACGGATGTACGCCTGCTTCGACCAGCCGGATCTCAAGGCGGTGCACCGTATCCGGGTTCTCGCGCCCGCCGGCTGGGTGGTCATCTCCAACGCGCCCTGCGAACGTACCGAGCAACTCGCGGACGGCGGGGTGCGCCATATCTTCGTCGACAGCGCCCGGATCAGCCCCTACATCGTGGCGCTGGTTGCCGGTCCTTTCGCGCAGTGGACCGACGAATACCACGACGAGAACGGAACGATCCCGCTGGGCATCTACTGCCGCGCCTCGCTGGCCGAGCACATGGACGCCGAGCGGCTGTTCACCGAAACCAAGCAGGGTTTCGGCTTCTACCATCGCGCCTTCGGGCGGCGTTACCCGTTCGAGAAGTACGACCAGTGCTTCGTGCCCGAGTTCAACGCCGGAGCGATGGAAAACGCCGGTTGCGTGACTTTCCTGGAGGACTACGTCTTCCGCAGCCGGGTGACCCGCTACCTCTACGAGCGGCGCTGCGAGACGGTGCTGCACGAGATGGCGCACATGTGGTTCGGCGACCTGGTGACCATGCGGTGGTGGGACGACCTGTGGCTCAACGAGTCCTTCGCCACCTGGGCCTCGGTGCTGTGTCAGGCGCAGGCCACGGAGTACACCGGCGCGTGGACCACCTTCGCCACCGTGGAGAAATCCTGGGCGTACCGGCAGGACCAGCTGCCCTCCACCCACCCGATCGCCTGCCAGATCCCCGACGTGCAGGCCGTCGAGGTCAATTTCGACGGCATCACCTACGCCAAGGGCGCCAGCGTGCTGCGCCAGCTCGTCGCCTACGTCGGTCTGGAGGAGTTCCTTGCCGGCCTGCGGATTTACTTCACCCGGCACGCCTGGGCCAACGCCACGCTCGCCGACCTGCTGGCTGCGCTGGAGCAGGCCTCTGGCCGGGACCTGTCGGGCTGGAGCGAACAGTGGCTGGAGACCACCGGGCTCAACACGCTGCGCCCGGAGTTCACCCTCGACGGTGACGGCGCATTCGCCTCCTTCGCGGTGCTCCAAAGCGGCGCCCGCCCTGGGGCCGGGGAGCGCCGCACCCACCGCCTCGCCGTCGGCGTCTACGACTCCGCCAGCGCCAGCTCCTCGGGCGCCGATTCCTTGGGGAGCGGCTCGCTGGTGCGCATGCATCGCGTGGAGCTCGACGTCAGCGGGGAGCGCACCGAGGTGCCCGAGCTGGTCGGGGTGCCTGCGGGACAACTCATCCTGGTCAATGACGACGACCTCACCTACTGCACGATGCGGCTCGACGAAACCTCACTGGCGACGCTGACCGACCGGATCGGCGACATCGCTGAGTCGCTGCCCCGCACATTGTGCTGGTCAGCGTCGTGGGAGATGACCCGCGAAGCCGAGTTCAAAGCCAGAGACTTCGTCTCGGTGGTGCTCGGTGGGTTACCCGGCGAGACCGAAGTGGGAGTCGTGCAACGGCTGTTGGCGCAGGCGCAGGTAGCGGTGTCCGCCTACGCCGACCCGGGCTGGGCCAGCGATGACGGCTGGCCCAGGTTCACCAGCACACTGATGGCGCTCATCAACACCGCGCGGCCCGGCTCCGACCACCAGCTCGCGTTGGTCAATGCGATGAGTGCGGCATTGCTGGGCAAACCGGAACTGGATGCGCTGGCCGGCTGGTTGGCGGGCGATGGCGTGCCCGACGCGCTGGTGGTGGACACCGACCTGCGCTGGCGGTTGCTGCAGGCTCTCGTCGCTCACGGCGCAATGGGCGAGGACGAGATCGATGCCGAGCAGCAACGCGATGCCACCGCGACCGGGCGCCGGCAAGCCGAACGGGCCCGCGCCCTGCTACCCACCCCGGAGGCCAAGGAACGCGCCTGGCAACGAGCGATGTACGACGACGAGTTACCCAACGCGATCAGCGAGGCGATCATCGGGGGCTTCAATCACCCCGCCCACAAGCAGTTGCTGGCGCCGTACCTGGACCGGTACTTCACCGAGATCGCCGACGTGTGGCGCCGCCGGACCTCCGAGCGGGCGCAGTCGTGTGTCGTCGGGCTATTCCCCTCGTGGGCGGTGGAACAACGCTGCGCGGACACTGCGAGGGACTGGCTAGAGGCCAGTGAACACCCCCCGGCGTTGCGCAGACTTGTCTCTGAAGGCCGGGCCGGCGTCGTGCGGGCATTGGCGGCCCGCGCCTTCGACGCCAGCCGCTCATGAGTCGGTGTGCTCCGCCAGCATTCGCAGCCCGGAGCGCAAGCCCCCCGCGAGGTCGCCATCCTTGAACGAGGACACCATGCTCTCCACCGCGATCTTGCAACCACGATCGGGAAGCCGATGTGCGACTTTGCAACCGGTGACCACCTCGACTACGCGCTGACCCGGTGAGACGGCCACCAGCACCGCGTCGTCGGCCCACTCCCCCAACGAGTCGTGGAGTTGCTCAGCCCGGGTGCGGGTATCGGAACCGAGGTCGCCGAGATAGATACCGAAGTGCAGGCTCGCATTTCGGCTGAACCGGACCAGAGTGTCGTCGAGTTTGGCGAGTTGCGAGCGGCTGAAGGGCAGCGTGCGCAACACTGGCCTGACCTGTCGCGCCGCGGAAATCCGCCCGGTGCCGACAACGGCCTCACCCGGCGCGAGTTCTCGCTGGTAGCCGTCACCCTGAGGATGGTCACGCCGCGCGGGGTCACCGTGTTGCTTGTCACCGTGTTGCATGTCACCGTGGTGTTCATCACCAGTTGCCACTGGCACCTCCACGGGCTCCACGGGATCCGGCGTGACCGTGATGGGCGTGGTGGGCGGTCCCGCCGTCACGCAGGGCCTCAGGATTCGCCGTCCACAACACCGGGGGATAATTCCACTCATCGCCGGGCCGGTAGCGGCGCGGCCGAGCGAAGGTGGTCCGGAGCGTCAACAGCCCCAGCAAGACCATGATCGCCAGCGGAATACCCGCCAGCACGAGGATGATCTCCAGCGACGTCACGAGATCACGGTAGCTGACCGGAGTCTGCCGTCGTGTCACCAGGTAGGCGGTCGGCGATGCGCCCATGGCGCAGCGCACTCGAGTTGCCCGGCCAACGCCAGCAACGCTGCTTCACCCCCTGGGCGCCCCACTAGCTGGACCCCCACCGGGCACCCGTCATCGGTCCAGTGCATCGGCAGCGAGACAGCGGGCTGGCCGGTGATGTTGTACAGCGCGGCATAAGGGATGAATCGCTTCTGCCGTTCGAAATTCTCCGCCGGCGGTACCGCAGTGAACCATCCGACCGGTGCCGGAAGCTGCGCCAACGTCGGCGTGAGCACAGCGTCGAATTCCAGGTGCGCCGCGACCGCCGCCCGTCCCGCGCACTGCACCTGCCCCATCGCCCGCAGCAGCTCCGGCCCGCTGACTGCGGCCCCCCGCTCACGAAGCCACGAGGTGAACGGCAGCAGGCCACCCTGCGCCTCCTCGGGCACCGGCACTGAGGTAGCGCCCACTGCCCAGAGCGTCTCAAAGGGTGGCAGCAATTCTTCAGGGTCGAACGGGAAGGTGGTGTCCACCACCTCATGGCCCAGCCCGGCCAGCAGCGCAGTGGTGTCTTCCCAGGCTCGACGGCACTCTGCGTCCAGTTCGACGCCGGGCAGCGGAACATCGGCGTAGCGCCCGATGCGCAGCCGTCCGGGGTCCCGGCGCACGTACTCGAGGAAGCTTTCCCCAGCCGGAAGCGGCGGCGCGATCACCGGCTCGGTCGCACACGGCACCGCCATGGCGTCAAGCAACGCGGCAGCGTCTGCTACGGAACGGGTCAGTGGACCTATCACTGAGAGAAATGTCACATCCCCTCCCGCCGGGCCCCGCGAGACCCGTCCGCGGCTGGGCTTGAGGCCCACCACGCCGCACGCCGCGGCCGGCCCACGGATCGAGCCCCCGCCGTCGCTGGCCTGTGCGAAGGGCACCAACCCGGCCGCCACCGCGGCAGCCGCCCCACCGGAGGAGCCACCGGCCGACCGGTTGGTATCCCAGGGTGTCACCGCCGGCGGCAGGTTGGCCGGCTCGGTGTAGCAGCACAGCCCGAACTCGGGGGTGCTCGTCTTGCCCACGCTGATGGTCCCGGCGGCAGCCAGGAACCGGACCACGTCATCGTCGAAGTGCGGCACGTGCTGGGCGTAGATCGCGGAGCCGAAAGTGGTGCAGACCCCGGCGGTCACGGTGAGGTCCTTGATCGCGATCGGCACACCGAACAGCGGTGACAGCTCGGCTGGATCGGTCCGGGTCACCAGCAGATCCGCGGCCCGGGCCGCGTCCATCGCCCGGTCTGCGGTGACCGTGACGAACGCGCCCAACTGGGCGTTGCGCTCCTCCACCCGCCGCAGATGGTGCTCGACGAGCTCGCTGGGGCTCACCTCACGCCGGCGCACCAGTTCGGCTTGTTCCAGGGCGGTCAACTCGTGCAGGTCTGCCACAGATCCACCCTAAAGGTCAGCGGGGCTCAGGCGACCTCGCCGAGGTAGGGCAACCACTGCGGGTCGGCGTCGGGCACCGTGGCCAGCAGCCGCCAGTGCTGCCCGCGCGGGGCGCGCGGCACCACCCGCAACTTCCATCCCAGTTCGCTGAGCAGCCGGTCGGCTTTGCGATGGTTGCACAGCGCGCAGCAGGCCACGCAGTTCTGCCAGCAGTGCTCGCCACCGCGGCTGCGCGGCACCACGTGGTCGATGGTCTCCGCGCGGGCTCCGCAATAGCAGCAGCGATGACGATCACGGTGCATCAACGCCGCCCTGGTCATCGGGATCCGCGCGCGGTAGGGCACCCGCACGTAGGTGCACAGTTTGATCACCGAAGGAGCCATCACGCTGGCTGTCGCGGAGTGCAGCACCAGGCCCGCGGCATCACCGTGCACCACCACGGCCTTGCCACACACCACCAGAACGACGGCTCGGCGCAATGGCAGCGCGGTCAGCGGCTCGAAGCTGGCATTGAGAAGTAGTACCCGTCGGCGTCCCCAGGTGGCTGCAACGGCAGTAGTTTCACGAAGCGCGGTAGTTTCGAGAAGCCCGGTTGAGGTTCCTGAGCGCGAGGCGGGCCGCTGGTCCGCCCCGGCTGGGTGACCCTCCGGGCTCGGTTGTCGTTCGGGCACGCGACCACCTCCGCCAATGCGCGGGACTAGTCCACCACATAAGGTGGCCATAGCGCACGTGTCGGATACTGCCGCGTGTCGGTGACCTCACGTTGCCGGGCCCGCCCAAGGTGGCCCGACGGGGGCCACGGATACAGTCCGGCGGTTGACCGGAGGTGCCCACCAGATGATCTCCCCACCGATTTTCCAGCCCGACTGCTCCCGCGACGAGGGCTCGTGGTGCGCGCGCGTCTACCAACTCACGCACAACGATCTGGTGTCCCGCTACGCCGACACCGTGGTGGGGACTGGGTTGCGGATCCTGCTGATCCTGGTGCTCGCGGTCCTGATTCGGCTGATGGCGCACCGGGCCATCAGCCGGTTGAGCCGGGTGACGGCGGAGGGACCGCCCCCAGGATTACTGCGACCGTTGCGGGAGCGAGCCCCGGAATCCTGGCGGGGCACCGGGTTGCTGTCGACCCGGCGGTCGCAGCGGGCCCGCACGATCGGCTCGGTGCTGCGCTCGGGTACCACGTTGGTGGTCTACGGGGTGGCCTGCACGCTGGTGGTGGGCGAGCTGGGAATCAACCTCGGGCCGATCATCGCCTCGGCAGGTATTCTCGGCCTCGCGCTGGGCTTCGGTGCCCAGAACCTGGTCAAGGATTTCCTGTCGGGGATGTTCATGCTCGTCGAGGACCAGTACGGGGTTGGCGACGTAGTCGACCTCGGGGAGGCCACCGGCACCGTGGAGGCGGTCGGCCTGCGAGTCACCACCCTGCGTGATACCAAGGGCACCGTGTGGTACGTCCGCAACGGCGAGGTACTGCGGGTCGGCAATTCCAGCCAGGGCTATTCGGTGGCCGTCGTCGACCTGCCCATCGGGCATGACGCCGACATCCCGACATCCGCTGAGCTGGCCGGCCGGACCGCCACCGAGCTCACCGCCGACGGCAGCGCGCTGGCCGCCGATGTACTGGAGCCCCCGCAGGTACTCGGAGTCGAGTCGATCAGTTCAGACGGCGTGACACTGCGGATCACCACCAAGGTGCAGGCCGGCCGGCAGTGGGCGGTGCAACGGGCCCTCCTGGCGGGTATCAAGGCGGCGTTCGCCGACGCCGGTATCCCGCCGCCCTCACCGGCCGGCCATATCGCGCCGCCATCCTGACTCCTAGCTCCCCACCACTGTTACTCCGCCCCCACCACTCCTCCTCCCCCGGTGGGCAGCGGGCAAGGCAGGATGGACGGGTGGCTGCACCGGAGAACTTTTATGAGGCCGTCGGCGGCGAGCAGACGTTTCGCCGGATCGTCGGGCGTTTCTATGAGCTGGTGGCGAAGGACGAGGTGCTGCGCCCGCTCTACCCCGGGGAGGATCTGGGTCCCGCCGAGGAGCACCTACGGCTGTTCCTCATGCAGTATTGGGGCGGGCCACACACCTACTCTCAGGCGCGGGGCCACCCACGGCTGCGGATGCGGCACGTCCCCTTCCGGATCGGACCGACCGAGCGGGATGCCTGGCTGCGCTGTATGCGCGTCGCGGTGGATGAAGCCGACCTCAGCGAGGCCCACCGAGCGGTGCTCTGGAACTACCTGGAGATGGCCGCGAACAGCCTGCTCAACTCGCTGACCTGATTGCCGACGATCGCCGCGCCCCCACTGGCAGGATTGACTCTCGTGCGACGTGCCGACCACCGCCGCCTGGTCTCCGAAGACGAGACCTGGTGGCGCGATGCCGTCTTCTACCAGGTCTACCTGCGTTCCTTCGCCGACGCCAACGGTGACGGCGTGGGTGATCTGGAGGGTGTACGCAGCAGGTTGGGCTATTTGGAACTGCTCGGCGTGGACGCGCTGTGGCTCACCCCGTTCTTCCGGTCCCCGATGGTTGACCATGGTTATGACGTCAGCGATCCGCGTGACGTCGACCCGCTCTTCGGTGATCTGGACACCTTCGATCGACTGCTCACCGATGCCCACCAGCGTGGATTGCGGATCATCATCGACCTGGTCCCCAACCACACCTCCCACCACCATGAGTGGTTTCAGGCAGCGGTGGCGGCGCCGCCGGGCAGCCGTGAACGGGCCCGTTACCTGTTCCGGGACGGCTCCGGCTATGGCGGGTCAGCGCCGCCGAACAACTGGACCAGCGTCTTCGGCGGACCGGCGTGGACTCAGTTGCGCGCGGCACCGGGCCAGGCCGGCCAGTGGTATCTGCATCTGTTCGCGCCCGAACAGCCCGACCTGAACTGGGAGAATCCGGAGGTGCTCGCCGATCTCGAGCGGACTTTGCGGTTCTGGCTGGACCGCGGGGTTGATGGGTTCCGCATCGACGTGGCCCACGGGATGGCCAAGCCCGCCGGGCTGCCGGACATGCCTCACCCGATCGCCGTCGGCAGCGGTCTGCTCGATGCCGGTATCGCCGATCCCCGCTTTGACGCCGACGGGGTGCACGACATCCACCGGATGATCCGGAAGGTGCTCGACGAGTACCCGGCACGGGTGACGGTCGGTGAAATCTGGGTGAGCGACGACGTCTCCTTCGCCCGCTACGTTCGCCCTGACGAGCTCCACCTGGGGTTCACCTTCCAACTGTTGGAGGCGAACTTCGATGCCGACAGCGTCCGTGCGGCTATCGAGCACTCGATGAGGGGGGTCCAGGGCAGCCCGGCGCCGGCGACCTGGACGATCTCCAACCACGATGCGGTTCGTCCGGTGACCCGCTACGGCGGCGGTACGGTCGGCTTGGCGCGAGCGCGGGCGATGACGCTGGTCCAGCTCGCCCTGCCCGGTCCGGTCTTCCTGTACAACGGCGACGAGCTGGGTCTGCCGAACGCCGAACTACCTGATTGGGCGCTGCAGGATCCGGTATGGCGGCGCTCCGGATTCACCAACCGGGGACGCGACGGCTGCCGCGTCCCGCTGCCGTGGGAGGGTCCGACCCCGCCGCACGGGTTCAGCCCGACGCCCGGCACCTGGTTGCCGATGCCTGCGGACTGGGCCGGACACGCCGTGGAAGCGCAGCTGGAAGACCCTGACTCGACGTTGTCGCTGTGCCGACAGGCAGTGGAACTACGCAAGGAACACAACGCCTTCACCGGCTCCGAGTTGGAGTGGTACGGCGCTCCACCGGGATGTCTTGCGTTCCGCCGTAAAGGTGGCGGGCTGGTCTGCGGCCTGAATACCTCCCCCACGTCGGTGTCACTCCCACCTGGGCAGGTGCTACTGGCCAGCGGCCCGCTTCCCCTCAGCGGCGACGTGCTCCCTCCCGACACCGCCGTCTGGCTGATCTGATCACCGCAGCAGGCACCAGCACAGTCAGACGAACAGCGGAAGCAGGGCGTGCCGGCGACGCAGCACCGCGCCGTATCGGGCATCCAGCCGTAACCAGGAGTCGGTAGCCCACACCCGGACTGTCTCAGCCGCGGCGTGCTTACCCACAAAACCCATCCCGGACAGGGCGAACAGGCAACGCAGCGGCACCCCGACATCGAAACCGGCCCCACTCACCGTGATCACCTTCTGGTCCAGCAGCGCGGGAGACGGCGGGCCGGGGTTGTCCCTGGCGACAGCCACACCCTGATCGGTAAGCCCGGCAAGTACCTCAGCGGGTACCTGATCCACCTCCCGCCAGCCCTGTTCTGGCGGGAGCGTGCAACGCCAGCGGACATCCTGCGCTCCACCAGGGTCGACCGCCGTGTCTGCACCCACGGCCACCGCGGACAGCAGGTTTGCTCCCCTGATGGTGAGATCAGCAGGACGTATCTCGCCACGTACCGAACGAGTCACCAGAGCGTCAAACGGGGTGTCCACCCACGCGTGCAGGTGGCCACCTCCGCTCCGCAGCCGCACGAGTGCTTCGCTGTCCAGCCGTACCGCGCGAGCTACGAAGACACCCAGATCATCCCGCTCTACGGGGTCTGGGATACACAATTCAGCCATCGTCACCTTGGTCTCGAAACGCTGCGAGGAACTCCTGTTCGGCGGGCATCAGCCGGCGTGGCCGTCGCGCGCCGGTGTCGTAGGGAGCGAGCTGCGTGCGGGCAGTGACGGCATCGCCATCCGTACCCGCTATGACGTAGTCGAGCGCGAATGAGGCCGACCGCAACTCGCTGACCCATAGTCGCACCCGTACCGGGCTGGCCGAGTACACCAACGGCTGCCGGTAGCGGACTCTCAGCTCGACGATGACCACGCCCTCGGCGAGGGTCTGGGCACCACGTCTGGAGCCCTCGCCGAAAAGCAACTCAGTACGCGCCTCCTCCAACAGTGTGACCACACGGGCATTGTTGACGTGACCATAGACGTCCATGTCCGACCAGCGCACAGCTACATCCGTAACGAACACCGCCGATTACCCCCGCCACCACCTTTAGTCCCCGGCGGCGGACCGACGACCCGCGTCGGGAGGAGCCCACCTCGGTTCAGCGGTGAGATCCGGCAGCCGCAGCAGCGGGTTGGTGATCGCCTCGGCGGGTTCTCCTTCGGCTGCGCCATCCGGATCCAGATCTGCCGTATCCGGATCAACCATATCCGGAACAGTCGGGCTCGGGGCCAGCGCCAGGCCAGCCGTCCAGCGTGCGTCTGGTCCACGGTAACGAGGCAGGTCACGATTGGTCTCGACATCAACCGCGGTGGAGGCATTACTGCGGGAGGTTCCGTTAGAGCGGGCATCAATGCCTACGTCACGGCTTTCCTGGTAGGCAGCGAGCGCTTCGGCCAGCAGATCGCCAAGACCCATCTGCTGCTTATTCTCACCTTCCTGTGCTGTGTTCTCATCCGCAGGTTCCCAGGCCAGCGCCTGTGCCGTCGGAGCTGGCGGCGGACCGGATGCCGGGTATTCCCGCCAGGTCGCCGGGAAGGCTTGGGTGTCGTCCACCGGGGCACTGCCAGCCTCATCACCCTGCGTCTCATCACCCCGTGCCTCATCACCCTGGGCGGTGGGCGAAGAGTCCGATGGGGACGTCTCGTCCGCACGATCCTCGGGTTCCTCGGCGCGGCGTCGACCGGGTCGTCCCGCGGATAAGGCCGATGCGGGAAGTAGGTCGCTCACCGACACCAAAGCGCCTGCCCCACCCCACCGGTGCCGGGCTCTGGACTGCCAGGATTCAAGCCCGCTTGATGACTCGACTTCCTGCACGGGAGTCGGGCCATCGACCGTCGGCTGCACCACTGCTGGTAGATCGACCGGTTCCGTCGAGACCACGGTGGAACCGACCAAGGAGATGCCCGTGGTTGCAGGTGTCGATGCGGGAGCGATCGGATGTGGCTGCTCCTCAGCGGGCTCCACCTCAGCGCGCTGCTCCTCAGCGGACTCGACCACAACAACCCGCGACTCGGATATCTCCGGCTCAGCGGCCTGCGCCGGCTCGGTGTGCAGCGGCCCGGTATCCGAGTCGGGTCCGGCGCACCCTGTCCCAGCACCGGCCAGTAACTCGGCAACTTGCCCGACCAGGCGCGCCCGCTCACGGCGGGCGGATCCGCAGTTCTCTAGCAGGGTTGATCGCGCGGCTGCCACCTCGCGGCGATGGCGAGCCTCCGCGGCGCGGGCCGCGCGCATGCAATACAGGGCATCGGCGAACTCATCCCTGGCCTCGTGCACGTGGGACAAACCCTCTAGGCATTCCGCGAGGACAGCGTCCACGCCGTGGCGCTGGGCTCCTTCCACCGCGTCGGCGAGCAGGGTCAGTGCTGGATCATGGCGACCTTCGGCAAGGTGCACCTGAGTAGCCAGCGCCAGCCGCAAGCGGCCAACCGAACTCGCCGCTGCAGCCCGCACCGGACGCTGCAGCAGCGGCCGCACCTCCTGCATGGCGATCTCGCCTGCGCCACGGTCGAGGAGGGTGCGCGCCAGCTCGAGCATCAACCGCGCACTCACCTCCCCGCTGTCGTGATCCGGGTCGGCCAGCCCCGCCAGCAACTCGCGACCCTCCCGAGACTTCGCCTCGGCCGCTGCGGCCGCGCCACGGCCACGGTGACGTGCCGCATCAATTGCCCGGACGGCGGCGCGCAGCAGCAAGGCAGTGTCGTGATCCAGACACCGGTCCTCGCGATAAAGCTCGTCGGCCTCCTCAAGCGTGGATGTGACCAGGTCATCGTGGCCGAGCGCGAGAGACGCCTCGGCCACGGCCACCAGCGCTCCGCCGCGCAGCGCAGGAGCAACGTCATCACCGGCGGCCAGCACCGCATGCACCGCGTCGAGCGCGGTGGCGGGCTCCCCGATCGCGGCAGCGCAATGCGCTAACTCCACGTGCAACTCGTGTCGCAGTCCCTGCGGGGTGTCTGCGTCCCGTATCGCCGGGAAGAGGCGATGAACCGCCTCACCATGCCGACCAAGCCGGTTGAGCGCAAACACCGCAAGGTGATCTGCCCGCAGGACAGCCATCCTGTCGTCCTGGGCGGCGGTCACCGCCCGATCGGCCAGCAGGAGCGCCAGCTCTGGAGCTCGCCAGCGCAGCAGCATGGCCGATTCCACCAGCGATGCGGCTTCGCCTCCAGCCGGATCGCTGCCGCCGGCCCGGACCTCACGCGCCGTACTGCTCACCTCCCACCCCCCTCGGAGTTCCCGATCATGACCGCCTCATCCCCCAGTCAGTCCCGGGTCAGTCTGCGGTGCGTCACACGGTGTGGTCGCGCGGCATCCGCTCCGAGCCGTTCGATCTTGTGCTGCTCGTAGGCCTCGAAGTTCCCCTCAAACCAGAACCAGGAAGCGGGATTCTCCTCCGTGCCCTCCCAGCTGAGAATGTGGGTCACCACCCGGTCCAGGAACCAGCGGTCGTGGGAGATCACCACCGCACAGCCTGGGAACTGTTCCAACGCGTTCTCCAGCGAACTCAGCGTCTCGACGTCAAGGTCGTTGGTGGGCTCATCGAGCAGGATCAGATTGCCACCTTGTTTGAGAGTCAACGCCAGGTTGAGCCGGTTGCGTTCGCCGCCGGAGAGCACCCCGGCCGGTTTCTGCTGGTCCGGGCCCTTGAAACCGAAGGCGCTGACATACGCCCGCGACGGCATCTCGGTGTTCCCGACCTTGATGTAGTCCAGACCGTCGGAGACCACCTCGAAGACCGTCTTGTCCGGCTCGATTCCCGCGCGCTCCTGATCGACATAGGACAGCTTGACCGTGTCGCCAACCCGGACCGTGCCGGAGTCGGGACTCTCCAGGCCGACGATGGTCTTGAACAAGGTCGTCTTGCCCACGCCGTTGGGACCGATGACGCCCACGATGCCGTTGCGGGGCAGCGTGAAGGACAGATCCTTGATCAGTACGCGGTGGTCGTAGCCCTTATCCAGGTGCGACACCTCCACCACGACGTTGCCCAGCCTCGGTCCCGCTGGGATCTGGATCTCCTCGAAGTCCAGCTTGCGACTGCGCTCGGCTTCGACCGCCATCTCCTCATAACGCTGCAGCCTGGCTCGGGATTTGGCTTGCCGGGCTTTTGCACCCGAACGCACCCAGGCGAGCTCGTCACGCAGACGTTTCTGCAGCTTCTGGTCCTTGCGGCCCTGGACGGCGAGGCGATCGGCCTTCTTCTCCAGGTACGTGGAGTAGTTGCCCTCGTAGGGGTAGGCCCGGCCACGATCGAGCTCCAGGATCCACTGGGCGACGTTGTCCAGGAAATACCGGTCATGGGTCACGGCCAGGACCGCACCCGAGTAGCCCGCCAGGAACTGCTCCAGCCACAGCACGCTCTCCGCGTCCAGGTGGTTGGTGGGCTCGTCGAGCAGCAGCAGATCCGGTTTGGACAACAGCAGCCGGCACAGCGCGACCCGGCGCCGCTCTCCCCCCGACAGATGACTGACCGGCTCGTCGGGCGGCGGGCACCGCAACGCGTCCATCGCCTGCTCCAGCTGGGAGTCCAGATCCCACGCGTCGGCGTGGTCGAGTTGCTCTTGAAGCCGGCCCATTTCATCCATGAGCTCGTCGGAATAGTCGGTCGCCATCTTCTCAGCGATCTCGTTGAACCGGTCCAGCGCGGCCTTGATCTCGCCCAAGCCCTCCTCGACATTGCCGAGCACGGATTTGTCCTCGTTCAACCGAGGCTCTTGCTCCAGGATGCCCACGGTCGCACCTGGCGTCAGGAATGCCTCCCCGTTGTTCGGCTGGTCGATCCCAGCCATGATCTTGAGCACACTGGACTTGCCGGCTCCGTTGGGCCCGACCACCCCGATCTTCGCGCCAGGAAGGAACGCGAGGGTGACGCCATCGAGGATGACCTTGTCGCCGTGTGCTTTGCGCACCTGCTTCATGGTGTAAATGAACTCCGCCACGATCGCGATGGTAGAGGTGCTCACCGGGGCCGGGCGGCGCGGGCGATCGCCGCTCGGCCCGGCCCCGGGGGCCCTCAGGCTGACGCCGCTACCAGCGGGCGGGCGGCGTCGGCCAGGCCGGAAAGGCTCAGCTCCTCCGGTGAGTCCAGGTCATCAAGCGAATCCGGCCCAAATTCACCTGGATCACGCTCGGCAGACGGTGCCGCGGGGACGTCATCGGCCAGACGCGGTCGTTCCTCCCAGCGCTGCTTGCGTACGGTCGCCGCGCAGCGGGCCAAGTCGGGTCCGATCGCGGTGGCCTCCAGTTCGACGACCGATCGGCGCTCGCCCTGCTCGGTGGACCACTCACGGGTGCGCAGCTTGCCCCGGACGATCAACGGGTCGCCCTTGACCAGGCTGGCGGCGTTCTCGGCGAGCCGGCGCCAGCAGCTCACGGACAGATAGAGACTCTCCCCGTCCACCCAGGACTCCGACACCTTGTCGAACCGGCGCTCATTGCACGCCACCCGGAAATTGAGCACAAGCGTCCCATCTGGACCAATCCGGCGCGGCCTCATGTCACTGACCAGCGTTCCCACCACGGTCACCGGTGTCTCTCTCATCTCACAAACCTCCTGTGCAACCGTCTCCGCCCCGTGGGCGGAGAGCCGACCCCCTCGGCCGGCGCCACCCAGGTTGCGCGACCGGGAGCACCTCCGACAGCAGACCATGATCGACTTGTGGATACCCGGTTCGCTGTGCACAACTGCACTCCCGCACCCCACCCGAAACCCAGGTTTGTCGGAGGTCAGTGCTATGGGCTGCGCACCAGACCGGCCAGTGACGTGATCCAGCGATCCGCGGCAGAGCTGACCGGTGCCGCATCGCTAGGGTTGGCGGCATGGAGCAAGCCTTCGGCTTGGAGATCCCTCGCACGCTGGAGGAGGTCTGCGATCCCCGCCGTCTCGCCTTGGTGGTCTACGACATGCAGACCGGCGTGCTAGGCCAGATCAAGGACGCGGACGCGATCGCCGCGCGCGTGCTGGAGGTCCTCGACGCCGCACGCTCGGCCGGTGTGCGGGTGGTGTTCCTGCGTCACCTGTCGATGCCCAAGGAGCTGATGGGTGTCTTTCAGCTGCGCATGGCCATGGGGTGGCAGCGCGTCGACTCGGTTGAGGCGGTCAGCCCGTGGTTCCTGCGCGACTCTCCGGGTTTCGAGCTCCTCCCGGAGCTCGCGCCGCGCGCCACCGAGGCGGTCTTCGACAAGATCACCATGTCCGCCTTCGAGGGCACACCACTCGACATCGTGCTGCGGGACTGCGGCGTCAATGCCTTCGCGATCGTCGGTGTGGCCACCGAGGTGGGCATCGAGCCCACAGTGCGCCACGGCGCGGATCTCGGCTACATCCCCGTGGTCGTGTCCGACGCGTGCGGTGCCGGTGACGAGAAGGCGGGCCGACGCTCACTCGAGTCGATGGAGTACACCGGCGACGCCCTGTTCGCCGACACGGCCGCATTCTGCCGCATCCTGCGCGGTCAGTGACCGAGAGCGGCGTCGTCGCTGGTCGAATCCGCATCGGTCCAGGTGATCCCGGTGGGGGGATGGCTGAGATGCCAGCGAACCGACTCCCGGACGCGGGTCAGGGGATCGCCAGGTGCCCAGCCGAGCAGCTTCTGGGCACGTGCGACAGAGACCAGCAGGTGCTGGGCTGGCGCAGCAGTAATGGCCAGGTCCGGGGGCAGTGTCGCCTCGGCCACCGTGACCAGTTCGGCGCCACCACCGGCAGCTTCGAGGATTTGGGTGAGCCAGGCCCGGATGGTCACCGTTTGGGTTTCGCCGAGGTTGACCGCCAGGCCGTCCGCGGCCCGGTTATCGATGGCGGCGAGGACGCCGGTGGCGAGATCGTCGACGTGGCCGCGAGTCCACAGTAGATTGCCCACTCCGATGGGTATGCGCGACCGGCGTGCTCGCAGCCGGCGCAGGATGGGCTCCTCGCGACGTTGCCGGTCGTGCGGGCCGTAGATCAACGGCAGGCGCAGCACGACAGCACCGCGGCGCAGCCAGCGTTCCTCGACGTCGAGCTTGTCGTAGTCATCGGGCACGACGTCGATCCCGGCGCCGCGATAGAGATACCGCTCGGTCCGCAACTCGGCGTCCTCGGTGATCGGCAATGCGGCAATCTCCCGACCGGACCGCAATCCGGTGAACGCCGCGTAGACATCCTGGCTGGACAGCACCACGGTCGGGACCTCGGGTAGTACCGGGAGGACCGCATCGACGTCCGCGCCGGTCAACGGGCAGCTGTCCACCACAACGTCAGGGTGGAACTCGGCAAGGGTATCGGCATGATCCGCGAGCCGGCGGCGGTCGGTGTGCAGGTGCCCGGCCGGTACCCACTCCGCTGGCTCTGCTTGGCCGCGATGCACCACCAGCACACAGTCACCACGCTCATGCAACCGCTCGACCACCCGACGGCCAAGAAACCATGTACCTCCGAGCACCAGTACCCGCATGGTCATCAAGAGGATCCGTCACGGGCGTCGCGGCGCTGCGCCGACCGGGCCATTAGCACGTTGTAGGTCACCAGCTCTGAGTCGTCGTCTGGTTCTGGATTGCGGTCGAGGCATGGCCGCCAGCAGCAGGCCGAGCTTTCCCGGGTACGGCAACCGGCGCGGCGCGGGATCGACGCCGACGATGAGCCAGTAGTACATATACCCCACCAGCAGGAAATTCGCATTCATCACCAGATGCGCCCCATGCGACGGCGCCGCCGCGTCGTAAAGACCGGCGAGGTACATGACGTAGAATGACCCGACATAAATGCTCAGAACCAGCAACGGATGCATGGCTATCCGCATCACCCAGGAGTGCAGAAACGTCAGCAACCACTCCCTCGCTCCCGGCGGGTTACCCGCTCCGGCCACCGGCAGTGCCCGCAGCGCCAGCGTCACCGGAGCGCCGAGCACGAGCAGGATCGGAGCCACCATCGACAGCAGCATGTGCGCCGCGATGTGCACGCTGAACATCGCCATCGAGTAGCGGCCGAGACCCGAGGATGTGGCGAGCAGGATGATCGCGCAGCCGCCCAGCCACGCCACCGTGCGGCCCACCGGCCAGCCGTCACCACGTCGCCACAATCGCCGGACCCCGGCGAGGTAGACACCAGCAAGCACCAGCGCAGCGCCGCCGAAGACCAGATCAGGTCTCCAGTGCAGGAGCAGCCGCGCGGGCGTCGGCGGCCCGTTGAGGTTGTAGCCCAGGAACACCTCGGTGCAGCTGGGTTGCGCGGCGATTCCGCCTGGCGCTGTGGTCCGGCTCAGCGCCACCGCCAGCCCGATCGTTGCGAACATGACCAGCAGCTCGACGCTGCCGAGCCGCAGGACGGCCCGGCGATCGTCCCGCTCTGCCACCGCCGCCACCGCCCCGCGACGGTGCTGCCAGCCGATCACGCCCAGCACCAGCAGCGCCGCCACTTTGCCCAACACCAGCAGCCCGTAGGTGGTGAGCAACTTGTCGGGAGTGACCCGGACCAGCGCGTTGATCACGCCGGATGCGGCCATCACTATCCAGCAGATCAGCGCCAGCCGGGAGTACCGCGCGCAGGCCAGCCCGCCGTGATCACCCCGGCGGCTCAGATGCGTCAACAATGCAACCAGGCCGCCGACCCAGAGTGCCGCCGCGACCAGGTGGTACAGCAAGCTATTGGTGGCGACGTCGTGGGCGCCGCCCGCCGAGGAGTGCCCGGTCAACGCCACCGGCATCAGCGCGACGACCGACAGCACGAAGCCCACACCGCCGAACTCCAGGTCAGGGCAACCCAGCAGAACCCAGCCAGAACCAGAGCGAGCCCCGCAGTCAGCGCCCACGCCCCCACCTGGGACAGGACGGACGCCATCGACGCCAGTAGCCGCAGATCCAGCACGTCGCTGACCGGCCGGCCCAGGGTATCCGCGGCCAGCAGCGGGACCATCAATGCCGCGGTGAGGGCCCAGATCAGCGCCGCAATGCGGGCAGTCCGCATAGCCGAGTAGCCGCCGGTATCGAGGTAGCCGGATTGTTGCGGCGGGACGAGAAAAGCTGCCAACAGCAGTGATCCCACTGCCACCACCGCGGCGCATTCGCCCAGCACCCGTACCGCCGGCAGTACCGCCCGAGTGAACGGTCCCGGATCGGGCAACCCCAAGCCAGCGAGCTCCTCATTACCCAGCGCAACAACAAGCCCCGTACCGACCGCCATCCCCACCAGCACCCCGACCACCAGCACACACACCTGGGTCCGCGCCCCAACCCCACGACGCCCAGCGACCCAGCCCTCACCCACCCAACCCTAGGCGCCCTATCCCCAACCCACTCAGCGGGCTCAGCGGGGTTATCGGGCGGTCATTGACCCCGCTGAATGCGATCCGGTGACTGGTGGCCGCTAGTCTTGCCCACGAGCGCCCAGCCCCCGTAGCTCAGCTGGATAGAGCAAGCGACTTCTAATCGCTAGGCCGCAGGTTCGAGTCCTGCCGGGGGCGCAACCTGCACAAACAGTTGGGAGCGGCGGCTGAGTAAGAGGAACCTTCCACGCTCCGGCGTGTTGGTTCACCTAGAACCCGCCAGCGATGGGGGGCGATTTGAAACGAGACACGTCCTCCTTCTGGTGGAAATACCCCGCCACTCAAGAACCGGAAATTCCCGCTGTGGCTTGGGGTGGCTCAGTCCCATGGGAAGGTCCACAACTAGTGCAGCACCGCACAAGTTCTTCGGGGGTTCGTTCGGCGATGTGGTCGGGTTGTTGCGGTAGCGCTCGTGGGCTTGGGTGGGGAGTGCCGGTCGGGGTGGCGATCGGCGGGCGCGTGTGTTAGGAGCCGTCGACGCTGACCAACCGGGTAGGGGGCGAATCCCCACTGATCAGGGAGGTCGGGTAGCGGAGCCCGCCCAGGTGTGGTTCGGCCACTTCTTGATCGCTGAATCTGTGCGCTGACAGTGCAATTCTGCACGGCCACCGCTCACTTTCAGTGATCATGATCCGGCTGGTGCTGCCGGTGGGCCGCCACGATGCCGAGACGCCGCGGCAGTGTGATCGACGAGGGTGCGCCGGGTCGTCAGGTGGTCCGGAGCTGGTGATCGCTGCGCCCAGGGCGCGGGTCATCATCGCAGCGGCCTCGCGCTGTCACACCTGGACCAACCCCCGAAGGACTAATGCGGCGCAGCCCTAGCGTGCGTACTTGAACACACCGAGCGATGCGACAATGAAGCCATGGACCCACTGGGCGGACCGACTGCTCTCGATCGGCCTGTAGCTGCAACCCGCTGCCGTGAGTGTGACCTCCAGCGGTGAGTGGCGCCGTTTCCCAGCACTTTCTGGCGTGGTCTCACGAGTTCAGGATCGCAACAGTCCCGTAAGCCGATCGATGTGTGGCTCGGCGATGTGTGGCTCGGGGGTGCTGCGTCGGGAGGTTCTCGAAGAAGATGTGGCCGAGGATGTCGAGACCGGCCGGGCGGCTCCGTCCCAGGGGCAGATGCGGCCACCGCGGCCGCACCACACCAAAGGAGACCCAGCATGACGAAGTATCTGCTTCTCAAGCACTACCGCGGCGCCCCCGAGGCCGTCAACGACGTCCCGATGGACCAGTGGACCCCAGAGGAGATCGAGGATCACTGCCAGTACATGGCCGACTTCGCCGCCCGGCTCGAGGGTAGCGGTGAGTATGTCGACGGCCAGGCGCTCTCGCCCGAGGGCACGTTCGTCCGGTACGACGGGGAGGGCCGACCGCCGGTTACCGACGGGCCCTTCGCGGAGTCCAAGGACCTGATCGCCGGCTGGATGGTGATCGACGTCGACACCTACGAGCGCGCGCTCGCGCTCGCCGGCGAGTTGTCGGCAGCCCCCGGAGCCGGCGGCAAGCCGATCCACGAGTGGCTCGAGGTGCGCCCGTTCCTGAGCGCACCGCCGACGGTCACCGAGTGACCGGGCCGGCCAGGGCAGATCAGGTGGCAGATCAGGTGATGGACGAGCTGCTGGTGCGGGAGCTGACTCCCGCGGTGATCAACGTCCTCGTGCATCGCGGAGTTGACTTCACCACGGCCGAGGACGCCGTGCAGGAAGCACTCATCCAGGCCGCGCTGACCTGGCCGGACCAGCAGCCCACCGACCCGAAGGGCTGGCTGGTCACGGTTGCCTGGCGCAAGTTCCTCGACGCCCATCGCTCCGAGGCCTCGCGTCGCGACCGGGAGCAGCGGGTCGAGGTCGAGCCGCGGCCCGGACCGACCGAGACCGCAGACGACACGTTGCAGCTCTTCTTCCTGTGCGCCCATCCGTCGCTGACCCCGGCCTCCGCGGTGGCCCTCACGCTGCGCGCCGTCGGTGGCTTGACCACCCGGCAGATCGCCCAGGCCTACTTCGTGCCGGAGGCGACCATGGCGCAACGGATCAGCCGGGCCAAACGCACGGTCGGTGGCGTGCGGTTCGAGGAGCCAGGCGACCTGGCGACCGTGCTACGGGTGCTCTACCTGGTCTTCAACGAGGGCTATACCGGCGACGTCGACCTGGCCGCCGAGGCGATCCGGCTCACCAGGCAGTTGGCGTCGATGACCGATGACGAGGAGACCGCGGGGCTGCTGGCGTTGATGCTGTTGCACCACGCTCGGCGACCAGCGCGGACCCGGCCCGACGGCAGCCTGGTCCCCCTGACCGAGCAGGACCGCTCCCGCTGGAACACCTCGCTCATCGCTGAGGGTGTCGCAGTCCTGCAGACAGCGCTGGGTCACGACCGACTCGGCGAGTTCCAAGCACAGGCCGCTATCGCTGCCCTGCACGCCGACGCCGCGCGCGCCGAAGAGACCGACTGGGCGCAGATCGTCGGCTGGTACGACGAGCTGCTCCGGCTCACCGAGAGCCCGGTCGTGCAGCTCAACCGAGCCATCGCGATCGGCGAGGCCGATGGCCCCGTGGCCGGCCTCGCGGCCTTGGCCATGGTGCACCCTGGCCTGCCCCGCCACACCGCCGCCTCGGCGTACCTCCACGAGAAAGCGGGCGACATTCTGACCGCGGCACGGTTGTATGCCGATGCCGCCCGGTCGTCCCCCAACCTCGCCGAACGTCACCACCTCACCCGGCAGGCAGCGCGGATCAATCAAGCGCTGCGTGGGTGAGCCTGTTGGTCAACCCCTCCCACAAGGCGAACCCGCTACGGGAACGGCGCAGGCCGATGAGGTAAGGTTTCCCCGCGGAGTCGTCCCACAAGACCCGCCCGGTGAAGATTCCCGCGCAGGTGCCTCAATCGGGGACGGGTCAGCGAGTCAGTTCCTTGGAGTGGTGTCCTGTGGACACGTTGCGGATAACTAAGGTGGGACTCGGGCGGTCGTCTCGTTTCACGTGTGTCCGAGCAGTCCGTGACTCCGAGAACCCAACCGGGCCAATCCTGATCATGCCCGTTCCCGAGTGGTCCGCATTCACGAGCGCCGTCCGCTCCGGCGAGTTCGGCTGACTGAGAATCACCAGCACCCCTGGTAGCCCTACGTGGCACGGGGGGTCTCGCCGTTATGCGCGATGCCGCACCGAGCGCACAGCGTTATGCGAACACATCAGGATTGGTCACGGGTGGTTCTCAGATAATGCTCAGAGGTGCATTCCGCCGGGATAGGCTGAATGATTAGTCGTCATCACCAACCTTGACCTCGACTTTGTTCGACTTCGAGGGTTTGAAGGCCGTCCGGTCCTGGGGGATGAACTTCGCGGTGAGCTCGTGCTCGCCCTTGACCAGCTTTTTGGTGATCAGTAGGGCGAGGCCGCCGAAGCGTCCCTGCACCGGGGCGTCACCCAGCGCGGTGGTTTTGTCCCTACCCTTGTCCCCGCCCTTGTCCCTGAACTGGACGGTTCCGGTGGCGTCAGCTGGCGCCACCTGGGCAAGCAGGACCGAACAGTCACCATCGGGAACCGTGACAGTGAAAGACGCACCCAGGATCACACACTCGGAGTGCGGAAGCTTCACGACTACCTGCCGCAACAGCGTGGTCGTGACCACAGGCTCGGGTGACGGCGTCGCGAGCGTGGCCCCGCTGGCGGTGGCCGACACGAGCGCCAGCGATACCATCCCGGCGACCATTGTCGCCAGCAGCGTCAACGCCGCGACCAGGACCCGCCCCGGTCGATGATTACCAGACCGCCGCAGAAATTGTCGTTTCTGCATGAGTATCCTCCATCTCGCAGGTGGACCCGGAGGACTCCGGGCTGTATGCCTGTGACCGGACCCGACCCGCGGTCTATCCAGCCACACATGGACTCGGTGTGGCGCCACCTGTGGGCGGGACGCCTCTATCCGTAGGGCCGGCCAAGCACAGAACCGAAGCGGTATAGGCCAGCCCACCGCAGATCAGGTTCCCCACCGGGGGGATCCGCCGCACCGAATGCCATGCCGAAACAACGATGCGGGCCGAAGATGACAGAAGCAGGGCCAGCAGCCAGTCAAGGGATGACTACCAACCCCACGACGGACACCGAACGTCCGGAACAGACATCAGCGTCGGACCGTGCGGATCCGGCCGCCGGAGTGGAGTGACAATGCACGGGGCCTGTCGCGGGTGCCTATGTCAACTGGTCGAGGCGGCCACCGGCGTGATCGTCTCAACCTTACCTACCCGAAACAGCTGCCGACACAGTAACAGCACGAAACAATAGATGTGTCGGCCACTTACCGCAGGCAATGACAAACAAGGCGTCACGAACCCACCCGGGAGGGCCGACAACGCACCACGGAGGATCCAGTACCCTGCCGGAGATGTTGGGGGGTCCTTGCGCCACGATGCTTACCACTCGAGAGAGCGACCGGGGGTCGCTCGTGAAGTAAGAGGACCATGACCACATCGACTCCCCCCACCGTCACTCCTACCACGCAAGAAGACGAGAGCCCGATCCATATCCTCTGGATGAACTGCGGCCTGTCCTGCGATGGGGAGTCAGTCTCGTTGACCGCGGCAACCCAGCCCAGCATCGAGGAGATCGCCCTGGGCGCCCTGCCCGGCCTGCCCAGGGTCGCGCTGCACTGGCCGCTGATCGACTTTGAATGCGGCCCGGAACAGGGCGGTGATGACTTCCTCGAGTGGTTCCGCAAGGCCGATCGGGGGGAATTGGACCCGTACGTGCTCGTCATCGAGGGGTCAGTCCCGAATGAGACGATCAACCGCGATGGCTACTTCAGTGGTTTCGGCCGGCACCCCGTCACCAACCAGCCGATCACGGTCAACGAGTGGCTGGACAAGCTGGCACCCAAGGCCACGATCGTGCTCGCGGTCGGGACGTGCGCCGCCTATGGCGGTATCCACGCCATGGCGGGCAACCCGACCGGCGCCATGGGCGTGCCCGACTACTTGGGCTGGGACTGGACGTCCAAGGATGGCATTCCCATCGTGTGCGTGCCCGGTTGCCCGGCGCACCCGGACAATCTCTCCGAGACACTGCTGTACCTGCTCTACCAGATCGCCGGTCAGTCACCGATGATCCCGTTGGACGAGCACCTGCGCCCGCGCTGGCTCTACGGCAGCACAGTGCACGAGGGTTGCAACCGGGCCGGATATTACGAACAGGGTGAGTTCGCCGAGACCTATGACTCACCGAAGTGCCTGGTGAAGCTCGGCTGCGGGGCCAGGTGGTGAAGTGCAACGTGCCCAAGCGCGGCTGGATCAATGGTGTCGGTGGGTGCCCGAATGTGGGTGGCATCTGTATCGGCTGCACCATGCCCGGCTTTCCGGACATGTTCATGCCATTCATGGATCCGATGCCGATCACGTGGCGTACCGGCTCCCCCATTGCAATGACTGAGACCGAGACCTACGGCTCAGTCATCAGGTCACTGCGCGAGTTGGCCCTCAAGAAATTCGACACCGAGCCCCAATGGCGGCAGAAGAGCACCGAACTCGGCACCGGCTACATTCCCGACTGGGGTGACGAGCGAAAGCCAACACGTCTTCGCGCGTGGCGACGCCGAAGCCGGCTTCGCGGCAACGGGCGAAACCCATAGTTAGCCGGTGAGGTCGGCCAGTAGCAGACCGCTGCGTGGCTTGGGCGTGAAGTAGGTGCTCTTGCGCGGCATCCGCCGGCCTTGCTCATGCACCGCGAGCACGTCGGCGAAAGGCACTGGCGCCAGCCGCAGGACGACGTCAACCCGCGGGTCCACCGGATGCCCCGCTGGCAGAGCACGCACCTGCGGACCCTCCGGATCGATGCCCAGCGTGTCGGCGATGAGCCACCGCTCCACCAGCCCGTGATCAATCCTGGGGATCGGCTCGCCTGGCTCCGGTACGGGCAAGGTGACGAGGAGGTTGCCGCCGGCGGCCTCTGCCACCACGCTGCCGGGGCGTAGCGGTGGGCCAAACCCGGCGGCGTTACGCACGTCCGCTCCCGCCCCTCGCCATGCATCAGCCAGATCGTCACAGGTCAGCCCGGTGCCGACCAGCGCACGGTGAATCGCACCAATACGCAGCTCCGGTCCTGCGGTTACCAGGGCGAGCAGGCTGGACCGGTCGCTGGCCGCTGCGGCGGCAACCCGGTGATTGCCGTCGGCGACCAGCAGCGGGCTGCGCGATAGTGCGGCCAGCACAGCATCCTGCTCAGCTCCGGGACCCAGCAACCACAGCTGGTGAGTTCGGCCGCCGGAGTCGACGGTCGACACCGCGGGCGTTCCCAGCTCGTCAATGCTGCCCAGCACCGCTGCCGTCAGCCGCTCACCGTCCCGGACCGGGACAAGCATTGCCGCGCTGGTCGCGCAACCAAGGCCGGCGAGCACCGCGGCGCGCTCTCCGACCACCTGCGGGTAGACCTCCTCGCTGTGGCGCACGAAGGACCTCCCGCCGGAGTCCACCGCGGCAGAGTCGACCAGGCATAAGACGCCGACCGCCACCCCATCCGGGCCGTCCACCCGGTATGGCGCCACCACGTTTGCCACCTCGCGATATGCACTGGCGCTCAGCCGCGCCAGAGCTTGCCGGGCAGCGGGCAGTGCGTCGGCCAACGACAATCCTTCGGCCAGCGCCTGGGGGGTGCGATGGGGATGCTGCACGGCCAGCAATGTGTCACCGCCGCGCGGGGACCGGGCGAGGGCTGCGGTGACCTCGGTTGCTTCAGCGAACTCATCGACGTCCGGTCCGGGCACCCGGTCGGTGACCACCCAGCCATCCCTGATCGCGTGCACCCACCGTCTCATCGATCCTGCCCGTTCTCCTGCGGATCCGCGGATCTACAGGTCGTATCCGTGGCGAAGCAGGAACCGAGCCGCGCACCGGTTCTGGGCCGGATCCATCGGCTCGACACCGACAGCGTTGACCACCTGCGAGCCTGCCCAACACCAGCGAGATCGGTCAACGCAAACTCAGCACATGCGGGTACCTGCCACAGGCGGCCGGCAACCGGGTTTCAGGTCCAGCCCCCCGGGGTAGCCGACTCAACATGTGTAGGAAGAGACCTGAAGGCACTCATCTGATGGGGGAGCACTGCTATGGCGGACATCACCCAGCTCATCTTGGATGATCACGACACATTCCGGCGGGAATTCGCAACCTTGGACGACGCCAAGGGCATCGAGCAACTGCGCGCGGTCTGGGAACCCCTGGCTGCTCTCCTGGACGTGCACGCGGCGGCCGAAGAAGCGATCTTCTACCCGCAGCTGCTGCGCCGTGGCGACGACGCGGAGGACGAGACCCTCGATGCGATCGGCGACCACAACGACATCCGTGACGGCGCCCGCGAGGCGGCCCGGCATCCGATCGGCAGCTCACAGTGGTGGGAGGGCGTCCGGCAGGCGCGCATGGCCAACAGCGATCACATGGCAGAGGAGGAGGACGAAGCCCTCGCCGATTTTCGGCGAAACACCCCACTCAGCATGCGGGACGACCTGGGCCACCAGTTTCTCGAATTCAAGATCAACCATGTCGGCGCCGGGGACCTGGATACCAACGACAAAGACACTGAGGGATACGTCAGCTCGGTAGCAGCGCAGATTTCCGCAGCTCAGATTTCCTCTGGTCAGACCAGTTCGCTGGGTACCGGCAGTGTGAAGGGGCGTTGACGAGGGTGATCTTCCCGATCACGGATGTGCCTCCTTTTCGATCGTCACCGGCGGATTACCCACCCGCGATCTGTCCCCAGCTCGCGGCACCTCGCCCCGTATCGCGGGCCATGCCTGGTGGATGACAGCGGCGGCGGGTACCGCGATGATCGCTCCGGCAATACCCGCAAGCACGGTGCCGACCGCGAAGGCGAGCCCGATGGCGAGCGGGTGTAGCCGCACGTAGCGCCCGACGATCAGCGGCTGGAGCAGGTGAACCTCGAGCTGGCTTTCGGCAAGCAGCATTCCGAGCAGGATCAGCGCGATCAGCCACCCTTGAGTGCCGAAAGTGACCAGCACCGCTAACCCGCCGGCAACCAGCGCGCCGATGAAGGGAATGAAGCTGCCCAGGAATACCAGCACCGCCAAGGGGACTGCTAACGGCACGCCCAACAGGTATAGCGCGAGGCCGATCACGATGCCGTGGATGGTGGCGATGACCGCGGTACCGCGCACGTAACCGGTGATCGTGGCCCAGGCCGCCCGTCCAGCCAGGTCCACCCGGCCGGATTCGCGCGCCGGCAGCGGACTGATCAGCCAACTCCAGATCCGTTCGCCGTCGTAGAGCAGGAAGAACGTGATGAACAGGGTGAGAACGGTGAGGGTGAGGAACTCGAGCAAGTAGCCGGCTCCAGTGGTCAGATAACCGACGGTCTGGCTGCGGTTTCGCTGCAACCAGTCGACCGCGGACGCCTCCAGTTGGTCCAGCTGAATTTGACTCACCGGCACCCCGGCGAAGTCCTCCCGGAGTTGGTGGACGGTGCCGACCAACTGTTGAATCAGGGACGGCAGCTGTTGGGCGAAGAGCACCCCGATCAGATATCCAAGTCCGGCCAGCATGACCACGGCAATCAGCAGCGTCAGCAGGGCGGACAGCGGACCCCGCAGCCGGCGTTGCAGCACTTCGGCGACCGGCCGCAGTAGCGCTGCCAGCAGCAACGCCGCCACCACCGGAATCGCGACCAGCGACAGCAGCGCAAGCACTCGCACGACGGCGTATGCCGCAATCCCCACCAGTAGCAGCCGCCACGACCACGCTGCGGCGAGGACCAGGCTACGGGGGACAGCGCAGCGATTGTCGTCTCGCTGGGATTTCCGTCGTGAGCTGCCGTTGCGGCGTAGGTGCATCGTGCCAGAGGAACGAGTTACGGTCATATCACCCCTTCAGGACAGCGGGGCCGAATCCTGGTGCATGTCTTCCAGCGGCGAGCCATACCGGTCGACCACTCGTGCCCGCAGTCGAGGATCGGTCCGTGGCACCGGCTCGATAAAGATCTCGTCGAGGTCGCTGAACTCACGGCGAAGTTCGTCGTCGATGCGCACGCACGCGTGTTCCACCTCGTCGGCAGATAACCCATCGTTGAAGTCCACCCGTGCGCACAGCAACACCTTGTCGGTGCCCGTCAACATGGTGAGCAGATCGACGACCTGCTTGACCTCGGGCTTGCCGCTGAGCTGGGCGTAAAGCGCGCGAACCAGTCCCCGATCGGCCTGCTGCCCGATGAGCAGGCCCATGTTCGTGCGGCCCAGCAGGTAAGCCACTGCGGCCAGCAGCACTCCGATGAGCAGCGACGCCAACCCGTCCCACACGGCCGAGCCGGTGAGCAGATGTAACCCCACACCTCCGAAGGCGAGCAGGAGGCCGATCAGCGCTGCGGTGTCCTCGTAGAAAACGGTCTGGACGGTGGGGTCATCGGTGACGCGCAGATGCTCGCGCAGGCCGTGGCCAGCTTCGGCCTTCTCCTGGCGGAGCTGGCGCATCGCCCGGACCCATGAAACGCCCTCGATCAGGAAAGACAGCCCGAGCACGAGGAATGCCACCCACGCGAGGGTCTGGTCCTCACCCGTCCCGAAGATTGTCCGCACACCTTCAAAACCCGAGAACAGTGCACCGGTGACGAATATCGACACAGCGGCGATAAGGGACCAGAAAAACCGCACCTTGCCATAACCGAACGGGTGGCGCCGGTCGGCGGGTCGCTGTGAGCTCCGCAGCGCGGCCAGCAGCAAGCCTTCAGTTGTCGTGTCAGCCACCGAGTGCGCTGCTTCGGCGAGCATCGCGGCCGATCCGGTCAGCACGCCGGCGACCGCTTTCATCACCGCAATCAAGGCGTTGGCTGCCAGGGCGACGATGACGGTCAGCGTGCTCCCCCCACCGCCGGACTCGCCCTCAGCGGTTTCCGCGCGCGGCTGGGTCGGCTGCGCCGGTGCGCTTGTCACGGATCGGTAGGCAGTCGCCGGTCGCCGCGACGACGAACCCCCTGCGTCCTCATCACCACAATGAACCCGGCCGTGACCACGGCCAGCAAGACGGTCCATGCAACGTTCGATGCCTGTAACAGCGAGGTGGTCAGCGTGGCGACCAAGGCCAGAGCCAACAGCGCACCGGCCACCACCTTCGCCCCATGCAGATAATCGTCGTCAAGACCCAGAGCAACTATCTCGGCATCCCACGGTGGCTCGGGGCAACCACCAGCTCGCAGCGATGCTACATCTTGAGTTGGCGCGTCCACGGCTTTCTCCTTGAGGCGACCGTCATCACAGGTACAGACGGATTCCCTCGGACAAGCCACTCCAAACCCGGCGGGCCGACCGAGTTAGGCGGTGCTGGCGACTCCGTGGTGGCGAAGCGCGGCGTAGGTCAACGCGTCCAGCAGCGCCAGCCAGGAGGCCTCGACGATGTTGCCGTGCACACCCACGGTGGTCCAGGACCTGGTCCCGTCAGTGGTGTCCACCAGCACCCGGGTCACCGCGTCCGTGCCGGAGGTGCCAGGCAGGATCCGGACCTTGTAGTCGGACAGCGACACGCTGCCCAGCCACGGCACGTGGGCACCCAGCGCCTGCCGCAACGCATCATCCAGCGCGTTGACCGGCCCGTTGCCCTCCGCGGTGGCGATCACCCGCTCCCCCGCCACGCGCACCGTCACCGTCGCCTGCGCCACCACCGTCCCGTCCGTGGTGTGGTCCACGATCACCCGGTAGGACTCCAGCCGGAACGGCGGCGCGGGCGCCACCTCGTCCACCTCGCGGCGCAACAGCAGCTCGAAGGAGGCGTCAGCGGCCTCGAACGACCAGCCCCGGGACTCGAGGTCCTTGACTCGGGCGGTGACCACGCCGACCTCGGCCGAGCGGCCGGCCAGGTCCAGCCCGAGCTCGCCTGCCTTGAGCTCGATGCTGGCCCGGCCGGCCATCTCGGTCACCAGCACGCGCTGCGAGTTGCCGACCACCGACGGGTCCAGGTGGTTGTACAACTCCGGATCCACTTTGATCGCACTCGCGTGCAGCCCCGCCTTGTGAGCGAAGGCCGACCTCCCGACGTAGGCCTGGTGGGTGTCGGGTGCGAGATTGGCGATCTCAGCCAGCGCATGCGAGGTGCGGGTCAGCTCGGCCATCCCGTGCTCAGGGAGGACCGGCATGCCCAGCTTGGTGGTGAGGTTGCCGACGACGGCGAACAGATCCGCGTTTCCGGTCCGCTCGCCGTAGCCGTTGGCGGTGCACTGCACATGGGTAGCCCCGGCCTGCACCGCCGCGACCGAGTTCGCCACGGCACAGGCGGTGTCGTCCTGGCAGTGGATGCCCACCCGGAAACCGGTGCGGGCCACCACCTCGGCAACGGTCTCGGCGAGCTGCAGGGGCAGCTGCCCGCCGTTGGTGTCACAGAGTACGGCGACGTCGGCGCCCGCGGTCACGGCCGCCTCGAGCACTCGCAGCGCGCAGTCGGCGTCGAAGGCGTAGCCGTCGAAAAAATGCTCGGCGTCAAGGAACACCCGCCGGCCCTCGCTGACCAGCAGGGCGACGGTGTCGGCGACCATCGCGCAGGCCTGGGCGACGTCCACCCGTAGCGCCCGCTCCACATGCCGCCGGTCGGACTTGGCGACCAGGGTGATCACCGGAGCCCCCGAGGCCAGCAGTGCCTGCACCTGCGGGTCCTGCGCCGCGGTGAGCCCAGCGCGGCGGGTTGAGCCGAAGGCGACCAAGGCGGCATGCTTGCAGTCCAGCTCACCAGCCGTGGCCCGGGCGAAGAACTCGGTGTCCTTGGGCAGTGCGCCGGGCCAGCCACCCTCAATGAAACCCACGCCCAGCGTGTCCAGCAATCGGGCGACGGCGAGCTTGTCGGCCACCGAGTAGGAGATCCCCTCGCGCTGAGCACCATCGCGCAGCGTGGTGTCGTAGAGGTGGAAATCGTCACCGAGGGGGGTACCGGCTGGGCTGGTGCGGGACATCGTCGAGGCTCCAAGAGGTTGTTCTGGCCAACAAAAAAGACCCCCCGCGGATGCGAGAGGTCTGCGCGTCGGGCGATCGTGCTTACCCGACGCGCTCAGCAATAATGATCCCAGAAGGGTGTGCCACGAGCGCAGTGTGGCATACCTGGCGGCGGAAGGAAACTCCCCCGTCAGTATGCGACGTCGACGGTGGTACGCACCGCGTCCGGATCCTCGATTAGACGCAGGATGGCGGCGGCGAGATCGGCACGGGAGATTGTGCGTCCGCGCTGCAGGTGGTGGTTGACCGAGGTTCGGTAACTGCCAGTGGCGGGTCGATCGGTGAGCATCGGCGGGCGCACGACCGTCCAATCCACTCCGCTCGCGCGCAGCAGTTGCTCCATCCGTGCCATGTCGACGTAACCCTCACCGAAGAAGCGGTACAGGATGGGGTACACGACCAGCCGCTCCAGAAGGCTGACCTCGGTGCGCGGTGTCACAGGCAACGCGGTCACCCCGATGAATCGCCGCACGCCCGCGCGCCGCATGGTGTCGATGATGTTCGCGACTCCGGTCGAGTACACCGTTGTGGGTTCCTTACTGCGCGTTCCAAGCGCAGAGACCACCGCGTCTGTGCCGTCCATGGTGCCGTTGAGGGACAGCGGGTCGAGCACGTCGGCTCGGATGGTTCGCAACTTAGGGTGCGAAGCCCGGATCTTGGATGGGTCACGGGCGGGCGCGATTACGGTATGGCCGGCGTCCAGGGCCGCGCGGATCAGCTGGCCACCGGTCCCGCCGGTGCCCCCGAAGATGGTGAGTTGCATCGCGATCGCTCCGATCAACCAAGGTTGGTGGGTGCCCACCAAGTTAGTAGGTGTCCACTAACCAGTCAAGGGGGCGATGGGCGATGAGTACGCGGGACCGGAGCACTCGAGCCAGCGCTCACTTCTTCACATCGAACTCGCGTTCATGTGGCATCGCGAGGCCGAGGCTAACGAGGTAACAGCTGCCTCCGGGACGCGCAAACCCTCCCGAGCCAGTCCAGCGCTGTAGGCACGCACGAGAACATCACGCAGCTCGGGGAGCCCCCCTGACCTGGCGAGCCTGCACTACTGGGTCGAACGGGTCCGGATTGACCCACCTGGGAGCCGGTGCCGATGACCATCTCGCTACCGTGGGCAGCATGAGTGACATCGTCGATGACAAAGCGCACATCCGCGGCAAGCTCGACCTGTCCAACGCGGTGTGGCAGCGCGCGGCAGGCTCCGAGGAGCTGGAGGGACCGCATCTGGAGATCGCCTTCGTGGAGGATGGCTACGTGGCGATGCGCAGCTCCGAGAAGCCGGTCGACTCCGAGACGCTGATCTTCACGCCCGCCGAATGGGAGGCGTTCGTGCTCGGCGCCAAGGACGGCGAGTTCGACGTGATGTGACGCACTCAGGCTGGTGTGTCGTGAACTCGACGTGGCCGACATCGTTGCTCACTTCGGGCGTCGGTGGTGTCGAGTTCACGACACGCACCTCACCGCGCATTCACCGGGGACGGGAACCGGTCCACCGATGCTTCGGTGTAGGTCAAGCCAGTGGGACCGGGTTAGTCGGGTGGGTCCTCGCCGATCACGGCCCTCAGCCATCTCAGCGGTAGCGCCCGTGGGCCGCGGGACCGAAATCCGCGACGGGACCCGCGCCGGCCCGCCCGAATGCTCGCCACCGCCCGAAAACAGGCCACCGGCCCGGGTCGCCCCGGGTCTGACACCGCCGCCATCGGGTCTGATGCCACCGCCGGTCACTCCGGCGCGCCGGCCACCACCCCCAGCGACCGGGGCCGTGATCGGGACACTGGCCGCAGCGGTGCCGACCTGCCCACCCCCGTACTGCGGGCCTCCAGCGACCCGACCGGGCACCACCTGACCACCTTCGTGGGCATCGGGATACCACCAGCGCCGCTGACCACGTCCTGCAAAGCACTGGCGGCCGGCGGCACGTGGGCGATGTGACCGCCGTCGGTGAACATGCCAATCCCGCTACCGATGGTGTAGCTGCGCAGCGCCTCGCCCCAGTCGAACGACTTCGGCGGCGGCACCACGGCCCTGGCCTGCCCAGCAGCGGACCCGGAGGCGTCCATCAGCGTGGTGGTGTGCTCCGCGGTGTCGGCCAGTGGTCGTCGACCACTGGCCGATTGGCGGCAATGCGGTGAGCGCCGCATCCGCTGACGTCGCGCGCAGGATCCACCGAGAGATGCACACCGGCCCGGCTGTTGACATTGTTCACCCCGAAGCTGGTGCTCGAAGCTGATCGTCATCGCCTAGCCTCCTCGTCCGCACCGCGGGTGACCGTACTATCACCGCCCGGCAGCGATTCGGAAGGAGTGCGCATGTCCGGCACCGACCCCGAGCAGATGCAGCGGCGGCCGGCTGGCACGCTACGGCATACGTGCTTACAGGCCGGCGCGTTCGACGCGCTGGCTGGAGGAGACCAACGCGGCCAGCCGGTCACCGATGGCGTGGGTGCCGCCGGGGTGGGTGTGATCACGGGTGGCGAGGTCGAAGGCCACGGCAGCTTCCACCCGGCGGGATGGCTCGTCCATCCCCAGGTGGGCGAGCATCAGGCCGATCGACAGCACGGCCGCGGTAGGGTCTGCGATTCCCTGGCCGACGATGTCCGGGGCGGAGCCGTGCACCGGCTCGAACATGCTGGGATTGCGGCGGGTGACGTCGAGGTTCCCGCTGGCGGCCAGGCCGATCCCACCGGTGACGGCGGCTGCGAGGTCGGTCAGGATGTCACCGAACAGGTTGTCGGTGACGATCACGTCGAACCGGGCCGGATCGGTCACCAGGTGGATGGTGCAGGCGTCGACGTGCTGGTAGGACACCGCAACCTCAGGATGCTGCAGCGACACCTCCTCCACGATGCGTGACCATAGCGATCCGGCGTGGGTGAGCACGTTCGTCTTGTGCACCAGCGTGAGGTGCCTACGCGGGCGCGCTGAAGCCCTGGCGAACGCGTCTCGCACGACCCGCTCCACGCCGAAGGCAGTGTTGATACTGACCTCGGTGGCGATCTCGTGCGGGGTGTCCTTGCGCAGCAACCCGCCGTTGCCCGCGTAGGGACCCTCGGTGCCCTCCCGCACCACGATCATGTCGATGGTTCCGGGGTCCGCGATGGGGCTGCGGACCCCCGGGTACAACCGCGCCGGGCGCAGGTTCACGTGATGATCCAGCTCGAAACGCAGTCGCAGCAGCAGTCCACGCTCCAGGATCCCGCTGGGCACGGAGGGATCCCCCACCGCACCGAGCAGGATGGCGTCGTGCTGACGCAGTTCGCCCAGCACCGACTCGGGAAGCAATTCCCCGGTGGAGTGCCAACGCGCCGCACCCAGATCGTAGGGGGTGGTCTCCGCATCAGGGGCGACCTCGTCGAGGACCTTGAGCGCTTCGCCGATCACCTCAGGGCCGATCCCGTCGCCGGGGATCACCGCGAGCCGCATGAGCCACCTCCACTGCCCGGGTCCCCGCCATGGAAACCCTCCGCAGCGGGGAGGTTACCCGCTGCAACACAGAGCGCCGCACGGCGGTTACTCCAATCGGGGACACCCGATCGGGTATGCCTGCCGACATCATCTACTGACCGGGCTGGGCTCGCTACCGCCACGATCGGTGGACTGTGCCGTTCCGGGGTCAGCCAAACGTGATCGGGCGAGCGGTGCGGGCGCCTACCGAGGGTCCAATCGCCGCCAGCACCTCGGCGGGAACCTGGCGGTCGACCCGCAACATCATGATCGCGTCAGTGCCCGCGGTCGTCTGGCTGATCTGGGCTGCCTCGATGTTGACTCCCGCCTCGCCCAGCAGCGTGCCGACGATGCCCATCACACCCGGACGATCCGGGTACTCCAGGAGTATCGCCTCACCCTGCGCCCGCAAATCGAAGTTGCGGCCATTGACCTCAACCAGCTTCTGCACCTGCGCGGGCCCAGCCAACGTCCCCGACACCGAGTAGCCGGTGCCGTCGGCGAAGGTGCCGCGCACGCTGACCACGCTGCGGTGAGTCGGGCTCTCCGGCGCGGTGGCCACGGCGATGGCGACCCCCCGCTCCTGCGCCAGCCGTGGCGCATTGACGAAGGTAACCTGCTCATCCACCACGCCGGTGAAGATGCCGCGCAACGCCGCAAGCTGCAGGACGGAGACGTCCTCAGCGGCCAGTTCCCCCCGCACGTCGACGACCACCGAATCAGGCGAGCGCGCGGTCAGGGTCGCCAGCACGGTACCCAGCTTCTGGGTCAGCGGCAGCCAGGGCCGGACCTCCTCACCCACCACCCCACCACTGATCACATTGACCGCGTCCGGCACGAACTCCCCGCGCAACGCCAGCAACACGCTGCGTGCGACATCGGTGCCCGCCCGGTCCTGCGCCTCGGCGGTGGAAGCACCCAGATGCGGGGTGACGACCACCTGCGGCAGCTCGAACAACGGGCTGGCGGTGCACGGCTCGGTGGTGAAGACGTCGATCCCGGCCCCACCAACCTGGCCGCTGCGCACCGCGTCGGCCAGCGCCTGCTCCTCGACCAGGCCACCGCGGGCGGCGTTGATGATCAGCACGCCGGGCTTGGTCTTGGCCAGCTGGTGGGCCCCGATCAGCCCCAGCGTCTCGGCGGTCTTGGGCAGGTGAATCGAGATGGCGTCGGCCCGCGAGAGCAACTCATCCAGGTCGACCAGTTCGATGCCCAGCTGCGCGGCGCGCGCCGGCGACACGTAGGGATCGTAGGCGATGAGCGCGGTGCCGAAGGCCGCCAGCCGCTGGGAGACTAACTGACCGATCTTTCCCAGACCCACCACGCCGATGGTCTTGCCGAACAGCTCCACCCCGCTGAACGAGCTGCGCTTCCATTGCCCAGTTCGCAGGCTCGCATCAGCCGCCGGCACCCGCCGAGCCACCGCCAGCAGCAGCGCGACGGCGTGCTCTGCGGCCGAGACGATGTTCGAGGTGGGCGCGTTGACCACCATCACGCCACGCTCGGTGGCCGCCGGCACGTCGACGTTGTCCAGGCCGACACCGGCTCTGGCCACCACCTTGAGCCGGGGAGCGTGGCCCAGCGCCTCTGCGTCCACGCGGGTGGCGGAGCGCACCAACAGCGCCTCGGCTGCAGCCAGCGCGTCGAACAAGGCTTGACGGTCGGTGCCATCGACGTGCTGGACGTCGAACTCGTCACCGAAGACGTCCAGCACCGACGGTGCGAGCTTTTCGGCGATCAGGACTACGGGCCGGGTGGGTGTGGTCACGACCGTCCACTCTACCGAGGCGCTGTGCGGCTCAGACGACCGTGTGTCCCATGCAGCGACCCACCCAGTGATCTTGAAGTCTCACAGGTGCAGCAGGAGCTCCCCGTCCTCCACGGACACTCGGTAGGACCGCACCGGTGCCTCCCCAGTGGTGCATCGGCCATCGGCCAGGCGGAACGCGTGGTTGTGCAGCGGGCAGATCACCTGCTGTTCGTCGATGAACCCGTCGGCCAGCGGGCCACCGCGGTGTGGGCAGACCGCACCCACCGCCCGCACCCCTCCGTCGCGCAGCCGGAACACCGCCACCCGCTCAATCCCCGCAACGAACACCCGCCCCTCCCCCACCGGCACCTGCTCAACCGACCCCAACCGCCACGTCGTCGACCCGAGATGGGGGGCGCTCATGGGGTGGGCACCGTGGGGAGGGCGGGGCGGAACTGGCCTTCGGTGGCGGGATTGAGGTGTTCTTGCCAGGGGTCGCGGTAGGCATCCACAGACTGCTGGATCGCATCGTCTAGCTGGGACGCTATGGCGTCGCGGTCCGCTACGAGGATCGCTTGGAGTTCGGCCAGGCCGATTCGGGGGACGAAGTCATAGCTGCGTTCCAGCCAGCGGGCGTTCTCCCGGTAGTACTGGATGAACCGGCCGGTGAGGGTGATGGCCTCGTCGTGGCTGTCCACAGTGGCGAGCAAGTCGCCCTTGCGGACGGTGGCGCCGGCCGCACCGCCGATGTGGATCTCCCAGCGGCCACCCTCGACCGCGACGATGCCGACGTCCTTGACGTAGGACTCCGCACAGTTGCGCGGGCAGCCCGAGACGGCCAGCTTCAGCTTCGCGGGACTCTCCAACCCTTGGTAGCGCCGCTCCATGTCGATGCCCAGCCGGGTGGAATCGCCCAGGCCAAAGCGGCAGAACTCGCGGCCCACACAGGTCTTGACGGTCCGGAAGCTCTTGCCGTAGGCGAAACCCGAGGGCATGTCCAGATCGGCCCACACCCGGGGCAGGTCCTCCTTGGGCACCCCGAGCAGGTCGATGCGCTGCCCTCCGGTGATCTTGACCATGGGGACGTGGTAACGCTCCGCGACGTCGGCGATCCGCCGCAGCTGGGCTGGGGTGGTGACGCCGCCGGGGATCTGCGGCACCACCGAGAAGGTCCCGTCCTTCTGGATGTTGGCGTGCACCCGGTCGTTGATGAACCGGGCGTCCCGCTCGTCGACGTACTGCCCGCCCCACATCATCTTCAGCAGCGACGCCAGCGCCATCTTGCTGCCCGCGTGCTCGGCACCGTCGGCCGCCAGCGCTGCGAACACCGCCGAGGGCGAGCGCAGCCCACGGGTTCGGATCTCGGCCATCAGGTGCGGCTTGTCCAGCGGGATGCACGGCACGTAGTAGCCCTCGGCCGGGTCCACCTGGAGATCGTCGCCCAGCGCCCCGGTCACGATGTCGGCGACCAGGCCCTTGCACGAGCCGCACCCCCGGCCGGCCCGGGTGGCGGCCATGACGCCGCTGACGGTGCGCTGCCCGTCCCGGACACACGCGACCAGTGCGCCCTTGCTCACCCCGTTGCAGTTGCAAACTTGCGCCTCGTCGGCCAACTCCGCCGCGCCCGCCTCGGCCGTCGGGACGCCGATGTCGAACAGCAGCCTGATCCGCTCCTCGGGCAGCGGCACCCGCCGGTCGAAGGCGTGGGTGAGCGCGGCGACCTTGCTGACGTCGCCCAGCAGCGTGGCGCCGACCAGGATGCCCTCGCGGATGATCACCGTCTGGTAGATCCCCCGGCTGGGCTCGCTGAACTGGACGAACTCGTCGTCGGGCCGCTCCGGTTCCTTCAGACCCATCGCCGCCACGTCCACCCCGGCGACCTTCAGCTTGGTCGCCAGGCGCGAACCGTGGTACGCAGCGGCCGGGTTGGCGCCGGTGACGTGGTCGGCCAGCACCGCAGCCTGTTCCCACAGCGGGGCGACCAGCCCGTACACCTCACCGCGGTGCTGCACGCATTCGCCTACGGCGTAGATGTCGTCATCGTCGACCGATCGCAGCTGATCGTCGACCACGATGCCGCGCTGGGTCTCCAGACCGGAGACCATGGCCAGCCCGATGTTCGGGCGGATTCCCGCGGTGACCACCACCATGTCGACGTCCAATGTGGTCCCGTCGGTGAAGGTGACGCCGGTGACGGCACCGTCGCTGCCGCACCGGAGCGCGGTGGTGCGGGTGCCGGTGTGCACGATCATGCCCAACTGTTCCAGTGAACGCCGCAGCACCCGGCCCGCCTGGGCGTCCAGTTGCTGGTTCATCAGCCCCGGCGCGCCGTGCACCACGTGCACGTCCAGGCCGTGTGCCTGCAGGCCGCGGGCGGCCTCCAGGCCGAGCAGACCACCGCCGATCACCGCGGCGCGCTGCTTGCCGCGGGCGTAGCGGATCATCGCCATCGCGTCGTGCAGGGTACGGAAGCCGAACACTCCCGGCGTCAGGGTCGTGTCATCGGCCCACAGCCCGTCCATCGGCGGGAAATAGGAGCGGCTGCCGGTGGCCAGCACGAGCTTGTCGTAGCGGGCGATCGATCCGTTGTCGGCGTAGATCCGGCGGGCGAACCGGTCGATGCGGACCACCCGGACCCCGGCGTGCAGCGAGATCCCATTATCCTTGTACCACTCCCATGGGTTGAGGAATATGTCATCCATCGGCATGTTCTCATCGCCCGCCAGTAATTCGGACAGCAGGATGCGGTTGTAATTGCCGTGCGGCTCATCACCGAACATGGTGATGTTGAATTGCTCGGCACCACCCCGGGCCAGGATTTCTTCGACGGCCCGAGCGCCCGCCATTCCATTTCCAACCACGACCAGTTCTTGGATCGCCAGTTTTCGCATGAGCTGTCATACCTCCAGCAGGCCGAGATCGACGATCAGGGTTCCCACGCATCCCTCGGGTGCGGCGACGTGGAGTTCAACCTGGGTATTACTGATCAAGTCCTCCACCACCCGTAGCTGTACGTGGGTGCCGCCGCGAGCCCCGATCGGGAAGTACCGCATCGGCCGGCCGTCCCGCATGAGCAGTACTGTGATCATCTCGTCGGTGCTGTTCCCGCCCCGGAAGTAGAGCGCCTGCCCCGTCGTCCCGGGGGGCACGGTGTAGGTCAGGGCGGGATCGATCGGGACGGGTTTGCCCAGGCCCCGCCCTTCGAAGGGGTAGCTGCCTTGCAAGAACCGTGGGGTGGTGTGCATTGGCGGTCTCCTTCATATTTTGCGGTTATTGCCGTGGTCATTGCCCGGGGACAGCTCTGACCGCCACCGCGCAGACCTTGAATTCCGGCATCCGGGAGATGGGGTCCAGCGCCGGGTTGGTCAGGATGTTGACGGCCGGCCAGTGAAACGGCACGAACACGGTGTCGGCGCGGATGTTGTCGGTGATCCTGGCGCGCAGCACGGCACTGCCCCGGCGGTTGTGCAGCCGCACCTGGTCGCCGGGGCCGACGCCCACCCGCTTGGCCAACTCCGGGTGCAGCTCGGCGTAGGCCTCCGGCTCGGCGGTGACCAGGGCGCGTACCCGGCGGGTCTGCGCTCCCGACTGGTAATGCGACCGGCTGCGACCGGTACTGAGGTAGTAGGGGTAGTCCGCGTCGGGCAACTCGGCGGGATCCTGGTGCTCGACCGGGTGGAACCGGGCGCAACCGTCGGGAGTGGCGAAGCAGTCGGCGAACAGCCGCGGCGTGCCGGGATGCGCCTCGTCCGGACAGGGCCAGAAGACACCCTGCTCGTTGGCGATGCGCTGGTAGCTGATGCCGGCGTAGTCCGCCAGGCCGCCCGCGCTGGCCCTGCGCAGCTCGTTGAACACCTCCTCCGGCTGGTCTGAGAAGGTGGCCGGGCAGCCGAGCCGCTGCGCCAGCGCGTGCAGGATCTGCAGATCGGAACGCACCCCGGGAGGTGGATCCAGCGTCTGGCGGCGCAGCAGCACCCGGCCTTCCAGGTTCGTGAGGGTGCCCTCCTCCTCGGCCCACTGCGTGCAGGGCAGCACGACATCGGCCAGCGCCGCGGTCTCGGACAGCACGAAGTCGCTGACCACCAGGTAGTCCAGCGCGGCGAGGCGTTCCACGACGTGGGTGCGGTGGGGCGCGGAGACGGCGATGTTGGACGCGAACACCAGTAGGGTCCGCACCCCGCCGTCGGTGCCCAGCCGATCGAGCATCTCGTAGGCCGACGTACCCGCCCCGGGCAGGCTGTCCGGGTCTACTCCCCACACCGCGGCGACGTGCTCGCGGGCGGCTGGATCGTCGAGGCGCCGGTAACCGGGTAGCTGATCGGCCTTCTGGCCATGTTCCCGGCCGCCCTGCCCGTTGCCCTGTCCGGTCACGGTGGCGAACCCGGAGCCGGGTCGCCCCGGCAGGCCCAGCGCCAACGCCAGGTTGATGAAGGCCAGCGTGGTGTCGGTGCCGTTGCTGTGCTGCTCGGCTCCCCGGGCGGTGAGCACCATGGCCGTGGCCGCCTCACCGAGCAGCCCCGCGGCCTCGTCCAGCTGGGACACCGGCACGCCGGTGATCCGTTCCACCCGGTCTGGCCAGTACCCGCGCACCACCCGGCGGACCTGCTCGAAGCCGTCGGTCCGGCCGGCGATGTAGGCGGTGTCGAGGTGCCCGTGCTTGATCACCAGGTGCAGCAGCCCGTTGGCCAGCGCGAGATCGGTGCCGGGCGCCGGCTGCAGGTGCAGCTTCGCGCCGCGGGCGGTGGAGGAGCGCCGCGGGTCGATGACGATGTGCGCCGCGCCGCGGCTGCGGCCCTCGTCGAACCATTGCATCGCCGGCGGCATGGTGTCGGCTGGGTTGGCGCCGACCAGCAGGATGACTTCGGCGGTGGCGATGTCGGCCAGCGGGAAGGGCAGCCCCCGGTCGATCCCGAAGGCCCGGGTGGTCGCCGCGGCCGCCGAGGACATGCAGAACCGGCCGTTGTAATCGATCTGGGAGGTGCCCAGTGCGACCCGGGCGAACTTGCCCAGCTGGTAGGCCTTCTCGTTGGTCAACCCGCCGCCGCCGAAGCATCCCACCGAGTCCAGCCCGTGCCGTTGTTGCGAACGGCTGATCGCCTGCGCAACCCGGTCCAGGGCGTCATCCCAGGTCGTGGGGTGCAATGGCGCATCGCGCCGGTCACGGACCAGCGGCTGGTCCAGCCGGTCAGGGTGATCGAGCAATTCGGCCGCGGTCCAGCCCTTGCTGCACAGCCCACCCCGGTTGGTCGGGAAGTCTTCCTGGGGTTCGAGCACAACGCGGCGCCCGGCGGCAACGGTCAAGTTGATCCCGCACTGCAGCGAGCAGTACGGGCAATGCGTCCGGATCAGGCGGCCAACCACCTCCTCACCCTCCGCCTCGCTCGTTTCCGGCTCGTTGTGCCCTGGTTAAGGCTGGCCAGAGACGCATCGGGAGCTAGCGCGGCGGGCGGAGGGCGCGGTCAACGTCCTTGACCGGGAGGAGCAGGTGCAGCGGATCCGACGGCGAGTCCAGGAATTCGGCGTGCCCGAGGTAGAACCACCGAGCCTCGTCGTCGCGGGCGTGCACCAGTAAGACCCGGATACCCACCGCGGCAGCGAGACCCACGGTGCGATGTAGCACATCTGCGAGCAGCCCCCGGCCGAGGCCGAGCCCCTGCATGCTCTGATCGACGGCCAGTCGAGCCAGCAGCAGGCACGGGATCTGTTTCGGTGCGCCCTTGACCAGCGATCCAGGTGCCGTCTCAGCGGTCACACTCGCCACCGCGATGGCGTAATATCCGACCACCCGCTCGTCGAGCACACTGACGTAAGGTCACCGCATTGTTGGCTCGCTGGGTCTGCCAGGAATACCGGATCAGCCACTCGTCAAGCTCCGGCACACCGCTGTGGAAGCCTTCCCGCATGTCAACTCTGGCCAGCTTCCGTGGTGCACCGGGCTTACCAGCCACGGCTACTCGTCGTCGGCAAACGCAGACGGCTCCGCCAGGAGGGCGCGCAGCTTCGGCAAATCGCGAGCCGGCTGATCCAGCAGCTGCTGGAACTGGCCCCACCGCTGGTCGTCGATGAGGAACCAACGCCGGTCGGCAAGCACCCGCTCCGCCTCGACCACCGCGGTCTCCAGGACAAAATCGGTCATGGTGCGATCGGTGGCCGCTGCGGCCTGCTTGAGCAACTGTTCCTGCCGGGCGCTGGCCCGAAGGTTGATCCGGCAGTGACGCGCTGCCCGTTGCTCAACACTGTCCCGAGACATCAACGACCTCCAGTTCGTACGCACACGGTACATACAGCGCCGAATGGCGTCTACCTTACGCGACGGGTGCCGGGTCAGCCGGTAAACGGGTTCAGCAGCGGCACGCCGGTGGCATCGAAGTCCTTGACATTGCGGGTGACCACGGTCCAGCCACGGACCTTGGCCGTCGCGGCGATGAGCCCATCGGCCATTGAAACCGGACGATCTGCAACGGAACGTCCCCATTCCTCCGCAGCCTCGAGGCTCACTGGCACCAGTCGGTCGGTGAACAGCTCTTTGGTATCAGCCAGCCACGATTCGTAAACCGCCGCCTGACGGTGATCGTTTCGCAAGTGCAGCTTGACGATGCCGCGATGGATTTCGCCGATGGTGATAACACTGATGAACAGGTCATCCTCAGCAGCTCTCGCCAGCCATTCGGCAACCCCGGGGTCGGGGATAGGCTTTCGCCACTCCGATACGACGTTGGTGTCGAGCAGGTAGGTCACTCATCGGTCCCGAGTTCGATATCCCGGGGAAGGTCGTGCGTGCGCTCGGCCTCGACTTCAGCAAAGACGTCCAACTCGCCGGGAGCGGTGTGCAGCTTGGGGAAGCTCGTCAAGTGCTCGACCAGGCTTCGCCTGGGCCCGGTCAGGCGCCGGTACTCGGCCATGTCGATGATCACTGCGATCTCCTGACCGTGGCGCGTGATGACCTGGGGTCCACCCTGCTCGACCGCGCGGAGCACCTCGCTGAAGCGCTGCTTGGCTTCCTGTACCTGCCAGCTCACGGACACCTCCGGATAACATCTAGACAGACTAGATATTACGATATCACGGGACGTCGATCACTGTGGCGCGCCGCAGTAGCTCAGGCGGTGTCGGTGAGTGGGCGGTCGATCCAGGACATCAGCCCGCGCAGCTTGGCGCCGACCTGCTCGATGGGATGCTGCTCACCCTCGGCGCGCAGCTTGGTGAAGTTGGGCCGGCCGTTGTCGTCCTCGGTGACCCACTCCCGGGCGAAGCTGCCGTCCTGGATCTCGGTGAGGATCCGGCGCATCTCCTCCTTGACCTCGGGGGTGATGATCCGCGGTCCGCGAGTGAGGTCGCCGTACTCGGCGGTGTCGGAGATCGAGTAGCGCATCCGGGAGATCCCGCCCTCATACATCAGGTCGACGATGAGCTTGACCTCGTGCAGGCACTCGAAGTAGGCCACCTCGGGTGCATAACCGGCCTCGGTGAGCACCTCGAACCCGGCCTGGACCAGTGCGGTGAGCCCGCCGCAGAGCACCGTCTGCTCACCGAACAGATCGGTCTCGGTCTCCTCGGTGAAGGTGGTCTTGATCACCCCGGCGCGGGTGCCCCCGATCGCCTTGGCATACGACAACGCCAGCGCCTGGGCGCCACCGGTGGGGTCCTGATCCACCGCGATCAGGCAGGGCACCCCCTTGCCGTCGACGAACTGCCGGCGGACCAGGTGCCCCGGTCCCTTGGGCGCCACCATCGCGACGTCCACATCGGACGGTGCCTCGATCAGCCCGTAACGGATGTTGAACCCGTGGCCGAACAGCAGCGCGTCGCCGGAGTTCAAGTTTGGCGCGATGTCCTGGGAGTAGATGGTGCGCTGTTTGGTGTCCGGCGCGAGCATCATGATGACGTCGGCCTCGGCGGCTGACTGCGCAGGTGTGACGACCCGCAGGCCTTCGTCGGCCGCCTTCGGGCGCGAGCGCGACCCCTCCGGCAGGCCGACCCGGACGTCGACTCCGGAGTCGCGCAGGCTCAGTGCGTGGGCGTGGCCCTGGCTGCCGTAGCCGATCACCGCGACCTTCCGCCCGCCGATCACCGACAGGTCAGCGTCGTTGTCGTAAAACACCTCTGCACTCATCCGAAGCTCCTGCTCTGCGTCACATGTGGGTTGTCCCGGGGTGGGTTGGCGGTAATGGCGCGAGGACCGCGGCCGATCGCGACCATGCCGGATTGGGCCATCTCGCGGATGCCGTAGGGCTCGAGCATCCGGAGCAGGGCATCAAGCTTGTCGGCGGTGCCGGTGGCCTCGATGGTCAGCGCCTCCGGGGAGACGTCGACCACCTTGGCCCGGAACAGCGTGACCGTCTCGAGCACCTGGGTGCGCACCGTGGTGTCGGCCCGCACCTTGACCAGCAGCAGCTCCCGCCGCACCGCCATCGCCGGGTCGAGCTCTACGATCTTGATCACATTGATCAGTTTGTTGAGCTGCTTGGTGACCTGCTCCAGGGGCAGTTCATCGACGGCCACCACGATCGTCATCCGGGAGATGTCCGGGTTCTCGGTGGGCCCGACCGCCAGCGAGTGGATGTTGAACCCGCGGCGGCTGAACAGCCCGGACACCCGGGCCAGCACACCTGGCTTGTTCTCCACCAGCACCGACATGGTGTGTGTGGTCATGACCCGTCCTCGTCGAACAGCGGGCGGATGTTGTGCGCCGCCATGATGTGGTCGTTTCCCGTGCCGGCCGCGACCATCGGCCACACCTGGGCGTCCTTGCCCACCACGAAATCGACCACCACCGGGCGGTCGTTGATCTCCATGGCCTGCGCGATGATCTTGTCGACGTCTGGCTCGGCTTCGCATCGCAGGCCTACACAGCCCAGTGCCTCGGCGAGTTTCACGAAGTCCGGAATGCGTAAGTGGGTCCCGAGGTCGGTCTGCGAGTAGCGCTTGGCATAGAACAGGTTCTGCCACTGCCGGACCATGCCCAGACTACCGTTGTTGATCACAGCGACCTTGATCGGGATGTTCTCGATCGCGCAGGTCGCCAGCTCCTGGTTGGTCATCTGGAAACTGCCGTCGCCGTCGATGGCCCAGACCGCGACGTCCGGCCGGCCCAGCTTGGCGCCCATCGCCGCCGGAACGGCATAACCCATCGTGCCCAGACCGCCGGAGTTGATCCAGCTACGAGGCCGTTCGTACTTGATGAATTGCGCCGCCCACATCTGGTGCTGGCCCACGCCTGCGGTGTAAATCGCATCCGGGCCGACCAGAACCCCGATCCGCTCGATGACGTACTGCGGAGACAGCATCCCGTCACTGGGACGGTCATAACCCAGTGGGAACGTCTCCTGCCAGGTGTGCAGCTGCTGCCACCAGGCCGTCAGATCGGGACGGCTGCTCTCGAACTCGGCCCGCACCGCAATGATCAGCTCGCTGATCACCTCCGCGCAGTCACCGACGATCGGCACGTCCGCCCGCCGGTTCTTGGAGATCTCGGCAGGATCGATGTCGGCGTGGATCACCGCGGCGTCCGGCGCGAACGACGACAGCTGCCCGGTGACCCGGTCGTCGAACCGGGCGCCCAGAGTCACCAGCAGGTCGGAACGCTGCATCGCGGCGACCGCGGCCACGGTGCCGTGCATTCCGGGCATCCCCACATGCTGGGGGTGGGAATCGGGGAAGGCTCCGCGAGCCATCAGCGTGGTCACCACGGGCGCCCCGGTCAGCTCGGCCAACTCCCGCAACGCCGCGCTGGCCCGCGCCTTGATCACCCCGCCGCCGACGTAGAGCACCGGACGCCGCGCGGTGGCGATCAACCGGGCTGCTTCGCGGATCTGCTTACCGTGCGGCCGGGTGGTCGGCCGGTAGCCGGGGAGGTCCAGTTCGGGTGGCCAGACGAAGGAGGTCTGCTCCTGCAGGACATCCTTGGGGATGTCCACCAGCACGGGGCCCGGGCGGCCGGTGGCGGCCAGGTGAAACGCCTCCGCGACCGCTCTCGGGATATCCGCCGGATCCTTCACCAGCATGTTGTGCTTGGTGACGGGCATGGTGATGCCGGTGATATCCGCTTCCTGGAACGCGTCGGTGCCGATCAGTGCCCTGGTCTGCTGACCGGTGATGGCCACCACCGGCACGGAGTCCATGTGCGCGTCGGCCAGCGGAGTGACGAGGTTCGTCGCACCAGGACCTGAGGTTGCCATGCACACCCCGACCCTCCCGGTGGCCTGCGCATATCCGGTGGCCGCGTGCCCGGCGCCCTGCTCGTGGCGGACCAGCACGTGGCGCAGGATCGTGGAGTCCAGCAGCGGATCATAGGCCGGCAGGATCGTGCCGCCCGGGATCCCGAACACGGCCTCGCAGCCCAATGCCTCCAGAGCACGCACGAGCGCCTGTGCACCGGTAACTCGTACCGGCGCGCCTACCGGTGGGGCCGGCTTGGGCGGTTGGGCCGGATGCGGGATTTCTCTGGACAGATCTCTGGGGGTCACGGCTGTCATGTCCTGCCTCATTCAATCGCTTGCTCAGCTTCGTCGCTTACTCAACCCCGGACATCAAAAAACCCTCGCCGCCCGGTCTGGGCTCAAGCGAGGGTTGGCGCGTCGACGTCTGCAGATTCTTCAGACGACGCGCCTCTGACGTACAAGGTCGGTGGGGGTTAGCACGTAGCCGACGGTAACGGGCCCGCCCCGGCACCGTCAACCTTGCGGGAGCCCCTCCCGCATCCTGGGAGCACTCAGCTGGCCGGAGATGTCCTAGCGGTTCGGGTGGCGGTTGAAGACATCGTTGCCGAAGGCGCGCAAACCGGGCTGGGCCGCGAATCCGAGATGACCCTGCCCGTCGGCGCCTCCGACGTCCAGACCGAGAAGATCTTCGTAGCTGCGCAGTGCTGAATAGTGGTTGTACGGGGTCGGGTTGGCACTACCGGCCTTGATGTAGTTGGGGTTGAGCAGAACGGCGCCGATGCGACCACCGCCAGGGTACTGGCCTGGTTGGGTGGGAGCCGGTACCCCGAAGGCAGTGAGGATGGCAGCAAAGCCGGGCCACCGCGACGAGTCCTCCGGCGTGCCCACCCTCGGTGTTGGTGCCGGTACAGGTTTGGTCATGACCGTCGTTGCACAGGTTCGGGGTGATGAACCCGAACGTGGGGGTGGTCCGCTCGTGCGCGAGGTCCAGCACGAGGTGGGCCGGCGAAGGTGTCGCGCTGTCCGCCGGCGCCGATCTTGACGGTGCCGAGCGGCACGACGTGGGTGTCGCAACGGACGGTGTTGTCGATGATCGAGTGGAAGAACACGAAGGGGACGTGGCGGTCGGCATATTGGTCTGTTGCAGTGGCCTTGTTGGTGAGGTCGGCGCCGTCCAGGGGCGGGTGAGCGCAGTCCGTCCCGCCGAGCGGATCGGGATCACCGCCGTCGCGACCCGCGTCGTTACCCATGTCCTCCGCGTACGCGCGCCAGGTGGGTTGCTGGGGCCGTCCGCGCCGCTGCTGGGCGTCGAGCTGATCGGCGATGGTCTGGACACCGGCGGATGTGGCGTTCGGACCGGGGTAGACACAGCCCTCACCATCGACCTGTCCGGGATAGGTCGCCTGGTCCGGGTCAGGGGTACCGGGTGTGACGTCGCTGAACCTGCCGACCAAGGTGGTGGTGTCGACGATGCAGTCTGAGCCGCTGACTTTGTTGGGGGCCTGGCCGGACACCTGGGCGATGTAGTTGTCCGTGCTCGCGTGCCCAGTGGCGTAATAGTTGGTCAACAGCTGGCCCTGTGGGACGAGCTCCTGGTTGAGGTACGTCGCTGGTGAGCCGCTGCCGAACGTATCCGCGAAGTTCTCGTTCTCCAGGTCGACGACAAGGACGTGCTCGATGGCGTCGCGCGGGAGTCCAGAGGTCGAGTGGTCATTCTCCTCGCTGCCGGTCGCGCTGGCCGAGCCCGACGACACCGCACTGACAACAGCCGCCAGCACACCGCCTGTCACCGCCATGGCCAAGCTCTTGCGCACCCGTCGACGGACCACCACAGCCACCACCTCCGCAAGGAACGATGACGCTGACCGTCACCCATTGGTATGGAGAGTGGGGGCCACTCGGCTAAACCGAGAGTTCACTGGGGATGGAATTCAAGCACCGGCGGCACAGGTCCCCCCGCTTGCAGCGAATCACGCGGGCAATACAGAAATCCCGTTGGCGTGTTGGGACAGGCGGGTGAGGTGATCGTGATTGCCCGTGATCACCAGCGCTGCGAGCAGCTCGGCGGTGGCCACCACGGTGGCATCCACCGCGGAACCAGCCCGCGCCCGGCCGCGAAGCTGCGCCGCGCGGCACGCCAGCGGTTCGTCCAACGGATGGACCATGGCCAATCCCACAGCGCGGTTCGCCAGTGCATCACGTACTCGATTGCCGGTCACCGAGTCGACAAGCACGGCGGCAGGCACAACCGGGGGCCATAGCCCGCGCCGCCGAAGTGCTGCGATGCGCGCGGCTGTCTGCCGGTCCCGACGGCCGAACACCGTGACGGCACCCGAATCAAGAACCAATCTCATCTGCGTCATCTCAGCTGCGCCGTCATCATGTTGGGCGCCGTCATCATGTTGGGCGTCGTGCCGGTGGAACGGTCGCAGCGTCAATCCAGGCATCTGCCGCCGCCAGTTCGTCAGCCGTGGGTGGGCCGCCGAGTTCCACCGCGAGCTCAGCCAGGTACCGATCAGCTGCGGTGGCCAACTCCCGCCGGCGGAGCTCCATTCGCACGGCCTGCTGGCTGAGCTCGGAGATCGGCAACTCCAACTCCTTGACCGCCTGGTGAAGATCGTCTGGCAGGTAGATCTGAACCCGTGGCATGCGCCTATTGTACGCCTATAACCGCCTGCCACTATGACCTTGTGACCGACTCCACCACGGTGACCTTCCGACTGCCGCTGACCGCGCTGCTCGGTGTGTTCGGCCTGATCGTGTGCATGACCCCGGTGGCCTTCGGCGCTCCGGGGCTGCAGGTGCTGTACCTGGTGCCGCTGATCCTCGCGTTCTGGGTGGTACGGACCCGTACCGTGGTCGGGCCGGAAACGCTGGTGGCGTACCGGGTGTGGGGCACTCAGCGGATGGCCTGGTCCGACCTCGCAGGTTTGCGGGTCGATGATCAGTCCCGGGTCTGGGCAGTGCGCCACGATGGAACCGAGGTGGGCCTGCCCGCGGTGCGGGCCCGGCACATTCCGGTCCTCGCGGCAACCAGCGGTGGCCGGCTACCCGCCCCCCTCACCGAAGCAGCCGAACGACCAGGTACAGAGGGTTAGCGGCGGTTCCGATGAGTGACAACCACGTCAGTTGCGCGGGGTGGATGGGGACGTCTGCTGGTAGACGCCGTTGGCGTTGATCGCGTAGGCGTGCTTCTCCAGGTCCAACGCGCTCTGCCGGGCAGCGGCCAGCGCGGTGGGATCCAGGGTGACGACCTTGGCCAGCACCAACGTCTCATCCTCCGGGTCCCCGATCGCCTCGACCCGGACTGTTCCGACACCCGGCGCGTAGAACTTGCGCTGGATCCCGGACGCCGGATCCTCCCCGCTGCGCTCATCGACCACCGCCACACCGTCGTAGCAGCTAGTGGCGACGCAGGTGCGCTCGCCGAGCTTCACGTCCTTCGCGCAGTCCAGGAAATCGGCGTTGGGGGCCACCCCTTGCAGGAATTCCCCTGATCCGGGGCTCGGGTCGCCGCGGACGAGGACCCCGGCGTTGGCCCGGGACAGGCCGGCGAACCAGGTTTTCGGTGCGCCGGTGAACTTCCCGTTGGTGTACAGCTCCGGATACTGGCCGAAGCTCCACACGTTGCCGTCCCGATCTTGTGCGTAGAAGGCGAGCTCGGACTCGGCCAGCATGCCCTGGTTGCGGTCCACCTCCCAGATCACCGCCGTCGGCACCCCGTTGATCACCTTGGTGAGGTCGGTGACGGTGGACACGATCTGGTGCGGCAGCAGTGCACCGTCCCGGTTCGCGTGCCCCTCGGACACGAGCTGGGTGCCCGGCACCAGCGGGAACCACCTGTTGTCGATCTTCGTGGGATCGGGGAAGTTCGCGCCGTCAAACGGCGGGATCTTGACCGGCCCGCAGGTCGGCAGCGCCACCGCCGGCTTGGCCACCACCGATGGCGGCGCACTCGGAGCCGGTGGCGCATGGGAGGTGTCACCAGCGGGTGCCACGCCCGATCCGCTGGACCCGCAAGCGGTGGCCAGCATGAGCGGAAGGGCCACCAGCACCCCCCGCACGGCATGCCGCGCATTGCGATGGCTGATCATTAACGTCCTCCGTTCCCCCCGACCGGTGATGCGATCGCTACCTTGTAGGGCCGTCCGAAACGCAGGTACAGCGAGGGCACGACGAACAGGTTGAGCAGGGTGGAGGTGACCAGGCCACCGACGATGACCACCGCCATCGGGTGCTCGATCTCATGGCCCGGTATCTCCCCCGCGACCACCAACGGCAGCACCGCCAGCCCGGTCGCCAGGGCGGTCATCAGGATCGGCCGCAGCCGCTCCCGGGCGCCGCGCACGACCAGCCCGGGACCGAACGCGACACCTTCCCGGTCTTGCAGGTGGCGGTAGTGGCTGAGCAGCATGATGCCGTTGCGGGCGGCGATACCGAACACGGTGAACAGCCCAACCAACGATCCCAGGGTGAGGATCCCGCTGGCGGCGAATGCCGCCAGCACACCGCCCACCAGAGCCATCGGCAGGGTGAGGAAGGACAGCGCCGCCAGTCGCCAGTTGCCGAACGCCGCCTGCAGCAGGAAGAGGATGCCGATCCCGGCGACCACCGCGAGCAGCAGGATCTGGTGCTGCGCGGCCTGACGCTCCTGGTATTCCCCGATCAGCTCGGCGTGATATCCACGGGGGTAGCTCACCGTGGACAGGCGCTGCTCGACGTTCCCGGCCACCGAGCCGAGATCGTGCCCGGCGGCCACGTCGGCGGTGACATCGATCCGGCGGGTGGTGTTCTCGTGTTTGATGCTGTTGGGGGTGGGGACCACGGTGACGTCAGCGACGTCGGCCAGCCGCACCTTCCCGCCGCTGGGTGCGTCCAGCAGCAGGTTGCGGACGCTCTCGGCGCTGCGCCGGGTCTCCGGGGTGCTCCACACCTGCACGTCGAAGGTCTTGCCACCGGAGAAGATGTCGCCGACCTCCTCCCCGGCCACCAGCACGCCCGCGGCCCGGCGGACGTCACCGGGTTTGATCCCGTAACGCTGCGCCGCGGCCAGGTTCACCACGACCTGGATCTGCGGTTCGTCGGCCTGCACTTCCACTTTCACGTCGGTGGCCCCGTCGACCCCGGCGACGACGTCACGCACCTGCGCGGCCTTGGCCCGCAGGGTGGTCAGATCGTCGCCGAAGATCCGAACGGTGATCGGGTTGCTGGATCCGGTCAGCACCTCGCTGATCCGCTCGGCCAGATACGTCTCCACGTCCCGGTACAACCCCGGGTAGCGGTCGACCACATCGTGGATGGCGGCCACCGTGGTGTCGTAGTCGACGGCGGGATCGACGCTGATCCAGTTCTCGCCGGTGTCCACGCCGACGATCTCCTCGGCCAGCAGCGCCTGCCCGATGTGCGAACCGAAATTGCGCACGCCGGGGATCGCCCGCAGCTCGGCGCTGACCTGTTTGGTGATCCGCTGCTCCTCGGCCAGCGAGGTGCCCGGCTTGGTGATCCAGTGCATCAGGAAGTCGCGTTCCTTGAATTCCGGGAATAGTGACTGGCCGAAGAAGGGCAGCACCGCAACGCAGGCCGCAACCAGTACTCCGACGGTGGCCAACGCGCGGCGCGGCCGGACAATGCTGCGCCAGAGCAGCCGCTCGTAGCGCGGCATCAGCCAGCCCACCAGGGGGGATTCCTTGCGCAATAATGGTGCCTTGCGCAGCAGGATCAGGCACAGTGCCGGTGTCACGGTCAGCGCGACCGCCATCGAGGCGACGATCGCCAGCGCGTAGGACAGCGCCAGCGGGCGGAAGAAGGAGCCGGACAACCCGGGCAGCAGGATGATCGGCGCCACCGCCACGACTTCGATCAGGGTGGCATAGATGATCGCGCCGCGGACCTCGATCGACGCGTCGAGGATGATCCGGAAGGTGGATGCGCCGCTATCCGACCGGCGGTGCTCACGCAGCCGCCGCACCACGTTCTCCACGTCGACGATCGCGTCGTCGACCACGTCCCCCAGCGCGATGATGAACCCGGCCAGGATCATGGTGTTGATCGTGTCGCCCCGCCAGTACAACACCAGGCCGGCCGTGACCAGCGCCAGCGGGATGGCCACCACGCTGATCAGCGCGGTGCGCCACTCGTAGAGGAAGGCCCCGAGCATCAGCATCATCAGCAGCGCTCCGACGACCAGTGAGGTGGTCAGGTTGCCCAGCGCGGTGTCGATGAAGGTGGCCGGGCGGAAGATCGTGGTGTCGATGTCGATGCCGGGCAGTCCGGGTCGCAGCTCGTCGATCGCCGCTTCGACGCCCTTGTCGACGGCCAGGGCGTTGCCCCACGGGAACTTCTCGACCACCAGCATCAGGCCGGAGCGGTCGTTGATGATCGCGTCGCCGATCAGCACCGGGTGGTCGCGCACCACGTTCGCGACGTCGCTGAGGTGGATCGGTGGTCCGTTGGCCCGCTCCAGCGAGGCCTGGGCGAGGTCTTCCGCGGTCACGATGGGGACGGTGTGCTGCAGGTTGAGCCGCTGGTTGGGGGTGTCGATGAACCCGCCGGTGCCGATCCGCGAGCCGTCGGTGAACTGCAACAGGCCGGCCTCGACGGAGTTGGACGTCGCCTCCATGACCTGATCGAGGGTGACCCCGTTGGCCGCGAGCCGCTGCGGGTCGACCTCCACCTGCCGCATGTCCAGCCGCTCACCCCAGATCGCCACGTTCGCCACCCCGGGTACCCGCAGCAGCCGGGAGCGGATCGTCCAGTAGGCGATGTTGGACAGGTCGAGCAGGTTGACCGTCGTGGAGCTCAAGCCGATGTGCATCGCCCGGCTGGTGGCCGACAGCGGGGGCCGGATGAACGGCGGGGCGGCCCAGGTCGGCAACTGCCGTGACAGGGTCGCGAGCCGCTCGGTGACGAGCTGGGATGCCTGCAGCACGTCGGTTCCCGCGGTGAAGATGAGCTCGATGGACGACACCGTGGCAACAGACTTGGACCGCATGGTGTCCAGGCCTGGCAGGCCGTTGAGCCCCCGCTCCAGGGGAGTGCTCACCAGGCTCTCCACCTCGGCGGCGGACAACCCCAGGCAGGAGGTCTGTACCTCGACCCGGGGCGGCGCGAACTCGGGAAAGACGTCGACCGGTGAGTCGCGCAGTTGCCAGGTGCCGAAGAACATCAGCCCGCCGGCCAGCGCGATGACCAGGAAACGGCCCTCGAGGCTCGAGCCGACGATCCAGCGCAGCAACCTACTCGCCGCCGACCTCGAACTCGGTGCCGAACAGCTCCGAGGCGCCCACGGTCACCACCGTCGTTCCCGAAGGCGGGCCGGCAGTGAGCACCGCCAGCTCCCCGTCGACGAAATCGACGGCAAGCGGTACCCGGACGTAGGCCAGCGAGCGCGGGTTGCTGTAGGCGTAGGTCTTGCCGGCCGGGTCGTAGAGCACCGCGGAGTACGGGACGACTTTGCGCATCAGGCCAGCGACCATCGTTTCGCCGACCACGCTGGTCTGGATGCCCAGACGGCGCGCTGCGTCGCTGGACAGGGTCACCGTGGCGACATTGGATCCGGCGACCGGTTCAACCTTCGAGACCTCCACCTCGGATGCCGGGCTCCCGGCGGCCGGCGCACTGGAACAGCCGGCGACCGGCAGGACGGCGACAACCACCACCGCGATCAGTGCGAATGCTGTGGCCCATCGATTGCGGTGGCCCATCTCGCTTCCTCCTCCCATGCGGAGCTGCGTGGCCAGACGCTCAGGTACAGCGCGGGAACCACGACCAGGTTCAGGAAGGCGGACGTCACCAGCCCACCCAGGACGACCACCGCCATCGGCTGCACGATCTCCAGACCGGCGACATTGCCCACGATCAGCGCCGGGACGAACAGCGCGGCGACAGCCAGCGTGGTACGCAGGATCGGGCCCAGCCGGTCTGAGGTGCCCCGCATCACCAGGTCTTCGCGGTCCTCCGCCGGGTCGCTGCGCCGCAGGTCCTGGTAGTGCCGGACCAGCAGGACACAGTGCCGGGTGGCGATCCCGAACACCGCGAGCAACCCGAGCAGCGACCCGAGCGAGATCAGCCTGCCGCTGGCCAGGGCGGCCAGCACGCCACCGGTCAGCGCGACGGGCAGCAAGACGAATACCGCCGTCGCGAGCTCCCAGCTGCCGAATGCCGCTTGGAGCAGCAGGAACATCCCGATGGCGACGGCGACGCAGACCGCTGTGACGCGCAGCGCCGAGGTCTGCTGCTCGGCGTAGTCACCCAGTAGCGCCGCGTGGTATTCGGTCGGGAACGTGATGGTCTTGAGGCGCTCCGCCACGTCGGTGCGCACCGAGCTGACCGACCGCCCGGACACGGTCGCGCTGATGTCGACGTAGCGTGAGACGTCCTCGCGCTTGATCACGGTGGGTTTCGCGGCCACTCCGACCTCGGCCACGTCGCCGAGCCGGACGTGACCGCCGTTCGGGGTGTCGATCACCAGATCGCGGATGCTGGACAGGCTGTGCCGCGCGTCCGGGCCGCCCCACACCACCACCTGGAAGATCTTTTGGCCCTCGTAGAGGCTGCCGACTTCAGTGCCGGCCAGCAGGGTGGCCGCCGCGCGCCGGACGTCACCGGGTTTGAGACCGAACTGCTGGACCGCGGCCAGGCTGACGTCCAGCAGCAACGTCGGCTCCTGGGCCGGACGGTCCAGGTGTGGGTGCGCGACGCCGTCGATGCGGGCCAGCTGGGTGCGGACGTCCTGCGCCTTGGCCGCCAGCACGTCGCTGTCCTGGCCGTAGACCCGTACCGTCACGTCCTCGGCGGATCCCGGGAGGATCTCCTGCGCCCGGCGCTTCTGGTAGGTCAGCACGTCGCTGGTGATCCCCGGGTAGCCGCGCACGGCGGCGGTGATGCCGGCTACCACCTGGTCGTAGTCGGCCGCCGGATCCAGGCCGACCCACAGCTGCCCGGAGTTCACCTCGACCACCTGGTCGGCCAGTACGGCCCGGCCCACCTGGGAGCCCACCGCGCGCACCCCAGGCATCGCCCGCAGCTCCGCCCCGGCCCTGGTGGTGATCCGGTTCATCTCCGGCAAAGACGTGCCGGGTGGACCGTCGAACTGGATCAGGAGGTACGGATCCTTGGCCGAGGGCAGCACGGACTGCTCGAACAACGGCACCACGCCGATCCCGAGCACCAGCAGAACCACCCCGGCACCCAGCGCCCGGCGGGGCTTGGACAGGATGCCCGGCAGGGTCGCCTGGAGGCGGTGCTGCCCCCAGTGCAGCACCGCCGACATTACCGCTGGCAATGGGCGGCGCGAGACCGCGCCGCCGGCCAGCAGCAGCGCACTCAGCGCCGGTGTGACGGTGAGCGCGACAACCATAGAGGCCGCTACTGACAACAGATACGCCAGCGCGGCCGGTTGATACAGCTCCCGGGCCTGACCACCCAAAAAGAGCACCGGGAGCACCGCCAGCGCCGTGATCGCCGTCGCATAGCTGATCGCGCCGCGCGCCTGGAGCGCGGCCGCCGCGACCGTCCGCTGCTCTCCCGCCTCGCGCTCCTCGGTCAGCCGGTGGCGGATGCGATCCACATCGGCGATCGCGTCATCCACGACCAGCGCGAGCGCAGCGGCCAGCCCAGCGAGGATCATCATGTTGACCGTCGCACCGGTGAGCAGCAAGACTCCGACGGCGGTGATCAGCGAGATCAGGATGGCCACCAGGCTGGTGACCGCGGCGCGCCAGGACAACAGCACGAACGCGAGCACCACGGCGAGCGCGATAGCGCCGATCAGCAGCCAGAGCCCGACGTTGCGCATGGCGGTCTCGATGAACGTTGCCGGCCGGAACACCGATGTGTCGATCTGCAGGCCGGACAGACCGGGGCGCAGTTCGTCAATCGCGCTCTCCAGCCCACGGGTCACCGTCAGCGGGTTGGCGGCCGGGAACTTCTCCACCACGAGCAGCAGGGCGGGTCCCGTCCCGGCGGCGGCGTCCCCGATCAGCGGTTGGTGGTCGGTGACCACGGTGCTCACATCGCCCAGCCGCACCACCCTGCCCGGGGTGTCTTCGACGGTCACCTGCGCCAGGTCCTGCGCGGAGACGATCGGCGAGACATGCTGGATACCGAGCCGCTGGTTGGTGGTGTCGATGAACCCACCGGCGCCGGGCGTGGACGCCTCCAGAAAGCTCAGCGGGGACACCCACATGGCGTTGCCGGCGGTCTGCACCACCTGCGCCAGCGAGACATCCTGCGCGGCCAGGCGTTTCGGGTCGACCTGAACCTGCAGCTGCTGGTCCCGCTGGCCCCAGATGGCTACGTTGGCCACCCCCGGGATGGCCATCAGCCGCGGTTTGATCGTCCACTGGGCGAGTACCGAGGCGTCGATCAGCGACAGGTCCTTCGGGTTGCGCGGGGCGAGCCCGATCATCAGCACCCGGCTGGATGAGGACAGCGGTTCGAGCATGGTCGGGGGCTTGGAGACGTTGGGCAACGCCTTGGCCTGAGTGATCCGTTCGTTGACCACCTGGCGGGCCTTGAGCGGATCGGTTCCCGGCTCGAACACCAGCACCAGCGACGACAGGCCAGGGACCGACTCCGACCGGATGTGTTTGAGCCACGCCACGCCGTTGAGCAGGTCCGCCTCCAGCGGCACGGTGATCAGCTGCTCGACCTCGGCGGCCGAGAGGCCCAGTGCCTCGGTCTGGACCTCGACGTAGGTCGGCGAGAACTCCGGCAGCGCGTCCACCGTCGCCGCGCGCGCCTGGATGATGCCGAGTAACACCACTGCCGCGGCGGCGACCAGCACCAGCAGCCGGAACCTGATGCTCGAGGAGATGATCCAGCGCATCATCGCTGGTACTCCGAACTGACAGCGGACATCGCGCGCCCCTGCGGCCCTCAACGTGTGTCGCTGGCCGCTACGGCTGCCTGAACGCCAGCTGAACACGCCTTCGCGAAGGATGCGGCTTTTACAACCGCAGAAATATCATCCAAAAGAGTGAAAAAAATTATGGATGGCTCGTCCGGTCACCGTGCGTGCAGGTCAGCATCGATTTCCGTGAAGGCTCACCATCGGCATACGGGCTGACGCCTAGCCTGGCCGATCGTGCGCTCTCCCGTGCTGGGCCCAGCCGGGCTCACGGCTGGCTTCCGCTTGCGCGGCAGCCGCCGCACGGTCTGGGTGCTGCTCACGGCGGCTGCGCTGCTGTGCGCGTGTTCGGTGACCCCGAGTTTCCCGGACCGCGACGCCGGAGCATTTCACCCCAAACTCGAGGTCGGGTCCGAGACCGGACCGAGACCCGAAATCCCGGGGCCGTCCCGGGGCCCGGCCCCCGGCGCACCCGGGCGGCCACCCCCGGGCCCGCCGCAGGGCTGCACCGACCCGGACCCCCAGGTCGTCGCGACCTGCCTGGAACCGATCTCCGCATTGGTCGTGCTGCCGGGTTCCACGCCGGTCGCGCTGGCCGCGGAGCGCACCACCGGCCGGATCGTACAAGTACAGCGGCAACGGCCCAACCAGGAGATAACCGCGCTGGCCGTGGACTCAGCTGGGGACGGTGGCCTCACGGGTCTCGCGCTGTCTCCCAGCTACTCCGAAGACGAACTGATCTACGCCTACATCACCACCCCTGTCGACAACCGGGTGGTCCGGATCGCCCCCGGCGACATGCCCAAGGCGGTGCTGTCCGGGATCCCGCGGGGCGCCAGCGGCAATGCCGGCGCGCTCGCGGTGGACTCCTCCGGGATGCTCCTGGTCGCCACTGGCGATGCCGGCAATCCGGCGGCCGCCGACGATCCCCAGTCACTGGCCGGCAAGGTGCTGCGGATCGACACCTTCGGTCACCCGGCACCGGGCAACCCGGCCGGATCCCGGGTATTGGTCAGTGGCCTGCACGCGCCGGGCGGGCTGTGTCTGGACCCACTGACCAAGGAGCTGTGGATCACCGACCGGGTACCCGACCACGACCTGCTGCACCGGGTGAAACCGGGACGTCCGCTGGGCCGGGCCGCCTGGACCTGGCCGGGCGGCAGCGGAGCCGCAGGATGCGTCGTCATGCAGGGTCGCATCCAGGTCGCCTTCACCAGTGGGGCGCCGATGTTCGCGCTCGGGATCGGACCGGGGGGCACCTTCCTCGGCCCACCCCTGCAGATCCCGCTGGATCGCTACGGCCGGGTCTCAGCGGCTGCCCTGAGCCCGGAGGGGCGAGTGTTGTGGCTGGGCACCGTCAACAAGACCGGCGGCAAGCGGATCTCCAGCGACGACCGCGTCTTCGTCCTCCCCGACCCAGTAGGCCCCGGCGGCGGCCACGACTGACCCCCCTCCGGCGTGTCGCGCTCCCCTGCCCGCCGTGTCGCGCTCAGGTGCCGGACCGCGCGCCGGCGCTTTGTCACGCGCCAACCGGGTCGGTGGGTGGGCCCTCGATCATCCGGGCCATCGCCAGCCACATCGATAGGCGCTGGTGCCGGCGCCGCGGCGACGGGCTCACGAGGAGCTCCCCGTCGAGCAGCTCGATGCGCCGGTCCTCGGGCAGGGCGAGGAAGTCCTGCTCGGTCCACGGCCCGGCATGGTCGAGCAGCAGTTCGGACATGGGCTGAGCCATCGGTCCGTCACCTCCCGGTACGGGTTGATCGTGGCCATGGTCGCATGAATGGCGAGCACCACCGACAGTTTCGGATCAGCGCAAGGCCGTGCTGAGGTAGGAGCGTTGTAGGATCCTGGTATGCCCGAGCAGGCCAAGCGCAAGGTTTCCGTCACGCTCGACGCCGACCTCGTGATGCGTTAGCCGCCCAGGGGGGTGGACTATCCAGCAGGGTCAACGACGCCGTGCGCCGGGAGCTAGCGAGGCTGCGCCGCCACGAGGCTCTCGGCGCCTTGCTCGATCACCTCGCTGCTGAGCGAGGCCCGCTGGACACGCCCGAGGATGAGGCGGAGATGCGACGCTTCGCCGAGTTGCTCGGAGGACAGCCCGAGGCCAACAACGACGGCGCCGATCAGCCGAGCGGCTCTGCGGCCTGATGAGGGTTGTGCTGGACGCTGAGGCCGTCAACGCCCTGCTCGATCGCACACACCCTGGCGAGCGCACCGTCCGCAGGGCACTCACCACTGCGTACCGGTTGAGTCGCGAGGTGGTCGTTCCAACCGTGATCCTTGCCAACCACTGTCGGGCCGCAACGGTCGCAGCCGTCACTGAGGGTCAGGCAGTCCGGGCCCGGGTCGCGTAAGAGCATCCCCCGACTGTCGATGCACTCATGGGGGATACACTCATCGATGAGTGTCATTCCTCATAAAATGAGTGAGAGGTGCATGGCGGGCTTCATCGGGCGCGTGCGGGAGTTGGCCACTCTCGACCGGGCGTTGGCGCGGGTCATCGACGGCGGCCGCGCGGGCCGGCCCGGCCGAGCGATCCTCATGCGGGGTCGCCGCCGGGTCGGAAAGTCCCGCCTCGTCGAGGAGTTCGTGGAGCGGGCGGGCGTGCCGTACCTGTTCTTCACGGCCTCGGCCCAACCGGACGCCACGTCTGACTTACGCCTGTTCGCCGACGCCGCCCTGAACTCGGATCTGCCGGGCGCGGACCTGTTCCGTGATCAGGCTCCGACGACGTGGGAAGCCGCTCTGCGACTGCTGGCGATCGCGCTACCAGCCGAGGGACCGTCCGTCGTGGTTCTCGACGAGATGCCCTATCTCGTCGCCAACGACCCGGGTTTCGAGGGAACGTTGCAGAAGATCTTCGACCGGGAGCTCGCGCGCCTGCCTGTGCTGCTTCTCTGCGTTGGCTCAGACCTGGCGATGATGGAGGCACTCAACGACTACGGCAGGCCCTTCCACCAACGCGCCACCGAGATGGTGGTCCCACCGCTGAGCCCGGCCGACGTGGCTGCCATGCTCGATCTCCCCGCGGCCGCTGCCTTCGATGCCTACCTCATCACCGGTGGGCTGCCGCTGATCCTTGACGAATGGCGCAACGGCTCCACTGTCACCGGCTACCTGGCCGAAGCTGTCAGCGATCCCACGTCCGCGCTGCTGGTCAGCGCGGAGCGGATGCTCGCAGCAGAGTTCCCGGTGGAGGCCCAGGCACGCGGGGTGCTCACCGCCCTGGGGTCGGGAGAACGGTCCTACGCCCTGATCGGCCGGGCCGCCGGCGGACTGCCCCAGGCCTCGCTCAGCCGCGCCCTGCGTCTACTCGCCCGCAAGCGCATCATCGACACCACGGTCCCGTTGTCGACCAGGCCCTCCCGGGAGACCCGTTACACCGTGGCCGACCCGTACTTGCGGTTCTGGTTGACCTTCCTCGGCCCGCACCTCGCCGAGATCGAGCGTGGTCGCGGGGACCTGGTGCTCCGTAGGATTGAAACGTCCTGGACGAGCTGGCGCGGTCGGGCCATCGAACCCGTCGTCCGGGAATCCCTGCGCCGCCTGCCCGGTGACATCCTGCCAGCGGGCACCGCAGTGATCGGCGGTTACTGGACCCGCACCAACGATCCCGAGATCGACCTGGTCGGCGCCGATCGCGAACCCGTCGCTCGCCGGGTGTCAATGATCGGTTCGGTGAAGTGGCACGAGACCCGGCCGTTCGATGCCCCCGATCTCGGCAGGCTGCTGGTGCACCGCACGCAACTCCCCGGTGCCGACGGGGCCACGCCGCTCCTCGCGGTGAGCCGCGCCGGTGCGACAGTTCGCGACCTGCCGGTGCTGGGCCCCGACGACCTGATCACCGCGTGGCAGTAAACGAAATCACCGCTGGAACGCTGTACGCATTCACGGAGTCCCGGGCACGACTGAGGTTGTGGACAACCCGTGAGTGGCGATGAGAGCTATAGCTAACCGTCATTTTGTTACCTATACGTTACCTGGGGTGTCGTGCTGCCACGTTTGCACGTGCGGGTTCGGGCGGGTGTCGGTGGGTGTCTTGGATGGCATGGTTGTCGATCTTTAGTGGT
>JBOHFK010000012.1:0-65785 GCA_050699635.1 Pseudonocardiaceae bacterium | reverse complement strand
GCCCGCCGGCTGCTCGTCGGACTTGGCCAATCGTCTGAGAGACGGCGGTGCGTCGTTGCACCAACCGCAGGATCTCCGCGTCGAGGTAGTCGATCTCGATGCGCAGCGCGGCGAGGTCGGGGACTGAACCGTCCTGAGCCGGCGGCGCTGCCTCGCTGGTCGCATGTGGGGACATGTCGGTGGTCTCCTCATCATTCTGGGTCGGAGCCCGCGTTCCCTGGCAGCAACAACGCCCCGGGTCCGTGGACTCCGGGGCGTCGTGGTGGTTTACGTCGTACGTATCGCCATCACGGGCACCGGATCCGGTACCCGTAAAAAAAGCGCTGGCGACTCGACACGACTGGGAGTCTGCCATGTCACGTGCACCGCCGTCCACCTGCTTCCCGGCACCGCCACGCAGCGCCGTCCCGGGATGTCGGTGTCTGCCGGTACCGTGGTCGCCACAATGAGTACCTCTGTTGTCACCGGCCCGCCACGGGATCTGCTCGCCGGGCTCAACCCGCAGCAACGCATGGCGGTCGAGCACGCCGGCTCCCCATTGCTCATCGTTGCGGGCGCGGGGTCCGGCAAGACCCGGGTGCTCGCGCACCGCATCGCCTACCTGCTTGCCCACCGCGGCGTCGCGCCCGGCCAGGTGCTGGCGATCACCTTCACGAACAAGGCCGCGGCCGAGATGCGGCAGCGGGTCAGCGTGCTGGTCGGTGGGCGGTCCGCGGTGATGTGGGTGTCGACGTTCCACTCCATGTGCGTGCGGATCCTGCGCCGCGAAGCGAGCCATCTGTCCGGGCTGAACTCGAATTTCTCCATTTACGACGCCGACGACACCCGCCGCCTGATCTCCATGGTGGCCCGGGACGTCGACCTGGACCCGAAGCGTTATCCCGCCCGCGCCCTGGCTGCGAAGATCTCCAATCTGAAAAACGAGCTACTCGACGTCGAGGCCGCGGCCAGTGCCGCGGGCAACGACTTCGATCGCCGGGTTGCCGAGGTCTACGCCGGTTACCAGCAGCGGCTGGCGGTATCCAACGCGCTGGACTTCGACGACCTGATCATGCGCACCGTGCAGATGCTGCAGACCCTGCCCGACGTCACCGAGCATTACCGGCGCCGGTTCCGGCACATCCTGGTCGACGAGTACCAGGACACCAACCACGCGCAATACGAGCTGGTGTACCAGCTGGTGGGCCCGGAGACAGAGGATCCTGGCGAGCTGTGCGTGGTGGGTGACGCCGACCAGTCCATCTACGCCTTCCGGGGCGCCACCATCCGCAACATCGAAGAGTTCGAGCGGGACTTCCCGAACGCCCGGACGATCCTGCTGGAGCAGAACTACCGATCCACCCAGACAATCCTGTCCGCGGCGAACGCGGTGATCTCCCGCAACCCTGGCCGGCGGGACAAGCGGCTGTGGTCAGCTGCCGGGGACGGCGAACCGATCGTCGGCTACGTTGCCGACAACGAGCACGACGAGGCCGCGTTCGTCGCCTCGGAGATCGATCAGCTGGTTGACCGCGGCAAAGCCCGATTCGGCGACGTTGCGGTGTTCTACCGCACCAACAACTCGTCCCGGGTCTTCGAGGAAATGTTCATCCGGCTGGGGCTGCCCTACAAGGTGGTCGGCGGGGTGCGCTTCTACGAGCGCCGCGAGGTCCGCGATGCGCTGGCCTACCTGCGGGTGCTGGACAACCCCGAGGACACCGTGTCGCTGCGCCGGATCCTCAACACCCCGCGCCGGGGGATCGGCGATCGCGCCGAGGCCGTGGTCGCCACCTATGCCGACCGGGAACGGATCTCCTTCGCTGCGGCGCTGCGGGCCACCGCCGCAGGCCAGGATATTCCGCTGCTCAACCCCAGATCCCGCAACGCGATCACGGCGTTCGTGGTGATGATGGATGAGTTGCGGGAGAAGGTGCTGGCCGGAGAGGAAGTAGCGGACATCCTGGATGCGGTGCTGGAGCGGACCGGGTACCGGGCCGAGCTGGACGCCTCGGATGACCCGCAGGACGGGTCCCGGCTGGACAACCTCACCGAACTCGTCACGGTGGCGCGGGAGTTTGCGTCCGAAGGTGGGCCGGTGGCCGTCCCGGTTGAGGACGGCGGCGCCGAGCCCGGATCACTCGCGGCGTTCCTGGAACGCGTCGCGCTGGTCGCTGATGCTGATCAGATCCCCGACGACGATGGGTCGTCCGGCGGGGTGGTGACCTTGATGACCTTGCACACCGCCAAGGGTCTGGAGTTCCCGGTGGTGTTCCTCACCGGCTGGGAGGACGGGCTGTTCCCGCACCAGCGGGCGTTGGGGGACCCGGCCGAACTAGCTGAGGAGCGTCGGCTTGCCTACGTCGGGCTGACCAGGGCCCAGCACCGGCTCTACCTGTCCCGGGCGATCACCCGGTCCGCGTGGGGGTCACCGATGAGCAATCCGGCGTCGCGTTTTCTGGCTGAGGTGCCCGAGTCGCTGGTGCACTGGCGACGGGAAGGCTCCAGTGATGAGAACCATGGACGCGCCGGTCCGGCCGAGCGCACCGTCTTCGGCCGTCGTGGTGCCGATGTCACCGGCGGCGACTCTGCGCAGGCCGGGGTGGCCGCCCGCGGGTTACGCTCGACCCCGTTCCGGGGCTGGCAGAACACTCCCGCACTGTCCTTGGACGTGGGGGACCGGGTCAACCACGACAAGTACGGCCTGGGCACAGTGGTGGCCACCGACGGCAGCGGACCCCGGGCGACCGCGACCATCGACTTCGGTTCTTCCGGAAAGGTCCGGCTGATGCTCATCGGCGGAGTCCCGCTGGTGAAACTCTAGCTACGGCTGCCTAGTCGGCAATTCCGGCGAACAGATCATCTTCGGGTGTGGGCGCGCCCGTGGTATCCCGGGCTCGGATGTATGTCTCGGTGCCGAACGTGGACGAGAACTGGACGGGGGGAAGCTTTCCGGCCAGGGAGGATCCGATCTGGCTGGCGTGCGCGTGCAATGCGGTTCTTTTCCGGTCGATAACGTGACCGACATCGACGGTTGTCGTGATCCGTTGCTCGACAGACTCCAGCAGGCGCAGCGTTTCCCCGGACGGATCGGGACGCCGGATACCGATATCATCCAATGCTCGGTTCAGTTGCCGCCAATAGCTGGCTCCGTGGGCCTTGTAATACAGCTTTGCCACAATTTTGCTGGAATCGACCGCAGATGTCGCCGCGTGAGCCGCATGAACGTGGTCAGGATGCCGGGCGCTGTGCGGATCGTACGTGACCACCACCTGCGGCCGGTAATGTTCGATGAGTTGTGCGATTCGACTGGCAACGGACTCGACGGGTATGCTGCAGAACGCATTGTGGCGGTGCTGAGTGTCCCACCCGGCCATGCCGGAGTCGTGATAACCGAGTAACTCGAGATGTGTGACCCCCAGGTGAGCGCGGGCGCAACGGAGCTCGCCCTGACGGATCGCCGCCACCTTATCGGGGCCATGGCCATCCTGGCCAGGTTTGACACCACCTGGTCCATCACCGAGTTCCCCATCGGTACACGTGACGACAATGGTCCGTACTCCCCGCAGTGCATAGTGTGCAAGGATGCCGCCGGTCGAGGTGGACTCGTCGTCGGGATGGGCATGGACGGCCATCAGGGTCAACTGTTCGATGATCATCGCTGGAGTGCCGCACGTAAGCTATGGGCCGTTCCTCGGCAGTTGGTGGGATTTCTTCCCAGGGGTGGTCTGGGAGCGCCGGAGGATGTCAGACCCGGTGGCTAGCATTCGGGTTGTGACGGTACGGCGGCTGATTCCGCAGGGCTTGGCCGAGATGGGGCCTGGCCCTGGCCTGGCCCGGAGTTGGCTGTGCTGCTCGCCAGCATCGATATGTCCTCGTTAACGGGGACGGATGCGGTCGAGGTGCTGTGCGCGCGCCACCGGCAGCTGTCACACGATCAGGCTCCATTGTTGGCGGCGATGGTGGGAGTGGGGTTGTGCGAGCCGGTTGACCGGCGAGACCACCCACTGCGTGCCGTACCCGGTGCACGACCATGCCTCAACCTTCGGTGACGTGTCGGTGATGAGCTGCACACCGCTGGTACCACCGCAGTGCGGGCAGGAGTCAAGATCGGCGAGTTCGGTCACCGTGGACGGCCCCCGGAATCGTTGGCCGCGTCCTTCGCGGACTTGCACAACATGCAGCGGCAGCCCATCGAGTAGCCGCGTAGCGTGCCGTGCGGCGCGTCCGGGACCACCGGCGGTTTCGGCGCTGCCCCGGTCACCGCGTCGACCTCTGGGTGGGTATCGCGGTGCATGACCGGCAGTAGCCACCTTCCGGGGTCGCAGTGAGGCTGGCCGGGATGACCTCCGCACCGCACAACGCGAAGTAACGGCCCCCGCCACGACGCCCGGCAACAGCGGCAGCGTCGGTTAGGACGTGCGCGACCAGCGTCGTGATGTCCACCATCTCCACACCGCGCCGTCTGGTGACCGTCCGGTGACCGTTGAGTCGGTGCCTGCCCGCCATAGGGGGTCGCCTCAGCTCACCGTGGTGGTGCCGCCCGGCCCGGTGAGGTTAGCGAGTGTCTGAATCTCCCGGCGCCGCTTCAGCAGCTCCACCACCAGGGAGTCGTTGTCCGCGTTGGCGGCCCGGTCGGCGTTGTCTAGGAAAAGCTTGACCAGCGCCTCCCCCGGGGTGAGGTGAGGTTCAGCGGGGGAGCGAGTGGTGGGTACGTCGGTGGCGCCGTTGGTCACTCGGCAGAGAGTGAATGCGATCACCATCGTGATCTTGCCCGCCAGGCAAGATCACCCGGTCAGCCAGCGGCCAGACCCATCCTGTACGCCATACCACGCAGCTCCCGGCCTATGGCATCCCGCCGCGCGCGGCGCATCAGGTCGGTGACGACCTCCCGGACGAACGGGTTGGCCCGGACCCGCTGCGGCGCGAGCCGCTCGGCGGTGCGCAGCGCGGCCACGGCGTCTTGCCGGTGCGCCCGCTCAGTCGCCAGTCCCCGGCCAAGGTCGGAGTAGAACCCCGCGCGCCGCGACGCTGACATCACGCCCGTGGTGTCGATTCCGCGGGCCAGTTCGCGGACCTTGCCGCCGTCGCCGCGCTCTACGGCGAGGTGCACTTTCCAGAACCCGTAGTTGACCAGCCCGAAGCCTTGGTGGCCGAAGTTGGTACCGGAACCCACCCGCGCGGCTACATCGGCAGCCTCGGCCTGGTGGTCGGCCGACTCGGCGGGACGGCGCAATGCGGCAGCGTTGAGCGCGCACGTGAGGTGCAGCATCCCGTACATCTCCGCGGCGCCAGGGTCGCTACCCACGCACGGGGCCACCTGGTCAGCCGCCCTCGCCGCCAGTGCCAGGCTGCGCGGTCGGGCCGGGCTGGACACCGCCTGCGCCCGCAGGAACTCGGCCAGCGCGCTGTGCGCCGGAGAATCCAGCTGCGCTGCCACCGCCCGGGCGTGCATCGCTGCCACGGCCGCCAGGTCCGCCTCACCGAGATGCTTGGCCATCATGCTGGCAGCGGCATAGGTGTCCAGCAATCCGTACAGCGCGCTGGGTCGGCGAGCCGGATCACCGGCCGCGACCGCATGCAGGTCCGTGATCAGATCCGGGAGCACAACGCCCAGCCCCGCGTAATCGGCTGCGGGGCGCAGCTCGGAGTTCACGCGACGCAGTGTCGTGGCCAGCTCGGGCCAAGTGCGCCCGGCATCGTCGGCGGGATCGTCGAGCGCGTTGTCAGCCAGCGCGATCCGCAGCGCTACCACCGCGGCGTGCGCCTCGCCCAAGCCCTTGGCGGACGTCAGCTCGTGAGCTCCGGTCAGGTCCCCGGGTGCGACCTCCAGCGCCGCAGCGAGCGCCTCCAGCAGGGCCCGGCTATCGACCTGACGTTCACCCCGCTCCAAGCGGGACAGGTACGACTCCGAAATCCCAGCCAACTCGGCGACCACCCGCAGTGACTTATCCCGCCAGTGCCGGATCTCCCGAAGTCGCTGGCCGATAGTTCGCGGTTGCTCAATGTCGATCAAGAAACCACTCCTCACCCGGTTCCGCCCCGCCGATCCCCGGACCGTCGCCCCGGGGCGGTGCACCTCGGCGAGGGGGTACGCAATCCAGGCTAGCGCTGCACCGGTGCAGCCTGCTGGGCGCGGGCGATCACAGGTCCGATGTTGCGCACCGCGGCCACTTCTGGCTCACAGCGGCAACGCCGTCACCCTGCTGACAGAACATTCAGCCCGCCAGGTCACTGTCGATTAGTTCCTGCGCAGAGGGGCGGGCTTCTCTGGACTGGACAGGAGACAGCGGCAGCTCCGCGTGAGTAAGCGTCCGGTCTGAGCAGGCGTCGCGTGGGTGGCGGTTTAGCGACTGGGTGAGCGAGGCGTACCGGTATCAGGTTCTACGATATTCCCGGCGGGGTGCCCCCCTCACGTAGCATCCGTTTTACACAGTTCTCGCTGATCTTGTAATGCTCGGCGAGTTGCCGGCCGCGCGCAACCTGCTGAGGCTTTGGAACGAGAGATCACGTACTGCAGCGAAGTAGGGCGACCGTGGAACCCAAGTCGGACTCGGACGGGTTCCACCAGATCTTGTAACGAGCGCATGAGACCTCCATCGAACCTTGTTGCGCACAGTTCGCACCGAATTGCCCGGCGTCCATAAAATGTCCCGCACATCTTATGGTCGAAACTTTCGAATCTTCAATTTTCTGAGAATCACATCGTCAATATGCTCACCTCGGGAATCTATTTTCGACGCAATCGCAGCAAGATGCTCAAAATGACTTACGAAGTTTGGAGAAAGGCCTGTATAAGCACCTTGTTTCCTATGCTCCCGCTCTTTCTGAATAAAGGGTTCCAGGGTTCGCCATGACCGTACAACAGCGTTAGATGAGAAGCCCACAATCAACTCTTCGGGCACGAGGTCATATGCAACGAGAATTCCGAGATGCTCAAAGAAATATGCCACCTCGTACGCGCTTTCGCGCCACTTCTCAGCCAGCGCTTCGAAGCCGCCTTCGGGTACGTCAGAGGGTGCGTCTCTCCATACCTTAAAAAGATGATTACGGAATTTCTGAGAACGAAATTCATTGAACGCGGCAGATGCAACTGGAAGAGAATTCGACTTTTCGATCGCGACTAGGTGTGCTCGCACCTGCCATACCGCGACCGCGACTGCGGTGAGGGCGATAATCAACGACACCGCGCCGAAAAGATTACTGTTCACTACAGCTCCCTGAACGAGCCCACTTGCGGTGGCCCACTCGTCAATTGAGGTTGGAGTTATTGATCCTGAGTAAGATCGCTGTCATAGCTCGTACTGTTACCACCATGGACCAAGTTGATCAAATCGCTGCCGACGAAACATGGAAGGAACGTGCAGCCCGACAGGCGCCAGCACCAGAACACTCAACCTGACACATACGTCCAGGTGCCACGTGCAAGACAGGCCTGTGGCCGCTACCAGGTAGAAGCTGGAACGGCCTCGACACGGCCCCCCCAGGTTGTGAGCCCGCAACCGGGCCGGTCACCGGGTTCATGCTGGCCGGGGAGGATCTACCGACCGGTGTACGTCAGCGGCGACAACGCCTCCCTCGACGTCGCGTGCCATCGCCGACCGCTACGCGCTGGTCGATCTCGCCCTGCTATTCGCCGGTGCAGCCCGCACTTCCCTGCTCGACGGTGCCTATCTCACCCTCACCAGTGACGACGCCGCCTAAGCCGCACGCATCCCGGTACACACAGAGGGCTGGGCCCGGGCTGAGCCCGGGCTGGGCCCACCTCACCCAAGGCCCCGACACCCTCGCCCCGGCCTTCGCCCGCGTCGGCATCCCCGGCCAGCTCCGACCCTCGGCCCGGCAGCTCGACCCGAAAGCTGACCCGTGTGATAGGCCTTGTCGGGTGCGGACCAGGCAGCACGCGCGGGTCGCAGTCCCGCGTAGGTCGGACTCGATGATCGAGCTCACAATGAGCCGCTTGTGGCACAGGCTGATCTTGCTCGGTCGGGTTCTCGGGCTGCGCCAAGGAGCGGAGTTATCGGGCTGGTAACCACGAATGTGTGCTATTGCCCGTGGATCGTCTGGATCAGCCTTCTTGGGCGGACATACCGCACCCAGCCACCACCGATAACCCAAGACCACCCTGACCCCAACCCGGCCCGCCATACCCCCCGTATGCACCCCTCGGCCATCGCCGAGGGCTTGCCGATCCGGCAACGCCCCCCACCCCGACCCGCCCCCCCAGCACCTCCGCGCAACCGACGAACCGGCGCCGTTCTAGCTTGGCCGCTCGGGTGGTCAGCGGCTGGACATGCACTGGAGCGCTGCATCATGGCGGACCGTGGTGGCGCAGCCCTGACCTCAGGCTGGCCAAGCCTGGACCGGTTGCGGCTGCTGGGTGGCCCGCTCGTCATAACGCTCGCGAGCGGCGAGGATCTCATTCACGTGTTCCTCGGACCAGCGCTTGATCCCGGCCATCAGGGTGACCACACTGTGACCGAGTTCGCTGAGCTCGTACTCCACCCGAGGCGGGATTGTCGGGTACAGGGTTCGGATCACGATCCCGTCCCGTTCCATGGCCCGCAGCGCCTGGGTGAGGCTCTTCTGGGTGATGCCGTCGAGCGTGCGGCGCAGTACGCCGAACCGTATGGGGCCGTCGCGCAGCGCGGCTACCAGCAGGCAGGTCCACTTGTCGGCGATGGCGCTCAGCACGGTCCGCGAAGCGCACTGGCTCAGGTACGCGTCGGCATCCAATTTCCCCAGCTCCAAAGTGGTATCCATAAGGTACCTATATATCAAAAAGGTGCCTTCTTTCGTAATGGTACCAGCCTGACGCAGGATTGACCCAGTAGGAGATCCTGACTCGAGGAGATGAAGATGCGAACTGTCACACAGGCCGAGTTCGGCGAACCGTCCGTACTGGAGATCATCGAGGTCAATCGGCCGGTACCGGACCATGGACAGGTGCTGATCAAGGTCGGTGCCGCCGGTATCAACCCGGTCGATGTCGTCGTCCGCGAAGGCTACCCGCTGCTCGGCGAACCGCCGTTCACTCTCGGCTGGGACGTCGCTGGGGTGATCGAGAGCACCGGGCCTGGCGTCTCTGCCTTCGCGCCCGGCGACGAGGTTCTGGGTCTGCTCGGGTTCCCCCATGCCGGCAACACCTACGCGGACTACGTGCTGGCCTCGCCCAACGAGCTCATTCCCAAACCTGCCGTGCTGACGATGGAGCAGGCCGGTGGGCTGCCGCTGGCCGCGCTCACTGCATGGCAGGCGCTGGTCGGCATCGCCGGCATTTCGGCTGGCCAGCGGGTGCTGATCCATCGGGCCGCCGGGGGAGTCGGCCACCTCGCTATCCAGGTCGCCAAGACCCGGGGGGCGTACGTCATCGGCACCGCATCAACGGCCAAGCACGACTTTCTCCGCTCGCTCGGAGCGGACGAGTTGATCGACTACTCCACTGCGGATTTCGTCCATGAGACTGGTGCGGTGGACGTGGTGCTCGACCTGCTGGGCGGCGCCGACGCGCCACGCTCGGCCGCTGTGCTCAGATCGGGTGGACTGATCGTAGGGGCGATCGGCGGCAATCTCGGCCTCACCCAGGAACGTGCCACCGAACTGGGGGTGCGGTTCGAGGTCGTGTCGGTGCGCCCCTCGGTCCACGACCTGGCCCAGCTGAGCCTGCTGGTGGAGTCCGGTCAGCTCACGGTGCACATCGACGAGGCATTCCCGCTGGCCGAGGTCGCCAAGGCCCACGACTTCAGTGCCTCCGGTCACACCACCGGCAAGGTCGTTCTGGTTCCCTGACCAGGTGAGCTCTGACGTGGCGCTACGCCGTTGACTAGCGCTGGGTGACGCCGCTCCGGGCACGGTCAAGAATTGTCAGGGCCATCCTCTAGTGTTCGAACACAAGTTCGATTACACTGCTGGGGGTGGGGGATGGACGAGCGGTTGGGCCGAGTGTTACGGGAGCGCGTGGAAGCGTACCTGCGCGAGGTCGAGCGGGTGCTCCGCGGGGCGGACCCGGGAGTCGCGGACCCGGGAGCTACCTGGCCTGCGGTGCAGGGCCTGCTGCATCCCCTGGCTTCGGCCTGGCGGAGCCTCTTGGCTCAGCACAGTGGTGGCCTTCGCGGCCGATGCCGACACTGCGATCGGGCGTTCCGCCTGCGGCCTCGGCGGCCGATGCTGTGCTCGGTGTGGCGCACTGCGTACGCACATCTGGTCGGCGGGTGGCCATCACATGGTGGTCACTGAACTGGCGACCGATGCCGTCAGAAGTTGATCCCATGTTGGTGCAACCAGATTATTGGGTTGATCTTCTGGCCGGCCGGGTTCCACACCTCGAAGTGCAGGTGCGGGCCGGTGGAGTTGCCGCGGTTGCCCATCTCGGCGATCTCCTGCCCCGCCCGGACTTTCTGGCCCTCCGACACAAGCGCACGGTTGATGTGCCCGTAGACGGTGGTCGTGCCGTCCAAGTGCCGGATGCGTACCCAGAGTCCGAAGCCGCTGGCCGGTCCGGACTCCACGACCGTGCCGTCGGCAGCGGCAAGTATCGGCGTGCCGATGGAATTCGCGAGGTCGATTCCGTAGTGGAACACGCCCCACCTGCCACCGTAACCGGAGGTGAAGACGCCATTCGTCGGCAGGACGAACCGGATCCGGCTGGCTTCGGCCTCTCTAGCGACCTGTTCAGAGATAAGGCGCTGACCCTTGGCCATCGCCTGCACGGCGTCGACTGCGGCAGCGTCCGCCGGACGGGTCACCGGCAGATACTCCGGCGCCGGGGCGGCTCCGCCGAGGCCTACTACCGACGACGCTTGCTTTGCAGACGCCAGTACCGGGGCGTCGTCGGCGGTCGTCACGGCCGTCGTGTCGATCGTCTGGCCAGCGGCGACGAATGCGCCTGCTGCGACGGCCGCAACCACGACCCGGCCGCGCGCGGTGGGCGAGGGTGCCGTGATCCGGTGTCGTACCCGCGTGCTCGAAGGAGCAAGGCCCGAGGAGCCAGGACTCAGGGAGCCAGCACTCGGGGAGCCAGGACTCGTGACCGGTGCCGCATCAGCCATCAGAGACGGCCGTGCGCCGCGCGGGGAGCGGTGTCGAGCCAAAACCTGCCTTTCCGTGAGCCGTACTCGGAACGTGGCCGTGGACCGCGGGAAGGTAACCAAGAGCGACACCCGCGAGCAAGGCGCCGTTCCGAGATACGTCCGTCTGTATCGGCCAGCGTTCGGTCTGCCGCGCCAGGCGGTCGGTCGTGGCCTACGAGCGGGGAGTCAGGGTGCTCAGCACGGTGCGCACCGCGCGCGGATCAACCGGCAGTGACAAGTGACCCACGTCGCTGAGGGAGTGGTTGGTCACGAGGAGGTCGTGATGATCCAGTCTGGCGTTGCGCTGGGGCAGGATCCACCCGTCCAGTTCGCTCCACACCGCGACGAAGCGGGTGCGGCATCCCGGCGCTGGTGCCGCGAGCTCAGCCATGATGTCCGAGTCGGGGCGTAGCTGATAGAGCACCGGAGCGGGCAACAGGTAGGCGGTGATGGTTCCGTGGTGCGGGGTGCCCAGCGTGAGCAGGGTGTGCACCCGGGAGTCCCCGCCCATCCGCTGGACGTAGTAACGAGCGACCAGCCCGCCCATCGAATGTCCCACCACATGCACCTGCTCCGCGCCGGTCGCCTCGCAGATCCGCTCAATCTCATTGCCCAGCTCACGGGCGGCACTGCGCAGGTCGCCGGTCAGCGCGGTCAGGATGCTGGAATTGGGGCTGTAGACCATGCCGAATCCGCGCTTGCGCAAGGCTCGTCGGAGCACCGCGAACGCGGAGCGGTTATCGGCGAATCCGGGTACCAAGAGAATTGGCGTCCCCGCGGCGCGGGCATCAGCGGTCACCAGACCGCGCTCGCCAGGAGGCAGGTCGTCGGTGCGGTAACGGTCGTAGGGACCGCCGGGACTCAGCTGTTCGGTCCACACACCAAACGGGTACATCACCAGGTGCGCGACCAGCACCGCGGCCTCCACGGCCATCCCGCGTACGCTCGTCGGCCGAGCGATGGTCACGACGGTGTGGGACAGAATGTCCAGCGTCATGCGTGTCGACGCCGTCACCCACCCCGTCGCATGCGTGCCATACGAGATGAGCTGGCGCGCCGCGAGCCAGAGCTGGCCGGCGGGTTTCATGCGGTCACCATAAGTTGTTAAGGCTGTCGTTGCACGGGCTACCCTGGAGTTTAATGAGCGGACGAATCCGGGTGGTCGTCGCCAAGCCGGGGCTTGACGGGCACGACCGCGGCGCGAAGGTCGTCGCTCGTGCGCTGCGCGATGCCGGTATGGAGGTCGTTTACACCGGCTTGCACCAGACCCCGGAGCAGATCGTGGCGACGGCGCTGCAGGAGGACGCCGACGCGGTAGGGCTCTCGGTGCTCTCCGGTGCCCATATGACGCTGTTCGCCAGGGTCATCGAGCTGCTCGAGAGCAAAGGTGCCACCGACGTGCTGGTCTTCGGCGGTGGGATCATCCCAGCGGAGGACATCCCGGCGCTGCGCAAGCTCGGCGTGGCCAAGGTCTTCACCCCAGGTGCCAGCACCCACGAGATCGTCGATTGGGTGCGTGCGGCAGTGGCCGCCGCCACCGTTGAGTGATCCCATGGGAGTGATCCCCATGGGAGTGATCACGGTCACCGGTGCCGACCGGAGGTAGCCTCCTCGAGGGTGGATAGGGTCAACCACGTGGATTTGTACGAATATCAGGCCAAGGATTTGTTCCACGCCCACGGTGTCCCGGTGCTGCCCGGCCACGTCGTCAGCACTGCGGCTCAGGCGGGTGCGGCCGCCGCCGAGCTCGGTGGTTCGGTGGTGATCAAGGCTCAGGTGAAAACCGGTGGCCGGGGCAAGGCTGGTGGCGTGCAGCTGGCCCGCACCCCGGAAGAAGCCGAGCGTAAGGCGGCCGCGATCCTGGGCATGGACATCAAGGGTCACACCGTGCATCGCGTGCTGGTGACTGCGGCCTGCGACATCGCGGCGGAGTACTACCTGTCGTTCCTGCTCGACCGCACCCACCGCACCTTCCTCGCGATGGCCAGCGTGCAGGGCGGGATAGACATCGAAGAGGTCGCCAGAACCACCCCCGAGGCGCTGGCCAAGGTCCCGGTGGATCCGCTCGCTGGCGTCGACGCCGCCAAGGCCGCCGCCATCATCGAGGCCGCTGCCTTCCCCGCAGAGGTGGCACAGGCAGCTGCCGACACCGTCCTGAGATTGTGGGACGTCTTCGTCGCCGAGGACGCCACCCTGGTGGAGGTGAACCCGCTGGTTCGCGACCAGCAAGGCGCAATCGTCGCGCTGGACGGCAAGGTGACCCTCGACGACAACGCCGGATTCCGCCACCCCGAGCACGCTGAGCTGGCCGACCCGGCCGGGCAGAATCCGCTGGAGGCCCGGGCGAGGGCCCGGCACCTCAACTACGTCAAGCTCGACGGTCAGGTCGGCATCATCGGCAACGGTGCAGGTCTGGTCATGTCCACCCTCGACGTGGTCGCCTACGCGGGCCGGGCCCACGGGGGCATGCGGCCGGCCAACTTCCTTGACATCGGGGGCGGCGCCAACGCACAGGTCATGGCCGACGGGCTGGATATTGTCCTCGGTGACCCGGACGTGCACTCGGTATTCGTCAATGTCTTCGGTGGGATCACCGCCTGCGACCAGGTGGCCACCGGCATCGTGCAGGCGCTTGACCTGCTTGGCAACGACCCGAGCCTCGGTGCCGCCGCGGCCAAGCCGCTGGTGGTCCGGCTGGACGGCAACAACGTCGCCGAGGGCCGCCGGATTCTCGCGAACGCGGCCCACCCGCTGGTCACGATGGTCGACACGATGGATGCCGCGGCGGACAAGGCCGCTGAGCTCGCCGCCGCGACCTGCGTCAAAGGAGCCTGATCAGTGGCAATCTTCCTGACCAAGGACTCGAGAATCATCGTCCAGGGGATGACGGGTTCCGAGGGTCGTAAGCACACCCAGCGGATGCTGCACGCCGGCAGCCAGGTGGTCGGCGGGGTTACCCCCGGCAAGGGCGGCCAGACCGTGGAGTTCGACGATGCCAGGCTGCCGGTGTTCGGCTCGGTGGCCGAGTCGATGGCCGCTACCGGTGCCGACGTCAGCGTGGTCTTCGTGCCGCCCCGCTTCGCCAAGACCGCGGTCCTTGAGGCGATCGACGCGGGGATCGGGCTGATCGTGGTGATCACCGAAGGGATTCCGGTGCATGACGCCGCCGTGTTCTGCGCGCAGGCCGGTGCCACCGGTCTGGCGACGGGTCCGGTGCGAACCAGGATTGTCGGCCCGAACTGCCCTGGGGTGATCAGTCCGGGTGCGTCGAATGCCGGGATCATTCCCGCCGACATCACCGGCACGGGCCGGATCGGGCTGGTGTCCAAGTCCGGCACCCTGACCTACCAGATGATGTTCGAGCTGCGCGATATCGGTTTCTCCACCTGTGTGGGGATCGGGGGTGACCCGGTGATCGGGACCACTCATATCGATGCATTGCAAGCATTCGAAGACGACCCCGACACCGCCGCGATCGTGATGATCGGCGAGATCGGCGGGGACGCCGAAGAGCGGGCTGCCGACTACATCACAGCCCACATCACCAAACCAGTGATCGGTTACATCGCCGGCTTCACCGCCCCCGAGGGCAAGACCATGGGCCATGCCGGAGCGATCGTCTCCGGCTCGTCGGGCACCGCCGCGGCCAAGAAGGACGCTTTGGAGGCGGCCGGCGTCCAGGTCGGCACCACACCCAGTGACACCGCTGAGCTCATGCGCCACGTCATGAAGTCGTTGTCTTGACGGGAGCTGTCCTGACCGCGCCGGTACTCCGATCCGGTTACATCAGGGGCGCGTCGGCCCAGTGATCGCCGGGAGGGCGCCACCTGGCTGCGATGGTGGTGGCCGTGAGCCTGCTGCTGTCCCCGCCATCACATGACTCGGCAGGTGAAAGCACTCACCCTGGCTGGGGCGCGCTGGTGGGCGCGGCCTGCCTGCCCGCCGCTATCAGCTATCTGGCCGCCGCCGGGGTGCTGGCCGGGATCACCGCAGCCGGTGGGGCGGACAGCTCGGTGGCCTGGGTGGCTCGGTTGGGAGCGGTGGGCTGGCTGGCCGCGCACCACGTCCCGCTGACGATCGACGGCGCCTCACTGGGCGTGCTGCCGCTGCTGCTCACCCTGCTGGTCGGCGCGCTGGTGGCCCGCGGCGCGGCCGGGGTGGCGGCCCGCTCCGGGTTGCACCAACCGGCGGACGCGGGGTGGGTGGCCGGGGCGATCGCGGGCACCCACGGTGTATTTGGCGCGATCCTGGCGCTGGTTGCCACCCCGGCGACGGTCACAGCCGATCCCGCGCTGGCCTCCGTCGCCTGCGCGTTGGTAGCCGGCACTGCCGCCATGGTGGGTTTGGCCCGCCCATGTGGACTGCTGCCCGCGGCGCTGCGCGAGGCACCCGACTGGGTGCGGCCCGGGGTGGACGCCGGGTTGTGGGGACTGGCGGTGCTGCTCGCCACCGGCCTCACCACCGTCCTGATCGCTCTGGTGGTGTCCGCGCCCGACGCCGTCGCGATGTCAGGTGCGGATGCCGGCAGCGTGCTCGGCTTGATCGTCCTGTCGCTTGGGTACCTGCCAAACGCGGCGATCGCCGGACTGTCTTGGCTGGCTGGACCGGGTTTCTCGATCGGCGCGCTGTCGATCAGCCCGTTCGCGGTGCACGCCGGACAGGTGCCGTCGGTGCCCCTGCTGGCGGCTCTGCCGCAGGGTCCCGCGCAGCCCTGGTGGGGCGTCTGTCTGGTGGTGCCGCTGCTGGTCGGGGCGTCTGTCGGCCGGCGTTGCGCCACTACGGCCAGCGAGGCGCCACAGCGACTCCGGATCCTGGGGGTGGCCGCCACGGTGATCGCGCTGGGCAGCGCGGTGCTCGGGGCACTGGCCGGCGGCCGACTTGGCGCCGCAGTATTCGACCCCGTCGACGTACCGTTCGGAACTCTCATGCTGGCCGTGTTGGCCGCAACCCTGCTCGGTGGCAGCACTGCAGCAGTCCTGTCTCGTCCCATTGCGGGGACACCACCCAGTTCGCCCACAGAACCCACTACATCAGGTGTCACCGACACCGATCAGGACACTGCCGTCGCCGACGGGGAAGGGTGTGCCGAGTAGCCTCGCGTCAAGGACGTAGCTTATCGGGACACAGGGAGCTACAATGCCGATGTGAAGATCATCAGCCAACGAGAGTTCCGGAACAACTCTGCGGCCGTGATGGACGCGGTCGAGGCGGGCGAGATTTACCACATCACCCGTAACGGCACCGAGGTTGCCGAGCTGCGTCCGCTCACCCGCCGGCGGCGTCTGAGCGCCGAGGAACTGGTGGCGCGGCATCGCAGGCTGCCGCGAGTGGACCATGCGCGCATGCGCACCGAGGCTGACGAATTCTTCGGTACCCAAGACCGCGCTGGCGACGATGACCCGTGGGTGCGGCGCCGTGGTTGATCGCCCCTCCTGTGGAGTCCTGGACACCTGTGCCTATATCGACCTCGACCTCATCGATCCGGCAACGCTGCCGGCCATTCCCGAGATCACCGCCGTCACCATGGCCGAACTGCATCAGGGCGTGGCGATGGCCAAGGACGCCGCGACCCGCGCCGCACGCACAGAAAAACTCGGCGCGGCTGTGGTCGACTTTGACCCGCTGCCCTTCGACGGCGACGCTGCCGCCCGGTACGGGACATTGGTAGCGCTGGCTATCGCTGCTGGCCGCGATCCACGGCCTCGCAAGATGGACCTGATGATAGCCGCGATCGCCTCGACCAGGGACGTCCAGCTGTACACGCGTAACGCGGACGACTTCAAGGGTTTGGACGGCGTCCTGACCGTGATCGCAGTGTGAATCAGGGCAAACCCGTATGACGCGGTCGACCTCATTCAAAGATTACTGGAGGGCGACAAGGGTGGTAGCTGACGCCCGGCCGGTTGATGACCGCAAGCCACTACCCGCTGACCCGTACACTCGGGCGGACGGCAGTGCGGCAACCCCAGCAGCGAGGGAGCGGGATGGCCAGGCAGGCGGGCGCCAGCGGCAACGATGCGGATGTGATCGTGGTGGGGGCGGGGCCCGCGGGGTCGACCGCGGCCGCGTACCTGGCACGCGCCGGGCTGGACGTGCTGCTGCTGGAGAAGTCCACCTTCCCCCGGGACAAGGTGTGCGGGGACGGGCTGACCCCCCGGGGCATCAAGCAACTGATCGACCTGGGCATCGACACCAGCGCCGAGGCGGGCTGGTTGCACAACCGGGGCCTGCGCGTGGTGGGCGGCGGCGTCACGATCGAGTTGGACTGGCCCGATCTGGCCAGTTTCCCGCCCTACGGCGCGGTCCGGCAGCGCCACGACTTCGACGACCTGCTCGCCCGGCACGCGCAGAAGGCCGGCGCCCGGCTGCTCGAGCGCACCACAGTCACCGAGGCCATCGCCCAGGAGAGCACCGGGCGGATCATCGGCGTCAAGGGCCGGCAGGGGCCGGACAAGCAACCGGTGAGCTACCGGGCCCCGATCACGCTGGCCTGCGACGGGGTCTCGGCCCGGCTCGCGCTGAGCCTGGGGATGGACAAGCGCGAGGACCGGCCGATGGGCGTCGGGGTGCGCCGCTACTACACCACCCCCCGCACCAACGACGACTTCCTGGAAAGCCACGTCGAGATCTGGGACCACAGCAATCCCCAGCAACCCAAGCTGCTCCCGGGCTACGGCTGGATCTTCGGTATGGGTGACGGCACGTCCAATGTGGGCCTGGGCATCCTGTCGACGTCCAGCGCCTACGGCAAGACCGACTACCGGGCGCTGCTGCGGACCTGGCTGGACGGGACCCCGGAGGAGTGGGGCTTCCGCGAGCCCAACGCCACCGGCAAGATCCTCGGGGCGGCGCTGCCGATGAGCTTCAACCGCACCCCGCACTACCGGGCCGGCCTGCTGCTGGTGGGCGACGCCGGGGGGATGGTCAATCCATTCAACGGCGAGGGCATCGCGTACGCGATGCAGTCCGCCCGGCTGGCCGCCGAGTGCACGGTCCAGGCGCTGGCCCGGCCCCAGGGACCGGCCCGGGAACGCGCGCTGCAGCACTACCCCACGGCGCTGCGCGAGGAGCTGGGGGGCTACTTCCGGTTGGGCAACGTGTTCAGCCGGTTGATCGGCCACCCGACGGTGATGCGCGCCGGCATCCGGCACGCCCTGCCGCGGGCGACGATGATGCGCTTCATGCTCAAGCTGCTGGCCAACCTCTACGACACCCGGGACGGTGACACGATGGATCGGGTGATCACCGCGATGACCCGGCTGGCGCCCAGCGTATGACCGACACAGGGATAACCCCTGATCGGGGGCGATTAATAGGTTAGCCTCGAGGCAGCGCGTGACCGGCCTGCACATAGGGTAGATATCAGACACGGATGGACGCGGACGGTCACGAGACGGGAAGGACGGGACGGCAGTGCTGCAGCCCTACGTTCCCCTGGTACTGATGTTGCTGCTGGCGGGGGGCTTCGCGGTCTTCTCCGTGGTGGCGGCGCCCTATATCGGGCCGCGCCGGTACAACAGAGCAAAGCTCGACGCCTATGAGTGCGGCATCGAGCCCTCCCCGCAACCGGTCGCGGGGGCCGGGCGGATGCCGGTGGCGTACTACCTCACCGCCATGCTGTTCATCCTGTTCGACATCGAGATGGTGTTCCTGTACCCGTTCGCGGTGGCCGCGGACTCGCTGGGTCTGTTCGGCCTGGTGGAAATCGTGCTGTTCATCATCACGCTCGGCTTCGCCTACGCCTACGTGTGGCGCCGCGGCGGGCTGGACTGGAACTGATCATGGGTCTGGAAGAGAAGCTGCCCAGCGGGATCCTGCTGACCAGCGTGGAGAAACTGGTCAACTGGACCCGCAAGTCGTCGCTGTGGCCGGCCACCTTCGGGCTGGCCTGCTGCGCGATCGAGATGATGACCACCGGCGCGCCCCGCTATGACCTGGCCCGGTTCGGCATGGAGGTGTTCCGGGCGTCCCCACGCCAGGCTGATCTGATGATCGTGGCGGGCCGGGTGAGCAACAAGATGGCCCCGGTGCTACGCCAGATCTATGACCAGATGCCCGAGCCGCGCTGGGTCCTCGCGATGGGTGTGTGTGCCTCCACCGGGGGGATGTTCAACAACTACGCGATCGTGCAGGGCGTGGACCACATCGTCCCGGTCGACATGTACCTGCCCGGCTGCCCGCCACGCCCGGAGATGCTCATCGACGCGATCCTCAAGCTGCACGCCAAGATCATGGACGAGCCGCTGGGCCCGAAGCGGGCCGCGGAGAAGGCCGGCCAGCACACCGAACTGGTGGCGTCCTCGGTGCGCTACGCCCCCAAGCGGAAGCAGTGACGCCGTGACGACCACAGCCGGCAACAACGAGGACAAGGGCCTCGCCGCAGGCCAACCCAGTTCGGCTGAGCTGACGCCGGCGGAGCAGGCCGAGCACGAGGCTCACGGCGGGGTGGTCGCCGGGCGGGCCCGGCAGGGCATGTTCGGGGTCCACGGCTCCGGAGACACCTCCGGCTATGGCGGGCTGGCGCTGCCGGCCTACGTTCCCGCCCCAGCCCAGCGGCCCTACGGCGGCTGGTTCGACGAGCTCACCGACGAACTGCTGGCCGCGATGCGCGTGCGCGGGGTGCCGGCCGAAGCGATCCAGCAGGTCACGGTGGATCGCGGGGAGATCACCTACTACGTTCGCCGGGAACACCTGCTGGAAATGTGCCGCGCGCTGCGGGACGACCCGGCGCTGCGGTTCGAGCTGTGCAGCTCGGTGTCCGGGGTCGACTACGGAGCCGAGGTCGCACAGCGGCTGCACGTGGTGTACCACCTCACCTCGATGACCTACCGGCGCCGGATCCGCCTCGAGGTCGCCGTCGACGTTGATGATGCCCGGGTGCCCAGCGTGGTGGAGGTCTACCCGACCGCGGACTGGCACGAACGCGAGGCCTGGGACATGTTCGGCATCGTCTTCGACGGCCACCCCGCGCTGACCCGGATCCTCATGCCGGACGACTGGGATGGGCACCCGCAACGCAAGGACTACCCGCTCGGCGGCATTCCGGTGGAATACAAGGGTGGCGCCGAGATCCCGCCGCCGGACCAGCGGAGGGGGTACTCCTGATGACCCGGCCGACTGACACCGAACCTGCGCACACGGTCGCCAGCGGGACCGCCGGTAAAGCAAGCACTGAGTCTAGAACAAGCACAGGGCCGGACCCGTACGCCGCAACAGCCCGGGAGACCACCGAGGGGCGCGTCTACACCGTCACCGGTGGTGACTGGGACAGCATGATCGAGGACTGGAAACACGACGAACGCATTGTCGTCAACATGGGCCCGCAGCACCCCTCCACGCACGGCGTGCTGCGGCTGGTCCTGGAGCTGGAGGGGGAGGTCGTCACCCAGGCCCGATCGGTGATCGGCTACCTGCACACCGGGATCGAGAAGAACTGCGAATACCGGACCTGGACCCAGGGCGTCACCTTCGTCACCCGGATGGATTACCTCGCGCCGCTGTTCAACGAGGCGGGGTACTGCCTGGCCACCGAGAAGCTGCTGGGTATCACCGTGCCGCGGCGTGCGCAGGTGATCCGGGTGCTGCTGATGGAACTCAACCGGGTCGGCTCGCACCTGGTGGCGATCGCCACCGGGGGGATGGAGCTCGGCGCGCTCACCGGGATGACCGCCGGCTTCCGCGAGCGCGAAGAGGTCCTGCACCTGCTGGAGTTCCTCACCGGACTGCGGATGAACCACGCGTTCATCCGGCCCGGCGGCGTCGCGCAGGACCTGCCCGATGGCTACGACACCAAGATCCGGGACTTCCTCACGCTGATGAACTCCCGGCTGCCCGACATCGACAAGCTGCTCACCGGGCAGCCGATCTGGAAAAACCGGCTGCAGAACGTGGGCTACCTGCCGCTGGATGGCTGCCTGCAGCTGGGTGTGACGGGCCCGGTGCTGCGCAGCGCCGGTCTGGAGTGGGACCTGCGCAAGATCGAGCCCTATAGCGGCTACGAGGAGTACGACTTCGAGGTCCCCACCTCCACCGACGCCGACTGCTATGCCCGCTTCCTGCTGCGGGTGGAGGAGATGCGCCAGTCACTCAAGATCGTGACGCAATGCCTGGACAAGCTGGAACCCGGCCCGGTGATGGTGGAGGACGCCAAGATCGCGTGGCCGGCGAAGCTGTCGATCGGGTCCGACGGCATGGGTAACTCGCTGGCGCACGTCCGCAAGATCATGGGACAGTCGATGGAGTCGCTGATCCACCACTTCAAGCTGGTCACCGAGGGTTTCTCGGTGCCGCCGGGCCAGGTGTACTGCGCGGTGGAGTCGCCCCGCGGCGAGCTGGGCTACCACCTGGTCTCCGATGGCGGCACCCGCCCGATGCGGGTGCACGTCCGGGACCCCAGCTTCGTCAACCTGCAGTCGATGCCGGCGATGAGCGAGGGCGGCCTGATCGCCGACGTCATCGCCGCGGTGGCCTCGATCGACCCGGTGATGGGAGGTGTGGATCGATGAGCGCGGCGAGGACGGACACCGTCAGCGCTGACAGCGTGTACAGCGTCTTTGATGAACAGACCCGACAGCGGGCGCAGGAGATCATCGCGCGCTACCCGGAGTCGAGATCGGCGCTGCTGCCGATGCTGCACCTGGTGCAAGCGGTGCAGGGCTACGTCAGCCAGGCCGGGATCGCGTTCTGCGCGGAGCAACTGGGGATCAGCACCGCCGAAGTGAGCGGGGTGGTCACCTTCTACACGATGTACAAGCGCAAACCCGGTGGCGAGCACCTGGTCAGCGTGTGCACCAACACGCTGTGCGCGGTGCTGGGCGGCGACGAGATCTACGCGAGGCTGCGCAAACGCTTGGGAGTCGGCCACGAGGAGACCGCCGGGGCGCCGGGCTCGAAGGGCTCCGTCACCCTGGAGCACGCCGAATGCCTGGCCGCTTGCGACCTGGCACCGGTGCTGCAGGTGAATTACGAGTTCTATGACAACCAGACCCCCGAATCAGCGGTTGCTCTGGTCGAAGCGTTGCAACGAGGGGAACGACCGGCGCCGACCCGCGGGGCGCCGTTGACCGACTGGCAGAGCGCCGAGCTGCAGCTGGCCGGCTTCTTCGGCGAGGCCCAGCAGCTGCGGGAGGCGGTGGACGCACCATCAGCGGCACCCGAGACGCTGGCCGGCAACCAACTCGCCGAACAGAAGGGCTGGCAGGCTCCGGCGATGCCCGACACGGCTCCGCCGCCACCGACCGTGCCAGCGAAAAAGTAGTGGCGACGAAGTGACGGGCGCACCACCGCCAGGAGGAGGACAGCTGTGACCGAGCGGACGCTCACCCCGGTATTGACCCGGCGGTGGCTGTCGCCCAAGTCCTGGACCCTCGACACCTACACCGAGCTCGAGGGCTACACCGCGCTGCGCACCGCGCTGGCCGCCCAGCCCGATCAGCTCATCCAGCTGCTCAAGGACTCGGGCCTGCGGGGACGTGGTGGAGCCGGCTTCCCGACCGGCCTGAAGTGGAGCTTCATCCCGCAGGCCAAACCGGGCGAGCCGGCCACCGGGCCCGCCGCCAAGCCCAAGTACCTGGTGATCAACGCGGACGAGGGCGAACCGGGCACCTGCAAGGACGTCCCGCTGATGATGGCCGATCCGCATTCGCTGATCGAAGGCTGCATCATCACCAGCTACGCGATCCGGGCCCATGAGTGCTACATCTACGTCCGCGGCGAGATGCTGCACTGCAACCGCCGGCTGCACCAGGCCGTCGCGGAGGCCTACCAGGCCGGGTACCTCGGCAAGAACATCCTCGGTTCCGGATTCGACCTGGACATCGTGATCCATTCCGGCGCCGGCGCGTACATCTGCGGCGAGGAGACTGCGCTGCTGGATTCGCTGGAGGGCCGGCGGGGCCAGCCCCGGCTCAAGCCGCCGTTCCCGGCCACCTCCGGGCTCTACGCCGCGCCCACCGTGGTGAACAACGTCGAGACGATCTGCAGCGTGCCCTACATCGTCAACGGCGGGTCGGACTGGTTCCGCCAGATGGGCACCGAGAAATCGCCCGGCCCGAAGATTTACTCGATCTCCGGGCATGTGCACAAGCCCGGACAGTATGAGGCCGGCCTGGGCACCACGCTGCGCGAGCTGCTGGAGCTGGCCGGCGGGATGAAGGGCCAGCTGAAGTTCTGGACGCCGGGCGGTTCGTCCACCCCGCTGCTGACCGCTAAACACCTGGACGTGCCGCTCGATTTCGAGGGGGCGGCCGCGGCCGGCTCCATGCTGGGCACCACCGCGGTGATGGTGTTCAACACCAGCGTCAGCGTGCCGTGGGCAGTGATGAAGTGGACCGAGTTCTACCTGCACGAATCCTGCGGTAAATGCACCCCCTGTCGCGAGGGCACCTACTGGCTCACCCAGATCCTGCAGCGGATGGTGCGCAAAGAGGGCACCCCGGCCGATGTAGAGACCATGCTGGACGTGTCCAACAACATCCTGGGCCGTTCGTTCTGCGCGCTGGGTGACGGCGCCGCCAGCCCCGTCCTGAGCGGGATCAAGTACTTCCGGCAGGAGTTCCTGGACCTGTGCGCCCAGCAACCCGGCTTCGGTGGTGCTGCCCAGCTCAAGCTAGCCGGGTCGCCCCGATGACACTGGCAACGCAGGCCGGCAGCAGCGCCCAGGGCGCCGTGCCCGACGGGCACGTCCGGTTGACCATCGACGGTCGCGAGGTCGACGCCCCCAAGGGTGAGCTGCTGATCCGGGCCTGCGAGCGGCTGGGCATCATCGTGCCGCGGTTCTGCGACCACCCACTGCTCGACCCGGTCGCGGCCTGCCGGCAGTGCCTGGTCGAGGTGGAGATGGGCGGGCGCCCGATGCCCAAACCGCAGGCCAGCTGCAGCCTCACCGTCGCCGAGGGCATGGTCGTCAAGACCCAGCACACCTCGCCGATAGCAGACAAGGCGCAGCAGGGTGTGATGGAGCTGCTCCTGATCAACCATCCGCTGGACTGCCCGATCTGCGACAAGGGCGGCGAGTGCCCGCTGCAGAACCAGGCGCTGTCCAACGGCCGAGCGGACTCCCGGTTCACCGACACCAAACGCACCTTCGCCAAACCGATCCCGATCTCCACCGAGGTGCTGCTGGACCGGGAGCGCTGCGTGCTCTGCGCCCGCTGCACCCGCTTCTCCGAGCAGATCGCCGGCGACGAGTTCATCGACATGCTCGAGCGCGGTGCCGACCAGCAGGTCGGGGTGGCCGCAGACAAGCCGTTCCAGTCCTACTTCTCCGGCAACGTCATCCAGATCTGCCCCGTCGGCGCGCTGACCAGCGCCGCGTACCGGTTCCGGTCCCGGCCCTTCGACCTGGTGTCCACCCGCGGGGTGTGCGAGCACTGCGCCAGCGGCTGCGCGCTGCGCACCGACTGGCGCCGCGGCATCGTGCTGCGCCGGCTGGCCGGTCAGGACCCGCAGGTCAACGAGGAATGGAACTGCGACAAGGGCCGCTTCGCCTTCGCCTATGCCAGCACCGAGGACCGGATCACCCGGCCCATGATCCGGGAGTCCGCTGGGGCGCAGCTGACGCCGGTGTCCTGGACCGAGGCGCTGCAGGTGGCAGCGACGGGCCTGCTGGCGGCCAAGGACTCCGGCGTCGGTGTCCTCACCGGTGGCCGGCTGACCGTTGAGGATGCCTTCGGCTACGCGAAGTTCGCTCGGGTCGCGCTCGGCACCAACGACATCGACTTCCGGGCGCGGCCGCACTCGGCCGAGGAGCTGGACTTCCTCGCCGCGCACGTGGTCGGCGTCACCCCGGACACCGGTGGAGTCACCTACGACGACCTCAGCTCGGCACCCGCGGTGCTCTGCGTGGCTTTCGAGCCCGAGGAGGAGTCACCGATCGTCTACCTGCGGCTGCGCCGCGCCGCCCGCGACCGGCGCATGCCGGTATGGCACCTGGGCCAGTTCACCACCCCCGCGGTGCGCCGGACCTTCGGCAGGTTACTGCAGGTGGCGCCCGGACTCGAGCCGCGAGCCCTGGACACCTTGGAGGGTCCAGCGCGGGAGGCGTTGCGCGCGCCGGGTGCCGTCGTGCTGGTCGGGGAGCGCGCGGCTGAGGTGCCCGGGTTGTACTCCGCGGTGGCCCGGCTGGCCGCGGACACCGGTGCCCGGATCGCCTGGATCCCGCGGCGGGCCGGGGAGCGCGGAGCCCTGGAGGCCGGTGCGGCGCCGACGCTGCTGCCCGGCGGCCGGCTGGTCACCGACCCGGCCGCCCGCGCCGAGGTCGAGAAGGCCTGGGGAGTCACGCTGCCTGTCCGGCCGGGACGCGACACCGCGGGGATCCTCGCCGCCGCCGCGGCTGGGCAACTGGGTGGGCTAATCATCGGCGGGGTGGACCCCTTCGACCTGCCGGACCCCCGGCTGGCAGACCAGGCGCTGACCCGGGCCGCCTTCGTGGTCAGCTTGGAGATGCGACCCTCGGCGGTGACGCAGGCAGCCGACGTCGTGTTCCCGATCGCCACCGCAGTCCAGAAGGCCGGTAGCTACCTCGACTGGGAGGGCCGCCGCCGGGAATTCGGCACCACGATCAACACAGGCAACGCCGCGCTGCCGGACTGCCGCGTGCTGGACAGTCTCGCCGTCGAGATGGACGTCGATCTGTTCACCCAGACACCCGCCGCGGCCTGGGCTGGGTTCGCCGCGCTCGGCACATACGGCGCCATCAACCGCGATACCAGCCGGCACGCCGGTGGCAAAGCCTCAACGGCAGCGCTGGAGGCCGACGGCCGGGGCGAGGGCAAGGTCCTGGAGGGCAGGGTCCTGCTGGCCACCTGGCGCCAGTTGCTCGATAACGGATCGATGCAGGACGGTGAGCCGCACCTGGCCGGCACCGCCCGTCCCGCCGTCGCGTTGCTGTCGGAGGTGACCGCCGCCGAACTCGGGGTGCACCTCGGTGGCACAGTCACAGTATCTACTCAGCGGGGCTCACTGACGCTGCCGGTCGCGGCCGCCGACCTGCCCCCTGGCGTGGTGTGGGTGCCGGGTAACTCCGGACCCGCTACCGTGCGGCGCAGCCTCGGCGTCGGGCACGGAGCCGAGGTCACCGTCCGCAGCGGTAACGGGGGGACGTCGCCCGCAGTCCCCAAGACGGCACGGGGAGGTAGGTCATGACACCCACCGCGGAACTGCTCGCCGACGACCCGTTGTGGCTCACCATCATCAAGGTCGTCGTGATCTTCGTGTTCCTGATGGTCATGACGCTGTTCATGATCTGGTTCGAGCGCCGGGTGGTCGGCCGAATGCAGCAACGCCCGGGTCCCAACCGGGTCGGGCCATTCGGGCTGCTGCAATCCCTGGCCGACGGGCTCAAGCTGGCGCTCAAGGAGGACATCACCCCGGTGCTGGCCGACCGCTGGGTGTACGTGCTGGCCCCGGTGGTCTCGACCGTGACCGCGTTCACCGCGTTTGCCGTGATCCCGATCGGCGGTGAGGTCTCGATCTTCGGGGAGCACACCGTGTTGCAGGTCGCTGACCTGCAGGTCGGGGTGCTCGTGGTGCTGGCCTGCTCGTCGCTGGGCGTGTACGGGATCGTGCTGTCCGGCTGGGCCTCCGGTTCGCCCTACCCGCTGCTGGGCTCGCTTCGCTCTGCCGCTCAGGTGATCTCTTATGAGATTGCCCTCGGGTTGTCGATCGTCGCGGTGATCCTGTACTCGGGTTCGCTGTCCACCGCGGACATCGTCGCCGCGCAGTCGCGTCAATGGTGGTTCGTCTTCCTGTTGTTCCCCAGCTTCGTGATCTTCTGCGTGTCGATGGTGGGGGAGACCAATCGCGCACCCTTCGACCTGCCCGAGGCCGAGTCGGAGCTGGTCGGTGGTTTCCACACCGAGTACTCGTCGCTGAAGTTCGCGCTGTTCTTCCTCGCCGAGTACGTCAACATGGTCACCGTCTCAGCGATGGCGACGACGCTGTTCCTCGGTGGCTGGCACGCCCCGTGGCCGCTGGGGGGCACCGCGCTGGATCGCGGCTGGTGGGGTCCGCTGTGGTTCATCGGCAAACTGCTGGCCTTCCTGTTCGTGTTCGTCTGGTTGCGCGGCACGCTGCCCCGGTTGCGTTACGACCAGTTCATGGCACTGGGCTGGAAGCTGCTGGTACCAGGCAGCCTGGTGTGGATCGTGCTGGTGTCCGGAGCGCGGGCGCTGCGCAGCGCCGAGGTCACCCCCGGCGAGATCCTGGTGGTGGGTGGCTTCGTGCTGGTCATCCTTCTGGTGGTCGCCTTCCTGCTGCCCCAGGGCGGTTCGGGAAAACAGGGTGGTTCGGGTACCCGGAACAAGGCCGTCAAGAACGGCTCCGGTCAAATCGGTCTCACTCAGCCTGCCGGCGAGGTGCAAACCGCCGGCTCGGACTACCCACTGCCCCCGCTGGACCTGGTGGTACCGCCCGCCCCGCCCCGCCGCGTCGCGGTGAGCGCAGCCACGTCAGGCAATGGCGGGCCGGCGACGAGGAAGGAGGACGGCGATGGGACTGCTTGATCCGGTCAAGGGTTTCGGAGTCACCTTCTCCACGATGTTCCGGAAGGTGGTGACCGAGGAATATCCCGAGGTCAAAAAGATTCCCGCACCGCGATACCACGGCCGCCACCAGCTCAACCGGCACCCCGATGGGCTGGAGAAATGCGTCGGCTGCGAGCTGTGCGCCTGGGCCTGCCCGGCTGATGCGATCTACGTCGAGGGCGGGGACAACACCGAGGAGGCCCGCTACTCACCGGGGGAGCGCTACGGCGCGATCTACCAGATCAACTACCTGCGGTGCATCGGCTGTGGCCTGTGCATCGAGGCCTGCCCCACCCGCTCGTTGACCATGACCAACGAGTACGAGGTGGCCGACGACAACCGCCAGGACCTCATCTATACCAAGGAAGACCTGCTCGCGCCGTTGCTGGCCGGGATGGAGCAACCCCCGCACCCGATGCGGCTGGGCGAGACCGAGCAGGACTACTACGTGCAGGGTCCCACCCTGGAGCGGCCCGGTGCGGTGGGCGAGGAGCGCCGATGACTGTGCTGACCCTGCTGCTCACCCAGCCCGCCCCGGTACCGGTGCCCGACACCATCGGCCTGGGGGAGACCATTGCGTTCTGGATCCTGGGGCCGCTCGCGCTAGCGGGTGGGCTGGGCATGGTGTTCGCGCGCAATGCGGTGCATTCGGCACTATGGCTCGCACAGACCATGCTCTGCCTGGGCGCGCTGTACATGGTCGGGCAAGCGCCGTTCCTGGGGTTCGTGCAGATCATCGTCTACACCGGCGCGATCATGATGTTGTTCCTGTTCGTGCTGATGCTGGTGGGTAAGGAAAGCGTCGACTCGGTGGTCGAGGTGCTGCGCGGTCAGCGGGTGGCGGCCGCCCTGGGCGGGATCGGGCTGGCCGTGCTGCTGGTGGCGGTGCTGGGCCGGGCCGTGACCGGAGTCACCTCAGCCGGGTTGGTCAGCGCGAACACCGCGGGCGGTGGCAACGTCGCCAACCTCGGCCGCTTGCTGTTCACCGATTACCTGTTCCCCTTCGAGCTCACCTCAGCGTTGCTGATCACCGCCGCGGTCGGCGCGATGGTGCTGACCTTTACCGAACGCAGCAAGGAGGGCAGGCTGACCCAACGCGAGCAGGTGGAAGCCCGCATCCGCGGGGCGCACCCCTCCCCACTGCCCGGACCTGGCGTGTTCGCCACCCTCAACTCCGTGGCCACCCCAGCTCTGCTTCCTGATGGGTCACCCGCTCCCGACTCGCTGTCCGAACTGCTCGAGTCCACTAGTCGCGACCGTCTGGACGATGACGTACGCAGTGTCGTCAGCGCTGGGACACAGCCGGACACCCGCGCCCTGCGCACTCCCGCTGACCCGGAGGAGCAGTGACTCCGACCTACTACCTGCTGCTGGCGGCGCTGCTGTTCACCATCGGCGCGACCGGCGTGCTGGTCCGCCGCAACGCTGTGGTGGTCTTCATGTGCATCGAGCTGATGCTCAACGCGGTGAACCTGACCTTGATCACCTTCGCCAGGATCAACGGCACCCTGGACGGCCAGATCATGGCGTTCTTCGTGATGGTCGTCGCCGCCGCCGAGGTGGTGGTCGGCCTGGCCATCATCATGGCCATCTTCAAGACCCGCCGCTCCGCCTCAGTAGACGACGCCAACCTCCTCAAGTACTGAACTCCCGAGCCCCCACCGTGCGCTCTGTCTCCCGAACTCGACAGCAGGGCTGTCAGGGGCTTGATCGAACAGCCCTGCTGTCGAGTTCGGGAGAACGGGGGCTGGTCGTGCTTACCGGGTGCTACGAGGGGGTGGTGTTCTGCTACGGGCGCCACCCTAAACTGGGGGGACGGTGACGATGGGGTGGCCGGTGCTGCCTCGGGCGCGCTGGAGTGCTGCCAGGCCTGCTTGCTCATACCGACGAACGGAGTACCCGGCATGACTGAGGTCTTGCCTGCCGTGACTGCCGCCGTTGGTTCCGCTCAGTATGCGTGGCTGCTCGTGGTGTTGCCGGCCTTCGGCGCGTTGGTGCTGCTGGCGGGGGGACGCCGCACCAACGCTTGGGGTCATCTGCTGGGGTGTGCGACGGTGCTCACCGCCTTCGTCTACGGCGTGGTGCTGTTCTCGGACTGGCTGGGTATGGACGCCGCGGAGCGCACCCAGGAGCTGGGCACCGGCACCTGGTTCGCGATCAACGCGCTGCAGGTGAGCTACGGCCTGCGGCTGGATCCGCTGTCGCTGACGTTCGTGCTGCTCATCACCGGCGTCGGCGGGCTGATCCACCTGTATGCGATCGGCTACATGGAGCACGACCCCGGGCGGCGCAGGTTCTTCGGGTACTTCAACCTCTTCGTCGCGGCGATGCTCATCCTGGTGCTGGCCAACAACTTCGTCACGCTCTACCTCGGCTGGGAGGGCGTGGGCTTGGCCTCCTACCTGCTGATCGGCTGGTACCAGGATCGCCCGAGCGCCGCGACGGCGGCGAAGAAGGCCTTCCTGATGAACCGGGTCGGCGACGTCGGCCTGGCGATAGCGATCTTTTTGATCTGGCGCTCGCTGGGCACCGTGCAGTTCTCCGAGGTGTTTCCCCGGGCCGGGGAGATCGGTGGCCCCACCCTGCTGGCGATCTGCCTGTTGCTGCTGCTCGGGGCGTGTGGCAAGTCCGGCCAGTTCCCGCTGCAGGCCTGGTTGCCCGACGCGATGGAAGGCCCCACCCCGGTCTCGGCGCTGATCCACGCCGCGACGATGGTCACCGCGGGGGTGTACCTGATCGCCCGGTGCAGCCCGCTGTATGACCTGAGCACCGGCGGCCGGCTGGCCGTCGCGGGGATCGGGGTGATCACCCTGCTGATCGGGTCGATCATCGGCTGCGCCTACGACGACATCAAGAAGGTGCTGGCCTACTCCACGGTCAGCCAGATCGGCTACATGATCCTCGCCGTCGGGCTGGGCCCGGCCGGCTACGCGCTGGGCATCGTGCACCTGCTCACCCACGGCTTCTTCAAGGCCGGGCTGTTCCTGGGCGCCGGCTCGGTGATGCACGGGATGCACGACGAGGTCGACATGCGCCGGATGGGCGGGCTGGCCAAGCACCTGCCGATCACCTTCGTCATCTTCAGCTGCGGCTACCTGGCGCTGATCGGGTTCCCGTTCCTGTCCGGCTACTACTCCAAGGATGCGATCATCGAGGCGGCGTTCGGCGCCGGCGGTTCGTGGGGGACCCTCTTCGGCGGCCTCGCGCTGCTGGCTGCGGGGCTGACCGCGTTCTACATGACCCGCCTGATGCTGATGACGTTCTTCGGCGCGGAACGCTGGCGCGACCTGCGCAGCGCCGACGGTCAGGAGTACCACCCGCACGAGTCCCCACCGGTGATGTGGGTACCGATGGTGCCGCTGGCGATCGGCTCGCTGGTCGCCGGCTACTTCCTGGCCTCGGGGGAACGGCTGGCGCGCTGGCTGGAGCCCTCGGTGGGCGCGCTGGTGCCCGTCGAGACCTCGTTCCCTCCGGTGCTGGTCACGGTGCTCACCGTGGCGGTCTCGGGCCTGGGCGTGCTGGTGGCCTGGCTGGTGATCGGCCGCAACCCCGTGCCGGTCGTCAAGCCCGAGCCGGTCTCGTTGCCGGTTGCCGCCGCGCGGGCCGACCTGTACGCCAACGCTATCAACGAGGCGCTCATCGCGCGGCCCGGCACCTGGCTGACCCGGGCGCTGGTGTTCGTGGACAACAAGGGCATCGACGGGATCGTCAACGGCACCGCGGCGCTGTTGGGCGGCACCTCGGGACGGTTACGCCGATTGCAGACCGGATTCGTGCGTAGCTACGCGCTGGGCATGCTCGGCGGCGGCATCGTGGTGCTCGCCTTGCTGCTGGCGGTGAGCTACATATGAGCGGCCTGCTGCTGGCGATGCTGCTGCTGCCGCTGGTGGGCAGTGCGGTGGTCGCCCCGATGCGGGCGGCGCCGGTCGTGGCCAAGACGACCGCGATGCTGTTCGCGCTGGTGGAGCTGGTGCTGGCCGCGGTGGCCTGGTCAGCTTTCCAGCCCGGCGGTGCGCGGTTCCAGCTGACCCTGTCCGCGTCGTGGATCCCGGCGTTCGGAACCCGCTTCGCGCTCGGGGTGGACGGCATCGCGCTGGTGATGATCGCACTGATCGCCGTGCTGGTGCCGATCGTGATGGGTTCATCCTGGGCCGACAAGCTCCCCGAAGACCGGACACCGGCGGGTTTCTACGCCCTGCTGCTGGCGCTGGAGTCGATGCTCATCGGGGTTTTCGCCGCCACCGACGTGTTCCTGTTCTACCTGTTCTTCGAGGTCATGCTGGTGCCGATGTATTTCCTGATCGGCCGGTTCGGCGGCCCGAAGCGGCAGTACGCGGCGGTGAAGTTCTTCCTGTACTCGCTGCTGGGTGGGCTGGTCATGCTGGCCAGCGTGATCGGCATCTTCGTGGTGAGCTCGACCAGACTGGGCCACGGCACCTTCGACTGGGCGGCACTGGTGCGCATCGCCGGGACCATCCCGCAAAGCACCCAGATCTGGCTGTTCCTCGGGTTTTTCGTGGCGTTCGCCATCAAGGCGCCGTTGGTGCCGCTGCACACCTGGCTGCCCGACGCCGGCGCGGAGGCCCCGGTGGGCGCCGGTGTGCTGCTGGTCGGCGTGATGGACAAGGTCGGCATCTACGGTTTCCTGCGCTACTGCCTGCCACTGTTCCCCGGTGCCTCACGGGCGCTGGCCCCACTGGTGCTGGTGCTGGCCATCGCCGGGATCATCTACGGCGCGCTGCTGGCCGTCGGCCAGTCCGACCTGAAGCGGTTCGTGTCCTACACCTCGGTGGCCCACTTCGGCTTCATCGCGCTGGGTGTGTTCGCGTTCTCCACCCAGGCCCAGGCCGGCGCGGTGCTCTACATGATCAACCACGGTATCTCCACCGGGATGCTGTTCATCGTGATCGGCATGCTGATGGCTCGCGGTGGCTCCCGGCTGATCAGTGACTACGGCGGGGTGGCGGCACTGGCTCCGGTGCTGGCCGGGATGATGCTGCTCGCCGGGCTGTCCTCGCTGGCGTTACCCGGCACCAACTCGTTCGTCTCGGAGTTCATGGTGCTGATCGGCTCGTACCCGCGGCAGCCGGTGTTCGCGATCATCGCGACCGCCGGCATTATCCTGGCCGCGCTGTACGTGTTGTGGGTCTACCAGCGCGTCATGCAAGGTCCGGTGCGCGGTGCGGCCGTGGTGGGTGCTGGGCCGGGCACGGCGACGGCGCCGGAGGTCTCCGCGCAGCGGGCGCGCGCCCGGTTCCCCGATCTGTCGATCCGCGAGGTGGCGGTGCTGGCGCCGCTGGTGGCGCTGATCCTGCTGCTCGGGTTCTTCCCACAGCCGGTGCTGAATGTGATCAGCCCGTCGGTTGGGGCCACACTCACCGAGGTCGGTCTGTCCGACCCGGTCGTCGGGCAGGGAGGCCACTGAGTTGCTCTGCTATATGGGCCCTGGTGGCACGGTCCTTGGGGGATGGCCGACACAAGTCCAGCACCTGCAAGCCCCAGCGGTCGACTACGGGGCGATCGCCCCGGTCCTGGTGGTGCTCGGGGGGGCCTGCCTCTCCGTACTGGTGGAGGCGTTCGTGTCCCGGCCGGCCCGGTGGTCGGCCCAGGTCGCGCTGATGCTGCTCACCCTGGGGGCCGCCGGTGCCGCGCTGGGCAGGCAGTTGTATGCCCACGGCGCGAGCAATGTGCTGACCCTCGCCGGAACGATCGCCGTCGATGGACCAGCCCTGTTCCTGTGGGGGACCCTGCTGGCCTTGAGTCTGGCGGCGATGCTGCTCATCGCTGACCGGACCGTTGAACCCGGGGGAGCGTTCACCCCCGACGCCGCGGTCCGGCCCGGCACCGCCGCCGACCGGGCGCTCATGGTGGGCACCAGAACCGAAACCGTCATGCAGACCGAGGTCTTCCCGCTGTTCTTGTTCTCCCTCGGCGGGATGATGGTCTTCCTCGCGGCCAACGATCTGCTCACCATGTTCATCGCGCTGGAGGTGCTCAGCCTGCCGCTGTACCTGATGTGCGGGATGGCTCGGCGGCGCCGGCTGCTCTCCCAGGAAGCGGCCGTCAAGTACTTCCTGCTCGGAGCGTTCTCCTCGGCGTTCTTCTTGTACGGAGTGGCGCTGCTGTACGGCTACGCGGGCTCGGTCACCTTGTCCCGGATCGCCGAGGCCTCGGTGGGCACCGACCGGTCGGACACCCTGCTGTTCGGCGGCCTGGCGCTGCTGGTGATCGGGCTGCTGTTCAAGGGCTCGGTCGGCCCGTTCCACACCTGGACCCCGGACGTCTACCAGGGTGCGGCGACGCCGGTGACGGCGTTCATGGCGGCCTGCACCAAGGTCGCCGCATTCGGCGCGATCCTGCGGGTGCTCACGGTGGCGTTCGAAGGCACCCGCTGGGAGTGGCGGGGCCTGCTGTGGGGGGTGGCGATCGTGTCGATGGTGATCGGCGCGGTGCTCGGGCTGACCCAGACCGACATCAAGCGGATGATCGCGTACTCGTCGGTGGCGCACGCCGGGTTCCTGCTGGTCGGGGCGATCGCGCTGACCGCGCAGGGCCTGTCCGGCACGATGTTCTACCTGCTCGCCTACGGCTTCACCACGCTGGCGGCGTTCGGGGTGGTGACCCTGGTGCGGGACGCCGACGGTGAGGCCACTCACCTGTCCCAGTGGGCCGGTCTGGCCAAACGTTCCCCGCTGACCGCTTACGTGTTCGCCTTCCTGCTGTTCGCCCTCGCCGGTATCCCGCTGACCAGCGGGTTCACCGGTAAGTTCGCAGTGTTCAGCGCGGCGCTGGCCGATGGGATGGCTCCCTTGGTGGTAGTGGCACTGGTGGCCAGCGCGGTGGCCGCGTTCTTCTACCTGCGGGTGGTGGTGCTGATGTTCTTCAGCGAGCCGGCCCCCGACGGTCCGACGGTGAGCGTGCCCGGCGCCTTCACCACCGCCGCGATCACCCTCGGTGTGGTGGTCACCCTGCTGCTCGGGGTGCTGCCCACCTTCGCTCTCGACTGGGCCGCGCTCGGCGCGTTCGCCTCCTGAGCCGGGCATGAGCAGATCAACGTCTGAGCAGCTCGCCGGTGTGGAGCTGGCCGATCCGCAGCTGCGCGCTTTGTTGGAGCAGGGCCTGACTCAGGTCGAGGAGCTGCTGCACCGGGAGGTGCAAAGCGAGTTCCGCTTCCTCACCGAGACCTCGCTGCATCTGGTCGACGCCGGTGGCAAGCGGTTCCGGCCGCTGTTCACCCTGCTCGCGGGCCAGTTCGGGCCGGACCAGGACCGAACCCACGAGGTGGTGCGCGCCGCCGCGGTAGTGGAGCTGGTGCACCTGGCCACGCTCTACCACGACGATGTGATGGACGAGGCCACCCTGCGCCGGGGCGCGGTGAGCGCCAATGCCCGCTGGGACAACACCGTCGCGATCCTCACCGGCGATTTCCTGTTCGCGCACGCCTCCCGGCTGGTCGCCGATCTCGGGCCGGATGCGGTGCGGATCATCGCCTGCACCTTCGCCGAGCTGGTCACCGGCCAGATGCGGGAAACCCTCGGGCCCGTCGGCGATACCGATCCGGTGGCGCACTACCTGGCGGTGGTGTCGGAGAAGACTGGTTCGCTGATCGCCACCGCGGGCCGTTACGGCGCGATGTTCTCCGGCGCCTCCCTGGAGCGGATCGATGCCCTGCGCCGTTTCGGTGAGACCATCGGCACGGCGTTCCAGATCTCCGACGACATCATCGACATCGCCTCACCCGCCGCCCAATCCGGCAAGACCCCCGGCACTGATCTGCGCGAGGGCGTCCGCACCCTGCCGATGCTCTACGCGCTGGCCGAACAGGATCCCGGCGTCGACCGGCTCCGCGCCCTGCTGGCCGGCCCGCTGACCGACGATGCGCTGATCGCTGAGGCACTGTGGCGGCTGCGCGAGTCACCCGGCCTGGACCGGGCGGTGCGTACCCTGCGCTCCTACACCGACTCTGCGCGCTCCGAGCTCGCCTTCCTGCCGCCCTGCTCAGCCCGCGACGCCCTTGCCTCGGTCACCGACTACCTGGCCGCCCGGACCGGCTGATCCCCGCTCACCCGGGTCTCCGGGCGCCCCCACTGTGGTGGTGCACGTGAGCGACGATCCTCGGGCGGTCACCACGCCGGCTGGCCTGCTTCCCAGCCAGCGGGTGCGGGCCACCGGGCTGCTGGCGGCACCCGATCGTCGGTGGAGTCGTCTACGCGTTTCCTGCCAGTTCCGCGGTCAGCCGGGCCAGATCGATGCCGCGTGCCTCGTGCAGCATCCTCAGCGGGTTGGGCCTGTCCCCGCGCCACCCGAGGGCGGCGAGTTCTTTGCGGCTGCGGCGGCTGAGTTGGGTGCCCAGGGGGTCGCGGGCGTCGCGCAGGATGCCGTAGAGCAGGTGGTCCGGTGTGATGGCTGCCTCGCCTCGTCCCTCGGCCAGGCGCGCGGCGAACTCTAAGGAGCGTTTGGCCAGCAGGTGCACGCACAGTGCGTTGGGGCGGGGGTGCCCACCGCGCCACCGTGGCCGGCGGCGGACGCGACCCTCGGCCGTCTGCAGGGCGTCGGCGCCGAAGATGGCCTCCAGGCGCCGGCGGACGTCATCGGCATCGATGCCGAGGCTTCGCAGGGACCCGGCCGGGTCCGTGCGGGGACCTAGGGTGGGACCGACCCGCTGCAGTTCGGTGCGGGCCGTGGCCAGGTCGAGGCCCTGGGTTCTGAGCAACGCCGCGGCCTGGTTGGCCCCGTGGCGCAGGATGGCGAGGAGCACGTGTTCATCGGCTATGCAGGGATGGCCGAGTTCACGGGCCTCGACGTAGGCCAGACGCATCACCGCCCGACCCTCGGGGCTCAGCCGGTCCCAGAGCATTCAGGGCTCCTCGTGCCGGGACCGCAGCCCGTGCTTGTAATGCACGGCCTGCTTGGTCACCCCGAGCCGGCGGGCGATGTCCCGCCACGACCAGCCGTGCGCGCGGGCGTTGTCGACCTGGAGCTCCTCCAGGACCTCCACGAGCTGCCGCAGGGCGACCACCGCGGTCAGCCCCACCTCCGGGTCAGGGCTCGACACCGCGTCCATCAGGCGCCTGCTCTCCTCGACGCTCAAGCTCATGCCGTCAAGATAGCTTGACGCCAGGGTGCCGTCAAGGACGTTTGACGCCTCGACGGCGGGGCAGCTGTTGGACCGTCAGACGGTTCTGCGCGTGTCGTCAATGTGACGCTCACCGATTAGGCGGCCGGGCCGGGGGCTGTTACTGTCCGTGACCTCCGGGCGAGGACTATCGCAGCGTACGAGCGTGCCGCAGGTGGCAACTCTCGCCGATTGTCGCCTCCGGCAGCACGCCCGCAGCACATCTAGCCACTTCGATCTGGGGCTGGTGGGGTCAATGAGACCAGTGAGGTGAGTTGGGGGCCGGTCTCGTAGGTGACGGCGTCGGCGTGATCCGGCATTCTTGCGGTGGTCCTGAGGGCCGACTTGGTGGCGATAACGAGGTCGCGGGAAGCTGCGGCGGCTCGCTGGGCGAAATCCACTGCGGCGGCTATTACCGCCTCGTGCCCGGTGGGCGAGCGCGGGTCATCGGGCCCGTCGATCAAGTGGTGGGCCAGCCCGGTGCGGACTGCTTCGTCGGCGTCGAGCGGCTCGCCGAACAGGGCTATCGCCGCGGCGGCTTGGGGACCGACGGCGTGGCGTGCCAGCCAGGTCATTCCACCGCCGGGATGGATGCCCAGCCGCAGGAACCGTGCGTCGAACAACGCGCCCGGCCCGACCAGACGCACGTCGCAGGCCAGCGCCAGGTTGAGCCCGGCACCCACCGCGGGCCCATTGACGGCCGCGATGGTGGGTAGCGTGGCGTTCGCGACCGCGAGGAAGCCGGCGTAGATGCGGCGCAGGTCAGCTTCGGATCCCGACTGACCGGCCGCAGCCAGCGCGCCGCGGTCGGCCCCGGCGCAGAACGCCGGCGGCGCACCGGTGATCACCATGGCGTGCACCGACTGGTCGGCCTCGCAGTCCGCGACGGCCCGGGCCAGCCGCTCGGAAAGCTCGAAGCTCAGCGCGTTGCGGTGGGCCGGATCAGACACCGTCAGGACCGCAACGCGGCCCCGGTTCTCCCGTAGCACGTCCATGGTGGTGAGTGTGTAACAGTGTGGGCGCCAGCGCCCGGTCCACCAGGGTGGAGAGCACCACGGTGGAGACCGTCCGGTCGACGAAGTCCACCGCGCGCAGCCGTTCCAGGGCTGCCTCCAAGTGCGCGATACCGCCGGCGCGCAGGTGCACGATCGCGTCCGCCGCACCGGAGACCGTGTAGGCCGCTACCACCTCGGGCAGCGACGCCAGGCCGTCCCGGATCCGGGAGGGTGCCACGTTGCCCCGGCAGTGCACCTCCACGAACGCCTCGGTGCCCCAGCCCAGCGCGCCAGGATCGACGACCGCAGTGAAGCCACGGAGCACGCCGGCGTCGAGCAGTTTGTCCACCCGGCGCTTGACAGCGGGTGCGGACAATCCGACGACGCCGCCGATCTCGGCGTAGCTGGAACGGGCGTCGGCGACCAGTCGCGCCACGATCTGCCGGTCGATCGAGTCCATACGCAACATTCTGTTGGTCAAACAGCAACAAAACCACATTGTCGGCTGGATCTTTCGCCTTCTACCATCGAAGCATGTCGTCAGCTCTGCGCTTAGCGAGGCCGTTGCGGGTCGGTACTACGCGCCGGTACCTGATGTGCCCGCCGTGGTACTTCACCGTGAGCTATTCGATCAACCCCTGGATGGACCCCAGCCGGCCCGTGGACACCGTGCGGGCGATGGCGCAGTGGACCGCACTGGCCGACACTCATCGGGCGCTCGGGCACACCGTCGAGCTGATCGATCCCGAACCGGGACTGCCCGACATGGTGTTCGCCGCCAACGCCGGCACCGTCGTCGACGGCGCCGTGCTGGGCGCCCGGTTCCGGAACCGGGAGCGGGCCGCTGAGGCGGACCACTACCGGCAATGGTTCACCACGCACGGCTTCACCACGTACGGCGCGCCGGAGATGGTGATGCCCAGCTCGGTCAACGAAGGCGCCGGCGACCTGATGTGGACGGGCTCCCTGCTGCTGGCCGGTACCGGGTTCCGTACTGAGCCGGCCGCGCACCGGGAAGCGCAGGAGGCACTCGGCGTGCCGGTGGTCTCGCTGCACCTGATCGATCCCTACTACTACCACCTCGACACCTGCCTGCTGGTGCTCGATGACTCGCCGTCCGACCCACTGATCGCCTACTACCCGCCGGCTTTCTCTCCCGGCTCCCGGCGCGTTCTGGCCCGGCTGTTCCCTGACGCAGTTATCGCGACCCCATCCGACGCGGCGTGCCTAGGACTCAACGGCGTATCCGATGCCCGCTCGGTAGTTCTGCCGCAGGAGGCGACCAACCTAGGCCGCGCGCTGGCCGTCCGCGGCTTCGAGCCGATCTTCGTCGACATCTCCGAACTCCGCCGAGCCGGTGGCGGCCCCAGATGCTGCACCCTGGAGCTGCGCTCCTGACCCCAAACCGGGCGTGTCGCGCCCCCGTGTCCGGTGTGTCGCGACCTGATGCCCGGTGTGTCGGACTCTGGTGCGCGGCGTGTCGGGCTGCCATGCGCCGCCAGATCCGTCGTCAGCCCGGATCTGGCGGCGCGCTCCTACGGTCGGGATACTCAGGCGTGAGGAGGGGGCGATGACGACCTACGAATTGGCCGCCGATCGGGCCGCCGGGTGGCTGGCGGCCCAGCTGAGTGATGATGGCTCCTACGGTCCCGGTGCCGACGATCTGGCCTGTTATTACAAATCCCCCTACCTGTTCCACCTGGCAGGCCGAACCCGGGAGGCTGATCGCCTCCTGACATTCATCCGCAACAGGTTCATGCGCGCCGATCACGATTTCACCACGTCGGCCGGCCACAAGAGCGACAATGCGGCCTTCACCGAGTACTGGGCGTACCCGAATGGTTGGCTCGCGATGGCCGCGCAGCGGATGGGTCGCTTCGACATCGCTTATCCGGCGTTCGAGTATCTGCGCTCATGTCATGAGCGGATCCGGGGCGGTTTCCTCACCGGCGGCGCAGCTGGCCGCGACGAAGGTGGAACCGATGCCCTCACCACTGCGCACCTCGGACTGGTCTGCCTGTACTTCGGAGATGTGCAGCGGGCGGTAGGCGCCGGCCGCTGGCTGACGTGGTTACTGGCGATGCAGCCGGATTTACCCACCGGCCTGTTCTTGCGCCGTGACGGCTCAGGATGCCTTGTTCGCGATTTCCCCGAGAGCGCAGCCGCGTTCCACGTGGTGTCCACGCACCAACCCGACCAGGCGTATTTCATGATCGGCTACCCCATCGCGTTCCTGGCGAAGCTGTTCGAGGCAACGGGTGACCAGGTGCATCTGCAGGCGGCGTGCGGCTACCTCGACTATGCGCTGTCCTGCGAAGGTAACCTCCGCAGGTGCCATACCAGCCACAAGGTGGCCTGGGGGGCCGCCGTCCTCGGCGGGATCACCGGCGATCCGCGCAGCAAGGAACTGGCGGCGAGCATCGCAGATCATCTACTCAAGATCCAGGATCCGAGCGGGGCCTGGCTCAGTGACCAGCCGCCGCACACCACATTCGACCAGACCGCCGAAATCGCCATCTGGTTGCGGGAGATCTCCAGCGTGTCGCGGTAACGCGCTGGTGTGTCGCTGCGCGGTGCCCCTGTGGAACCCTGTACCCAGTGGAATGCACCCAGTGGAACCCGACGCACCGCCGGCACGTTGCACTGGTCAGAACCCGAGAACAACGGGAGGCTGACCACAGTGCACAACCATCTCAACGGGCTGAAGACCGCGCTTCTGCTCGGCGGGATGTCCGCGTTGGTGGTGCTGATCGGGGCGCTGTTCGGCGGCCGTACCGGGGTGCTCATCGCGCTGGTCTTCGCGCTGGGAATGAACGGCTACGCCTACTTCAACTCCGACAAACTGGCGTTGCGGGCGATGCACGCCCGGCCGGTGTCCGAGCCAGAGCAGCCCATGATGTACCGGATCGTACGGGAGTTGGCCACCGACGCCCGCCAACCGATGCCCCGGCTGTACGTCAGCCCGACGCAAGCGCCTAACGCCTTTGCCACCGGCCGCAGCCCGCGCCATGCCGCGGTGTGCTGCACCGTCGGCATTCTTGAACTGCTCAATGAACGCGAACTACGCGGCGTACTCGGCCATGAGCTCTCCCACGTCTACAACCGGGACATCCTCATCTCGTCGGTCGCCGGCGCACTGGCCGGCATGGTGACGGCGCTGTCCCACCTGGCGCTGTTCGCCGGCCTGTTCGGCGGAGGCGACGACGACCGCCCGAACCCGATCGCGATGCTGCTCATCGCCCTGCTGGGCCCGATTGCGGCCGGCATCGTGCAGATGGCGGTGAGCCGATCGCGGGAATACCAGGCTGATGCCTCGGGCGCAAACCTCACCGGTGACCCCCTGGCGCTGGCCAGCGCGCTGCGCAAGCTGGAGCGCGGCACCCAGGCCGCGCCGTTGCGACCCGAACCGGCGGTGGCCTCGCAATCCCACCTCATGATCGCCAACCCGTTCCGGCCGGGCGAGGGCGCCGCACGGTGGTTCTCCACCCACCCGCCGATCGCCGAGCGGGTGCAACGCCTGGAAGAGATGGCACGACGCCAGCTGTCCTGACGGGGCCGTCAGCTGGTCGACCGGGCGATGTCCATGACGTACTGGCCGTAGCCGGAGGCCGCCATGGACTGCCCCAGCGCGTAGCAGGCGTCGGAGTCAATGAAACCCATCCGCAGCGCGATCTCCTCCAGGCAGGCAATCCGCACTCCCTGCCGGTGTTCGAGCACCTGCACGTACTGGCCGGCCTCCAGCAGCGACTCATGGGTTCCGGTGTCCAGCCAGGCAAACCCGCGGCCCAGATCGATCAGGGTTGCGCGGCCCTGACGCACGTAGTGCATGTTGACGTCAGTGATCTCCAGCTCGCCACGGGCCGAGGGGTTCAGTGAGCGGGCGACCTTCACCACGTCGTTGTCATAGAGATACAGGCCGGTGATCGCCTTGTTCGAGCGGGGCACGGCCGGTTTCTCCTCGATAGAGATCAGCTTTCCGGTAGCGTCCACCTCGCCGACCCCGTACCGTTGCGGGTCCTTGACCGGGTAGCCGAACAGCACACAACCATCGAGACTGGTCACACACTGCCGCAGCCGGCCGGAGAAACCGGGACCATAGAAGATGTTGTCGCCCAGGACCAGCGCGACCGGGTCGTCGGCGATGAAGTCCGCGCCGATCAGGAAGGCTTCGGCCAGGCCGTTGGGTGCCGCCTGCTCGGCGTAGCTCAGCCGCAGCCCCAGCGGGCCGCCGTCGCCGAGCAAGCGGCGGAACGACGGCAGATCCAACGGTGTGGAAATGATGAGGATCTCCCGGATCCCGGCCAGCATGAACACCGACAGCGGGTAATACACCATCGGCTTGTCGTACACCGGCAGCAGCTGCTTGCAGACCGCCTGGGTGATCGGATGCAACCGGGTGCCGGCACCGCCGGCCAGGACGATCCCCTTCACCGATAATTGGTGAACTGCAAGGCGACGCCGAAATCGCGGCCCTTCAGCAGGGCGATAACGGCTTGCAGGTCGTCCTTCTTCTTGCCGGATACACGCAGCTGATCGCCCTGGATCTGGGCTTGCACGCCCTTGAGCTTCTCGTCGCGGACGGCCTTGGCGATCTCCTTGGCCTTGTCCTGGTTGATGCCCTGCAGGATGCGCCCGGTGGTGCGGTAGATCTTGCCCGAGAGGGCCGGCTCGTCCACCTCTAAGGCTTTCAGCGAGATGCCTCGTTTGATCAATTTGCTCTTGACGACGTCGATGGCGGCGCGGCAGCGTTCCTCAGTGTCCGCCTCGATCGTCATCGCCTCCTCGCCGGACCAGGTCACCTTCGCGCCGGTGCCCCGGAAGTCGAACCGGGTCGACAGCTCCTTGACCGCCTGGTTGAGCGCGTTGTCCACTTCCTGCCGATCAACCTTGCTGACCACATCGAACGACGGATCTGCCACCGTGTCCTCCTTCCACTTCAGCCGGTGACGACCTTACTCGTCGGCCCCGATGGGCCCCGATGTCACGGGCTGTGTATCGTGGCTACCGGCCGGTGCACCCGGTCACCAGGCGGGTTGCCCGAGCGGCCAATGGGAGCGGACTGTAAATCCGTCGGCTGATGCCTTCCAAGGTTCGAATCCTTGACCCGCCACCACGCAAAACAGCACGGTCATGCCCGGAGAATCGGTCTCTGGGCATGACCGTGGGCATGAGTTAGGCTGCGAGCATGGGCGCAGCACGTGCCAGGCGTGGCGAGGACAGGGTCCGCGGCAACATCGAGATCCGCGGCGATTCGCTGCGCGTGCGGGTGTTCGCCGGGGCCGACCCGGTGACAGGCAAACCGGTGTACCTGCGGGAGACGGTGCGCGGTGTCGATGAGGCGGCCCGTCGCACGGCGCGCCGGACGTTGAACCGCCTGGTGGCCCAGGCGGAGAAGGCGCGCCGGCCCTCGTCAGTGGTGTCGCTGGGACACGTGATCGATGAGTGGCTGCGGGTGGCCGAGCACGAGGACAGCACCCGAGAGACCTATCTCGGCTACATCGAGCGCATCATCACCCCGACCCTCGGTTCGATGGCGATCTCGAAGCTCTCGACGCGTCATCTGGAGACCCTGTATGCGCAGCTGCGGCGCTGCCGGATCCGGTGTGACCGGACACCCTTCGTCGAGCACAGGGCGAAGGGCGAGCACGACTGCGTGACGGCGCGGTGCGCGCCGCATGTGTGCAAGCCGATGGCGGCCTCGACGGTCCGGCAGATCCACTCGATCATCAGCGGCGCGTTGTCGGCGGCGGTGCGGTGGGACTGGCTGGAGTCCAATCCCGCGCGGGGCGCTCAACGGCCCAAGCAGAAACCCCCGCAACCCGACCCGCCTTCGCCCGCCGAGGCCGCCAGGCTGGTGGATGAGGCGTTCGGGATGGATGAGGACTGGGGCACCCTGGTGTGGTTGGTCATGACGACCGGTCTGCGCCGCGGCGAGGTGTGCATCCTGCGGTGGTCGAGGGTGGACCTCGACTCCGGCGAGATCGACATCCGCACCAGCTACCGGCTGCGTAAGGGTGTCGGCACGGAGAAGGACACCAAGACCCACCAGATGCGCCGGATCGCCCTGGGCACCGAGACGGTGGGGCTGCTCCGGGAGCACAAACAGCGGTGGCGCTGCCGGATGGCCGATCTCGGGCTGGAGCTGACCGAGGATATGTATGTCTTCACCGGGCCCCGCCAGGCGGTGCCCACGGTGCCCTACTCCCCGCACGGTCTGTCCAGCCGGTACAAGCACATGGCCGACCGTCTGGGCATCGACACCCACATTCACGCCTTGCGGCACTATTCGGCCACCGAGCTGCTCAGCGCTGGCGTGGACCTGCGCACAGTCGCCGGCCGCCTAGGTCACGGCGGGGGAGGAGCGACCACCCTGCGGGTCTACGCCGCCTGGGTCGCCGCGTCCGACCGCAAAGCCGCTGAGATCCTCGGCTCCCGCCTGCCCAAGCGCCGCAGCGCCGCCGACCAGGACACCGTGATCGGCTAATCCTTACTCTCGGCGTTGGGTTCCCGGTGTTCGGCTAAGCGCGTGTCACCGATGGACGGCCCGCGAGAGCGTCACAGCGCCGTGTCAAACCCGTCACAACCAGGCCGTGAACCCGTCACACCCGTCACACTGCTGTGACGGGTCATGTGGCCCGTTGACCTACGGAAACGTGTCCGGTGACGGGTGTGACGGGTTGGCGTGAACCCGTCACACCCGTCACAAAACGGCCCTGAAACGGCTCAATCAGAGCGACGTCTTCAGGCCGTCACAAAGTGATCTGGATCTTGTGTCTTGGATCCGGTGAGCGCGTCTTCCTGCGATCATCTATCACTCTCAGTAGTAGAAGGTTCGGGGCCGAGGTCAGGGAGGGATGCGGCTGCTGGCACGTCCATCCCCGATTTCGGGGGTCCGGTAAGGGTAGTGGCGGCCACGAACAGGATCCCTGTCGAGTAAACAGGCTGGTCAGGCAGGGGAGGCCGCTTGAGGGAGGCGACAGGGAGAACTCCCCGTCATCCCCAGCGTATCCCCGACCAACTCCCTCGCGCCTTCGTCACCGTCAGTGTCACACCATGACAAACCGGCGCGCCGCTTTGCGCCTGCCGACCGGGTGAGGTCTGCTGATGTCACGTGTCCTATTCGACGCCCGGCGCTTCGGGCCGGGTGAGCCCGGGTTGTCTGCCTTGCCGCAGGTCGGAGGTAGGGCAGGGACCGGGTATGGGGGTGAGGCATGTGCCCTGCGCAGAGGGTGGTGCCTCACAGCCTGCCTCAGCTCGGGTCGGTCGGGGATTGCTGGAATTCGGGGTGTTGAGCGTCGAGTGCGCAGTGACGTCGGCGGTCAGGATGACGCGCTGGCCGGGTTGCCCGTCGAGGCTGCGTTTTCTGACTTCGACCTCGCGGTCGTCTAGCGCGGAGGCGAATTGCTGGGCCGAAAAGCCGCCGTAGCTTGACTCCCAGCGGGCCCGCAGCTGGTGAGATACGTCGACGGAGCGCAGCTTGTAGTGGCCGTCCAGCAGCGGCGACACCGGTGAGCAGGTCCCGTGCTGGCTCGGGCTCGGTGGGTTCGTTGATCGCGGCTTGAGCCGGTTTTGCCACGGTCATGGGACCACCCGGGTTGCCAGTTATGGGACCACCGGCGTGTCGTGCGCCGGATCGGTCGCGGGTGGCGTTCCGGGAGGTTCGGGTGAGCGAGATTCGAGAGGTGCTGTGGTGCTGGCTGACCGGTGATGGGCCGCGCACGGCAGCGGAGCGGGCCGGGGTTGATCGTAAGACCGCGCGCCGGTAGGTGGAGCTTCCACGATAACGACACGCCTCACAACTTCACAAAATCAACCATCCCGTGCGCGGCGCGCGGCGACGAACTCTGAACCACCAGAGCCTCGCCGACCGCCTCGACGAGCTCACCCAACACAACCAACAACTGACCGCCGAAACCGAACACCTACGGCAGGACAACGCGGCATTGCGCCACCAGCTAAAGACCACCGAGGAAGACCTGGCCGGAGCCCGCACCGCGCTACGCCGGATAATGCACCAGACAAACGTGACTGATGTGCCTGACAGGTGATAGCGCCCTGACCAGCTAAATCGATGTTTTGATCTAGATAAGGTTGAATTTGACCAGCTTTTCCAGGTGGTCGGGGTTGTTGTCGCCGCCGAGGGGGGGTTGCCGAACTGCAGCCACTGGCAGAAGGCGTTGAATGACTCCATCCGGTTGGTCAGCACCGCGATGGAGTCGCGCAGCTCGGGCTCGGATAGGTAGCGAGGCACGATGGTGCGGATCACTCCGGCCGAGCTCGCGGAAGGCGATGTCGACAGTAGTTCGACTGCCTGTTTGGGCAGTCCTGGTTGCACTGCCGGGCAAATCGTCGGCCGGCCGGCGTCGAGATGCGAGCATGTTTAGTGTAGACGTCACGGTAGGAGCGGACTGATGCGAACTCGATCGCCTTCGGTGGAGGAGACAGTTCAGGTGCCCGGCAGCGGGTCCCGCCGCGTGCCGCTAGGTGGCATGCCGGGAGTACTACTTGGGCTGCAGGCCGCTGCCGGGAACCAGGCAGTCTCATCGCTCTTGGCGCAGCGTGAGGTCTCCCGCGGATCCGGAAGACTGGATCCAGATGGTTCAAGCGAGACGCTGTCCAAGATCGAAGCCACCGTGGCGAGTCAGAGCGCTGGGAGTCTGTGCGCTTCGCGGCGAACGGACACTGTCGTCCCAGCAGCGATACTTCCCATGGACAATATGTCGACACCAAGTTGTCAGGTTCAGCGGAAACAAAATAAGGGGAAGGGCCCTACAGAAGAGGACCCGAAGATTAGCTGGGTCGGCAACCGCGCGCTGCAGCGCCTCCTCGCGGTCCAGCGCGAGCCGAGCCCGGAGCAGAAGAAGGAGTTCGACGGGTACGTCGCCCAGCGTGACTGGGGCCGCGCGGCCTGGGTCCTCAACAACTGGGACCCCGGCGACATCGACGCCCGGCTGAAACGGAGCATGCCCGCCGCCCACCTGGAGGCGCTCACCGAGGGCGCCTGGTTCAGCGGGAAGGACAACGTCGACGCCGCCGTGAAGAAGCTCGACCCGGTGGCACGGGCGAAGGGCGCGATGCGGGTCCTCGTACCGTGGAAGCACTGGGACGAGGCCGCGAAGGTCCTCGAGGCGGTGCCGCACCGGGAGGCCATGGCCTACGTCAAGGACCTGGCCGCCAAGGGCGTGCTGACCAACGCCGACCTGCGGGCACTGATGAGGACCGCCCCCAACCTGCACCTGCGGCCCGGGGACGCGCTGACGGTCGGCGGAGTGGAGTTCGTCGTCTACGCGGGCGAGGTTCGGGCCGGCGGTGACCCCGCCTGGCGCAACAACAACCCCGGCAACCTCAGGACCTGGCCCGGCGCGGACGCGGCGTGGGGCTCTATCGGGGTCGCCTCGAGCAGGTTCCTGGTCTTCCCCGACCGCGCCCTCGGGTTCGAGGCCATCAAGAAGAACTTCGACTTCAAGCTGGGCAAGCTCAAGGACCCCACGATCCTGGCCATGATGGAGAACTACGCGCCGGCGAAGGACGGGAACCACCCGGACGTGTACGCCGACAACATCGTCAAAGCCCTGGGCGGCGACGCCTCCCGCGAGACGCACTGGAGCACGCTCTCGGCGTCGCAGCGGGAGACGGCGAGAGGCGTTGTCGTGCACACCGAGCGGGAGGACGCCGGGGAAACGTTCACGCACGAATCGCCGAAGCTGCCGGTGGAGGTGCGCGAGATCTTGGGGAAGTAGCGGGATCCCGGGGCAGGGATTCCGGCCCTCCCGGCCGCCCCATCGGCCCTCGCCGGAGACTGCGGCGGCATGAGAGTGGAGGAATGACGCGACCGCGCCGGGGCGGCGGGGGACGGCTCCCGTAGAACCGTAGGAAGCAGGTACGCCGCGAAGCACTCCCGGCGCAGGGAGCGGCTCGGGAGACGATCATGCTGGTGCACCCCGGCGGCAGCGGATGCGCGCAGCCTGCCACCAGGGCGCCCACGGGAGGGTCGTCTGCCAGCAGATGCGCCCGCCACCAACCAGCACCCACCGCGCCGGGACGTCGCCGGTGGGTCATCGTGGTCACCACAGATCGCGAGTACCGGGTCACCGGGTGTCCCTGTCGTGAGCGGTGTCGCCGGCCGGGACCGGGACCGTGGCCGCGTACTCGGCGGAGCGGCACCACATGCAACTGCAGCCCATCCTGGCACCGCGCAGTGTCCCGTCCGGGGCGACCGGGACGACCGGCGGCTGTGGTGCCACCCCGGTCACCGCGTCGTCCTCTGGGTGGGGATCGCGGTACATGACCGGCAGTAGCCACGCTCCGGCGCAGCAGTAAGGCTGGCGGGGATGATTTCCGCTCCGCACAACGCGATGTAATGGCCCCCGCTGCGACGCCCGGCAACGGCGGCAGCGTCGGACAAGACGTGCGCAACCAGGGTCGTGATGTCCACCATCTCCACGCCACGCCGTTTGGTGATCACCCGGTGACCTTTGAGTCGGTGCTTACCCGCCATGGGGGTCGCCTCAGCTTGCCGTAGTGGTGCTGCCCGGTTCGCCGGGGTTGGCTAGTGCTCTGATCGCTCGCCGTCGTTTTACCAGTTCCTCCACGAACAGGTCGTTGTCTGCGTTGCTACCCCGATCGGCGTTGGCCAGGAACAACTCGACCAGCGCCTCGCCAGGGGTGAGCGGAGTCGCTGCGGAAGCGCGCGTCGCACGTACGTCGGTGGCGTCGTTGGTCACCCGGCACAGAGTGCCGGTCTAGATCACGTTAGTTGTCCACACTGCGTGGACCTTGGCCACCGACACCGAAGCGGTGACGCAGACTGTCCAGCTCCCACATCCGGCGTGAGGCGCGCCGAACCAAGGTCGTGAGAAGGTCGCGTGCGATCGGGTCTGGCCGGATCAACTGCGGCGCGATCCGGTCGGCGGAATCGAGGTGTCGGATCGCATCCCAGTCACGCTGGCCGTTCTCCTGGGCCAGCGCCCGGGAGAAGTCGAGGTGGAGCGCCGCTGTCCGCTCGCTGCTGCCCAACGCCTGCACAGTGATCGGGAGGCTAGTGGCGTCCGCGTAGGCCCGAGCGCCCTCGCTCAGCTCGATGCCCACCGCCAAGCGCCAAGCGGCGATATTCGTTGGTCCGAAGTGCCGACGCAGGGCGTTGCGCTCCCCCACCCGTTGAGCGATCCGGTCGGCCTCGTCGAGGTGACGGTGGGCGTCGTGCGATGATCCTGAGCGCGCGGCGGTCTGCGCCGAAGTCAGGTGCATCAATCCCACCATCTGCGCCACGGTGGTGTCGGATGTCGTGAGTTGGATAGTCGGTGAGAAGTCGTCGATCGCCTGACCCAGCAGGGCTGCTGCTCGGTTGCGGGCCGCGAGCCGCATCAGTCCCAGCGCCAGGTACCAGCGGGCGAAGCTGAGCACACCAGGACCGCCGTGCAGTTCGGCGTAGTCGTGTCCCCGCTGGGTAGCTGCCTGCGACAAGTCGATGTAGCCGAAGTTCTTCGCCACGGCGGCAGCGATCATCCAGGCGTCCACCAGCGCGGCCAGGGCGGTCTGCCGGTCGGTCGAGGCCCGAGCGTAAATGTGGGATTGGAGTTCGAGCAGCACGCCAGACCGGAGGTTCTGGCCTGCGCTGTGGTAACGGGCCTGGTCACGGTGTGCTGAGGCGTCGTCCGTCTCGCTCACCAGCGCCTCCAAGGGGCGCGGCGATACTGTAGGTATCTCGTCAAAGGCGTAGTCGTTGAGGCACAGCCGGATGTCGTCGAGTGAAGACGCAGCGTCTACCGTCCACCGGTCCACTGGCTGCGGGTACGGCTGGCCGGTCAGATCGACCACCGAGCATCCCAGCGCGTGAGCGAGGTCCTCGATCAGGCCTCGCCGGTTGAATCCGCGCTGGCCCAATTCCAACATCGACAAGTAGGTCTTGGTGATGCCGGCGAGTCCCGCCACCACGTCGAGGCTCAGCCCGCGACGACGGCGGATCATACGAGCACGCGCACCGATCGCCGACGCGCCGTCCTCAACGCCCACGAAAACCCTCTCCCTGCCCTGCCCCCTGCCGATGCCCTGGCTACCCGGGACGAACCTCGGCAAGGAGGTAGCGACAAGGCTACGCCCGGCGCCCTGGTGGACGCTGCGGGCGTGGATCACGACGGCGCGGTGGCGTTGCTCAAAGCGATCTTGACCGACATCCTGCGGCGCTCGATGCCGCCCGGGGCGCTGGCGAGATGGCGGGTGGGAGGGCGACCCAAGCCAGGACACGGCACCCCACCCGGACCACCGAAGGCGGCTGTTTTGGGGGGTGGTGGGTGTTGGTCTGCCTCGCTGAGCTGTCTGCCCTGTCGCACGTCAGGAGTAGGGCAGTGACCGGGCGAGGGAGTGAGGCATGTGCCCTAGCGCAGGGGTGATGCTTCACCTTCTGCCTCACGTCGGATCGGGTCGGGGATCGCCCTGTTTGGGCGTCGAGTGCGGTGGTGAGGTCGGCGGCCAGGTTGAGGTGTTGGCGTCTGACCCGTGCCGAGCTGGCCTTCGCCGTGATCACCCGGTCGGACAACCCGAAGTTCGTCTACTATGGACTGAACGGGCATGAGATTGGGCATGAACTGGGGTCCAACAGGGCATCTCATGCCCATCAGCGACAACTTGTGGTTCATATTTGCCCAGGTAGTCGCGTTGCGCTTCTGGTTATGACCGCCTGTAAATCCGTCGGCTGATGCCTTCCAAGGTTCGAATCCTTGACCCGCCACACCAGCTGCATCAACCCCTGACGAGGAGGCCCCGCTGAGACAGCGGGGCGCCGGGGGGCGACGTGTCACCGCGGGTCGCCGCAACGTCTGTATCAGGGTGTGGTCGGTGAGGGAGTCTCCGCGGTGATCCGCACCTTCGGAATCTTGGCCAACTCCTGATCGAAGATGGCCCTGATGTCGTCTGTGGACAACCCGTGTTGGGCGGCGACCGCCGTGGCGAGCGCATTGACAGCGGCCTGGAGTTTCCCCATGGCCTGCTGATTGAGGAACCCGTACGCGTCACTGTTACAAGCGAAGCCGAGGACGGTGTCGGCGTAGGCATCTGGTGGTGTGGGCTCCCCGAGCATGGTGGGGACCCGGGTGGGAAGCCGTCTGGTTGATTCCTCGTGTATCTCTCGCAGCCATTGGTGCTCTTCAGGGGTCATGTCTGCTCCTTCTGGATGTTGCCCGAAGTCGGGTTTCAGTGCTTCGTTGACGTCACATTGGACTCCGCCGACGGTGACGAATCCGATTCGCTGGTAGATGTGGGCTCGGGGTTCTCTGTTGCCGCCGGACCACGCTCCGGTTTGCCACGCCCACCGCGCGGTCCCGTTGTCAAAGCACCGTTTACAGACGTAGTAGGAGCCGTACACGCCCACTCGCTCTGGGCCGATGACTGAGGCCGCTCCGCGCAGGTAATCGTCGATCTTTGCTTGGTCGGCGGGGGTGGCGTCCCAGTCCGCGCTGAAGTACACGGGCCGATCAGCGGGATGCCCTACCGCACGGACCTGTGCGTCGGCGCGTTGCGCATCAGCCACCCCGGCGGAGTGACCCGCCTTCATGCGGTCCGCCGTCGTCTCCCAGTTGACCGCGACGGCGATTCCATGGGCTTGCAAGTCGGTGCACTCAGCGGGAGTGAGCAGCTTACCGGGGAGCGTGGGACCGCCCTCGGACAAGTAGCGGCACACGAATCGGAAGCCAGCGGCCTTGATCGCGGCGCCACCGGGACGACCACCGCCATAGTCGAGCCCAAGGATCATTGTTTCTCCTCTATTTCTGACTCTTTTATGTGCTGTTCACCTCGCCTGCGATCCGCGGCATGTGGCGGCAGGCCGACGGCACTATGTCGAGCATGGTGTCCGCCATCAGGAGCAGTGCACTATGCGCTTCGCCGAGATTGCACGGCGGGCGAAATGACTGTTTTGTAGTCAATCATAAAATACGAAAATTTGGTAGCGTGCCGCTCCTGCTCTGCCTGGACCCCGCGGGGCGGTGGGGTATCGCGGCCCTGGTCCGGGGTGGATTCGTTACGGATGTGCCACAGCGGGCAACGGCCCAGCAGAGGCAGGGTTGTCCCCCGCCACCCTGCACACGATCTTGGAAAAGGGATGCTCGGGAGCATCGAAGAAGATCCGCGCCTCGACCGACGGCCCGGCATGGTTCAGTCGAGGAACTGCCGCCGTCGATGTCCGATGTCGGTCACGGCCGCTTGCCGCCATCGATCCATTTCTGGAATATGGCGATGCGGTCGGCCGGCCACGGTTCGTCACATGGCATATCGCCGAGCTGCAGCCGACCTAGGATGCCGGCCGCGTGATCTCGCACGTCCTCGAATCGATGCAGATCGAAGGGACCGAATTTCAGCATTGAGGTGCGGTCCGGTTCTTCCCGGAACAGGTCCTTGATGTCGGCGGCAAAACTGAGGGAGGGTCCTTCGATAGGTTCCGGTGCTGGCTGGCGTTCGCGTCGCAGGCCGATCTCACCAGCCGGAGTGTTGTCCGTGCAGCCTGCTGAGATCCAATCCCGGATGAAGCCGATGCGTTCCGGGGGCACCGGAGGGCGGAACCGGGGCATCCTGTTCGCCCCAGGTGGCAAAGGTGGCACTCTTCCCTCGAGGCGCTGGACGAGAGCCGATCCATCAGGATCGAATCCGCCCTGTGGGTTTGTCGCCACGGGGGGTGCGGGGACAACAAGTGCAAGAAATCCGTCACGGGTCTTGCCGCCCCAGAAATTGTCGTGACGGCCAGGGATGACGTCGAATCCGCGGACCGCTTCCTCAAGGATCAGTACGGTTTTCTGGAAATCGGTGGGAAGGCTTCCCTCCGGCACGCCAGTTCCATCGGCCAGGGATTGCATGATGACCTGCGTTTGCTCGTCCAGCGACACGAGGTCGTCGAGAAACCCGTCGCGCTGGGTCGGGTCGGCAGGCTGGAGCCGTTCTTGGATGAGTCGCACTGCGGCTCGCGACACGTCGAGATGCATGCGCCAGCGATCTGCCTCGCGGTCTGGCAGGTTCAGGGTGTAGGGCAGTTCGAAGGGCGGCCCGGCGTTAGTGTCGCCTGGCGGGTCGTCCAGTGGCATTTGCACCAGCTTGCCGGCGATCTTCTTGAGCCGGCGCATCTCGTTGAACGTCCAGATCAGCAGCAGGCCACGGGCGGTGCGATCACCCCGCCGGGCGCCTTGGTCGGTGACGTACAACTCCTGGCTCAGCCGCAGGAAATGCGATAGGTGCGCGAGTAGCAGGCGGTAACGCAGGTTGAACAGGTGTGCCCACGCCTTGGCCTGAGGGTGGGTGATCCGGCCCTTGGCCGCGTGCGTTTCCAGGGCAACCTCGACTGCATGCGACGGGTCGAGTGGTTCGACCGGCGCGGAGGTGGTATTGGGATTCTCGGTCACCTGCCAGGTGATGTCAACGTGGGCGTCGAATAGTTTCTTGAACTTCTTGTAGAGGGCCAAGAATCGCTCGAAATGTGACTCGGGCTCATTCGGCCCGGCCGGCGCGGGGTCGAATCCCTCTCCCTGCGCGCTGATCTTCCCAATGGCTTCGGTCGCGGCGGCACGGAGCGCGGCCACCTCCGCGCCATCGAACGACACGATGATCAACGGTTCGCCGAGGGACGGGCTCCCGGGTGTGAAGCCCCAGTCGTCGAATCGTGCCTGCAGCTGTTGGGTGTCGGGCCGGAAATCCTGATCCCGCAGGCCTTGGTCGCCGCCCTGGAAGAGCGATGTCAGCCGGGCGTAGATCGAGCCGACGTGCTGGACGTCGTGACCGTCGTTGGCGGCCTTCGCGTCCGCCGTGAGCTGTTCCAGCAGCGCCAGGTCCTCGTCCGGAAAGCCCATCGGTAGGTCGGCGGGGCTCTCGGCGATCACGTACTTGGCGAGGGAGTCCTTTGTCAACGGCTGGAGATTGAACCGGAAAGGGTAGATTTCGCTGGCGTAGGGACTGTGCTCCCGGTTGAAGTTCAGTGGTCCCCCGATGAGATGGAGCAGGTTCTGAACGGTCGCCAGATGCCCCATCTCCTCTCGGGCGATCTGGAACAACGATTCCTGTATTTCCTTGAGGGCGGTTTCGTTGGCGCCCGAAACCTTGACCGAGTAGGCCGCGTAGAGGTATTGCACCAGTAGGGCGTGTTCGATCTCTGCCGCCGCGGTCAGGAGGAACACGGCCTCGTCGCGCGGCTCGAGCGGGGGGTCGTGCATCGGGCCTGTCCCGGCGGCGGCCTCCGCGACCTCACCGGTGCGAGTGCCCACACTGAGCCACAGCGGCTGAACCAGCGACCCTGCTGTAAAGAATCGTCCCCGCACGGCGATGCCCTCCTCGGTGCTTGCAAATATTCGGATTGACACGAAGTGGTTCAGGCACGTCATATTCGTGAGCTGGTTCAGGTGGCTGCGATGCCACCGATCTCGACATAGAGGAAGCACCCGTCGCGGGTGGCGATCAGGTCGATCGGGCCACTGCTGGTCTTGGCCTTGGTGAACACTGTGGGTTTGCCTGCTACGTCGACATGGTATCCGGTGACGTTGTTGCTGGTGGTATCGGCGACGTAGAGGTTCCCCGTCACCTGAGTGACCCAGCCCATGGCCTGCCCGTCATCGTTTTGGGAGGCGATGAGCTCGACGGTGCCATCCACACCCAACGTGTAGGTCGACAGGGCGCTGCTGGCCGCGTCGGTCACTGCTTGCCAGGAATTGCGCCGGCTTGGTCGATGGGGGGAACTGCAGGCTGCGGGTGGAGCTCTCGATCGGGGTGAACTGATCATCGGCGAACCGGTATCCGGTGATGGATCCGGCCTCGTTGGCGTTGAGTGCGTAGAGCAGATCGCCGTGCACGGTCACGCTGACCGGGAACGCTCAGCCCAGCACCTGACGCAGCGACAGGCGGCTCGCGTCGAGACCGAGAACGGACACGGTGTTGCTGCCGGCATTGACGGCGATCAGCCGGCGGTGCCGGCTGTCGTAGACGAGTGAACCTTGGGAGCCAAGAGGATCGGGCTTGCCGGCTCGGCCACCGGCGCCGCCGGTATCGACGGCCTGGGCGAGAGCGAGTGAACCCGCGTCGGATCGGTCAGAGGCCAGGATCTGGTTTCCTGCGGGATTGTTGGTCTGCACGAACAGGTAATTCTTCATTTACTTCTCCCGGAAGTTCAGGACTCGGGCTCTGCGCCTTTGCCATGGTTGAGCCCGTGCTGGGCGATGTCATTGGCGATGTCGAGGCCGAGCCGGACTCCGCCGACGCGTTGTGAGAGGTCCATCTCGTTGAACTCGTTGACCGCGAAGGCGTCGAACACCCAGTGCACGCCGAGGAAGACTCGGCTGCGGCCATTTTCCTCGATCATTGTCCACAATCCGCCGGGGAAGTCGCGCACATGGCGGGGCCGGGTGGTTCCGGTGTTGTCCACGTTCACCCCGTTGAGCTCGTCGGAGACGAACTCCAGGCCCTCGGCCAGGTTGTCCGGGCCGTAGTTGCCCTGCTGGTAGAAGCGCCGGACCGACTGGAAGACCGCCCCACCGAAGGTGGCGTGACCTGAGGGGTAGGCGGGGAAGTTCGGAGTGAAGTTCTTCGCGCCGACCACGTTCGTTTTCGGCGCACCGAGGGGAAGCCAGAACGGGTCGGCGCCTGAGTCAAGGCTACTGCCGTCAATGGCGCTCGGGCCCAATGAGGAATCGTGCTCGCGGATGCCCAGTACTGGGCGCCACAGGTCGTGAATATATTTGTTTTCCCAGGCCAGGATACCGGCGTCGGCCATCGCGGCGTTGACCACCGCGAAGAGCCGGGCGTTCTTGGCGATGTCGTTGTGCTGCGCCATCGCGACCTGGCGAACGATCTTGTTGTAGAACCGTGGCGGGGTGCCCAGTTCCTTGGCGCCGTCGTAGGCCCAGAACGTGCCGATGGTGGTCTCGGTGGCGGTGCGCGAGGGCAGCAGGTCGGCGGGCAATGTCCCGATCAGATGCGGGGCGATGCCCTTGCTGCGCACCTGGCGCTGGGCCCGGTCGTACTCGGCGCTTCCGGGTTGCGGGGGTGAATCGAGGCCGTGGCGCTCGGTCACCGCGAAGCAACGCGACCCAGCACCGTAGAACGGTGCGTAGAAGGTCTGTCCGGGATTGTCCGGGTCGCTCCGGTGGTGCCCAGCAGCAGGTGAGGACGGGTAGCCGTCGTCACCCAGACCGGGGTCGTTCTTGCGCAGTTTCAAGATCGTCGCTGCGATCCGCTGGCCGAAGATGTGACCGTCGGTGTCAGGCTTGCCGGTGACCAATCCGGCTATGGCGTGCTTGGCGTTGAAGGTCGCCTTCTGCGCCGGGTACAGCGCGCTCAGGGTCGCATGTGCGGCGCTGGCGATCGCGGCGTCGGTGTCAGCGCCGTGGGGGACCGTCGGCAGCTCTCTGCCCAGGTAGGGCTCATGCCCCCCGTGAATTCCGAAAAAGGCGTCATGCATTGCCAGGTGCACGATCGCCAGCGTCCGCGAGCTGCCACACGGGCCTCGGGACCCGCCCTCGCTCGGGTCGAGCGTGGTATGCGTCACGCGGTCAGCCTCGATGGCGACCTCGTTCCAGTACAAGATGGAATCCATCGGATACTCCCTCTCGGATATTATCGCCTGCACCCCGGCAAACTGTATGAGGCAGCCGCTGGCCTATGCGGTCATTGGATATGGCCATGGTTTGTTGTCTGGCCTCCCGACGCCACCTCGAGCTCGTCAAGCCATTCCCGCAACTGTCGCAGTGCTCGCGACCGAGTGGGCCCGATCCCGCCAGGCGGGATTCCGGAAGCGAGGGAAATGTCGGCGTATGACCGGGGCTGGTCGTCGAACAACGTGCGCAGCAGGACCCTGCGGCGCGGCGGCAACTCGTCGACGAGCTGCCACAATATCCGCGTGGTGTCAGCGTCGATGACGCGTTGCTCGGGACCCGCCGAGGGGTCGGGCACGGTTCCGGCCCTCATGTCAATGAGGCCCGGAGAGTTCTTGGTCTGGCGCAGGATGTGTAAGCATTCGCGGCGGGCGGTGGTTGCCAGCCACGCACCCAGTCGCTCGGGAAACCGCACCCTGTGGGCGTTTTGGGTCAGCCGCAGCCAGGTCATCTGCACCGCGTCGAGTGCATCGGCCTCCTGTAACCGAAAAGACTGCACTGTTGCGGACACGAGATTGCCGTACCGGCGGAGAATGTCATTCCAGGACGCCAGGTCCCCGTGGCTGACCCCTAGCAATAGATCGGCGACGGTGTCAGTGTCGTCGGCGGGAACGTAATCAATGGTGGCAGTTGTCATCGGAATCGCAGCCTCTTAATGTCGCAGCCTCTTAATGTCGCAGCCTTTTGTGGAGTCGATGCAAGCCGGAGGATGCGGTGGTGGTTGGAGAATGAGAAGCCTGTGGTGGAGTTACCAGGCAACGATGACGCAGCGCGGCCTACCTCGCTGTGCTCGCGGTGACAGCGCAGCTGTCCTCTGCAGCACAGTTGCCGGGCAATATGGGCTACGGCAGGCTTCTCATGCGGAGTGTGTCAACGAAGAAACGTCCCGCTGATCCGATCCCAGCGTGGCCGGCCGAGCAGTGAGTTGGCTGCCTGTAGCCCGCTCACGGCGGCGGCCTCGATGCACCCTGCGTTGATCCCGCAGTCCGTCCAGTCACCGGCCAGGACGAGGTTGCGGTAACCGCTTCCATCCGGCCGCAGCCGGTACTGGTCAGTGCCCGGTAGGGACTGAACATACAAGTCGGAGGGGTCGGTGTTCGCAGTCCAGTACTGGGTGTCAAACCGATCCGGGCCGGTGACGTCGCTGTCCGCGCAGAGGAGGTCCCACCGGAAATCCTGGGTGACTGGGTCCACGGCGTGTGGCCAGAAGTGCCGACTGTACTGCTGGAGGAACCGGATCGCCTGATTCCGGGTCTGGGCGGCGGGATCCGTGCCGTTTTCGGCATCCATCTGGAGTGTGCTGCAGAAATAGCCGATTGTCCTAGGCGGCCCCACGTCACCCCAGTCCTCGAATTCGACTAAATGCGACATGGATGCCCAACTGTCGAAGGGCTTGGCGAAGCCGCTCACTGTTGTGCCCGGGTGTGGCCAGCCCAGCGAGCGCTCGTCAGGTTTCAACCAGAGCTGAAAGGCGTGGGTTGGCACGGTACTGAGCAGGTCGAGCATGTCCCGCCAGGCTGGCCGCTGGGCCGCCAGCGGGCTGCAGACGGCGCGTGCCATGCCCGGCGGGATCGCGAAAACCAGTAGGTCGAAGTCCTCACCACAACGTAGCTCTTGATAACGGTCGAGGAGCTGGCAATGATCCGGTTCAGCGGGAAAGCATGGCAGGCCTTTGACTGTAACCAATGGTTGGTATTCTCGATCTCCCCAAGCGGCGGTCTGCTGGTTGACGACAACAGACCTGATTTCTGATCCGTCTGCCGAGGGAATCAGTTTCTCGACCGGGTTGAAGAACCGGAACTGCACGCCCCGCGCAACCAGCGCCTGATAGAGCGGCGCGAAGACGACATCACCCATCCCGGCTCGCATCTTCCAGAAGATGGCGCCCTTGAAGTCGAACCAGAGCTTGGACGACAGGAACACACCCCAGCCGGCTGCAAACTGGCCCGGACCACCGTTGTTGTGCGAGAAGACGAGGTCATACTGGCCGCGTACGATTGCAGACTGGAGGGTTGATGGAGCAGCGCCGTGGCGGAGGAGCCAGTCACGGAACTCCAGGTGATTGATAGCGTCGTACGCTTCCCTGTCAGAGCCCAGACCGTCCGTCGCCATACCACCAAGCACAACTCGAACAAGATCCATCAAGTCGTGCAATCGTCGAGCGTTCACGTTCTTGCCTATCACAGGTGCCAGGCGAGCGAGCAGGGGAGCGTAAGCGGCGTCGATCGCGGCGGCGGCCGCGGGACCGGCGAGCAATCGAGACCCCTGACTGGCCAGTAGGAGCAGTTGCTGGCTCACCGCCAGCAATGTATCGGCAAGAGTTCGGAACGTGACGCCATATGATGACATATTCGGCGGAGAGGGTGAGAGGGATAGTGTGACATTGGGGGTCTGGATGCCGTTGAAATCGAGTGATGCGTAGAAGTCGCGCATGAGGAGCCCGCTGCGGGCCACTAGTTCGGCGAAGGTAGGGGCTCGGCCATCAGCTCCCGGCTCACCGGGCAGTAGGGGGTTGCTAGAGAAGGCCGCCACCCACGGTGTCCAACCGTTCGGTCCCCGTTCGAAGAGTCCGATCTGATTGGCCGGAAAGAAGGCGTCGCGCCACGTGCGGATCGGGCACTGTGGATCGGTCCGTTCCCGATCGAGCTCCGCATAGCACTCGCGCATGACCCGGAACGCGTTGTCGTAGTGGCCCAACAAGACGTGCAGGCCGTGTTCCTCGATGCGGCCGTGGCGCCCCCGGCTCGACGCTCCTTTGCCGCCGAGGCGGTGGCCTCGCTCGAGCACGGTGATCGCGGAGAAGTGTTCGCGCCAGCCGGGCTCGGAGAGCCGCCATGCCGTGGCCAGGCCGGCGATGCCGCCTCCGAGGACCAAGACGCGCGGTGGTCCTGTCATGCGCGGCTCGCTGCAGCGATGAGAAGCGCACGTGCCTCGTTGAGCTCGGGATACCTGGCCCCGGATGGGATGCGCCGCACAACCGCGGCCAGGTGCGCTGCCCATTGCGGATCCGCGAACCGCCGGGTGAGCTCCAGCGCGGCCCGCAGCTCGAACAGCAGCGCGCCTTGCCGACGCGCCAGCTCCCACGATTGGCGCAGGATTGCTAGCGCCTCAACGTCTGAGCCAGGTAGCGCTCGAGCAAGAAGGCGCAGGCGCTCGGCTTCATAGAAGGCCAGCCCGGTCTGCTGGACCAGTTGTCCCGCCGCGGCGAACCCGGCCATCGCTTCGGCGTGTTGGCCCATCGCCGCTCGGGTATCCGCTGCCGCCGTCAGCACATACGGGAGAAAGACACGCCCTCCGATCAGCTCCCAGACGGAGGCGTGCTGCTCAACAGTATCTGCCGCGTCGGCTCGTCCGCTGATCCGATATTGGGCTAGGGCCAAGTGGATGTCGCCGGCGCTTTCCCAGAAGGCGAATCCGTGCCGCTGCCCAATGTTCCGCACGTCGCGGGCCAGCCGCGCCGCGGTTCCGTGATCGCCTTCGACGGCGGATATCCAGGCCAAATAGCATTTGGCATAGGCCATACTGAATGGTCCTTCGGGGAAGGTTAATGTCGCCGCACATGCGATTGCCTGTTCACCAGCGTCTTGCGCTTCGCTAGGTCGCCCGGCGATGCAGTGTACAACCGCGAGGAAAGTCAGTGTGACAACGAGCGGATCGTAGGGCAGGAGCCAGTTCCGGTGGGTGCGGCCATCGTGCGGACGCGCTCTGAACTGGTCCGCTGCCAGGCTGATGAGCTCGTTTGTCCTGTGGTAGTCGCCTTCAAAGAAGCTCAGGAGCCCGAAGAGGAGCGTGCTGTCAGCGCGATAATGAGGGTGGCCGGACTCAACCCACGACCTCAGTTCCTCACCGAGCTGCCGCGCCACGGTGGGTTCCCCGCGGGTCAGGTAGAACGAGAACATGCCGGTGAGGGCGGAGAGGTGTTCTGTGCTGGGCCCGAGCTGGCGGCACAGCTCGGCGCACCGATCGAAGTCCTCGACCGCTTCATCAGCTCCGAACCCACTGGCGGAGGTGGCTGTGAAACCTCTCCCCAGCCGACAGCGGATCTCTAGAAGATCACGGGTGTCCTGATCGGCGACATACGTGGTGATGGCGAGGGCATCGCGGTAACCCTGAAGGGCTTCGCGGAAGGCACCGGCGCGACTGGATTCATTCGCGCCGGTAAGGATCGCTTCGAAGGCGTCCAGGGGGCGTCCGGCCAGCTTCAGGTGCTTGCCAACGACGTTCCAGTCGATCGGGCGACCCGGCCGTACCAGTGCCTCCGCGAGGAGCCCGTGCAGACGGCTTCGGTGCTCGTGGAGCAGTAGGCTGTAGGCGGCCTCAGTGATCAGGCCGTGACGGAACCGGTAACTGGCAGCAGACCCGCCCGTGGTGACGATCAGATCGCTGGCGAGCATGCAGCTGAGCCGATCTCTGAGCTCGTCCGGCTCCGCCCCGAGGACAGAGGCGAGAGCCGATTCGTCAAGATCTCGGTTTGCCACCGCGAGCGCGCCGACGATCTCGCGGTCGATGCCTGGGGCGACCAGCCTTGCCTGCAGATGTTCAGTGAGCGTGATCGGCAAACCCGGCCGGTGCAGGCCCTCTTGGGCGGATCGGGCGAGCTCTTCGAGGAACAGGGGTATCCCGTCGCCCTGGGTCAGGACCTGCTGACGCTCGTGCCCTTCGAGCGGTGATCCCGCAGTGACCCCGTCGACCAGCTCCTCGCAGACGTCGTGGGTGAGTGGCTTCACCTCGATAATCTGGATCGTGTCGCTGGCCAGAAACGGCGGCGGAGTAACGTCCGAGCGGGCGGTGAACACCAACAGCAACCGAGGCGGCCGCGTGGTGGCGAGCTGAGCGAGAACGCTCAGGCTGGACGGGTCGGCATCAGTGATGTCGTCGACCAGAAGGACCGTGGGGATTGCTGCCAGGCGCGTCACCCAGTCCACCAGAAATTCGACCGTGAGTTCGGCCAGCTTGGCTGGGACGATAGGCGGCGCCGGACCCGCCACCTCCGGTGGGAGGCCGAGCACAATAGCGAACAAGATCGTCGCCAGCTGGTCCATGCCAAGGTCGTCGAGGTGATCCTGGAGCAGCGCGGCGGTGACGGTGGGCGGATCGTCGGGCTCGATGCCGATGGCCTGGGCAAGGAGCGTGCGGCAAAGCCCGTAAGCCGTGCTCGCATCCAGCTGATTGCAGGCGCAGTCGAGCACATTCGCGTCAGTGGACCCGGCCCAGGCCAGCACGGTCGAGGCCAGTCGGGTCTTACCGATTCCCCGGCCCCCAACGAGTGCGATGGCTGCGCCTTCACCCGCCTGAACCGACGTCCAGATCCGGTGGAGGAGCTCCCGCTCCCGGTCGCGGTCGACCAGCGGCGTCCGCCAGCTGCGTCCGACCCGCCCCTCTCGGTGTCTTTCCTTCATGACCTGGTACACCGGCACAACGGAGCCGCCCGCCAGGACTGCGGGCTTGCGCGCCTCGACCTCGAACGAATCCGTGACCAGTTGCAGGACTTCGCTGCTCACGACCATCGTTCCCGGTAACGCCGCGTGCTGAAGTTTCGCCGCAAGGTTAGGGGTGTACCCGAAAGCCAGTGGTGTGCGCTCGCCCGTGACGGACGCCACCAGCACCTCACCGGCATGTATGGCGATACGCACAGCCAGCGGCTCGCCGATCTCCGCTTCCAGACTGGCAGACAGCCGCCGGAGCACTACAAGCAGGTCCAGGCCAGCGCGAACAGCGCGAACAGCGTCATCCCGCTTAGGGAGCGGATAGCCGAACCATGCATAGATCCCATCCCCCTGGTGCTGCGCGATGAGCCCACCATGGTGCTCCACCACCGGCCTGCATGCGTTGTAGTAGGCGTGAAGTATTGAGAAATATCCCTCGACATCTCTGTCGGATAGGTGCGTTGCGCCTACGACGTCGCAGAACATGACCGTGAGGTGCTGGCGCTGGCTCGGTTCAGGGGGCTGCCGGTGGGCGGTCGGCCCGATCGACATGCCGCCTCCTTCACATGTCTGTCGACAGTACATCGGCGCGTGCTCTACCTTCAGCTCATATCGACCTGGAGCACGTGGCAGTCGGGGAGCGCTGTCGCGGTGCCAGTTAGGTGTCGTCCTTCCAGAGTGGTTGGTGAACGCGTCTACCATCTCGCCACATCTGCGAGACGGTTTCAAGGAGCCGTTATGGTTGAGCGGAACGACCATGATCGATCACTGAATCGCTCGTGGTGGGCAGACGCACTTGATCCCGTGGAAAACCTGCGGGCCTTGGTCGATGTGCGCGGAGTAGGTCGTCGTGCTGCCGAGGATCTCGCGGATCGTCTGCTGACTTGGAGCGGCCCGCAGAACGAGGGCCGCAACGGCACACGCCCTCTGGACGGGGATCTGAACCAGGCACTGCGCCAACTTCGGATCGACGCGACGTTGGCTGGCGACGTTCTGGCCAGCGTCATGGACAACGCGTCGACGCTGCTGAGCATCCTGATCAGTCGCCCGTCTGGGTCGGAGCCGCAAGCCGGTATGAGGCCACTTCTGCCGGATCCAGTCGCGCCGGGTGAGGAGCAGACGGCTATGTTCTGGGTCCACAACACCTCAGCGGTTGCCGTCCCCGCTGTCCGTCCGCACTGCACCCCGTTACGCTCTCACACCCGATGCGAGCTAGGGCCAGACAGCGTCCGGTTCGACCCTCCGGTGCTCGACCCGCTTCCGCCCCGCAGCAGCTGTGGGATCGAAGTCTGTCTGCGCATTCCACCGTTTGCCGATCCGGGCACCTACGTGTCGGTGATCCTGGCCTCCAACCTGCCCGAGCTATACCTGGCGCTGTGTGTGACCGTGGTGCCGAAAGAGGCGCGGGAGTGACGGGCTCCGCGCGAGCCACCAGTTCGCTTGACGAGATCCTGGGCCAGTACCGGCAGCGAGCATTTGCGGAAATCGAGCGCCACCTCCCGAAAGGAGAGCCGCGCCAGTGGCTCTATGAACCATTGGCCGACTACCCGCGCCGCGCGGGCAAGGGCTTGCGGGCGGCGCTGTGCCTTGCCGCCTGCAGCGCATATGGTGGTTCGGAGGATGAGGCTCTGGCAGCGGCAGCGGCGATCGAGTTAGCACACAGTGCGTTGCTCGTCCACGACGACATTCAGGACGGTAGCGCCTGGCGGCGTGGGCGCCCGACACTCCACCAGAGCGAGGGTATGCCGCTGGCCCTCAATGCTGGGGACGCCTTGGCGGTGCTGAGCTTCGAGGTACTCCGCGCCGCCAGCGGCCGGCTGGGCCGGCGGTTGAGCTCGCGGATAGTGGACGAGTTCACTTCGGCGATCTGGCGCACCCTGGAGGGGCAGGCGCTCGAGCTCGGCTGGCGGCGAGATGGCGTGACCAAGGTGTCTCCGCAAGATTATCTGGAACTGATCCTGGCCAAGACATGCTGGTACACGACGATCGCGCCGCTGCGGATCGGTGCATTGATTGGATCATGGGGGAACGCCGATCTGAGAGCCCTATCGCGGTTCGGGTTCTTGATCGGTGCCGCCTTTCAGATCACCGACGACGTGCTGAACTTGACCGGAGATGCCAGTTACGGCAAGGAGATCCGGGGAGACCTTCGCGAGGGCAAACGCACGCTGATGATCATCCACCTCCTCGCGGTGGTTGAGCCGACCGTGCGGGATACCGTAGTGGCCCTCATGGCCGGTCCGGAGTGCGACCGCACGGATGACCTGCTGAACTGGCTGGCCGGTCTGCTCGTGGAGCACGGCAGCATCACCTTCGCCAAGGACTTCGCCCGGGGCATTGCTGACGGCGCCGAGGCCGCTTTCGTTGAGGCGTTCCAGCCGGCTGTCCACCCGGAGAAGGCCGAAGTGATACGCCGCTTAGTCGATTATGTCGTGGAGCGAACCCACTGACGGAGCTGGCTGCCTTAATCTCTCTGGTGGATATGACACGCCATCCGGTAGCCTCGCGGGGGGACCCGCTCGCTCAGGGAGCCGGACATGGCGCAGGATGATTCTCAGGTACGCTCGAGCAATCGCAAGGCCCTGCTCGGGGTGTACGCGGCGCTTGACCCCAAGCTCAAGGATGAGCTCGGTCGGGTGGGCGTGACTTTCGATGAACCGTTGGATGCATACTCGCAGTTACTGAAAGTGGCCCGGGGCCTGGATCAGCAGCAAGTCCCCCGCATACACCCGATCTACTTGGCCTTCGCCGTGATGGCGGTGATGCGCAGCCGCCATGGCGCTCCGCCGTCCGATGACGCCCGCCCGCAGCTCCGTTCAGTTATCGAGCAGCTGGTCGATCCTGCCCGCCGTGACGTCCCTTCACCCCCCGGTGCCGATCCGGTTAGTGTTGTTCATTCGGCGCTTGAGCGCGCAGCCGCCAATGAACGAGTCAAGGAGCGCTGGGCGCAGGTTTGGCGGCAAGTATCGTCGGATCTTGTCCCGGAGCTGCGGGTCATTGAGCAAGCATGGTGTCAGTCGGAGCTGCGTTCCGTTGCCAACGAAGCAGTGTCGAGGGTTGAGGTTCGCTTTGTCGTGCGGCACGGAGGCACTCTTGATCAGATTACCCCCGCCCTTCTTCCGGATAACTGGAGGATCTGCAACGACTTCTTCTGCGATCTGAGCAGGACACCAGACCGGGATCATGATGACCCTGACGCCACAGGCGGGAACCTGTCGGCCGATGCGCCGCACTGGCGGGGTGTCTACCAAGAGCGGGTCGGGGCATGTCCTCAGGGCTGGTTTCCTGACACCTTTCTGCTCTTCACCTGGGATAAGTTGCCGGATCAGCGCATCCTCCGCTACCAGCTCGCACCGCAGCGCAGTGGTGACGGCACGGTCCTGAAGATTGACGAGGGTTACCTCCAGGTGGGTCGGCTGCCGCCCGATACGTACGAGGTGTCGACGCTGAAGTACCTGCTCTTTGACGACCGGTTCATACCTGGCGGCGGCCAGGCCCTCGGGCAGTCAGCCTGCGAGCTCGGATGGCTCGACCACGCGATCAACCAGTTCGCCGACTGCTCGGCCACGTTGCCGGGCTCGCCGCAACCCCTGGTCGGGGTGAGCCCAGGCACGGAGCATCAGACCACCGTCGACGCAGGGTTGCAGCAGGTACTCCTTCGTTGTGAGGCCTATCTCAGGGAGACCGCAACCGACGCGGATGCGCAGCTCAGCAAGATTATGAGCAAGGTAAACAGCGGGAGGTACGACGTGAATGATTTCATCGGCGACTGGGGAGATGCCGCGGTTCGTGCAATGAGAGACGGGTCGCGGGCCATGGTGAGCCAGATCAATTATTCCTTGAGGTCGTTGGATGCGGCTAGGGCCCTCGCGGGCAGAGGGGACACCAGTTCGTGACCAGTCCAGGCCCTTCGAATGGCAACACCCGGCCTCAGTCTGCCCTGTCTGAGGCGATGGAACAGGTCGCGGACTTGACCAGAAAATGGAACGACGAGATAGCGAAATTCGTCGAGACTGAGGCTGACAAGCTTTCGGCAAACGATTATAAACTGGCCGATCTGGTTA
>JBOHFK010000011.1:0-66269 GCA_050699635.1 Pseudonocardiaceae bacterium | reverse complement strand
CTCAATTGCCACGTTCCGGACATAAGACACCCCGAACGTAGCGGGAAGGAGCCCATCAAACGCTCAAGACACGCGCAAAACCGCAGGTCACGCACCCCTCCGCGCTCACTGCAGAAGAGCCGCACCCCTCGGCGTTCGGGTTTGAGACCGACCCGGCGGGCGGGGGCTTCGTGCACCGCGAGAATGGTCAGCGGTCGGCCGTGACGTCGGCTTGGGCCGAGTGACGGGACAGCACGGTGTTGGACGGTGGTATCGATGGCAACGACCCCCTTGTCTGCATCTGTATGCAGGTCCCCGAGATGGCCATCGTGGCGGCGGTTCGCGCTGGTTGCCTGGATACGGCCAGCGTGCGCCAGCGCACCGGTGCCTCGTCGCACTGCGGAGACTGCGCCGACGACATCGACGAGATCATCCTCGACGTCACCGGTGAGCTCAATCTCGTTGAGGGTGGCCGTTGATGGTGCTCTGGTTCACCCGGGCCGGGCTGCCGGCAGAGTCCGCATCCCGACCTGCGTCCGGGGTCGCCGGGGTCATCCTGGCCGCGGGCCGAGGCAGACGGCTGCGACCGGTCACCGATGATCTCGCCAAACCGCTCGTGCCGGTGCTGAACGTGCCGCTGCTGTACTGGGCAGCGGCGGCGCTGCGAACAGCCGGCGTCGAAGGCTTGGTCGTGAACGTGCACGTCCGGGGCGACCAGTTCGAGGCCGCAGCGACGGCGCTGCGTGACCGGCACGGGGTGAACCTGACTCTGGTCCGCGAGGACAGGCTCAGCGGGCCGGCCGGCGGGTTGGCGGGATGCCGCGAGGCGTTGCCCGACGCGGAGTGCTCCGTGGTGGTCAGCGGGGATGCCTTCACCGATCTTGACCTCGCGGCGGTCGTGCTGGCGCATCGTGGCTCGGCTGCTGATCTGACGATCGTGGCGACGAGAGTGCCAGACCCACACCGGTTCGGCGTGCTCCGGCTGCGGGGAACCAACGTCGTCGGCTTAGACGAGAAACCTCCGTCTGCGTCGCCGGATGCCCTCGTCAGCTGCGGGATATACGTCATCCAGGCTACGGCGTTGTGCCTGCTCGACCCGTCGTCGCACGACGCCTACGACTTCAAGCACGTGGTGCCGATGCTGCTCGCCGCTGGTATGTCTGTGCACGTCTACCTGACCGACACCTACTGGGCCGACGTCGGCACCGTCGACTCGTTGCGGGCCACCAATCTGTGGGCGCTGGCGTCCGTCGCCGTGGCACGGGTGGCGCGGCCACGCGCAGTCGACGCGGGCACGGTGTGGGAGCAAGGCCCGTCACACCTCGGCCTTGGCGTGCGAGTACAGCGGCGTGCCCTGATCGGTGCGGACGCGGTGGTGGGTGCCCGCGCTGTGCTCGACAACTCGGTGATCGGCCCGGCTGCGCAAGTCGGCGCGGGCGCCATCGTGTCGGAATCGGTGGTTATGCCTGGTGCCGTTGTGCCGGCTGGCGCCGTGGTCGACAACGAGGTGGTGCTGTGACCGTGACCGTTGCACACCGGGTTCTAGTCCTGACCACGGGATACCAGCCGACGATTGGGGGCGCCGAGACTTATGCTCGCACTGTGGCGCACGGGCTGGCCGCCTGCGGTCATGACGTGCGCGTAGTCACCGACCACGTCGCGGGTACTCCCGACCGGACAGTGGAGGGCCCAGTCGAGGTGATCCGGCTGCGCCGATATCGCGAGCTGCTCGACGATGAGAGCAAGCTCGCGTGGGAGCAGCTTTACTTCGGAGTCCTGCCCGAACTGGCTGAGGTGCTCCTCGACCGGCGACCGGACGTCGTGTTGGCCAACAGCCTGGAGACGACCATCGTCGGCCGCATAGTAGCCGATCAGTGGGAGGTCCCGCTGATCGGCGCGTATCACGAGCAGGCGCCGGAAGTGGAGCCGTTCGGGCACGGACGGTTGACGACGGTCTACGGGAGGCTCGCGCCGGACCTAATACTCGCCGGTTCTCGGTTCTACGCTGCCCGGGCTCGCCGCCACCTACCTGCCGACCGGGTCCGGCTCGTCTACCACGGTGTAGACACCGATTTGTTTCGTCCTGACCTCAATCGGCAGCAGACCCGCGCCCGGCACGGCGTCGGCGCGGATCAACTGCTGATCCTGAACTCGGGCCGGCTCAAGGAACGCAAAGGTCAACTGGAGTTGATCAGAGCCTTCGCCATGGTCGACGATCCGCGGGCGCAACTGCTGATCGTGGGCAGTGTGAGCTCGGCTTCCCTCGGCTACGCCGAACTGCTCGAATCGGAGATCGACCGGCTCGGGCTGCGCGACCGCGCCGCGATCGCCCGGGACGTGGCCTATTCATCGATGCCGACAGTGCTCGCAGCGGCTGACATTGTGGCCCAACCAAGCCTCGCCGAAGGGCTCGGTCTGGCCGTCCTGGAAGCGATGAGTGCCGGGAGGCCGGTCGTGGCGACCCGGATCGGCGGATTCGATGAACTGCGTATGACGACGGACAACGCCGTGCTCATCGACCCGAGCGACGTCCCTGGGCTTGCGCGAGCACTCGCCCGGTTGGTGGCCGACGGCGATGGCCGCGCGGCACTGGGTCGCGCGGGCCGCCACCATGTGGTCGAGAACTTCTCGCTGAAGGCGATGATCGAGCAGACCGATCTCGCGGTGCGCGGCGTGATCGCGAGGTGTTCCCGATGACACGAACGAGCCTGCCGCAGGTCGTCATCATCGCGGGCGGGAAGGGGACGCGGTTGGGTTGGCACACAGCGCACCTACCGAAGATCCTCGTCCCGGTTGTGGGTCGGCCGTTCCTCGACTATGTGCTGACCCTGCTGTGTGCCCAAGGGGCCGAGCACGTGCACTTCTGCCTCGCTCATCATGCCGAGAAGGTTGTCGACTACCTAACCGAACGACGCGACGACGACGTCGACTACACATGGAGTGTGGAACACCGCGCGATGGGTACAGCGGGCGCTCTCCGGCTCGCGTTACCCTGGCTCGCTGAGGAGTTCGTGGTGTTGCTCGGCGACACCTACACACCGGTCGACTTCGACGACATTGTTACCCGATTCCGTGCCGACGGGCGCCCGGTCGCGATGGCCGTGCTACGCAACCACGACTGGCTCGTGCCGAGCAATGTGCGGGTTGCGGACGGATCGGTGATCGAGTACGTCAAGGGCGCCCCACCCGGCCGGCTGGACTACGTCGACTACGGGATCGCTGTGATGTGCAGCAGGGCCGTGCGCGAACTGCCCGAAGAGGTCGACCTTGACCTGCGGCAGCTGTTCGACCGGTTCATTGCGGCTGGCGACCTCGCGGCGATCGAGGTGCCACACCGATTTTACGAGATCGGCTCCCCGAGCGGGTACGCCGAGTTCGACCGACTGGTCCGGGAAGGCCGGCTTGTCGCGATGGAACGGGCGCGGTGAACACGGCCGCAGGTGGCGACCGTGCGCCGACGAAGGTGCCGACGTCGAGCAGGCTGGTCGTCGACAATCCGTGGCTGCGGGTGCGGGTCGACGATTTCCGCCGTGCTGACGGCGGTGTCGGCCAGTTCAGCGTCGTGTCCAAGTCGGACTTCGTGGTGGTCGTGTGCCAGGTTGGTGACGCGCTGGTGATGGTCGAGCATTACCGCTACGCCGCTGCTCGCTGGAGTCTCGAACTGCCGCAGGGCGGCCTGGAGCCGGGTGAGACACCATCCCAAGCCGCGCTGCGCGAGTTGGCGGAGGAGACGGGGTGGGAGGGTCGCGACCCGATTGTGCTCGGCGATCGGTTCTACGAGGCCGCCGACTGGGCCACCCAGCACTTCCGGGTTGTCAGCGTGGATCCGGTACGCCAGGGTGAGCCACGGCTGGATCGCGACGAGGCGGGGACGGTAACTCGGACGGTTGCCTGGTCGAACCTTCTGGGGCTAGTCGCCGCCGGCGAGATCGTCGACGCGACGACTCTGTCGGCCCTCGTGGTGTGTCGGATGTCCGGTAAGGGGAGCAGCGAATGGCCGTGCTGATAACAGGCGCCGCCGGTTTCATTGGCTCGCACGTCGGGGCTGCGCTGCGCAGGTCTGGCCAGGAGGTCATCGTGACCGATCTCGTCTCCGAAGCGGACGCCGTGCGGCTTAAGAGGGTCCGTGATGGTGGCGCCCGGTACGTGGCGGGTCGGCTCACCGATGTGCTGCCAGAGGTCATGAGCGAAGTGCATGAGGTGTGGCATTTCGCCGCCAACGCCGACATCCCGCTTGGGCTGCGTGACACCACGGTAGACATTCGCGAGTCCGTCCTGCTCACCCGGCACGTGATGGAGTCGATGCGTGAGCACGGGGTGACATCGCTGGTGTTCCCCTCCACCAGCGGGGTATACGGCAACGGGCTCGGGCCCACAATGACCGAACGTGACGGGCCCTTGCTCCCCGTCTCTCTCTATGCGGCCGGTAAAGTGGCCGCTGAGGGGCTGATCTCCGCGTATTGCGCCACCTTCGGCCTGCGGGCGCGGATCTTCCGGCTCGGCAACGTCGTTGGCGGCGCGATGGGCCGGGGAATCGTGCGTGACTTCATCCGCAAACTCTCGGAGAACTCGGAGTCGCTTCCGGTGAGGGGCGACGGCAGGCAGCGCAAGAGCTTCGTCCTAGTCGACGATGTCATCGCCGGTATGCGCCACATCGGCGCTACCGCCGCCGACGGCCTGCCCTGTGACGTGTTCAACCTGGCCGCGGGTGACAGCATCGGCGTGGGTGACGTGGCGCGCGCCGTGGCCATGGCGATGGACCTGCCGCAACCTCGTTTGATCGCCGAGAACACCGCGCTGTCGTGGGTGGGCGACCAGCCCGTCGTCGAGCTCAGCATCGACAAGGCGCTCGCCACCGGCTGGCGGCCAGTTCACATGGCGTTCGATGCGGTCAGGATCGCAGCCGAACGCATGGTGCGAGAGGACCTGGTGATGCCGGCATGACCGACACCGATCCCATCGTCGTGGCACGTACGCCGCTTCGGCTTTCGCTCGGCGGGGGTGGCACCGATCTGCCGTTCTATCGCAGCCAGTTCGGTGCGGACGTGCTGTCGGTGGCGATCTCACCCCAGGTCACCGTGGTAGGTCGCAAGGGGCGGCTGGACGCCACGACGAGGTTTGGCTACGAGCGGCTGTGCGTGGCCGACAAGGCGGGCGAGTTGGCCGATCCGTTCGTGAGTGCGGCGATGGACATGGTGGGATTTCGCGAACCGTGTGAGTTGTTCTCGCTGGGCCCGGTTCCGGCCGGAACCGGCCTGGGAAGTTCAGGCGCGTTCGCGGTCAGCCTGCTCGCGGTGCTCAACACGCTGTCGGATCGCTCGCTCGACCGAATCGGGCTGATCGAGCAGGCGTGTGAACTGGAGATCGACCGGCTCGGTCGACCGGTCGGCAAGCACGATCAGTATGTGTGTGGGTTGGGCGGACTGCGCAGGCTGGTCATCTCCACCACGGGAGCGATGCACGCGGAACCGGCGCGGATCGATCGGTCCACAGTGGACGAATTGGTACGCAGGCTGCTGCTGGTCTACACCGGCGTCCGGCGAGACAGCGCTGCCTCGCTGTCGATATCAGGTTCGGGGTCCGATCTCGACGCCAGAATCGCTCAACTGCACCGCATCCGCGACGTGGGCGACCGCATACGAAAGGCTCTGGAGGGCGGTGAGTGGGAGCGGACCCCGGAGTTGTTGCGGGAACACTGGTCGATCAAGCGTGGGCGGGAGCGGTACACGCCGTGGGACGCACTGTGCCAGACCGCGCGCGCCAACGGCGCGACCGCGTGGAAGCTGGTTGGAGCGGGCGGGGGCGGATTCATTCTGTTTTGGGCTGAGCCCGAGCGGCAGGCCGATGTCCTTTCCGCCATCTCGGCGTTCGGTGTGCGGCATCTGCCGTTCCGGGTCGCCGAGATGGGAACGACGGTGACGCGGATCGACACGCACGCGGTGGAGGTGCAGTTATGACCGACGACTACGGCAGGCGCTTTCTCGACGCTGTCGCGGTCATCGCGACCGCCCTCGACCCCGCCGTGGTCGATCGGATCGCGCGGCGGCTGGCGCGGACTCGCGTCGATGGCGGGAGAGTGTTCATCATCGGCGTGGGCGGCGGGGCGGGCAATGCCACCCACGCGGTGTGCGATCTGCGCAATCTTGCCGGGCTCGAAGCGTATTCTCCGACCGACAACGCCGCAACATTGACCGCGTTGATCAATGACGGCGGCTGGCGCGGCGCGGTCGCGTCCTGGCTGGTGGGCAGCCGGATCGGCGAGAAGGACGTACTCGTCGTGTTCTCGGTCGGCGGCGGCAGCGAGAACCCGCCGGTCAGCGTGAATCTCGTGGAAGCCCTCCGGCTCGCGGTCAAGGTCGGCGCCTTCGTCTGTGGCGTCGTCGGTCCTGACGGTGGCGAGACCGCACAACTGGCCGACGAGTGCGTGCAGGTTCCCGTCCCCGACCGGGGTTTTCGGACGACGCACACCGAGATCTACCAGTCCGTGATCTGGCACATGCTCGTCACCCATCCCCTGCTCGCGGTGACGGTACCCCGCTGGGAGTCGCTGTGCCCGTGATCGGCAGGAACCAATGCTTGCTCTACCTGGACAGAGAGTTTCCCGCTACGTCCGCGCTGTCTGACCCAGGTCCGTCCCGACCAGGAGATCACGTCGATGGCAGATTTGTCCCAGCCGGAGTTCATATGGATGAACGGGGCGGTCCGTCCATGGATCGATGCCCGCGTACACGTGTGGACGGAGGTGGTGCTGCGTGCGGCGAGCGTGTTCGAGGGTCTGCGAGGGTACTGGGTTCCCGACGAGTCACGGCACTACTTCATCCACGTCGACGCGCACGCGCGGCGTCTGGCCGAATCGGCCAAGATAACCCGGATCCCTTCGACAGTGGTAGCCGACGACCTGATCAAGGCGCTCGACGAGCTGATCCTGGCCCTCGGCTATCGCGAGGACGTGTACGCGCGACCCACGCTGTACCTCGAAAAGGGCCGGTACACCGCCGTGACCACGTCTGCGGACACGGGCTTCTTCATGCCGGTGTTCCCGTCGCCGCGGGAGAAGTCGATCGAAACGGGTCTGCGGTGCCAGATCTCGTCTTGGCGCCGGGCTGGCGACGAGACGGCCCCGCCCAGGGTGAAGGCCGCCGCCAACTATTACAACCTGCGCCTGGCCAGGCTCGAGGCCGAGGCCCACGGCTACGACGAGGCGATTCTGCTCAACCAGGCCGGCAAGGTCGCCGAAACCGCCGGCGCATCGGTCTTCCTGGTGCGCAACGGCCGGATCGTCACTCCTGCGGTCAGTGGTTCGATCCTCGAGAGCATTACCCGGCGCAGCGCCATTGAACTGCTAGAAGGAGAGTTCGGCATGGATGTCGACGTACGCGAGGTCGACCGCACTGAACTGTATCTCGCAGACGAGGTGTTCCTCACCGGAACGCTGTGCGAAATCACACCGGTAGTCGCGGTCGACCAGATGCCGGTGGGGACGGGCAAGTCGGGCGAGTTGACCACGGCATTGCAGCGGTCTTACTACCAAGCTTGCCGCGCGGGCAGCGGCGACGAGCGCTGCTGGCTGACGCCTGGACCGGTCGTGGCCGGGTGAGTTCGAGTTCAGCCGTAGGATACCTGCGACGAGACGAGGACAGCCCTGGCATTGGCATCCCGAGTATTCTCGCCAGGCAGGTCCGGGAACTGCTCGCCGACATCCAGCTTGCCGTCGCGGGGTGGGGCGTGCGTGGTGGGGCGGCGCTCAGCCGCGTGATGCTGGAATACCACTGGTCGCTCGCCCGCGGTCGCGATTGCCACAGGTGGACCCGGTCGATCCAGCTGCGGGTGGGAGGGAACGCGGTTCGCTGCGTGGTCCGGTCGCGCCTGAGCGACATGTTTGTTCTGCGGGAACTGTTCGTGCACCAGACCTACCGGTTCCCGTATGCGCAATACCTGGACCCAGTGGAGCGAGTGGTCGACATCGGAAGCAATGTGGGGTTGTCGGCCTTGTACTTCAGTCTGTGGTTTCCGAATGCCGAGGTCGTATGCGTGGAACCGGACGAGGACAGCGTCGGGATGATCTACCGCAACCGCGCCGCAAATAGTTTCGACTGGTATGTCGAGTGCAGCGCAATCGGATCTGCGGAGGGGCGGGTCACGCTTTATGCCAGTGAATGGGCGGCGTCGAGTTCGACGAACAAGTCCGTGGCCGACGCGCGTAGGTCCGCGCCAAACCGGCCGGAGTGCCGCCTAGGCGCCCGGCAGGTCACGGTCCCGGTCATCACAGTAGACGGCCTATTGGACTCGCTTCGCTGGGACCGGGTGGACATTCTGAAGATGGATGTCGAGGGCGCCGAAGAAGACGTGTTCCTCCACGGCGATCCGGCTTGGCTCGACCGGGTCCGCATCCTCGTACTTGATATCCACCACAAGTATGTTCGGCGCGATGCCATCGTCGCGTTACTTGGCGAGTGCGGATTCCAGGCTGCTGCCGAGCACGGCGCGCATTCGGCAGTGTTCCTCTCGGCGCGGGTGCGCACCGAACGTGCGGGAGGCTCCGATGCATGAGCTGGCTGGATACTGGCCTCCGGTGATGTTCAGGCGCCCGCGCGCAGTCCTGTTCGACGTCGGTATGACATTGATCCATCCGAGCGGCGCGATCCTCATCGAGGAGCTGGCCGCGCACAGTATTTCTGTATCGGTCGATGCCGACACGGCCGCCCGCGCGTTGATCGTGTCCGCCGAAGCTCGCCACGTGCCGCTGCCCGCACACCTGGACGGCACCGAGAGGGTCGCCCTCGCTTGGGGACGACTGCTGGGCGTCGACTCGGCGGCACTACCCGCCTGTGTAGCGGCACTGAACCGGCCGGATCTGTACTGCGAGCTCGATCCGGGCGCGATAGGAACCCTCCATTCCCTCAAAGAACTCGGGCTGGCCCTCGGAGCCGTATCGAATTCCGCAGGCACCGTGCGAGCCGACCTGGCCGCTTTCGACCTCCTCGATCTGTTCGACGTGGTCATCGACTCGACGGTCGTGGGCATTGAGAAGCCCGCACCGGGCATCTTCCAGCAGGCACTTGTCGAACTCGGGTTGACGGGGTCCGACTGCTGGTTCGTCGGCGACGGCCTGGTCAACGATGTACTGGCCGCTCTGGGCGCTGGCCTGGCCGGAGGGGTGCTGTATGACAGATTTCTATGTTTCGAACACCTCCACGGCGTTGCCCGGATCAACGCGCTCGACGACCTCGTCTCGGCAGTTTCGCTGTGCGATCAACGATAGTTTCTCTGGATAAGAACCTGATACACAGCATCGACTGACTACGGGACCGGCCAGACATACGTCGAAACTTAGGGTTCTGAACTGACAGTGCGCTAGGCGCAGGTGCAGCCCGCGGTGTAAGTTTCTCTTTCATAATGCCACTTCTGTCCGACGCCTCCGGCGATCGCCGGAGGCCGATCCGTATCCATCCGGCGATCGCCGGCGACCGGCACAGCCTTGAGGGCCATCAAGGCTGTGTAGAATCTTGGCCATGTCATACTACAGCGACGACGCACTACAGCCATTGATCGAACTGGTCGATAGGGCGAGCAAGAACCCGCTGCTGCTGGGCATCGACGGCCAGGGCGGATCAGGGAAGTCTACATTGGCCCGAGAATTAGTCGGAAAATTTGATCGACCAGCTGCCGTTGTCGAGGGTGACGATTTCTACCGCGACATGCCTGACGATGAGAGGCTAAAACTCGGACCGGCCGAGGGATTTGAATGGTATTTTGACTGGCAACGGCTGAAGGAGCAGGTCCTGGTCCCGGTCCGCGAGGGCAAGCAGTCGCTGCGCTATCAGAGATACGATTGGGACAACGCTCGAATGGGTGTCTGGGTAGATATCCCGATGCCGAGTATTGTTATCGTGGACGGTATCTACACGCTGCGGCCCGCACTGCGGCATCTTTCGGATGTCAAGGTGTATGTCGAAGCCAGCAAGGAGGTCCGGGTAGAGCGTCAGATTGACCGGGCGGAAAACCCGAACGAGTGGATTAAGCGATGGATAGCGGCCGAGGATTTCTATGTGGCCGAGCACGATCCTAGAGGTGAGGCCGACGTGGTCGTCGATGGAAGCTGAGGCGGCGGTAACGATGACTGTTGGCCGGAGTGCTGTCCATGGGAACAGTCGGAGATCGCTCGTGGTATGGGATCTACATGGTGTTCTGGTAACGGGTCGGTGTGCGGATCAGGCTGTCTTCGCGGAGCAAATCGGACTCACACTCCCGGTGTGGCGAGCCGTACTCGACCAATACTGCGACCGCGAGCATGCTTGGGATCTGGTCGAGACTGGCATGTCGTCGCTCGATGGGTTCGCGGTCGAGCTGAGCAGCCGGATAGCACGGGCGGGTGGGTATTGCACCGTTGATCAAGCGAAAGGAATCTGGGGGTCCCCGTCGCCGTTCTGGACCAGCGTGCCGAATGACACTATCCTTCATTGGATTGAATCGAACCAGGGACCCGTATGTCATGCTATTGGCACCAACAATGTGGCGGGGTGGCAACAATACTGGGAGCCGCTTATCAATGTCGATCTGTTTGATTGGATCTTCGATAGTAGCTCTATGGGCCTCCGAAAACCGGACCCCGAATTCTGGTCATACATCGAGGGGCGCACGGGCGTGCGCGGGGATACGATGCTACTTGTCGACGATCGGCTCAGCAACGTCGAGGCCGCTATCAATCACGGATGGCACGGGATTCATTTCCAGGACTCCCGCGAATGCGTACGGCTTGTGGAGGACTGGTCGCGGGAAAGTGCCGAGGGGACGATGGGCTCGTGAGAGCTCGCGAAGACGCAAATGAGGACGATCGGGTGAGCTATCATAACCAGCGCTATAGGAACCCTGCAATCAGATCGAAAGGCCGAGATCCGGCGCTCCGCGGCTAATGAGGTGAATGCGATGTCGAGAGGGAGTGTCACTTTTTCAGATATGTCGTTCAGCTGGGGCGACGGCACTCCTGTGTTCGGGGGATTCGGTGGCTCACTGATATCCGGCCGAACGGGGCTTGTTGGGCCGAACGGCGCCGGCAAGAGCACTCTGCTCCGGCTTGTTGTTGGTGAACTTAGGAGCTGGAATGGAACAACAAATCCACGGAAACTGACATCATCGCAGGTCGCAGGCTCGATAATGTCTCCAAATGGACTACTTATTCCATTCCGGCTACTTACGCCGACGAAGGGAACGATCAGGGTTGTCGGAGAGCTCGGGTACCTACCCCAGACGCTGGCACTTGACGGCGAACGGACAGCCGCGCACGTACTCGGAATTGCCGAGATTGTTGCTGCCGTCGGCGACGGATTGGAGCTGTGGCAACTACTCCCACTGATCTCTCCGGTGATCGGATTCTGACACGTGCTCGGCAGCGTCTATCAGTCACATCGACAACGCCATGGCGAGCCGTGCGCCGTACCCTGGGGAGGTGATTCAGATCGACACCGGTCGTGCGGCGTTCCAGGTTCTGGTTCTCCCGTTCCGCCGTGATGGGGATGGGTTCGTCTATGCGCTCTTACGGCGGCAGGACGCGGGTTACTGGCAGGGCGTGGCCGGTGGCGGGGAGGCGGGTGAGTCCCCGTTTGAGGCGGCCCGTAGGGAAGCAAGCGAGGAGGCCGGCATCGGCGATGGCACCAAGTTCGTGGCGTTGGATGCTCGGGCGACGGTGCCCGTTGTGGCGGTGACGGGTGAGTTCACCTGGGGTCCGGAGACCCTGGTGATCCCGGAGTATGCCTTCGGCGCCGGTGTGGACGGTGCGGAACTTCATCTGTCGGATGAGCACAGCGAATACGGCTGGTTCGGCTTCGATGACGCGTGCAAGGCGGTGCGGTGGGATTCTAATCGAACCGCGTTATGGGAACTGGATCACCGGTTACGTGTTGGTTTTGCCTAATCGGGCGATCTGACCAGGTCCGCGACGATGGCCCGGAGGGCCTGAGGTGTGTCAGCACCGGCGCTGAGTTTGATGACCGGTACCGTCGAGTCCACTGAAATGTCATGTTTGAGACGAATCCGGCGGCGGGGGCAACTAGCGGCTCGCCGATCAACCCCGAGAACGACACATTGCGGACCCCGAATTCGGGTCGTGTGCTCAGCTCCCGTTGCGCTCGGTGGCTGCGCCTCGAGGCGGTGTCGTGCGGTTCGTGCTGATGGGTGGCCGGTCGGGCTGATCTCCTGTTGATCCGAGACGTCTCCCGGCTGTCCTAGAACTCCGATCAACTCCACGAGACCGTCGACGAGCGCCGATATCCGATCGCCATCAAGCGCCGATCCAGGATCGGTGTCAGAGCTCCGTCGATTCTCCTGCTTGACCGGCGGTCGTGGCAGTGGCGTACCCGTCGACGTCGGCGGGCGTGGTGTTGGCGCCACTGATGACGACCGCGACGCGTTCGCCAGGCCCGGGCCGGTAGGCGCCGGAGAGCAGGGCTGCGACCCCGACCGCGGCGGCAGGTTCGGCGATGATCCGAAGCGTTTGCCACAGCGCGTGTTGTCCGCGTCGGATGGCGGGGTCATCGACCATGACCACGTCGCTGACATAGCGCTCAGTGATGGGAAACACCAGGTCGCCGACGCGTCGGGGAGCCAGCGCGTCTGCCGCGATGCTGCCGGTGGGGGCGTCGGTCGGCCTGCCGCAGGCCCGGGCGAGGGTGAGAGTCGGCGCGCCCTTGGGTTCCACTCCGATGACGCGGACCGAGCCGGCGAACCAGGCGGCGATACCTGCGATCAACCCGCCTCCGCCGACCGGTACCAGCACGGTGTCCAGGTCGCTGACCTGCTCGGCGAGTTCCAGGGCGAGGCTGCCTTGGCCGAGTATGGTCTCGCGCTGGTCGAATGCATGAACGTTGAGCGTTCCGGAGCGGGCGACCCAGCTGCAGGCGGCGGCCAACGCGTCGGCGTAACGGTCGCCGCCGACGACCAGCTCCGCTCCGTAATACCGGATCCGTTCGATCTTGGAGGGTGCGGATACGGTAGGGACGAAGATCTTCGCGACTTTTCCGAGCCGCTGGGCGGCATAGGCGACGGCCACGCCGTGGTTGCCCCCGGACGCCGCGACGACTCCCGCGGTCGGTACCTCCCGGAGCAGCAGGTTCGCGAAAGCCCCGCGGGCCTTGAACGAACCCGCGAACTGGAACTGCTCCAGCTTGAGCACCACCTCCGACCCCGACGGTACTAAACCAGATCCGGTCAGATCGCCGAGATCGACCCGCACGACCGGAGTGCGGCGCAGGTAGGGCTTGATCGTGTCATAGGTGTGGCGAATGTCCTGGTCAGTGATCACGTACGCGCCCTTCGGCCCGCTGGTGATGGGAACGGTCACCAGCCGGCGGCTAGCCCGCCCATGATCATGCCAGGGTGCTCCCGCGAGCGGCCCGTGAACTCGACGGTACTGACCTCCGGCCGGCGGTGGCACGTCGGTAGCGTCGAGTTCACGGCCCGTCCTGCCGGGCGGCCGCTCAGGCCTAGCCGTGTCCCGAGCGCTGGCTCAACTGCCGTCCGTCCCGGCGTCACGACGGAGGTAGGTGGGGGCGCGAGGAGGTGTGGCAGCTTGCACTCGACTGGCTCGAGTGCTAAACACGGGGTTAGCACTCGACCCCGTCGAGTGCCAGCTGTATATCAACACTGAGGTCGGGACGGTGAGTCCGGCACGTGCTGGACGTCCGTCGCGGGCACCGAGCCTGGCCGAGCACTGTGTCCTTGCCGCGGATACGCCGCGGCGCCCATGACCGGAGGACCACACCGCAATGGCCAAAATGATCGCGTTCGACGAGGAAGCCCGTCGCGGTCTTGAGCGCGGGATGAACCAGCTCGCCGACGCCGTCAGGGTGACGCTCGGCCCCAAGGGCCGCAACGTCGTACTGGAGAAGAAGTGGGGTGCCCCCACCATCACCAACGATGGTGTGAGCATCGCCAAGGAGATCGAGCTCGAGGACCCGTGGGAGAAGATCGGGGCCGAGCTCGTCAAGGAAGTCGCCAAGAAGACCGATGACGTCGCAGGTGACGGCACCACCACCGCCACCGTGCTGGCCCAGGCCCTGGTACGCGAGGGTCTGCGCAACGTCGCCGCCGGGGCCAACCCGATGGCACTCAAGCGGGGCATCGAGAAGGCCGTCGAGGCCGTCTCCGCTCAGCTGCTGAACTCGGCCAAGGAGGTCGAGACCAAGGAGCAGATCGCGGCCACCGCCGGCATCTCCGCTGCTGACCCCTCGATCGGCGAGCTCATCGCCGAGGCGATGGACAAGGTCGGCAAGGAAGGTGTCATCACCGTCGAGGAGAGCCAGACCTTCGGCCTCGAGCTCGAGCTCACCGAGGGCATGCGCTTCGACAAGGGCTACATCTCGCCCTACTTCGTCACCGACCCGGAGCGGATGGAGACGGTCCTCGACGACCCCTACATCCTGCTCGCCGCCACCAAGATCTCGGCGGTCAAGGACCTCCTCCCGATTCTGGAGAAGGTCATGCAGTCCAACAAGCCGTTGGTGATCATCTCTGAGGACGTCGAGGGCGAGGCGCTGGCCACCCTGGTCGTCAACAAGATCCGCGGCATCTTCAAGTCGGCCGCGGTCAAGGCGCCCGGCTTCGGTGATCGCCGCAAGGCGATGCTGGGCGACATCGCCATCCTCACTGGTGCCGAGGTGATCAGCGAGGAGGTCGGGCTCAAGCTGGAGAACACCGACCTGTCGCTGCTGGGCCGGGCCCGCAAGGTCGTCATCACCAAGGACGAGACCACCATCGTCGAAGGTGCGGGCGACGCTGAGCAGATCCAGGGCCGGGTCAACCAGATCCGCTCCGAGATCGACAACTCGGACTCCGACTACGACCGCGAGAAGCTGCAGGAGCGGCTGGCCAAGCTGGCCGGCGGCGTTGCGGTGATCAAGGCCGGAGCGGCCACCGAGGTGGAGCTCAAAGAGCGCAAGCACCGCATCGAGGACGCGGTGCGCAACGCCAAGGCTGCCGTCGAGGAGGGCATCGTCGCCGGTGGTGGCGTCTCGCTGATCCAGGCGGGCGCGCTGGCGTTCGAGAAGCTCGAGCTGACTGGTGACGAGGCGACCGGTGCCAACATCGTCCGCGTGGCGCTGGAGGCTCCGTTGAAGCAGATCGCGATCAACGCCGGCCTCGAGGGCGGCGTGGTGGCCGAGAAGGTGCGCGGCCTCAAGCCCGGGTGGGGCCTCAACGCCGCCACCGGCGAGTACGAGGACCTGATCAAGGCCGGCATCATCGACCCGGCCAAGGTCACCCGCTCGGCGCTGCAGAACGCGGCGTCGATCGCGGCCCTGTTCCTCACCACGGAGGCTGTGATCGCGGACAAGCCGGAGAAGCACCCGGCACCGGCGGGCGGCGGCATGCCCGACGGCGGCGGGATGGACTTCTAAGTCCGGCACGTTATACCCGAAACGGGGTCGGTCCCACTCTCGCCAGGGGACCGGCCCCGTTTCTCCTTTGGGCGGCACTGGCGACGCGCGCGTCGCCAGTGCCGCGGTATCGCAGCGAACCGAAAGTATCTGCGGGGTACTGTAGGCAGATGTGTAAGCGGGTACGCGCCGCGGCTGGTGTCGTCCTCTGCTCACTGATTCTCGCCGCATGCGGCCTCGGAGGCCGGCCTGATGGCCTGCCGACACCTCCGGGGGATGCCAACTGCGTGGCTTCCGGGAGCCAAATCACCGATAACGGACGCCATGTCACGCTGAAGCCCCAAGGTCCAGCCTGTAGGGATATTAAAGAGTTCCGCTTTCAAGAAGCCGGCCCGGCAACCACGGTAGATCTGGAACGCTCATCCGTGGGGGGAATCGCCGACCTCTCTTACGACCATTTCACCGGTGAATTGAAACCAATTAACGGGGCAACGGTTTCGCTTTATGCTAAGGACGGCGGATGGTGGTGGTCGGGTGAGCCCGCCAAGAGAAATGACTATCCCGGTGAACAAGAGTGCCGAGGAACACGTAACGAGGGGCGGGATTCGTTCAGTAAAGACGACCTCGAGGCCAAATTCAGCATCTTCTGTATCAAGACGGCCGAGGGTCACGACGGCTTCCTCATCGTCAGGCCGGTACCGGAACAGAAACCAGATGCATACTACGTCTACACCTATACCTGGGTCCGCTGATCTTACGTGCCACCGTTGCTACGTTCGAGTGCGGGTGAGCCGCGGACGCTTGCCGGGGGTGTGCATGAGTGAGATACGGGCACGGCGGAAAGTGGTCCTGCGGGCTGTTGCGGTGGCGGTGCCGGTGTTCCCGCTGCTCGGCGTTGTCCTGTGGGCCCGCAGACGCACCGAGACATGCTCTCCGAGGTCGCCAACATCGGCTCGATCGAGTCCTTCATCCACCGCTGGCTCGGCGTCGCGATATGTCCGGTCACGACCTCAACACCCGGTTCAACCTGCAGCTCGCCACCCGCGCACGGCTGACGATCGGGTGAACGCACTAGACATGTCTGACGTGTTGTGCATCAGCGGGGGGACGGGTGAATTTGTTGCCGAGTTGCCACTGCGGGCAACTTCACGACCAAGTTGCCGGTAGCGGCACCGTGGCGGGCAGCCACCCTGCTCCTTCGGCGATACGGACAGAACGACATTTGTCAACCCCTCGGCGTGTACTGCTATCTGGAGTGTGGCGGCTCGCGCGATGGCTGGCGGGCGACCCCGAGCGCGATCCGGTCGTCCGGCCTGCTTCAGCTCGACGACGCTGCCCATCTCCTGTGGCAGTGGCCACCGTTGGTCACCGCAGCCAGATCGGGGACGTCAAAGTTGCTGACGCCCCAGTACCGGATCAGGCTGACCTGCACCAGCTCAGGGTCATCCCCAGGGCTAGGCGGTTCCGCTGCGGCGTGTCAGGATCTCTGCTGTGAGAGCGCCGCGTGCACCGCGGATGGTGGCCGCCACGGCCGAGGCCCGGGTCACGCCGATCGAGTTGTTCTTCGACCTGGTGTTCGTGTTCGGGCTCACCCAGATCACCGCGCTGATGGCGCACGACGTGTCGCTGCACGGCATCGTCCGGGGTTTGCTGGTGCTGGCGTTGCTGTGGTGGAGCTGGGTGGGTTACGCATGGCTGTGCAACGTCGTGGTCGCCGACGAGGGAGCCATCCGGGCGGCGTTGTTCGCCGTGATGGCGGCCATGTTTCTGCTGGCACTGGCCATTCCACAGGCATTTGCCGAGTTCCCCGGCGGGGGCAACGGGCCCGTGGTGTTGGCGTTGTGCTATTTTGCGTTCCGCGCTCTGCACCTCGTGCTGTTCTGGATCGCGGCCCGGGACGATCCGGGATTGCGCAGGCAGCTGATCCGGTTCGCCCCCTCGGTGCTCGGCGGGACCGCGCTGCTGCTGGTCGCCTCCCAGGTCACCGGTGCGGTGCAGACCGGGTGGTGGGCGCTGGCCCTGCTCGCCGACTACGGGGGCACCTTCCTCGGCGGTGCTGCGGGCTGGCGGCTGCGCGCACCGGGCCATTTCGCCGAACGGCACGGGCTGATCATCATCGTGGCGCTGGGCGAGTCGATCGTGGCGATCGGGGTGGGGATGGCCGGGCTGCCGATCACCTGGTCGGTAGTTGCGGCGTCGGTGCTGGGTCTGACGGTCTGCGCGGCGCTCTGGTGGGCCTACTTCGACATGACGGCCCTGCTGGGCGAGCGGGCGTTAGTCGCTGAGCCCGAAGCGCACCGGTCACGGCTGGCCCGGGATGCCTACACGTTCCTGCACCTCCCGATGGTGGCCGGGATTGTGCTGCTGGCGCTGGGGTTGAAGAAGGTGCTCCAGCACGTCGTCGACGGGGGTCATGAGGAGCCGCTCGCGCTCGCCGCGCTCTACGGGGGCGTGGCGCTGTACCTGCTGGCGCATGTCGGGTTCAAGCTGCGGGTGCTCCACACGGTCACGGTGCATCGGGTCATGGTGGCGATCGCCTTACTGGTGCTCCTGCCGCTGACTGTCAGGCTGGCGCCGCTGGCATCCCTGGCGCTGCTGGCCGGCGTCCTGGTGTTGCTGATCGGCTACGAGATGATCCGCTTCGCCACCGCGCGGGAGTCCGTCCGTCATAGCTCTGCGATGCCGTCCTGACCGAGGGCGACTCCACACCGGATGGACCCCGGCTGGCCCGCCGGCTAGGCGTGGCCGACGCGGTTGTGCTGGGTCTGGGCTCGATGCTCGGCGCTGGGGTGTTCGCTACCTTCGGACCCGCCGCGGCCGCTGCCGGCAGCGGGATGTTGATAGCGCTGGCCATCGCCGCGATGGTGGCCTACTGCAACGGCATTGCCTCGGCCCAACTCGCGGCCCGTTACCCCGAATCGGGTGGCACCTACCGCTACGGCCGGCGCCGGCTGGGCCCGGCCTGGGGTTTCCTGGCGGGTTGGGGATTCGTGATCGGCAAGACGGCCAGTTGCGCAGCGATGGCCATCACCTTCGGTGCCTACACCTGGCCCGCCCATCCCACGCCGCCAGCGGTCGCCGTGGTGGTGGTCCTCACCGCGGTGAACTACGCCGGGATTACCAAGACCGCGCGGTTGTCCCGGGTCCTCGTCATGTTGACGCTGCTCGCGCTGACCGCGGTCGTGGTCGCCGCCCTGGGCGGTGGTCACGCCGATCCAGCCAACCTCACCGGCTGGACCAGCGGCGGGCTGACCGGTATCACCCAAGCCGCCGCGCTGTTGTTCTTCGCCTTCGCCGGGTATGCCCGGATCGCCACTCTCGGCGAGGAGGTTCGCGATCCCGCCCGCACCATCCCGCTGGCGATCCCGCTGGCCCTGGGCATCGTCGTCGGGGTATACGCGCTGGTAGGGGCGGCCGCGCTGGCCGCGGTGGGTCCTGCCGCCCTGGCAGCCTCGTCCGCGCCGCTGGCTACGGTCACCCAATCCGGCTCCCTGAGCTGGCTGACGCCCGCGGTGCGCGTCGGCGGCGCCGTCGCCTCGGGTGGGGTGTTGCTGTCGCTGCTCGCCGGGGTCGGCCGCACCGTCCTCGCCATGGCCCGCGACCGCGAACTCCCGCACGCGTTGGGTGCTATCCACCCCCGCTACCAGGTGCCGCACCGGGCTGAGCTCCTGCTCGGCCTCACTATCACGGTCATCGTGTTGCTTGCCGACCTGCGCGGGGCCATCGGGTTCGCCAGCTTCGCCGTCTTGACCTACTACGCCATCGCCAACGCGGCGTCGTTCACCCTGCCCGGCCCGGCGCGCCGCTGGCGCCGACCGCTGGCGGTGCTGGGCGGCGTGGGCTGCGCGGTGCTGGCTCTCACGCTGCCGCCGACCACTGTGCTGAGCGGCGCAGCGGTACTTGCGATCGGGCTGCTGCTGCGAGCAGCCCGACCAGGGTCATTCCTCAACGGCACCGTGCACCGCTCGTAGATGATCGCGGAGACTGCATCCTCACGAATCAACAGCACAGCTGTTTGATCAAGAACCAGCAGCGCTGCTGCTGAGTTTGGGAACCTGAGTGCAGCTTGCTGGTGATCCACGGGAGGGGCCGTTTGGTTGGGCTGGTTCGATTCAACCGGTTGCGTGGTGGGTTGAAGAATCGGTTGACCAGCGTTGTAGGTGCGGGACCAGGAGCGCGGCCAGCTCGGTGGTCGCGGCCTCGGGTATCCAGTGGCTCACCCCGGGCAGCGTCTCGAACTGGTAGGGCGCGTCCACATAACGCTCGCAGGACTCGGCGGCGTGCCGGGAGATTGCGGTGTCGCCGTCGCTCCAGACAAAGAGGGTTGGTCGGCGGACCGGCTTCCGGGCCGCCCTCGGATCCATGAACGTCATGGCTCGGTACCAGTTCAGCGGTCCGGTGAACGCTGCCGGGTCAGGGAAGTGGGCGGCGTCGCGTCGGGCGCGTTCGGCGGACTGGCCGGAGCTGGTGAGCAGCCGGACGTGCTGACTGTGCAGCAAACGCTCGGGCAGCCAGGGCAACTGGAACAGGTACATGTACCAGGACTTGAGCCCTTGCACGCTGGTCGCCATGGCCTTGACGAATCCCCACGGGTGCGGCACCGACAGTGCGGTCAGGCTGCGCACCTTGTCCGGCCGGCCAGCGGTCAGGGCCCAGGCCACCGCCGCGCCCCAGTCGTGCCCGACGAGGTGGGCCGGGCCGCCGCCGCGTGCGTTGATCAACGCCACCACGTCGGCGACCAGCTCGGGAATCCGGTAAGCCCACCGCCCTCGAGGCCGGGCACCGGCCGAGTAGCCGCGTTGGTCCATCGCCAGGGTGCGGTACCCGTGCTGGGTGAGCAGCGGCACCAGCGCGTCCCAGCTGTCGGAGAACTGCGGGAACCCGTGCAGCAGGACTACCGGTTCGCCGTCCGGGGGCCCCGCCTCGGTCACATCGAAGACCAGCTCGCCCCGGGTGAGCTGGGTCCGCGTCGCGTGATGCGAGGGACTTTGTGCACCGTCTGCGGGCGTCGTCATCAGATCCTCCTGGTCAAGGTCATGAATCGAGTGTGACGACAGGGCTGGACCAGCGCTCGGAGCAGTAGTGGGTAAGGCTGGTCAGTCGCCGGTTTGGTGGGGAGCGATGTAGCTCTGCGCGTCTGGCGACGCGGACAACGGTTTCACCTCCCGGATCCCACCCGGCACGGCGGGATCGGGAACGCCGACAGCGGTATCTCGGGTAGCAGGGGAGCCCGGCTTGGCGAAATTCAGGTCGGCGACCAGGTGGTCCGTGGTGATCGTGGTGAGCTGGCGCAGCGCCTCCTGGATCCCGGACCGGCTCAGGTCGCCGTTGATGCAGGCGCGCGTGAGCAGCTGGCCCCAGATCCGGCCGATCGCGTAGCCGTAGGGCACGCCGCTGTTCGGCAGCTCCTGGTAGCCGGCCTGCCGGTAGGCCTCGGCGACGTGCTGGGCCTTGGGGACCGCGGAGGAGAACGGCACCGAACCGGCCAGCACCGAGAGGTTGTAGAGGGCACCGGCTGCTGGGCCGGTCAGCAGCCGCGGCGTGAACACCGGGCCGTTACCGACCATCGGCACGTTGAGCCGCACCTCCTGGTTGGCTGCGGCGGCTGCGGCGGCCTGGTCCGGCGTGGTGCTCAGCGCGATGGACTTCACTCGAGGCTTGGCGGCGAAAGCCGCCACGACGTCGCGCATCGGGGACTCGGTGGTGACCTTGGTCTCGCGCAGGTTCAGATGGTGGCGCTGGGCGAAGTACCGCGCGCCACGTAGCCCGTTGGCACCGTAGTCCCCGTCGAGCCAGATGTGCCCGATGGTGTCGCCGTCGTGGATCTTGCCCTGCTCCATCAGGTAGGACAAGCCGTTGATCATCTCGACGTCGTAGGTGGCGGCTGGGATGATCACGTACGGGTTGCTGAGCAGCTCCGCTGACTTCGACAGCGCGACCACGGTGGTTTCGTTGTCGATCATGCGCTGGCTCAGGGCCGCGGTGGCTGACGAGCCGGCGATCTGCGTGAAGCCCAGCACCTTGGGTTCCAATGCGGAGTACTTGGCACTCGCCTGCACGGCGTTGGCCTGGTAGTCGCCGACCTTCAGGGTGATCTTCCGTCGGCAGATCCCCCCGTCGGCGTTGGTCTCCTTGATCCAGAGTTGCTGGCCTTGGACGACTCCGGTGCCGACCTCGGAGAACGGGCTGGAGTTGTCGGTCAGGGCACCGAGAGTGATCTCGGAGCGGGTGACGCCGAAGTCGGCGGTGGGATCTTGGGGTGTCGCGTGCGAGTGAGGTCCGGTCGAGCAACCAGCCAGGGCGAGGGCACTTGCCAGTGCCACGACCGGGAGAGCGAGCACACGCCGCATCTCATCGTCCTTTCGTCGAGCGCCAACGCCGCGCCGTATGAGGACCACGCAGTGCCGTATGAGGACAACGCGATCGGCATTATCGGGGACGGCTTGGCGAGTCTGGACAGGACCCGGCGATTCAGGGCTTCGGGGTCGACCGGCGGATCGTGACAGCCACGATCAGCGTGGCGAGTAGCCCCCCACTGCCGGCGACGAGGAACGCGACGCGGGGGTTGGTGGCGTCGAGGAGCAGCCCGCCGAGCACGTAGGCCAGCGCGGCCGCCACTCCGATAGCGCCGTAAAGACTGCCGAACACGCGCCCGACCAGAGCGGGCGGCACGCTGCGTTGCAGCAGGGTGTTCACGGCGACGTCCATCGCCGCGATTCCCACCCCACGGACGGCCTGCACCGCGAACGCGGCGCCGATGGCCCATGCCAGGCCGGTGAGCAGGTTGCCGGCGCTGCTGATCGCAAAGCCGGTGAGCAGCAGCGCAACCAGGTTCGGCCGGTGCGGTCGGGCGAGTAGGGCGTATCCGAGGAACAGCCCGACGCCCGACGCGGCCAGCAGGAGCCCGGCCGCGGAGTCACCGCCGCCGAGGGTGCGGGTCGCCAGGAACACCAGGGCGACGTCGTCGATGCCGTTGAACGCGACGATCGCAAAGAACCCGAGCCCGATCGTCCGGACGAGCGGCGCGGCCCAGATGTACCGCAACCCGGCCGCGGTGTCCTGCCAGAAACTGGAACCTTGCTGATCGACCGGTGCGGCGCGGGCCGGCAGTCGCAGCAACGCCAGCAGGATGGCCGAGACGAGGAAGGTGCCGGCATCGACGAGCAGGACCCCCCGGACGCCGAGGAGGGGGAACAGCACTGCGGCCAGCAACGGCCCGAGCGCTTCCCCGCCGTTGGTGCCGATCCCGATCGCGGCGTTGGCGCTCTCCAGATGCTCGTCCGGCACCAGGGCGGGGACGGCGGCCCGGGACGCGGGCTGGAAGATCTGCCCGGTGATCGCCCTCAGCCCGACCAGGATCAGCAATAACGGCAGCGACGGCAGCCACAACGCGACAACCGCGACCAGCGCGCCCTGGACGGCCTCGCAGCCGACCATGACCCGCTTGAGGTCGAATCGGTCGCTGACGGTACCGGTCAGTGGCCCGAGCAGGGCAGGCGCGAAGTCGCCGACCAGCAGCAGCACGGCTACCGCCAGGGCCGCGCCGGTGGCGTCAGCAACGTAGAGCATGAGCGCGACCAGGCTGAGCGAGTCACCGAGATACGACACCGTCCGCGCCGTCCACAGCAGCCGCAATGCCCGGTTCGCCCGTAACAGGGAAAGCGACCCCATCCGGTCTGCTGCCTGGTTATCCGCCACGACGAGGGGATTGTCACTTCGCGGTGCACGCAGTATCGGGTCCTACTGCGGCGTGAACTGGGTGCGACAGACCTGCCCTGAGTTGGTCGTCACATCTACCTGGACGGGAACTCCCGGTGTCGAGCGATTTGTCGGGAAGGTGATGACCGCCGTGCCTGCGCTGTCGGCCACGATGGCAAATGAGCGCGTGGTGGTCGGGTAATGGACTGCCAGATAGGCAACGGCTCCACGGGTCGTGTGCACGGTGATCGTCTCGTCGCTGCCCTGACTGGGCGTGGCGTTGCGTGGGGATGCGGTGCACAGCCCGGCTGGTGCTTGAGTAGTAGCAGCCGAGGTGGTCGGCGCCGAGCTGTTAACCGGTGCCGCGGTATCGCCGAACCCGGTGACGACCGCACACACCCCAGCAACCATCAAGACGGTCGAACGTCCGGGGATCACAATTACCCCATTTCGTCGGTCAAGAAATATTCTGCCATCCGAGTGCGTCGCTGAAACAGGACTGCTCACGAATAATAGCCGCAATCGCCGGCGGTCACATCGCTGCGATAGCACCTGTGAGTACCACGTTCTAGGCTGCGGCTCGGTTGAGCAGCTCCTCGTAAATGGTCGGCTCGTCCGTAGTGGCGATGGGGAAGCCGATGCCATAGTCGCCGGTGTAGTGCACGGTGACGCCGGGGTTGGGATGGTCGGTGCCGTCGGGCAGGAACAAGTGCGGGCTGCAGGCCACTTTGTCACTGCGGGCGATCTGGTACTGATCCATCAGTTGGCGTCGGGCCCGCCCGACGTCCAGTGCGTCGGCGAGCTCGTCGGCGTCGACGATTCCGGTCCCAGCGGCGACGGCGAGGATGACCGGCCGTAGGCTGATGTTGCGGGATTCGACCCAGAACGCGCGGCGCAGTCCGAGGTCGAGCGCCTCGCTGGCCGTCAAGCCTTGTTCTTTGGCAGCCTGCACTGCCTCCAGCGCTGGCAGCGACGTGGAGGGGTATGCCCAGTCGGGCGCCTGCCACAGCCGCCAGCCGGCGGCGGGGTCGAGCCGACCGATCGCCGCGACCTCCGAGTCGGTGCCAGGGCGCGGGCTGCTGGCGCCGTTGAGCAGCTCGAGGGGGAATGCTCGGTGATCAAAGCTCACCACGGCGTCCAACCCGAGCTTGTGCCGGGAGGTGTGCAGGCGGTGCACGGCCAGATGGGCGAACGAGCACCACAGGTCGGAATAGATGACGATCGTCTGGCGCGGTGGGATCAGTTGCGCAGCGATCCTGTCCTGCTGATCGGGCCGGAGTGTCGAGCTGGTCATGAGGGCAACTCCTATGCAGAGATGACGCGGGCGAGAGCCACGCCGGAGACGATCAGGGCGAGCGCGCCGAGCCGTCCGGCGGTGATCGGGTCGTGGTTGACGAGCACCCCGAGAGCGATCGCGCCGAGTGCGCCGATGCCGGTGAACAGGCCTCCTTCGACGCAGTGCTGGCGATTCCGGCACATGCGGACGGGCGTCCACATGCGAGCCTACGAGCAAAGCGGACTGCCGTCCAGTTTTTGCGTTAGGCTGCCCGGGTGGAACTGCCACTGGCCGATCCTCAGCAGCGCGCCGAGCGCGCCGACGCTGCTCGTAACCGCGCCAGGATCCTGGTCGCAGCCGAGCGGTTGTTCGCCGAACGCGGCGCCACCCGGGTGAGCATGGAAGACATCGCGAAGGCCGCCGGAGTCGGCAAAGGCACGCTCTACCGGCGTTACCCGGACCGGGCAGCGGTGGCCATGGCATTGCTCGATGAGCACGAGCGCTGCCTGCAACAGCAGTTATTGTCGGGCGCGCCACCACTGGGCCCGGGAGCTCCCGCCGCGGACCGGCTTGCCGCGTTCTATGCCGCGATGGTCGAGCTCCTCGAACAGCACCTTGACCTCGTTCTCGCAGCCGACACCGGTGACGCCCGTTTCCGCACCGGCGTTTACGCCTTCTGGCGGGCGCATGTCAGAGTCCTGCTCCGGGCGGCGGAGGTGCCCGATCCTGACGATGCACTCGCGGAGCTGCTCCTCGCGCCCCTCGATGGTGAGTTCTACCGGCATCTGCGCGACCGCGGGTTGACTCAACGGCGGATCAAAGCCGCGCTGTCCGCGCTGGCGCAGCGCACTCTCGGCGGCATCGAGCACTGAACGTGCCCGCACTCATTGTCGGGTGTGGCGCCGCAGCCGATCGTGCCGCAAGAGTCTGACAATCTTCGGTCATTGCGTGGCGCGCCCGGTGATGTGCCGGTAGGTGGCCGTGATCGCGGCAAGCTCGCCGCTGCGGGCGAGGCCATCAGGAGCTCGCACCGCGGCGGCGTTGCCGGCCCGGTGCATCTCCCGGTTGGCCAGTACGACACCGGCTGTGGCGCCCCGCCGCGCGTTGTCGTAACCGGCGAGTCCGGCGATCGGATCGGTGGCGCTGGCGAGCTTGGCGGCCAGCACGCGGGCGTCGATGATGGCTTGGGAAGCACCGTTGGCGCCGACGGGGTACATCGGGTGCGCCGCGTCGCCGAGCAGCGTCACCCGGCCCCGTCCCCAGACCGGCAGCGGATCCCGGTCGACCATCGGGTATTCGAGGATCTCGGTGCTACCGGTGATCAGTCCCGGCACGTCCAGCCAGCTCCACGCCCAGCCGGCGTAGTAGGGCAGTACGTCCGCTGTGCGACCGGGGCGGTTCCAGCTGGCGTCCTCGGTCAGCGGTCCCGGGTCGGACACCGGCACCTGGCAGACCCAGTTGATCAGCGCGTGACCACGGTCGAGAGCCCGCCGGGAGATCGGGTAGGCGAGGAACTGGACACCGGTACCGTCCTGAACGATGATCATGGAGCGGCCGCCGAGGAAAGCTGCACCCTCGGTCACGCCCCGCCACATCCGAACCCCGGACCACAGCAGTGATCCCTGATCCGGGTGCAACTGGGAACCCACTGTTGAATGCAGGCCGTCCGCTCCGATAAGCGTGTCCGCCTCGATCTCCTGCGCGGAGTTGGTGGTGCGGTCGAACACATAGGCGCGAACCGTGGTCGCGGTCTGGTCGAAGCGCTCCAACCGGGTCCCGGTGCGGACGGCATCGGTGCCGAGCCGCTCGCGTACCGCCGCCAGGAGCAGCATCTGCAGTTCGCCGCGGTGCACGGCGTACTGCGGCCAATCGTAGCCGGCGGCCAGCCCGCGCGGTTCAGCAAAGATCGGGTTGCCGGACCGGTCGAGGTAGACATGCTCCGCAGTGGGGATGGCGGTGGCGGCCAGCTCACGGCCCAGACCCAACTCAATGAGCGTCCGGACTGCCTGCGGCTGCACATTGATGCCCACTCCCAGTGGCCGGATCTCCCGGACCCGCTCGATGACGGTCGCGCTGATCCCCGCAGCGTGCAGGCTCAGGGCGGCGGTCAGCCCGCCGATCCCGGCCCCGGCAATCAGTACGCTTCCCGCGCCTGGCTTGCGCATCACGAGCTGCCGGACTCGGGCCGGTCGAGCACGCGCAACCACGTCCCGTCCGGCTGGCGGCGCGCCACCTGTACCCGGCCGCCGGTGTTGTCGCGCGGGCGCGTCGAGGTCAGGGCGAGGTCACCGGCGCGCAGTGTGGGTAGGGCTTCCTCGAGTTCGAAGTGCGGCCGGCTCGCGAGCAGCTTCTCGTACACCCCGCGGATCGCCTCCCGCCCGACTGTCACCTCCCCGACCGGGAAGCCCAGTACCGCCTCGGGCTCATAAAGCTCCGCAAGCCCCTCGGCGTCGCCGGCGTTCACCCGCTCGACGACCAGCCGCGCCAGATCCTCCGGCTGGGTGGCGCGTTCACGTCCACCGTTCATGGTCAACTCCTCGCTAGGAAACAACGTGTCATAGGTCCACCCTGCGCCATCCGCATCGAGAAGTCGAAGAGATAGTTCATCTCGTTGCTAGAATGAACAGTTATGGAAATCCGGCAGCTGGAGTACTTCGTTGCGGTGGTCGAGGAGGCGAATTTCACCAAGGCGGCGGCCAGGGTCCACGTCTCCCAGCCGGGGGTGAGCGCGCAGATCCGCCAACTGGAGCGAGAGCTCGGCGAGGCCTTGCTGGACCGCTCGGGGCGCACCGTGCGGCTGACCCAGGTGGGTGCTGCCGTGCTTCCCTACGTCCGGGCGGCTCTCGCGGCGGTCCTGGGTGCCCGGCTCGCCGTCGACGAGCTCACCGGGCTGATCCGCGGCCGGGTCGCGGTCGGGATGGTGACCTCGCACGATATCGATCTGGCCGGTCTCCTGGCGGACTTCCACCAGGACCACCCGGCCGTTGAGATCATGCTCTCCGAGGGCAACTCCGACGATCTGGTCGAAGAGCTGCACGCGGGATCGCTCGACGCGGCGGTCATCGGCTTGGCGGGCACGGCCCCACCGGGTATCGAGACCCAGGTCGTCGCCGACGAACGCCTCGTCGCTGCGGTCTGCCACCACAACGTACCGGCCGATCGAACCACCATCACCCTCGACGCTCTCCGAGACCGGACGTTGATCAGCCTTCCTCGGGGCACCGGGCTGCGCGCCCGCCTTGACCAGGCATGCGCCGCGGCCGGCTTTGCGCCCCGGGTCGGGTTCGAGGCCAGCGCCCCAGACGTCCTGGCCCAGCTGGCGGCGCGTGGCCTGGGCCTGGCCATCCTGCCCGAAGCCTTTGCCAGGGCCCACCCGGCGCGGCTTCATGTCATGGTCATCACCAGACCCTCGTTGCGTGGGCGCCTTGCGCTGGCCTGGAGGGCGCCAGCTCCGACCAGCCCCGCGGCCCGAGCTCTCATCAACCACGCGCGTGCGGTCCTGGCAAAGGTGGGCGAGCGGCGCGACGTGTTCGGCTGAGGCTGACCCCGGCGATCAGCGCGAGCAGCGCGACGGCGGCGCTGAAGGCGATCCCCGCGGCCCGAGCCCTGCGGCGAGCACGCCCATGCCCCCGACCAGCGCCGAACAACCCGCGGGAATAGCGATCCCGGACGGGAAGCGCTCAAGGGTGAGTTGGCCGGCTGCCGACGCGGCGAACACCGAGAACACGACGACGCCGACGCGCACGAAAATGCCTCCACCTTCGGAGGGCACGAACAAGCCCTGCATCCCTAACCGCCCGCTGCGGCGTACCTCGGCGGTTTCCGGGATCAGCAGGACCCCGACGAACCCGACCGTCACCAGCACCAGATCGACGAGGTAGCACAGCCGCTCCGGCAGCGGGCCGTACTGCGCGAGCACCCCGGCACGCCGACGGCGTACACGGCGTAGATCACCGTGACGACGAACCCGGAGAATCCGATCCGTTGCTGGTAGATCGGGTACAGCGGCGTCGGCAGGGTGGTGCCGAGCATCGTGACCGCGAACGCGTAGGCGACCAGTGCGAACGCGGTGCTGCGACCCACCGTCGGGCGCGGCCAGGAGCCAGTCTTCCGATCATCCCCCGCCACCACAGCCCGACGTTAGCAACCGGCGGTTGACGGTCCACAGGCACCGGATGATCGGCGCAGGTCCGGAGGCGGCGTGCTGTCGCGTTGTTCGTAGGCGAAGGCGGTGCGGTAGACGGTTTCCTCGTCGAAGTGGCGCCCGACCAGCATCAAACCGATGGGCAGTCCGTCGTTGGTGCCGCAGGGTATGCTCAGCGCCGGGTGATGGGTCACGTTGAACGGTGCGGTGTTGCCGAACATGTCGGTTGCCCGGGCGCACCATTGCGCGATCGACGCACCCTCGGCGGGTAGTGGCTGCGCTTTCTGCGGGGTGGTGGGCATCAGCAGCACGTCGACGTCGCGGAGCGCGGTGTCGTAGGCCGCGCGGAGCCGGCGGATGCCGTTGATGGCCTTGCCGTAGTAGGACTGCCCATGCCGGTCGGCGACGTACTGGGCCAGCAGTGCGCACAGTGTGATGTTGGATGGCCGCTCGTCGACCCGGTCTCGCCGGGCGAACAGGTGGTCCATCATGTCGGTGGGGTAGCGGTCGTTGCGGCCGATACCGAAGCCCTGTCCGTCGACAACGGTGCGAGCCATGCCGTGCATGATGATCGGCATCCACAGCGCCGGTCCGATCGAATGCATCGGAACGGATATCTCGAGGACTTCGGCGCCGAGCTTGCCGAGGTCGGCCGCGGCGTGGCGTACTGCGGCGTCGACGTCGGGTTCGCCGCCGGGTTGGTCGAATCCTTCGGCGAGCACGCCGACCCGCAGATCGTGCAGGCCGGTGGCGAGCGCGGCCGGGTAGTCACCGACGCGGGGCTGTTGTTGGCGAGGGTCCTGGCCGTCCGCACCGGCGATGACGCTGAGCAGCAGGGCGTTGTCGGCCACGGTGGTGGTCATCGGGCCGACGTGGTCGAGGGCCGGATCGAGCGGGGCGATTCCGGTGTAGGGAACCAGGCCGTAGGTGGGTTTGAGTCCGACCACACCGCAGAACGAGGCCGGGACCCGGATCGATCCGGCCTGGTCGGCGCCCAGCGCCAGGTCGACGTCGCCGGTGACCAGGGCGACCGCGCTGCCGCTGGACGAACCACCCGCGGAGTATCCGCGCCGGTGCGGGTTGTGGGTCGCGCCGCGTTGCGCGGTGTGGCTGCCACCGGACAGGCAGAAGTACTCGCAGCTCGTCTTGCCGCTCACTTCTGCTCCAGCGGCCAGGATCCGGGTGACGACGGTGGCGTCGAAGCGGGGAATGAAGCCCTCAAGCAGGCCTGATCCGTTCATCATGGGCACCCCGGCGACCATGATGCTGTCCTTCACAGCGACGGTCCGGCCGGCGAGCGGTCCCGATGCGGCGCCGGTGATGCTGGCCTTGACGTACCAGGCGTTGTGCGGGTCCTCGGCCGGGTTCGGGATCCGATGCGCACGGTGCGCGGTGAGCTCGGTGGGCGCGTCCGCGTCGACGTCATCGACCACGTCGTAGGCGTCAAGCAGCTCGGTGATGATCGCGGCGTACTGGTCAGCGTCGGCTACCGCGCCGTGGTAGCCGAGGCGGATGGCTATCGCGGCGATGTCCTCGACGGTGGGTCTGGTGACGGGCATGTGGTCACCTCTCGGCAGTGGTGGACTGACGGATGGAGCCGTGGCTGGCAGCTCGGCGCGCGGTCCACCCGAGCGTCACTGCGGCCAGGCCCGCGACAACGAGCAGCAGGACTGGAGCGGGTGCGACCGGTGCGGCTGCGGCGAGCAGGAAGGGCAATGCGAACCCCAGGTAGGACACCGCCTGATACACAGCGGTCAGCCCGGCCCGCGACTCGGGCTTCGCGAGCCGCTGGATTTCCTGCAGCCCGCACACCTGGCAGGCACCATAACCCGCGCCGAGCACGAGGATCGCGACCACGACCAGGGCCGGTTGCCCAGTCGCCGCGGCGGCCGCCGACACCAGCAGGCCCGCGACGACGATGGCCAGCGAGGCGCTGACCAGCCGGGCGGAACCAGGGACGTCCAGCCGTCGCGCCAGCGGCTGCACCAGGATGCCGGCCAGAGCGGTGAGCATGGTGACCACGGCGGTGAACGCCAGCGCCGCGGTGCCCAGCTGGTCGGTGACCAGACCGGGCAGATAAGCCAGCGCGATCGCCGCGGAGCCGAACACCCACGGGGCCAACGGCAGCACGACGGTCCGCAACCGTTGCCTACCCAGCTCGACCAGCTCAGGCCTCCCACGCTGGTGCGTCTTCGGTGTGAAGACACGAGTCTCCGGTGTGCGCAACACGAGCACCACCGCCACGAGCACAAGCAGCAGGTGCGGCAGGTAGGGCACGGCCGTCGGGAACGGCGCCCACTGCGCCAGCAAGCCGGCCACCAGCGGTCCGCCACCGAAACCGGCCGTCATGGTCACGGTCACCCGACGCGGCCCGGCCGCACGACCATCAGGCCCACCCGCGGCCGACAGTTCCTTGATCCACGCCGCGCCGGAGCTGAACGCCGCACCGCTTGCCACTCCGGCGACCACCCGGCCAACGAACAGCAAACCGACCGCCCAACCACCGGCGATGAGCAGCACGCTGGCCAGCACCGAGGCGATCAGCGCCGGCAGCATCACCCGGCGCCGCCCGAACCGGTCCGACAGCGGCCCGCACACCAGCAGACCCGGGATGAGCCCAAGGGCGTAGAGCCCGAACGTGGCGTTGACAGTGGCAGTCGACAGGCCCAACTGCGAGCGGTACACCAGCAGCAACGGGGCGAACTGGTTGGCACCCCACCCCACCGCCGCCACCGCGATACCGACCCGCAGCCATCCCCACCGGTTCATCGCGCCGCCCGGTGATCGCGCCGGCTGGGTAGCAGTCGCGGTGTGCTGATCGTGAGTCACTCACCGAGTCTCACGTGCCCATTGACCCGCCACCAGTGGCTGGAACGCCAACATGCGTACAGTTACGGACATGCCGTCCGTCGCGCTCGCGGTCACCGCCGACGTCCCGATCTTCGAACTCGCCGCACCGTGTGCGGTATTCGGACGCGCCCGCCTGGACTGGGTCGATCCCTGGTACGACTTCACCGTCTGCGCCCCCTCCGACGTCCGGTTCGGCGGGTGGTTCCGGGCTGACACCGCTCACGGACTCGACGAGCTGGCCCGCGCCGACACCGTGATCGTCCCGGCCTGCCACGACGTCGACGCCGACCCACCCACCGATTTGCTCGACGCCGTGCGCGCCGCCCACGACGCCGGTGCCCGCATCGCCTCGATCTGCACCGGCGCGTTCGTCCTCGCCGCCGCCGGTCTCCTCGACGGCCGGCGCGCCACCACTCATTGGCTGCATTCCGACCGTCTCGCGCGCCGCTGGCCCAACGTGCAAGTCGAACCCGACGTGCTCTACATCGACGACGGCGATGTCCTGACCTCGGCCGGCGCCGCGGCGGGGATCGATCTGTGCCTGCACATCGTGCGCACCGACTACGGCACCGCCGTCACCAACGACCTGGCCAGGCGCCTGGTCACCGCCCCGCACCGGCCCGGCGGGCAAGCCCAGTTCATCCCTACCCCCGTTCCCGACCACGACCAGCGCGGCCTCGCCGGGTTACTGGCCTGGGCGCTGGACCACCTCGATGAACCGCTCACCGTCACTGACCTGGCGCGACGGGCGAACATGAGCGCGCGCAACCTGACCCGCCACTTCACCGCCGCCACCGCGACCACACCGCTTCAGTGGCTACTCACCCAACGGATCCACCGCGCCCAACAACTTCTCGAGACCACCCACCACAGCGTCGAACACATCGCCGACATCACCGGCATGGGCACCGCGACCACCCTGCGACGCCACTTCCACCGAACCATCGGCATCCCGCCCGAGGCCTACCGACGCACCTTTCACCACACAGGGTAATGCAGTTCAGCGGTTGTTGGCGCCCACCAAAGCAGCCCTACTCGAACCATGGCCCACCAAGGCCCAGGCGAGCAGGTCTGCTCCGGTGAGACTGTCCAGCGGGGCCGCGAAGCAACTAAAAGATTGCTACGAACCCAAGAGTCGCAGCGCTAACGGTGCGAGTTGCTGACAACCTAATAGAAGGCCATGGTGCACCATCTGACTGTTTCCTCAGTAAAAGCAAGCTCGTAGATGTTCGAGGTTTTCCTACTCTTGAAGAGTTGCGGAAAAGCTTCACGGAGCCGTAGTAGGCAGTGTTGGCTTACCGCGCCGTTTCATCCTAATCTGCGGCGGTTCTCGAAGTCTCCCGAGCGACTCTCACCTCACCCCCGAACCACCCGCCTCCCGCGCTCCGCCTCCTCCCGAGCAAGTTCAAGCACTCCCACCACCGCATCCACCATCCCCACCGTCATAATCGCCTCCCAAGTAAACGGCGGCGAAACTGACAACCACACACAACCCTGTACTACTCTCACAACAATTGTGGCATTCTCCCCGCCCATAGCCCTGACAAGCACTCTCCGAGGCATGCCCGAATTCGAGTGTATACGTGCAGTACCTCGCCCATTGCCAGTTGCGCTATCTCCAGCTTGAATCCGCGCTGGTAGGGACGATTGACCTGACACGTCACTCATCCAGATTACTCCTCCTCAATCCCTACATCAGCACTAGTGCGCAGCAGAAGCACCACATCCACCGGCTGCCGCAGCACAAAGTCCAGGCTCCGAAATACTGTGCACTGCGGCCGTCTCCGCCACAACCGGTAATACCACCGCGTCCACCCGCAGTATGAGCACTGACCATGTTTGTTGACCCGGTGCTGCCTGAGTAGCGCAAGGACACCCACTACGATCCGCACCGTCTGTTCTCTCGACTCCACTGAAGATATACGAACTTCTTCATCGCTAAGTCCTTCAACAATGTTCGCTAGCGTTTCCACCAATAGGCGGTAGCGGGTCTCCCAGGCACTGCTCACAGCTCACATTCGGATATACGGTCGATCCCAGAAGTGTAAATTGCCACAACCCCCTCGGCTCACCTCCCGACAGCTAGACGCACCATCACAAGTCATCCTCATGTAGCCCCCGTCAAACACAACGGGAGTACTCAGCACCCGCCGCCGAAACCCCTCGGCAAGCTCCACGAGTTGGTTCGCAAAGGCAAGCTGTTCATCACAACTCAAGCTGGTCTCGAACAAGCCCGTAACCATCTCACCCACCCGGATACCGGCACTGCCAAGCAGCATCAACAGTTCGCGGTCTTCCTCGTTCACCGTTCAACCACCCATACCCGCGCATTGGCCTCGCCTTGTCGTGCTGGATGGCACCCAGAGCCGGGGAACACTGCACCAGTGGAAGCGGGGGAGGCGTTCCCATGGAGGGGACGCACCAGCCAGCCTTCGGCCCGGCTCTGGGGCCTTGGGCATCACCGTGCCCCTGTTGCCGGTGACGACGTACCCTGAGTAGTCGTGATCTCTGACAGTCACCATCCCGACGGTATGGGGAACTTTCGCACCAGCTTTGCCACGCGATACGCGGCCGGTAGCGTCTTTCTGTCACGTCCGGAAGCCGCCTACCGAGTGAGGCGGCACGCGATGCCGAAGGGGTGCTATGGGTGAGCCGCGCAGCCGGAAGCAGCAGCGTGAGCGGCTGGTACGGGCGCTGCGGGCCGAGGGCAGGTCGCGGGTCGAAGTCGCCGAAGCGCTCCGGCAGCGCTACCGCTTCAATGCTCGTGTAGCCCTGCGTTACGCCCATGAATGGAGCCAGCGCCAGGCCGCCGACGAATGGAATAAGCGCTGGCCTGACGAGCTGAAGACCGTCAAGGCATTTTCCTACTGGGAACAATGGCCCAGCCGCACCGGCCACGCCCCGACGTTCGACAATCTCAACAAGCTGGCAGAGCTGTACGAGTGCGCGGTCAGTGACTTGCTTGGTGATCTGGCGGATTTCCGGCATCGTGACAGCACACTTGCAGCCGGTACTGCGCTAGCAGCGCGGCAGAGCAATATCCCGGTAATTCCACATGAATTCCCGGTGCCGGTGATGGCGGCCGGGCTACCGCTTCCCGACGACATCGCCGCGTTGCTCGTGCCGTATCTCGGTGAGGCTTACGCGCTGCTGCGGAGCAGCTTCAGTTCGGCGCGAGACCGTGACATTGCGTATGATCGGCTCGTACAGCTGTTTTCCCAGTGGGCGGATAGTGTGAAACGACGTGAGCTGTTGCGCATCCTCGGCTGCGCTGCTTCGGTAGCGGCCGGTGCACCGCTGCTTGAAGGCTTGCATCCTGAAGAACAGGTCCGGCTGGCGCGGGCTATCGAGGCACCGAACCGGGTTGACGCGACTACTATCGATCATATCGAGGCTGTTTTGTGGCGTTGCATTCGGCAAGACGACGCGCTTGGCGCACAGGCCACACTCGATACGGTGTGCGCCCAGCGCAACCTCGTGCGGTTAATCCTGCCGGAATGTCAAAGCGCGCTTCGTCCGCAGTTGCTCTCACTGTATAGCCATCATTCTTTGCAAGCCGGATGGCTCCTGTATGATCTCAACGATTTTGACGGTGCCGGGTACGACTTCGAGCATGCGCGATCAACCGCGCATGAAGCAGAAGACACCGAACTGGGTGCGTTCGTACTCTGTATGATGAGCCATCTCGCTACCTGGCGCGGGCAGCCCCGCGTCGGCATTGACCATGCCGTTGCCGCTCAAGGCTGGGCAGCGCAAACCGATGAACCACGGTTGCAAGCATACGCGGCTGATGTTGCGGCGCGCGCCTACGCTGGCGTCGGACAGAAAACCTTGTGCCTGCGTCAGCTTGACAATATTGGGGGAAGCTTGGCGACGGTATCCAACGGGGCGGCTGAAGACTCCGTGGCGCACTTTTACTCTAACGGCCAATTCGCTGGAACCAGGAGTTTGTGCCTTTTGCAGCTGCACGATACGCCGGGCGCACTGGGCGCCGCTCAAGAAGCTTTAGCCACGGCCGACCCTGCTTTTGTACGTAATTTCGCCTTCACTAAGTTGTATCTCGGCGAGGCGTACACGGCGGCTGGAGGTCTCCAGGAAGCAGCGGCGACAATCGGTGAGGCCGCCGTGCTTACCGCACGGAACCGTTCGGCCAGGTTGGTGGGACGAGTCCGAGCGGCTCGGGACCAGTTGGCGCAGTATCAAGTGCCTTCGGTGGTACGAGGTCTGGACGAACAGTTGCACGCCTACGGCCTTAGTTGCGCTACAGCGGTAAGTCACGAACCATGATCTCGAACTCCGGCGCAAAGTCGGTGGCAGGCCCACGGAGTCGTCCAACGACTCGCCAGCCCCAGCGTTCATAGATTGCCCGTGCTTCATGGGCGACAGGTTCTACCGCCAGCGTGGCGCGCGCTTCAGTACGGTCGTTGAGCAGCATGTCATGGAGTCGCCGCCCGATCCCGTGGCCGCGCCACGCTTCGGCCACCACGAAATCGATGAGCGCGAATGTCCGTCCCTTCCGCTCAATGGTCACTTCGTCCGGTACTGGCGTGATGAAGCCATCCCACCAGTGCGTGTCAGGTTTCAAGGTATAGCCGTACGCGAAGCCGATCAGCTCGTTCTCGGCCTGCGCGGTGACGATACCGAGGGTGGGGTTACTGGCAAGCCTCGAGAGCAGCCGCCTGAACTCCGCCTCCCCATGCTCCGGCCATGTGTGGGGTGGTTTTGAAAAGGCGTCGTAGTACAACTGGAAGATAGGCTCCGCATATTCCTGTACGGTCTCGGAAGTGCCGAGCTGTACGTGAACTGTTGGAGGGGGCATGCGGGCTCCCTTCTGGGTTGAGCGGTCAAGCTATTCCGGCTCGCAGTATGGCACAGCGAGTGGAGTGCGGATAGAATGTGAAGCCTCGGCCAATATCTTAGTAAGTTCGTTATTGGCAATTTCTTAATAATATTGTGCCGAAGCTACCAGGAGAAGCGGGAACGCTTCGATGGCGTTGAGCCCCCATCGGTCTACCGAAACTCATACATGCAGCGAGGGCCGGACTATTCAGAGCCGCGCAAGCTTACAGCGAAAGTGAAGGCCAGAAGTACCCATTTCAACAGTACGCATACTGGTGGATACGGCGCCAGCTGAGCGAAACTAGCCAGGGCTCATAACGATATGCAACTTCAATTCACCAGTACGACACCCACTATTCGGACTTCCGGCCTGTAAATCGTCGGCTTCTTTGGCGACAGTCATCGCAGCACTCCTGGGTATGCTCGGACCACCGGTTTTAAGAGGTCGCCCACGGTTCGAGTAGCGGCGGAGAAGCTCCTGCTTCATTGGGGATCCTCAAGCGGCACCGGCGACGAGGTCCAACACGGTGGTATGTCCGTCGTCGCCGTCGTGGCGTCGCGTTGTGAAGCTGGCCCGCTCGGCGTGTGCCGCTGCGGCGCCATACTGGCCGGAGTGTAGTTCCACGAGCACGTGGGCGTCGGGCGCGAGCCACGGTCGGGCTCCGTCGACCAGCTCGCGCACGTGGTCGAGCCCATCGACGCCGCCGAAGAGCGCCCCCGGAGGCTCGTGTTCCCGGGCCTCTCGGGGAAGCAGCTCTGCTGCGGCGAGCGGCACGTAGGGCGGCACGGCCACCAGCAGCGTCACCCGCCGGCGCAGCGCCCGCGGCGTCGGGTCGAGAAGGTGGCCACAGTGCACGCCCGCGCTGGGCGGCAGGTTGCGTCGGGCGTACCGAGTGGCCCGGGGATCGATGTCACTCGCATGCGTCTCCACGTGGGGGACCACGCTGGCCACGGCGCAGGCGATCGGCGCTACCCCGGCGTATGCCTCCAGCAGCACCGGCCCCGGCTGACTCCGCGCGACCACGGCCGCTAGGCGCGCGAGCAGCAGGGAGCGCTGGCGCGGCACGAAGACGCGGGGCCCGACGACCAGGTGCAGGCCGCCGAACTCGACGTGGCCAACGACGTGCTCCAGGGGTTCACCTTGCTCCCGGCGCTGGGTTAGCCGCTCCACGCTGAGCGGGTCTCGCGTGAAGTGAAGCAGCGCCGCGGCCTCTTCCTCCGCAAAGACGCAGCCGGCGGCGCGTAGCCGTTCGATCAGTGCGGACAGGCACGGTTGCGGGAGGGCTGCCTCCGCCTGGCCGCTCACGAGCGTCCGTAGGAGATGTGGAGACGGCCGTCATCGACGTAGAGCAGGCGTCCGCCCGCCGCGGCCATGACGTCGGCCGCCCGCGCCAGCCGTTCGTACGCGGCCGCCGCGGCGAGCAGGCTGGCGGCGCCGTCGGCGCCATGCTCGAAGGCGAGTGACTCGACTGTCCGCACCATCGCTCCGTCGTGCAGCGCGTGCACCCGCAGCGCGCTCCCGTCCGCTACGAGGTCGACGCTCGGTCCGACGCGGGCCGGGGCGACGCCCCACAGCCGGCGTCCTAGGCCTTCCGGCGAGAGCTGACGCGTCACCTCCACCAGCAGGCTCCCGGGGACGGGTGGACCACTGTGCTGACGGAGCGCGTGACCCGTCGAGGTGAGGACCGACGTCCGGCTGGCCGCCGCGCCCAGACGCAGCACCTCATCACCGGGTAGCGGTGGCTCGTCGACCACGCGTAGTCGCCACCGCAGCGCGGGAGCGGCCACCGGCTCACCCGCAGGCGGCGGCAACGGCTCCGGCTGCGCCCGCTTGCGTCGTGAGGCCCGGGCCGCCAGGAGGTGTCCGTTGCGCATGGGCTCTACCAGCCACCATCCCGCGGTGTGCGCGGTAGTCAGTTCGGCGGCGAGCGTTCTGAGGTGCTGGGCGGCGTCGGTCAGGCTGCGCGCGCCATCAAGCTGCCACTGATGCCGGGTCGCGTACCGGGACCCGGGCCATGGCGATGGCGCGCGCGGTACGAGGTCATGCACTTCATCTGGGTACATCATGTTCCCCACGCAACGAGACAACCACCTCTGGCGGGTGAGCGGCAGCGAAGCTGCCGAGCCAGCGCCGGGGCAACGGCCGCGTACGTCTCGGGGCTGGCGGGTCTCCTCGGGGCGAGGTCCGGCGCCAACCGCTGCATGGTGCCACAGCGCGGTCGGCGCCCTCAAGCGCTTGGCCGGTTCTGACTCACAGTTCGCTGGGAGCTACGTACGCCGGGACGTCGGGGTCGGCTTGCGATACTCATGACCGAAATAGTAATCTGGTCATCGGTCAAGTTCGAGATGGCGTGGCGAGGTGTCAGTGCAGGGACATGCCGAACACGGCGGCCGCGAGCAGCGGATCCTGGACGCCGCTGGCGAGCTGCTGCTGCGCTTCGGGTACCGGCGGGTCACCGTCGATGACGTGGCCGCCCGGTCCGGCGTCGGTAAGGGCACGATCTACCTGCACTGGAAGGCCAAGCAGGAGCTATTCGCCACCCTGTTGCTGCGCGAGGTCGGCGACGTGATGCAGGAGTTGATCGACGGCATGCGGGCCGACCCCGCTGCGGTGTTGCTGCACCGGATGATGCGGGCGAGCTTTCTGGCGATCATGCAACGGCCACTGGCCAGAGCGCTCTACACCCGGGACATCGACACGCTGGGCAAGCTCGCCGGTAGCGAACTGCTCCGCGACCGGCAACAGGCCTCGGACGACCACTTCGCTGCGTACATCGACCTGCTCCGGCAGCACGGCCTGCTGCGCACCGACACCGACCGAGCGACCCAGGTGTATGCGCTGGAGGCGGCCGGTGCCGGTTTCTACTTCATGGAGCAGTTCCTGCCGCCGGATCCGATGTTGCCCCTTGTGCGCAAGGCGGCGGCACTGGCCGAGATCATCCGGCGGGCCTTCGAACCACCAGAGGATCCCGACATCGAGACAATGCGCGCCATCGCTCCCCGGGTCGTCGAGCTCTTCGACCTGATGCGCACACCGACGCCCAGCGAAGGCACCGACCCGACCCCTTCTGCACGGGAGTAACCATGCCAGTTGAACCCAGTACCCAACCCACCACCGCACCGAGCGCCGAAGACGGCGGAGCCACCCTGCTCGCCTGGCTGAGCGAGATGCGGGAGCACCAGCCGGTGTGGCGGGACGCCTACGGCGTCTGGCACGTGTTCCGCTATGCCGACGTGCATCGGGCGATCTCCGAGCCCGAGGTGTTCTCCTCCGACATCGGCCGGGTGCTGCCGGTCGGCAAGATGCTCAGCGAAGGCAACCTGGGGCGCACCGACCCGCCACGCCACCACCAGTTGCGCCGGTTGGTCGGCGCGGCGTTCAGCCCGAAGGTTGTCAACGGACTCGCCCCCCGCATTGCGGAGCTCACCGGCGAGCTGCTCGACGCCACCGGTGGCTCAGACGAGTTCGACCTGGTCCCGACCCTGGCCTACCCCCTGCCGGTGACCGTGATCGCCGACCTGCTCGGCTTGCCGGCCTCGGACCGGGAGCTGTTCGGGATCTGGGCGGACCGGCTGTTCGGCCGGGAGGTCTCGGACCCGACCGATCCCGACCTCGCCAGGCAGATCGACGAAGCCACCGCGGACATCCTCGCCTACCTGCGCGAACACTGCCGGGACCGGCGATCCCACCCCAGAGAAGACTTGATCAGCACGCTGGCCACCGTGGAGGCCGACGGCGAGCGGCTCACCGATACCGAGGTCGTCAACTTCTCCCTGGTGCTGCTGCTGGCTGGGCACATCACTACGACCGCGCTGCTGGGCAACACCGTCCTGTGCCTCGATGAGCATCCCGACGTGCTCGCCGAGCTGCACGCCGACCGATCGCTGGTCCCAGCCGCCATCGAGGAGGTGCTGCGCTACCGATCCTCCTTCACCCAGGTCGGCCGGGTGACCATCGCGGAGACCGAACTGAGCGGCCAGGTCATCCCGGCGGATGCGATTGTCACGCCGTGGCTGCTGTCGGCCAACCGGGACGAGCGCGAGTTCCCTGGCCCCGACCGGTTCGACATCCACCGCACCGCCAACCACCACGTGGCCTTCGGGTACGGCATCCACTTCTGCATCGGTCAGCTGCTGGCCAGGGTGGAGGCCAGGGTTGCGGTGGGCGTACTGCTCGATCGCTACGCCGACATCCGCCTGAATCCCGATTTGCCCCTGAGGTTCTACAGCCGGGGGATCTTCGCCGCCAGGAATGTCCCCGTCACCGTGCGACCCGCCTAGTTCGCTGAGCACGTACGGTGAGTCCATGCTGCCCTGGTCAGCCGAGCTTGCCGGCCGGCTCGACGAACACGTGATCGACAGCGAGCTGCTCCGCGACAACCCCCTGGGTGATCCGGCACGCCGCCCGCTGTGGGTCTATGTGCCTCCCGGATACGACGGCTCCCAGCAGCGCTATCCGAGCGTGTACGTGATCCAGGGCTATACCGGTCATCTGGCGATGTGGCGCAATCGCAGCGCTTACCGGCAGCCCTTCCCGGAAACCGCTGACGCGGTCTTCGCCAGTGGCGAGGTCCCGCCCGCGGTGGTGGTCTACGTCGATGCCTGGACGGCCTACGGTGGCAGCCAGTTCGTCGACTCACCGGGCACCGGGCGCTACCACAGCTACCTGTGCGACGAGGTCGTGCAGTTCGTCGACGCGCATTACCGCACGCTGCCCGATCGGGCGCACCGGGCGATTAGCGGCAAGTCCTCCGGCGGGTTCGGGGCCATGATCACGCCGATGCTCCGGCCTGACCTGTTCGGAGCGCTGGCCAGCCACGCCGGGGACGCCCTGTATGAGCTGTGCTACCTGGCGGATTTCGGCAAGTCGGTGCGCCACCTGCGTGACTATGACGGTGACATCGGCGCCTGGTGGTCGGACTTCCAGTCCCGGGCGGCGTTCACCAAGCCCGCCGACCAGCACCTGCTCATGATGCTCGGCGTCTCGGCGTGCTTCTCCGCCCGCGAGGACGGCACCCCGGAGCTGCCCTTCGACCCGCACACCGGAGTGCTGCGGGAGGACGTCTGGCAGCGCTGGCTGGACTGGGACCCGGTGCGGATGGCACCGCGCTACGCCAACTCGCTGCGCTCGCTACGCGCGGTATGGCTGGATGCCGGCACCCGGGACGAGTGGTATCTCGATCTCGGTGCGCAGGCCTTCCGCGACGCGTTGCGCACTGCCGGACTGCCCGACGAACGGGTGCACTTCGAGCTCTTCGACGCCGGCCACGGCGGTATCGACTACCGCTACCCCCTCGCACTCACCTGGCTCTGCCACCAGCTCGCGCCCGCATCCCCCTGACCGTGGGTTATCAGGCCGCGCGGCGTAGCTGGGCGCCGGCGATGGAGAGGTAGATGCCTACACCGAAGACGAGCATCGCGATCGGTACATGGGCGACGATGAGTCCCTCCGCGCCGCTCTTGGTGATCGCCTCGCCCAGGCCGGTCTGGACCACGATCAGGACGAGCTGACCCAGGGCGCCGAAGGCAAGCGCCGAGCTCCCGCGCCGCAGTGCGACCAAGGCCACCCCCGCCGTGGCCAGGGCGAGCACCACCACCACGAAGGCGCCGATCTCGTGCACCGTGATCCACGCGGCCTGCCCGGCGCGGTCGATGAACTCACCAGCCCACACCGCCTGCAGCAGCACGCCGAGCAGGGTGAGCCCATTCAGGATCGAAAAGATCCGCACTGCCCCAGGCGCGGGGCGGGTGGCCACACCAGGACGAAGCTCTGGGCCCGGCACGATCCTGCGGCTCATAGTGGTCCCCCGAAATGCTTGACGGTGTGCCATGTCGACCATGCAAACATTACGTGGTCGCAGCGCAGCGCGCGGTGAGGTACGTGGTGACGTCGTCGCTGGGTGCGGAGACGACACCCATGCGGCCGGCTTCCTCACGATGGTGGGGCTCGATCGCGGGGCCAACTCGACCGGGACGAGGCCAGCACGACTCGTTACTCCTGACACTTGCCTCTGATCCGCGTGACGGGGGAGCCTGCATCCGTGGCGCTCACGTTGACGGGGATCAACCGGTATCCGATCAAGTCGTGCCGTGGCCAGCCGGTTCGCGAGGCGCTGGTTGAGCGATGGGGCCTGGCTGGTGATCGGCGGTGGATGCTGGTCGACCAGCAGGGCGAGGCGGTGACCGCGCGGAAGTACCCGCAGCTGGTGCTGGTCACTCCGGAACCCCACCCGGCCGGGCTGCTGGTACGGGCGCCGGACGTGGACCCGCTGCTGGTAGCCACTCCCAATGGTGCCGAGCCCTGCGATGTGTGGGTCGTCTCCAGCGTGGTGGCCGCTGCCCCCGCGGCGCAGGAGGCCAGCTCGTGGTTCAGTAAAGTGGTCGGTGAGCCGGTCCGGTTGGTCTACCTCGACGACCCCACCGGGCGCTGGCCGAACCCCCGGTACAGCCGTGCCTCGGATCGAGTGTCGTTCGCTGATGGCTACCCGCTCCTGCTGGCCACCGAGGAATCCCTGCTCGCGCTCAACGATCTCATCAACGAGGGACCGCGCCCGGAGGAGGGGCCGATCTCGATGGTGCAGTTCCGTCCCAACCTGGTCGTCGCGGGTTCAGCGGCCTGGGCCGAGGATGGCTGGCGGGTGCTGCGCATCGGCGCCGCGCGTTTCCGGGCCGTCAAAGCCTGCAATCGGTGTGTGCTCAGCACGATCGACCCGTCCACCGCGGCAAAGGGGAAGGAACCGCTCACGACGCTCGCCCGCCACCGGCGATGGGACGGCAAGACCTGGTTTGCGATCAACCTCATTCCCGATTCGCCGGGCGTGACCTTGCGCGTGGGCGACCAGGTGGAGATCCTCGTGCAGGTCGATACCACCGAGCCGTTGCGGTAGGGGCGAGCAGTGACCGAGGAATTGACCCTCGCCGAGGCCGCCGCCTGGCGGGCTTGGCTCACTGAGCACCACGGCAGCCAGCCCGGGGTGTGGCTGGTGCTGGCCAAAAAAGGCACCACCGAACCGACCCGCCTCAGCTACGACCAGGCCCTTGATGAGGAGCTGTGCCACGGCTGGATCGACGGCCAGGTACAGCGCCGGGACGAGACCACCTATCGCCAACGCTTCACCCCGCGACGCGCCCGCAGCCCCTGGTCGGCGCGCAATGTCGGCATCGTCGCGCGCCTGGTCACCGAGGGCCGGATGCACCCGGCCGGTCTGGCCGAGGTCGAGCGCGCCAAGGCCGACGGCCGATGGGACGCGGCCTACGCCGGCCCGGCCAGCATCCAGGTGCCGCCGGACCTGGCCGTCGCGTTGGCCACCCAACCCCGCGCACAGGCGATGTTCGACCTCCTGACCAGCCAGAACCGCTACGCGATCCTCCACCGGATCGACAGTGCCAAGCGCCCCGACACCCGGGCCCGTCGCATCGAGCAGTTCGTCGCCATGCTCGCCCGCGGCGAAACGGTTTATCCGCAGCAGAAAAAGCTGGGCTCCTGACGCGAAGATTCACGGAATCTTCGCAAGCCACGGCGAGCCCCAAGGAGGGCTCTAAGTTGCTGACCTGGAAATGCACGGTGTCATGTAGCCGTGCAGCAACCGCGACAGCAACCCGGGCTGGCGATGACGGGAGTGACGACCTGTACTCGAATTCGGTGCCGCCCGATGCGCCGCAACCATGGCGTTGCAGCTCGCGCACGGCCGACCCACCGGTGCGGCCAGCGCTGCAGCCAAGACAAGATGTCCACATAGCGCCTGGTAGTGGCCGTCGTGGCCAGCGGTCACGTTGCCGTCGGGAATGTCGTGGGACTGGCCGTCGACGCAGCAGGTGATCGGGATCGTGTCCCGCCGATGGGTCACGGCGATCATCGCCCGCCTGCTTCGAGCCAGCCAAACGGCTCAGTGGCTTGTGGGCTGCGACCACTGTCACTGGAGCCCTGTAGAGCGCGTATTCGCCGCACCAGTTCTGCGACGAGTTCGTCGTTGGCGGTGTTGGCACCATGGTCGGTGTTGGCTAGGAACAAGTCATGCAGCGCCCTGGCGGCGTCAGCGCTGGTCAACGGTGGATCGTCGGGCACCTGGAAACCCGCGGCGTCGGGTCCAGGTCGTTGCGCTGGGGTTGCTGCGTCGGGGCGGGTAGTCCCGATGACGGACTTCTGCACTTGTGGTGGCTCCCTCGTGTGCGAATTGTCCCAAGCAGACCCTCTCGATGATCCAAATGCAAGTAATTGCGCGATATTGCTAATTTCACTCGCCTGGTTGCTTGCGTTTGATCAAGTTCTCGGGTCGACGACGCCGAGGCGCTGGCCGAGATGAGGATCCCGTCGCACGAGGGCGTCGTGGAGGTTCCTCCGGAGCTGTTCCATTTCTTGCCGCGCCAGCCCTGATGGGCTCGGTGCTGTCGCTTCAGGAGTTCTACGAACTCTTCAAGCAGTATCGGCGGTCCGCCCGGCGGCTAGAGAACCGGGAGAGCTACGACGTCCCATCGGAGCGTAAGTGGATCGCTCGCTTCCTGGCGGGGCAACCACGTGATCCCGAGTACGAAGTGATGAAACGCTCCTGGATCGGCACTGTGAGAGCTGGCATCGAGCGTGGCGCCCGGATGGAGCGGGTCCGGGTGGTGCCTGGATCGCTGACCCCATACCTGCGCTATGAGGTACGCGGGAACCGCGGCAATGCAGAGGCCGGGGAAGACATTCGCTACCTGCCGCGGGCCCGTGCCCATGAGCTGGACCTGCCCGATCACGACTTCTGGGTGTTCGACACCGAGATCCTGGTGCTGATGCGGTTCACCGGCGACGACCGGCCGCTGCCGCACGAGGTGGTGACCGATCCGGAACTGATCGCCCGGCACGAGGCGTGGATCGATCTGGCGATGCAGCACGCCACGCCCTACGCCGAGTATCTTGCTCAGGACCCGACCCGAGAGGACCCGCCGCCAGGAGCAGCGTGACCGAATCGCACCGCGGCCGCGAGGGCTTCGGGAACCGGCTGCGCGCATTGCGGCTGGATGCCGGGCTCACCGGCAAGGAACTCGCCGACCGGCTCGGCTGGGCTGCCTCCAAGGTGTCCCGGCTGGAGCACGGCCGCCAGACCGCGTCCGCCGACGACCTCGCGGCCTGGGTGATGGCGTGCGGCGCCGGCCCGGAGGTCCAGGATGACCTGCTCGCTGACCTGCGCAGCCTGCGGGTGGAGTACGCCACCTGGCGGCGGCAGTTCCGGACCGGGTTTGCCGGGCGGCAGCGGGCCAGCATCCCTCTCCAGGCCGCCACCACCAGGCTGCGGGCCTACGAGCCGGCGATGGTGCCGGGCTTGCTGCAGACCCCCGACTACGCCCGGCACGTGTTGACCAACATCGCCGCGTTGCGTGGCGGCGCCCCGGACATCAACGCGGCCGTACAGGCTCGGATGAAGCGTCAAGAGTTCCTCTACGACCAGGATAAGCATTTCCGCTTCCTCGTCACGGAGGCGGCGCTGCGATACCTGGTCTGCCCGCCGGCCACCTTGCGCGCCCAGCTCGACCGGCTGGTGGTGCTCTCCGGACTGGGCAACGTCGAACTAGCGGTGCTGCCGTTTACCGCCCGACTCCCCAAATCGCCGGGTCACAGCTTCTGGATCCACGACGACCGGCTGGTGCTCGTGGAGACCGTGACTGCCGAGTTGAGCCTGCGCGATCCCGAGGACATCGAGCTCTACGCCCGGCTCTTCGAGCTGTTCTGGGAGGTGTCGGCCCGCGGCGACGACGCGATCGCGCTGGTTGCGGAGCTGGTCGGGCAGCGTCGTTCGACCGAAGGCCCGGCAAGCCGTGAGAGGATGCCGTCATGATCGCCGGATTGCTGCTGGCGGCCGGGGCGGGGCGGCGCTACGGCATGCCCAAGGCCCTGGTCGAGGGGGGCGCGTGGCTGCGCCGGGCGGTGACCACGCTGACCGACGGCGGATGCGAGCCGGTGCTCGTAGTCGTGGGCGCGCAGGCCGATGAGGTGATCCCGCTGGTGCCGCAGATCGCGGGCACGGTGCTGGCCGAGGATTGGGCGGAGGGTATGGGTGCCTCGCTGCGGGCCGGCCTATCCGAGCTCAACCGCATGGCGCCGCCGCAGGTGCAGGCCGCGCTGGTGCATCTGGTCGATCTGCCCGACGTCGACGCCGCGGTGGTCCGGAGGCTGGTCGCATCGGCAAGTCCGACGGTGGTGGCCAGGGCGGGGTTCGAGAGTCAGCCCGGCCATCCGGTACTGCTCGGCCGGCAGCATTGGGCCGGCATCGCCTCCTCGGCGCAGGGCGATCGGGGTGCCCGGGATTGGCTGGCCGGGCGGTCCGACCTGATCGTGGTGGACTGCTCCGACCTGGCCAGCGGCATCGATGTGGACCGGCCTTGAGCGCAGCGGGAACAGTTTCCCTGATCGTAGTGTCTTCATCAATCGGGGCTATTGGGTGAACCCAGACGGCGGCCGGTTCGAATACCCTCCACTAGGGGCGGCATAGCCCGGCCACACTCGACGAGGAGGGTACGCCGTGCGTGAGGTGCTCGACGAACTGGTGGCAGAGTGGCGCCAGGGCAAATCCACCGCGCTGGGTACGGTGGTGTCCACCTACCGCTCGGCCCCGCGACCTGCCGGGGCGTCGATGCTGGTGACCGCCGACGAGCGGGCCGTGGGCAGCGTGTCCGGTGGCTGCGTCGAGGGCGCGGTCTTCGAACTGGGCCAGCAGGTGCTCGCCGAGGAAACCCCCGTGCTGCAGCGCTACGGCGTCTCCGATGACGATGCGTTCACCGTTGGCATCACCTGCGGCGGAATCATTGACGTGTTCGTCGAGAAGGTCGACCCGGTTCATTTTCCTGAGCTGGACGACGTCGCCGCTTCGGTAGCCAAAAAGGAGCCGGTCGCGGTCGTCACCGTGGTCGCGCATCCCGACCCTGAACGCGTCGGCCTGCGCATGGTGGTCTGGCCCGACCGGCACACCGGCACGGTGGGCTCGTCCCACGCTGACGAGGCGATCCTCGACGACGTCCGCGGCGCGTTGGCCGCCGGTCGAGTGGTCACCCTGCACTACGGGCCCGACGGTGAGCGCCGCGGCGAAGGTATGGATGTGTTCGTCAACTCCATGCAGCCGCCGCCCCGGATGCTGGTGTTCGGCGCGATCGACTTCGCCGCCGCGATGGCCCGGGTGGGCGTGCTGCTGGGCTACCACACGACGGTGTGCGATGCCCGGCCGGTGTTCGCTACCAAGAGCCGCTTCCCCGATGCACACGAGGTCGTGGTGAACTGGCCGCACCGGTACCTCAAGGAGGAGGCCGAAGCCGGGCGGATCGACCAGCGGACCGTCATCACCGTGCTCACCCATGATCCGAAATTCGACGTGCCGGTGCTGGTAGAAGCCCTGAAGCTGGACCTCGCCTATCTCGGCGCGATGGGATCGCGCAAGACCCACCGCAACCGCGAGGAACGGCTGCGCGAGGCGGGCGTGACCGACGAGGACCTCAAGAAGATCGCCTCGCCGATCGGTCTCGACCTGGGTGCCCGCACCCCCGAGGAGACCGCGGTGTCCATCGCAGCCGAGGTGATCTCGCTGCGCTGGGGCGGTGGTGCCACTGGCGGCGGCGCGACCCGCCTAGCCAACGCCGAGGGCCCTATCCACGGGGCCAACCCCATCGCCGAACCCGAGCCCGTCAAGGCCTAATCGACCTGCCACATGGCCGTCGAGGACATAGCCTCACGGATGTGGTAGTGGACGGGACCGCGGTAGAGGTGCGGGAGCTGGTTAAGCGCTACCCGAAGGCGAAGACCGACGCGGTGGACCGGCTGAGTTTCGCGGTGGCCGGCGGGGAGATCTTCGGGCTGCTCGGGCCCAACGGGGCCGGCAAGTCCACCACGATCGGAGTGCTGACCACCCGGGTCCGGCCCACCGCCGGGCAGGCGCTGATCGCGGGCGTGGACGTGGTAACCGCGCCGCGGACCGTGCGCCGCCTGCTCGGGGTGGTCCCACAGCGCAACAACCTCGATCGGTCGCTGTCGGTCCGGCAGAACCTGCTGTTCCACGCCGCCTACCACGGCGTGCCGCCGCGAGTCCGCAAGCCGCGGGCCGAGGCGCTGCTGGAGCAGTTCGCGCTGATCGACCGGGCCAATGACAAGCCCGAGTTGTTCTCCGGCGGGCAGAACCAGCGGATGATGATCGCCCGGGCGCTGATGCACGACCCGAGTGTGCTGTTCCTGGACGAGCCCACCACTGGCCTGGACCCAGCCGCGCGGCTGTTCGTCTGGGACCGCATCCGGGAGCTGCGTGACGCCGGCGTGACGATCCTGCTGACCACCCACGACATGGACGAGGCGTCGGCGCTGGCCGACCGGGTCGGCATCGTCGACCACGGCCGGCTGCTCGCGCTGGACACCCCAGCCACCCTGGTCCGCGGACTGGCCACCGGAGCCACCCTGCGGGTCACGGTCGAGCTGCCCGGCGAGGGCGCAACGGCGAAACTGCTCGATCGGCTGGGTACCCTGGCGGGGGTGCAGCGGTGCGAGCACGCCGGCACCGAGGGAGCCGCACACACCGTCACGCTCTACCTCAGCGGGGACGCATCGAGCATGGTCGCCCCGGTTGCCACCACAGTAGCAGAGGTCGGGGGCCAGCTGATTGGAGTCGAGGTCCTTCAGTCCAGCCTGGAGGACGTGTTCATCGACCTGACCGGGAGGACACTGCGGTGACGACCACAACCGCTCCCGAACGCACCGAGCGTGCCGTGGAGGTGGTGCGGGGACCGTCGTGGGCGTTGCAGCTGCGGTCGTTCGGCTCGGTGCTGCGCCGGGACATCGTGGTCACCGGCAAAGACCTGGTGGCGTTTGGGGCCCAGGTGCTGCTGCAGCCGGTGTTCTTCCTGTTCGTGTTCGGCAAGCTGCTCACCAGCCTCGGGTACACCAGCAACAACTACGCCAGCCTGCTGTTCCCCGGCCTGGTCGCTTTGACGGCGACCGTGACCGCGATGCAGGCGATGGCGTTCCCGCTGGTGGTGGAGTTCGGCTGGACCAAGGAGATCGAGGACCGGTTGCTGGCCCCGTTGCCGCTGTGGGCGGTGGCGGCCGAGAAGGTGCTCTTCGCCATGCTGCGGGCGTTGGCCGCCTCGGCGGTGATGTTTCCTCTCGGCATCGGCGTGCTCGGCTCGGTCCCGTACCGGGCAGACGGGCTGGGGCTGCTGGTCGGCGTGGCGGTGCTCGGCAGTCTGGTCGGTGCGTGCATCGGCATGACGGTCGGCACGTTCGTGCCGGTAACCAAGATTAATATTGCGTTCGCGCTGATCTTCACCCCGCTGCTGTTCACCGGCGCCACCCAGTATCCGTGGCCGTCGCTTGCGCACCTGCGATGGTTCCAGGTGGTGACCGCCGCCAACCCCATCACCTACGTCAGCGAGGGCATGCGGGCCGCGCTGGTGCCGGAAATCCCGCACATCCCGGGGTGGATCTGCCTGCTCGCGCTGGGCGCATCACTGGCAATCTTCGGCACCCTAGGCATGATCGGCTTCCGTCGCCGCGCCATGGATTAGTGAGACTGTGGAGCCCGCGAGCGGCTTTCATTGACCTGATTCGATCTTGGGTGGGCTCACCCGTGGGCTCTGCCGTCATGCCGGCTGGGCGGAGGAGGGCTGATGTCGCGGCAGCTGGTGTCGTCGGGATCGCCGTTTGAGAACAGCATCGGGTTCTCGCGGGCCGTCCGGGTGGGCGAGCGGGTCGTCGTATCGGGTACCGCACCGGTATGGCCCGACGGCTCCTGCGTCGAGGACGTCGGCGTGCAGGCGCAGCGGTGTTTCGAGATCATCGCTGCGGCGCTGGCCGAAACTGGCGCCTGCCTCGCTGACGTCGTGCGCAGCCGGATGTTCCTAGTCGACCCCGCCGACGCCGCGGCGGTCGGTGCCGTGCACGGGCAGCTGTTCGCCGAGATCCGCCCGGCGGCCACCATGGTGATCGTCGCCGGATTGCTCGACCCCCGCTGGAAGATCGAGATCGAAGTCGAGGCCGTCATCAACGGATGACCAGCATCGGCGCCTCTCGCACGAGGGATCGATCGGACGAGAATACGAACCATGTCAGAGACAATTACCGTCACCGACGCGAAAGCGCGGCTCTCCGAGCTGGTCGCCGCGGTGGCTAGCACACAGGACCACATAGAGATCACTCGCAACGGTGAGCCCGCCTCGATACTCGTCTCCCGTGCCGAGATGGCTGCGCTGCGGGAGTCGATTGCCATCCTGTCCGACCCGCTGGCGGTCGAGGACATCGGTCAGGCAGAGCAAGACGTCCTCGCCGGGCGCACGGTCAACGCTGAAGAACTCCGCGACTCGATGCTCTTGCGTCGTCCCGCCACCGCGTGACGGGCCGCCGGACGGTCGAACTCACCGGTCCAGCCCGACGAGCACTCGAAAGAGACCTCCCGGAGCCCGGTCGCCTGGGCTGCGTACATCTTCATCACTTAGGGGTTGCCCACCAACCCGTACCGGCTAGGTGGCGAGCTCACGGGACCCTATGCAGGCCAGCGTGCGGCCCACCTGGGTACCTGCCGCGTGGTGTACCGCATCGACGATGCCTGCCACACGGTCTATGTCCTTTCCATCCGGCTACGCGGCGATGTCTACGGCGTGCGCTGACCGTTGACAATCCCCTCCGTCAGCCGAGGGTCGCCTGGACCTCGCCGAGATACCGGCTGGCCGGCCGAGCTGGCACCATCGAGCGTGGGCGTCTTCGATGATGCGCCACAGTGATAGAGGTCCGGTTTCCCAGACGGCGCGGGTGCCGTTGTCTTCGCGATCTTCGCGGACTTCGCACCAGGAGCCGTCTGGAGCCTGACGGACGGTGTTGCGGGGTGGTTGGCCGGGGCCCTCGCCGCGGAGGCTGAACGTGGTGTCCGGCGGGAGCGCGGTGTGGGCGAAGAACCAGAACGCGCTGCGCTCCCACGGCCGGGTCAGGTCGAGTTTTGTGGCGCGCAGTGCCGCGCACTCGCGAGTCTGTGACCTGACGGTGCCGCTCCGGCGCCGGTCGGTTTCGCCCGTGCGGCGAATGCCCATGAAGCTGCCGAAAGTGGGGTCGAATCGCCCCTCGGCGGCTTCCGGGCTGACCACGAAATCCAGTGCTCCATACACCAGTCCCAGCGCGCCGAGGAATAGCCGTATCCCTTCGGACGTCGAACTCGGCCGCCAGATGAGAACTGTCATGCCGGGCAGGGATTATCCGGCATGAAATCATAGGTCCAGTCCTCGGAGCGGCCTTCATCCCCGTCGCCATCGGTCACCGAATCGGCGCTCGGATCCGCCATCCCGGTCAGGATCAGCGGCCGCTCCTCCTTGTCCACCGCGACTTGCTGCTCGTGGCTGTACACGAACTCCGGCACGGCGCGTCCAGTGACAGCGCCGCGCCGCATCCCGCGCAGTCCCCACGGCCGCACGCCCACTGGGGAAGGACGGTCGCGACAAACCGGGTCATGCCGGGATCGCCCCAGTCCGAACTGCTCACTACCCGATGCGATCGGATCGTCTACCGATGCTGTCGTCATGATGTACTCCTTGTCAGTTGTTGGTGCTGCACAACGGTTGGGTGAGTCGGCCAGGTCAGCACCTCGTTGAGCACCGTGATCGCGTGGCCGTGCACCCGGCGATCCACGAGTCCGTCGCCGGGAACGATCAGTGACGATCTCCGCTTGCGGCAGGCGAAACAATCGCGACTGAATCCCTCGATGTGGATGAAGTCCAACCGGTCATCACTCACTCGATTTCCCACCAGCGGGCCGTCCACGCCGGGCGCGAGCCGCTGGAACTGAAAGCCACCCAGCTTGAGATGGTCGAGCAGGAGCTTCGCAATCACCAGATCCGGGCTGTCCGCCTTCATCGAGCGCGGCCTGCGCTCGCGGCGAACGAGGCATTCACCGACTCCGGCGCTCTGTTCCGCCGATGCTTGCCCTGTCTGACGATCGCCCAGCCTTTGAGCCACGCCAGCACGCCCGGATTCCGACTCCGCTGCTGCCGATAGCCCTTGTTGAGCATGGCTGCGCACGCCGCGCAGCTCGGCCCCGGCGGCGCCACCAACGCTGCGGGCATCACCTCCCGCCCACACAACCCCAAGTACCCACCCGAGCCTCGCAAGCATTCGTCCACCCAGTGATCGTGCCCATCTGCTGCGCAAGTCATCGACATCAGCGACTCCCTGACGTGGCCCGGCATGGCTCCTGCTGTCGGACATCGGCCGTGTCGGGTCTCACCGCAGGCTGTCTGGGACCGTCGGGCATTGAACTGCATAATACGTATAATCGATGGGATCTGTGGTCATGTCAAGCCAGTTGACGCCCTTGCGTAGACGTGTTCTGGGCTCGATACTGATCGGATCGTGCATAATTTGACTTGAGGAGTCGCTGATGCGCTACATCCGGATCTCCGACAGCCCCTGTGACGTAGCGGACTGCCCTGCCGTGTTCAGTGACCGCGAGAATGATCGGCGCGCGATCGTGCGCTGTGACCTGCTGCCGCCTACCGAGGAGATCACCCTGGAGGAGCAGGAGGCCGCGGTTGGCCTGCCTGCCCTGCACCTGATCGCTGCGGCGGCGGAGCTCGGGGGTGGGCTGACCCGGGTCGACTACACCCGGATGTTCCGGCTCTTCGCCGCAGACGCGTTCCGGATCGAGACCCGCGACTACTACGACGTTGCGGCCGAGAAACCGGCGATCGCCGAATTCGAGGCCACCGGCCAAATCGTCAACTACCCGGACAAGCAGCGGTGGCTCGACCAGCTCGTCAGCAACACCGCGGCGGGACGGACAATCCGGCGGGTGCACACCGTCCATGCTTCCCGGCTGAGTTCCTACCTGCGCTGGGAGTTCGCCTCGCAGGTGGCCACGAGCGTGCCGGCCGGGGAGGACATCCGGATCGCCGACCTCGATCGCCACCCGGAGCTGGCCATCGACACCGATGTCTGGATCTTCGATGATGCTGTGGGGGTCAAGATGTGGCAGCACACCGAGGCGGACGGGGTGCGGGGGGTGGCCCGCGCTACCGACGCTGAGATGGACGCCTACCGCGCCTGGCAGAATGATGCCTTGCGGGTGGCGGTCCCGCTGCCGGAATTTCTTGATCGGATCGGAAAGGCAGCGTAACGTGTGAGCTCCGCGAAGCCCGCTGCCGAGTTGGCAGCTCGCCGGCGGCTCGCGGAGCAGCTGCGTGCACTTCGCGTGGGCGCCGGGTTGTCCACCACGCAGCTTGCCCAGCAGCTTGGCTGGTCGCAGGCGAAGGTGTCGCGGATCGAGACAGCCACCCACGGCGTCGCGCCCGGTGATGTGCGGAGCTGGGCCGAGGCGCTTGACGTGCCAGCCTCGCAGGTCGAGCAGCTGGTGGAGCAGGCGTGGACGGCCAGCATCGAGGTGCGCAGCTTCCGTCGCGAGTTGGCCGCCGGTTACGCCAGCGGGCAGGCGGTGTTCGGGCAGCGGGAAGCGCAGGCCACGCTGTTGCGCAGCCTTCAGCACCTGGTGGTGCCGGCACTTTTTCAGACCCGGCCCTATGCGGTGGCCCTGTTCCAGCGGGCGCGCCCGCTGGCCCGGGACGCCGAGCCGGCAGCCGACGCGAGGCTGGCCCGCCAGCGCATCCTTGACGACCCGACACGGCAGTTCCAGTGGGTGGTCACCGAAGCGGCATTGTGGTGGCGACCCGCGGACTGGGCGGTCCAAGCCGAGCAGATCCGCGCGGTAGCCTCCGCTACTACCCGTCCGAACGTCGATCTGCGGGTCCTGCCGCTGGACGCCCAGGCACCGACCTTCTACCACTCCTTCACCATCCTCGACGAGCACTTGGTGGTTACGGACAGCCTCGGTGCGATCCAGCTCAGCGACCCCGACGACATCGCCTGGCAGATCGAGGTATTCACTCGCATGCAACAGGCCGCCCTGGACCCAGCGGCAAGCCGAGCCGTGCTCGATGGCCTCGCCGCCCGCTTCGCCGCACGATGATGGGGCAACCGCGTCCCGATCCGCCGGCTCGTGGAATCGACAATCTGCTGCCGCCGGTCGTTGAGTCGCCGGACAAGTGGCACTTCCCGTACTTCGATGACGCGATGGGTTCGATCATCGAAGGGGAGATGGAGTCGGCCGTCGCGATGTTGATGGGGCGGCGGTTGTACGAGGAGTGGTCGTCGTACTGGCCGGGTCAGGGCCCGGACGTGCCGTTCTCGGAGTTCATGAACACCATCCCGAAGTAGGTGCTGTCCAGCACGCACACCGACCCAACGTGGCAGAACACCACGATCCTTTCCGGCGACGTGGCCGCCAGGGTGCGGGCGGTGAAGGACAGCGCAGGGGGCGACATCGCGATGTCCGGTAGTGCCACCACGGCGCGCTGGCTGCTCGCCAACGGCCTGCTCGACGAGCTCTGCCTGCTGGTGCACCCGATCGCGGTCGGCTCGGGTCAACGGCTGTTCGACGGCGCGACGACGTACCCGCTTGAATTGCTTTCCAGTGTGACGCTCGACACCGGGGTTGGCGACTGTTCGCGGGTAAGTGTAATAACAGCCCGTTCAGTGTGGTTTTGCGCAGGTGAGCTCTGATTGAGGTGGGCTTGCCGCTGGGTGAGGGACTCGGCGTGACGGGCCGGCGCGTCCAACGAGATGGATACGACTATACCGCCACCGTCGACCGGCTGCTCCACCACGCCCACATCGTGCTCACCGAGGGCACCAGCCTGCGCCTGGCCGAAGCCACCGCCGAAACGGGGGTGATCCCCTTGACCTAGATCAACAGGAGATCAGCTGACCGCGGACAGGGAAATAAACTGTCCACCCACAGGGAAGTCAAACTGTCCCTTGACACGGGTTCAGTCCCTCATGGCTGCGGCGGGAGGGGGGCGGCAGGGAGGCGGGGCGCCGACGCGGTTCCGCGGGCTGTGCGATTTGGATGTTAGCAAACTGGAGCGCCCGCACCAGCCGACCGTGGCCGGCGAGTAGTGAACCAGTCCGCTGGACGAAATCCGTTACGTTGCTCGCGCTGGGCTCACGCGACTCGGTGAGGTGTGCACGATAGGGCATGACTGAGCGCTGCTGCGAGACTATCCTCCGCATACGGGCCAGCCTCCGGAGATGAGTCATGTCCGACCACGTCGGGATTGAACGTGCAACCACGCCGCACGTTCGGTCGCCTCGACGAGCTACTAGCAGCGGATTGCACCGAGACGGCGTTCGACTCGGAGCTGAAGCGCTGCTTCACCTTCAACGCACGGCCGGCAACCGCGCAACTACCACGGCGGTTATACAGCGCCAGCGCGGTCCCGGCTTTCCACCGGCTCAACAGCCCACCTCGATCGTCTACGTTTCGTTCACCCACGATGCACCTCCGGCAGCACCGGACCACTCCCGTCCTAACCCGGGGCCGGCCGGCAGCAGGACGGACCGGGCTGGCTACACGCTAGCGCAGCTGCATAAGCGTATGACGATAGCTTGGGACACCGGTCCGCCTGAGGCGGACGGCCGCGTTCCGCTCTTCGCCCAGTCGGTCAACGTGTACTACACGCTCGGCCTCAACGTGGCGGTCTCGTCGGACTATACCGAGCAGAGCTGCCCGTACAGGGTAACGCTCGCCCACGAGAACTCTCACGCCGAAGCGTTCGTGCGCATTTTTCGGGAAAGCCGAGAAATACTCGTCAGGCGACTCGAAAGCGTCGACGTCCCCACCCGCGCCCGGCCAGCACTCGTGACTTCCAACGAGGTCGCCATTCGTCAGGAGGCGATCGGGGAGAGACTCAAGCAGGTCATTATTGGCTATGCCCGGGAACTGGTTAGCGCGGTGGAAGCAGACCGCAATGCCAAGGATGCCCCAGCGGCCTACCAGGCGGAATACGCCCGGTGTCCGGCGAGCGAGTGGTAGGCGATCTCAAGCGTGTACCGACTTGTGACATTCTGGACTGTTCGGCGACTCGCTGACCGGAATTGTGGGACTTAATCTGGCAGGCATGACCGTCTCCGTGGTCGATCTGGCTGTTCGGCGGGCAATACTTCGGGACGGTGGCCCGGCGTACTGGACAAACTAGTGTCGCGAGGCGTGTCGCATACGGTTGATCTCCGTGCATGAGATCACTCGGCGCATGCCCGCTCTCGTGCTGATCCACCTTTAAGTGTGATAATAACGCGCAACACTGCATCGTAGACCGGGATCTCAGCGCCATAAGCATCTATGTTGCCGGTGATCTACTTATCGGCGGTCTCCCCGGCAGTGTCGAACGCCGATGTACCTGCACTGCACCATATCTCCTCTGGAATCTGAGTCTGATCTCTATCATGCAAAGCCTCATGGACTTCGGTACCCGGTCTAGGATTGGCTGGCACTGCGATATCGTCGTTGGCCGTAACTACCACCATGCCGGTCGAGTTAGGAGAGCGGGCTAGGGACGTGGTGATACGTCTTCTGGCTACACTGATCTTGAGACTTCACTCAAGATCAGTGTAGCCTTCGGGGCAGCTCTGGTCGCGGTGGGTGTGGTCGTTACGGTCCGCGGGTGGTTGATGAGTTCAGTGAGCGGTACTCAGACTTGGTGACCGGTTTCTATGACTGTGTGGATCGGATCGTGCTTAATGCCTATTACCCGCTGGGGCATCATCCGGGTGGGTTTCGGACCTGGTGGTGCAGGCTGCGGGGGTCTGATGAGCAGCTCGATGACACCCATCTGATGCGGATGGCTGGTCGGCTGGCGCGGCGGGTCAGGGCTTGGGGTGCGGCCCATGGTGTGCCGGTCCTGTTCTGCAAGGCCGGGGAGCGCAAGCACCTCATCGCGGAGGAGTACCTGGCCACCCACCAGATCACCAAAGCGGGGGTGTTCCTCGTGTTGGTCGCGAAGGCTCCGGCCGCGGTGTGGAAGGTGGCGCAGTCAGCCAACGGGGTCATCATCAACTGGAAAAGAAGACCGAGTACGTCGACCTATGCGGATATCCGCATAGGTCGACCTATGCCGACATCGCGACTATGCCGAGTGTGGTGGTGAAGGTGCTGGTCAACGGTGGTCGATGCGGTCAGTTACTCGGCATAGTCCGCGCCGTAGCAGCGAGGTCTCCTTCGTCAGACCGCACTTTCAGAGGAGGAGGCAACGATGAACGGCCACGAGGCGTCAAGCCAACCACCCGGACCTACCTGCACTTCAACCTCGCCCGCGAACAACGTGCCCTGATCAGAGCGCCGGCCCCGGACACTCAGCTCAAGCTGTACCGCCCCTGCTCGCCTTCCTGAGCACCGCGGATTATGCCGAGCAGCAGGCCACCTCAATCCCCGTTGACCAGCATCTTCACCACCACACTCGGCATAGTCGCGGTGTCGGCATAAGTCGACCACTATGCCTTTCACCCCCTGGACCCCGACTGGGGCCATGTGACGATCAAGATGTCGGGATATCCGCCGTTCGGCGCGCAGATCATCCTTAACGGGCACGAGTACGTGGCCTGCCAGGCACGCCGGGCGGGGATAGCCTTCACCAAGACCGACAACTGCTTCACCGCGGTGACCGATCTAGTAGGCCTGGCCCAGATCGCAGATGCCTTGTCGCAGCACGCGGCTGGAGGGGTCTGGGCCAAGTCTGCGACCGGTGGATCTATACCGCCTGTCTGTGTTTCGCCCTGGGCCACGAACGAGCAGCTCCGCAGCGGCTTCGGTTACGCCTACTCGATTTTCCAGGTTGAGTACAGTCGTAATCTGCTGTTCCGGGTCGGCGCCCAGATGCAGCAGCTGTTCGACCGGGTGGTCGACCGCACTCGGTCCCGTCTGGACGTACCTGCTGTGTGCACCATCTTCGGCGCCAAGGCCCGGCCCCACCATGACCGAGCGGGTTCCAGCGCGATCGAAGCCGTGATCGAGACACCTCGGTATGACCTGACCGGCACTGTTGCATGGAGGCAACGGACGTCCTCACCATGCCCGAAAGCAGGAGGCACGGCACCTCAGCGATGTCCGAGAACCGTGACAAACCGGACATCCAAAGGCCTGCAACCCGGCCTTGACGCCTCCCGCTGGACCAGCTCCAGTAAGCCGATTGCTTAATGCAACAGTGCCCTTCTACCCACGTGCGATGTCTCCGCCGCGGCCACTACGAACTCGCCTTGATGCTGACCCCGGGCATCGACTCTCGACGGCCTTCGCCGAACTCACCCTCGCTATCTGATCGAGGCGCCAACCCGCGGTTGAGTCTGTTTGCCCTCCGTCAACGCAACAGTGCCGGGGCGAGACATGCCGGGACGGCGATCTCGCGTTGGGGGTACAGGTGCCGACGGGAACGGACGCTCCCCCATGGCGTCTATCTGATCCCAGGCCCGATCGTCCAGAAGATCCGGCGCGATGGCGGCCATTCTACCTGATCTTGCCCCTTCGGGCACACCCTCGCCTGCACCGTGATCCGGCCGGGATCGGGACCGAGATCCGCTCATGGTTCAGGCGGACCGGTCCGACCGAGATCGGGTGGGTCGGTTGCCGTTGCACCTGGGGGTTCGCCAGCGCCCACGCGACAGCACAGTTGCCGGCGGCGCGCTGCAGCAGCCGGGTGACCGCGCGGTTTCCCGCGGTACGCTGCAGCACGTAGAGAGCTGACGCCGCCGACGGCCCGAATTCCGGCGCACGACGGGCAGCGGGTTTCGCCGCCGAGCCCGTGGTCGGCAGGCGCTCCCAACCTGTCACCGCACCGAATGCTCAGCAAGAGCCATGCGGCTCCCCCTGCGGGCAGCCGTCCTTGCCCGATCGCCCACTGATCGTCCTTACGCAACACATGAGCTACCGCCGAACGAGCTCGTTACCCGGCGTCGTGGTCAACGAGGACACCGTGCTGATCGGCTTCACCGGCACGCTATGGGGACGGGCGTGTGTCGGGGCTGATGAGTAAATTCAGCAGCGGGCTGAGGGCGGCAGTGTCTTCGATGTTGTTCGGAGGAAGACCGAAGCTGATCTTCTCCGTCGCCGCCTGTCGATCCTGGGGAAGCTTCTGGGTGGGGGCGGAACCTTTGCCGTAGAGGGCCTCGAGCAGTGCCATCATGTCCTTGGCCGGTGCCGCAACGGTGGGATCAGCCTTCGTTGCCCGGGCGATGCTCTTGTTGAGAGCCTTGGGGTCGATCTGGTAGGCCTCCTTCGCGCTGGCGAAGAACTCGTCCGGGTTGCTCTGGGGATGCTCCTCGGCCGATGGGGGCGACCAGAACGACGGGTCCACCATCGTGATGCCCACTCCGACGGAGTTGTCATTCGACGTCGGCTTCGTCGCGCTGAGGCGCAGGAACACGTCCGTGATCCGGGTGCGTAGATCGAGGGCTGCGACGCCCTGCTTCCCTGCTGCGGCCGCCTGGCGGCCGAGGGCGTCGAGGACGGCATGGCCCATCTCATGGGCGACCGTGGCCCTGTCCGCGTTCTTGGGGTCGAGCATCAACACCGGCCGGCCCTTCCACAGTGCGAAGCGCGTAATCGTCGGTGTGATGAAGCAAATCTGCACACGCCGATCCTGGTCCGCGATCTTAGCGTTGTCGGCCGCGATCTTCGGCGCGACCAAAGCGGCGGCGCTGCGCGTGGCTTTCTCCTCCTTCGCAGCGACGCCGACGAGGACCCGGACACCCGATATGGTGACCTCGAACAGCGAGGAATCGCCGTGGCTCCACGGCAGCGCAAGATCGGGACCGATGCCTGCCGCCGCACCAGATGTTCCGGATCCTGCTGCCTTCCCACGGGCAGCCGGGCGGTCCTTGTCCGGGTCGCACTGGACGGCGGCTGGGGCCCGCTGTGGGACGTGCGCGAGAGTATCCGTCTGTCGCTGGATTGCTGCCGCCAGCTGAGGGTCTGTCGGGGACGAGCAGGCGGCGCGTGTAGTCGGGACTACACGAGAGGAGAGCAGGAGCCGGGTGGTGGCCTGATTGCCAGCCGTGCGCTGGAGCTGGAGAAGTGACGCGTGATGGCCCCTCGGAATCTGCGAGTGCAGCGACGACTGGCGCGCGCCGGATGGCTCGCTTTCGTGACGGTCTGAGGGGCGGATCTGGTCGGCGGGGTGGGGATTCCCTGTGGGTTCCCACGAAAGATGAGTGCGCGTGCGCGAGGCGCCTACGATGTCGGCCGCTAAGGACACCATGCCATCGTCCTCTGGTGTCGGCAGCCTGCGTAACGGCTGTGAGTTGATCGACCTCGCAGGCGAGGACTCGGCACTGTTCGGGCGCATGGTGGCGCTCGGTAAGGGACGATCGGCGTGCGGCATGCGGCCATGATCGGATATCCCGCCACTTACATCAGCCAACTCGCGTGCACTCGGTTGGGCAAGATGTGCTGCCCGAAAGGGCAGCCGAAGGTCATTGCCTGCTCGTGCAGGGGTCGGCTTCCCGGAGAGATCCGGGCAGCCGTTATGGACGCAGCACGGCAGCGCTACGCTGACGGAAGGACGATTCGGGTCGATGTCCATCCTGTGGGGCTCGGAAACGCGATGCAGCGTCCTGACCTGCGCTCATCGAGCGTTGCGTGGGCCTGGATGATCGTCGGATGCTGTTGCTGTCGATCTCGTATCAACTGGTGCGTTGTTTGCTCAGTCTGACCGTCGTGCTGGTGCGGCGAGACCTGAGCAAGGATGCCGAGCTGCTGGTGTTGCGGCACGAGAACACCGTGTTACGTCGCCCGGTCACCCGGGTGCACTACACGCCCGGGTGACCGGGTGTGGCTAGCCGCCTTGTCCAAGCTCGTAGTACGGCGCCGCCGATGGGCCGTCGTCTTTTCGTGACTCCTGCCACCATCGTGGCTTGGCACCTCAGATTCGTTTCACGCAGCCCAGGCGCATCGGACGTCCCCTGATAGGTGTGTCTTGAGCGTAGAGTCGTGTTGGCCAACCTGGCCGCCGCGTTGCGCAACTGGTCGTCGTCGAAGTCCGGTGTCCGGGTGGGTCGGCGGGTGGCGTTTCCCCGGTTCAAGGGCCGCCGCGCCCGGCTCACGTGTCGTTTCACCACCGGTGCGGTCGGGCTTGGCGCGGATCGCCGCCACATCCGGTTGCCCCGCATCGGCCTGGTGCGCACTCACGAGTCGACCCGCAAACTCGCCCGCCGGGTTGAGGCGGGGACCGCGCGGATCCGTTCAGCAACCCTGTCGCACCAGCGCGGGCGCTGGCACGGCACTTTCTCGGTGGAGCTGCCCGACCCCCCACCACCAGTGCGCACCGGCGGACGGGTGGTGGGGGTGGACCTGGGGATTAAGTCCCTGGCCGTGCTGTCCACCGGGAAAGTCATCCCCAACCCACGCCACCTCGACAGTGTCCTGCGCGCGCTGCGCTGCGCCCAGCGTCAGGCAGCCCGGCGACGCGGCCCCGACCGGCGTACCCACACCGTGGGGTCCGACCGATGGCGCAAAACCACCGCCCGCATCACCGCGCTGCACACCCGCGTGGCCAACGCCCGCCGCGACGGACTGCACAAACTCTCGACCCGGTTGGTGCGCGACCACGACATCATCGTGATCGAGGACCTCAACGTGGCCGGAATGGCCCGCAACCGTCGTCTGGCCCGGCACATCTCCGGGTTGGGCATGGCGGAGTTGCGCCGCCAGCTCGCCTACAAGACCACCGACGCCGGGGTCCGGCTCATCGTCGCCGACCGGTGGTATCCCTCCAGCAAGACCTGCTCGGCGTGCGGTGCGGTGAAAACCAAACTCACCCTCACCGAGCGGGAGTTCGTCTGTGAGCACTGCGGCACCCGGCTCGACCGGGACTACAACGCCGCACTGAACCTGGCCGCGCTCGCGGCCAAGGCGTCCGAGCCGAGTTGCGGCAGGACGAAAAACCAGCCCGCTGGAAACCCACCTAAGACCACCACCGGTGGCAACGGGTACCGCCACGGGAAGACTCACACCCTGAGTCAACGCCGCCACCGCGAGGAGGCGACTCCATGAACCATTTCGACACGTTTCGTGGAACGGTGCTGCATCTGCGCTACGCGCGCGCCCCAGCTGGCTGACGCGCGGACATCGGACCCACCGTCCGCGCCTCAGGTGCCAGCAGCTGGCCTTGGGCGGTGCCCGCTTGGTCGAGGAATCAGACATGAGACAACGCTCGCCGTACTAAACTGTGAACGATTGTGCGCTTAGGAAGCGGTGGTGGAGTTGGCAAGAACGGATGCTCGATCCCGGGGCTCTGGTGGAGCTGGGTTGTTCAACGTTGTCAGTGTCGTGATCCTCGTTGTGGGTGTGTTGGTGATCGGCATCGCGGCTGCCCTGCTCGCACGCACGCTGGCGGCGGCGCAGAGCATCGACAAGAAGGCGCAGGCTATCGCCGCGAATGCCGGAAAGATCAACGATGCGACCGACTCGGTCGTCGAGTTGAACCGGACCAATGAGCTTGCGTCCTCGATCTTGTCCAGTGCCAAGCCGCTGCAGAGTCTGCTCAACACGGCCGACGCCGCTGCCCGGGACATCGCCGGCGTGGCCAAGTCGATCGATACGACCGCGAGGACTATCCAGGACACTGCCGGTAAGATCAACAGCACGGCCGGCACGATCGACAAAACCGCCGGCGGCGTCAACAGCAGTGTCGGGACGATCAACGACACCACGCGGGACACGGGATCACGGCGTTAGAGGCACCGTATCCTTGATGTACAGCACCGTGCCCGTGAACAGCACCGTGCCCCTGAACACCCTCTGGTTCCCGAACTCGACAGCAGAGCTGTCAGGGCCGTGATCAACCAACCCTGCTGTCGAGTTCGGGAGAGAGAAGTGACTGTAACAGTGTTATGATTCGAGGGTGCGCAGTCAGCTGGAGGTACCCTTGGATCCCGTGGCAGGCAGGATGGACGGTGTGGACGACCAGCCGCCGCGGAATCAGATGCGCGCCGCGGACAGTGACCGGGAACGGGTCGCGGAGCGGTTGCGATCAGCGCATTCCGAGGGCCGTCTTGACCTCACCGAGTTCGACCAGCGGGTGCAGCAGGCCTGGGAGTCTCGCACGTACGGCGAGCTTGAGGCGCTCACCGCCGACCTGCCGCAGACTCAGCGGTACGCTAAGCCGATCCCCCGCGAGGGGGTACCGGCCGAGCGGGAACAACACCCGCGGAGCGGCCGGCGCGGGGCGGTCGCGGCATGGGCCAGCGCGAGCGCGATCAACCTGGTGATCTGGGCCATTATTTCGCTGACCACCATGAGCTGGATCTACCCGTGGTGGGTCTGGGTCGCTGGGCCGTGGGGTGCGATGCTGCTCGCGGGCTGGCTGTCCGGGCGGAGTCACCGTGGCAGGTCGTCAGGATAGCCGCGGTGGTCACTGGCATGGGGCCGGTGTGGAGGCCGGCGTCACTGCGACGTAGACTGTGCTGTCGGCGCGAGCACCGCGCTGGTTCCCAGCGTGTTTGCAGGTATCTGCGCAGGCCTCCCTGCTCAGCAGTGCATTCCAGCACTCGCCTCCCGCACGTCGCGGAGCTGGGGCGTGCGCGTGTCGCGACAGAACCGCTCGCCGAGCGGTTGGCGAAATGAAGCAGGAACGCGGAGGATATGGCCAAGAAGGACGGGGCGATCGAGGTCGAGGGCCGGGTGGTGGAACCACTTCCCAACGCGATGTTTCGGGTCGAGTTGGAAAACGGTCATCGGGTTCTCGCACACATCAGCGGCAAGATGCGCCAGCATTATATCCGCATCCTGCCGGAGGATCGGGTGGTCGTGGAGCTGTCGCCCTACGATCTGTCCAGAGGCCGCATCGTCTACCGCTACAAGTAAGACACCACAACTGAAGGCCCGGGGCCGTTGCCCGGCCCCGTGACCAGGAGAGATGACGTGAAGGTAAAGCCGAGCGTCAAGAAGATCTGCGACAAGTGCAAGGTGATCCGCCGCCACGGCGTGGTCATGGTGATCTGCGAGAACCTGCGCCACAAACAGCGCCAGGGTTGATGCAGGCACGACGCCGCTGATCCACGGCGCAAGAAGACCTCCCCGCACCACCCGATCCACCCGGGATCGGTGACACCCCCGGACACCAGGCCGGGGCCCGCGGACGGTGTAACCGTCAGGCGGGGCGGACGGGGAGCAGACCTGGTGACGACGAGATGAGGAGACACACCTCGCATGGCACGACTCTCCGGCGTCGATCTTCCCCGCGACAAGCGGATGGAGATCGCGCTGACCTACATTTTCGGCATCGGCCGTACCCGCTCACACGAGATCCTCAGCGCCACCGGGGTGAGCCCCGATCTGCGCTCCAAGGACCTGTCCGACGAGGACCTCATCAAGCTGCGGGACTACATCGAAGAACACCTCAAGGTCGAAGGTGACCTCCGCCGCGAAGTTCAGGCAGACATCCGCCGGAAGATTGAAATCGGCTGCTACGAGGGCCTGCGGTGGCGCCGCGGGCTGCCCGTGCGCGGGCAACGGACCAAGACCAACGCCCGCACCCGCAAGGGCCCGAAGAAGACGGTCGCCGGCAAGAAGAAGGCCGGGAAGAAATAAATGACAACTTCTGGCCAGCCACCCGAGACTTCGTAGGAGTTCAACCGTATGCCACCCAGAGCAAGAACAGGTGCCGGCGTCAAGAAGGTCCGGCGCAAGGAGAAGAAGAACGTCGCGCATGGTCACGCGCACATCAAGTCGACGTTCAACAACACGATCGTCTCGATCACCGATCCCACCGGTGCGGTGATCGCGTGGGCTTCGGCGGGCCACGTCGGATTCAAGGGCTCCCGCAAGTCCACCCCGTTCGCGGCGCAGATGGCCGCCGAGAGCGCCGCCCGCAAGGCCGCCGAGCACGGCATGAAGAAGGTCGACGTCTTCGTGAAAGGTCCGGGATCGGGCCGGGAAACGGCGATCCGATCGCTGCAGGCCGCCGGCCTCGAAGTCGGCACCATCCAGGACGTGACCCCGCAGCCGCATAACGGCTGCCGGCCGCCCAAGCGGCGCCGGGTTTGAGGCGCGGCCGAGTCTCAATCACGGAGAGGAGAAGCTAAGCGATGGCTCGGTACACCGGACCCGTCACCCGTAAGTCCCGCCGGCTCAAGACCGACCTGGTCGGCGGCGACCAGGCCTTCGAGCGCCGGCCCTATCCCCCCGGCCAGCACGGCCGTGCGCGGATCAAGGAGAGCGAGTACCTCCTGCAGATGCAGGAGAAGCAGAAGGCGCGCTTCACCTACGGCGTCATGGAAAAGCAGTTCCACCGGTACTACGAGGAGGCCAACCGCCGCCCCGGTAAGACCGGTGACACGCTGTTGCAGATTCTGGAATCCCGGCTGGACAACGTCATCTACCGGGCTGGGCTGGCCCGCACCAGGCGCCAGTCGCGTCAGTTGGTGACCCACGGGCATTTCGTCGTGAACGGTGTCAAGGTGGACGTTCCCAGTTTCCGGGTGTCCAGGTTCGACATCATCGACGTCAAACCCAAGTCTCTCCCCACCCTGCCGTTCATGGTGGCCAAGGAGACCGTGGGAGATCGCCCGATCCCCGCCTGGCTGCAGGTCGTTCCCGCCACCCTGCGCGTGCTGGTGCACCGCCTGCCCGAGCGCGCCCAGATCGACGTCCCGCTCCAAGAACAACTCATTGTCGAGCTCTACTCCAGATAACCCCCGCCCACCCCGACATGGAGACATATCGGGGTGGGCAACCCCTTTGTGACGATATGTCTCCATGTTGGGATCACAAAGGTCGAGCGGGCGTCAAATAGTGGTCGCCCGGTAGGAGGAATTAGTTATGCTGATCACTCAGCGACCGAACCTCACCGAGGACTCGGTCGACTTCAACCGGTCCCGGTTCGTCATCGAGCCGCTGGAGCCGGGGTTCGGCTACACCCTGGGCAACTCGCTGCGGCGGACCCTGCTCTCGTCCATCCCCGGGGCGGCGGTCACCAGCATCCGCATCGACGGTGTGCTGCACGAGTTCACCACCGTTCCGGGCGTCAAGGAAGACGTCACCGACATCATCCTCAACCTCAAGGAGCTGGTGGTCGGCTCCGAGGAGGACGAACCGGTGACGATGTACCTGCGCAAGCAGGGCCCGGGTGATGTCACCGCCGGCGATATCGTGCCGCCGGCCGGCGTCACCGTGCACAACCCCGATCTGCACATCGCCACCCTCAACGGCAAGGGCAAGCTGGAGATCGAGCTGGTCGTGGAGCGAGGTCGCGGTTACGTGCCGGCGGTGCAGAACAAGGCCTCCGGAGCCGAGATCGGCCGGAT
>JBOHFK010000010.1:0-78649 GCA_050699635.1 Pseudonocardiaceae bacterium | reverse complement strand
TCCCCACAGCGACCCTGCCAGAACTGTTCGAAGCCCAAGTAACCCGGACACCGAATGCACCAGCTGTCGTGTCCGACGATGGCGCCGTGAGTTTCGCGGAACTAGACGCCCACGCCAATCGCCTAGCTCGGGCGTTGATCGCGTGGGGTGCGGGGCCGGAGCGTGTGGTGGCGTTGGTGTTGTCGCGGTCGGTGGATCTCGTGGTGGCTCAATTGGCAGCGGTGAAGGCCGGGGCGGCATTTCTCCCAGTGGATCCCGCGTATCCGGTGGAGCGTGTTGCGTTCATGCTCGCCGATACCCGCCCGGTGGCAGTCGTGACGCACAGCGCCGTGTCGTCGGCTTTGTTCGATGGGAACGGCTTTTGTGTTGAGGATACGACGATAGTGGTGTTGGATGATCCGGTGTTGGTCGCCGAGCTCGACCAGATGTCGGATCGCGCGGTGACCGATGCGGATCGGATTTCACCGTTGTTGTTGGGTCATCCGGCATATGTCATCTACACCTCAGGATCGACCGGTCGGCCGAAGGGAGTGGTGGTCTCCCACACCGGCCTAGCTAATTTCTGTGCTGCGGAAGCGGATCAGTACGCGGTGGCAGCGGGGGACCGGGTATTGCAGTTCGCCTCACCGAGTTTTGATGCCTCGGTGCTGGAGCTGTGCATGTCGTTGCCGGCGGGGGCCGCGTTGGTGGTGCCGCCGCCAGGTCCCCTACTGGGTGAGCAGTTGGTCGAGGTGCTCGCTGCGGGACAGGTGACCCATGCGTTGATCCCACCGGCGGCGTTGGCGACGGTGCCCCAGACGGTTGCCGAGAATGGGTTGGCGCAGTTCCGCACCGTGGTGGTGGGCGGAGATGTGTGCTCGGCGGAGTTGGTGGCGCGCTGGTCACCGAATCGTCGGATGGTGAATTCTTATGGCCCGACCGAGTCAACGGTAGTGGCGACATGGACTGATCCATTAGTCCCCGGTGGCACCCCATCGATTGGTGGCCCGATCTGGAATACCCGAGTATATGTACTGGATGGGTGGTTACGTCCAGCCCCGGTCGGGGTGCCAGGTGAGTTGTATATCGCCGGGATCGGATTAGCGCGAGGTTACCTAAACCGTGCGGCTTTGACCGCGGAGCGGTTTGTGGCGAATCCATTTGGCCCGGCAGGCTCCCGGCTATACCGCAGCGGTGATCTGGTTCGCTGGACCACCGGAGGTGAGCTGGAATTCCTGGGCCGGGTCGACGAGCAGGTGAAAATCCGCGGATTCCGTATCGAACCCGCCGAAATCGAATCCATCCTACATCGGCATCCCGCAGTTGATGCGACTGTCGTTGCCGCCTGGGCAGACCACACAGGAACAAAACGACTGATTGCTTATGTGGTCCCAGCTGATGGTGCCACTCCCGACGCGACAGAATTACGCGCGCTGGTGGCCGCTTCACTCCCCGACTACATGGTCCCCGCGGCATTCGTGACACTTGACAAATTACCCCTGAACCGCAACGGGAAGCTGGATAGGCGGGCGCTGCCAACGCCCAATTGGGGACTGGTAGCAGGAGGCGACTATGTGCCTCCACGAACCGATGTGGAACGAGTCCTAGCCGAGATTTGGGCGCAGGTGCTGGGGCTGGATCGGGTCGGTGTCGAGGACAACTTCTTCTCCCTCGGTGGGGACTCAATTCTGAGTATCCAGGTGGTGTCCCGGGCCAGGCAGGCTGGGGTGATGTTATTGCCCAAGGATCTATTCACCTATCCCACGGTGGGGGCATTGGCGGCGAATGCGACCGTGGTGACGGAGATGACTGAGCAGGGCCCGGTCAGTGGTCCGGTGCCACTGACCCCGATCCAGCAATGGTTTTTCCAGTCCCAGGAACACCACCCGGAGCGTTTCAATCAAACGTTGGCGATGGAGCTGACCCCGGGTGTCGAGGTGAGCGCATTACGCGTGGCGCTGGATGCGGTCCTGGAACATCACGACGCGTTACGGATGCGCTTTGAGTACCACTCCGGGCACTGGTACCAGCACAACGCGCCGGTTGCCCCGGTGGAGGTATTGCGCTGCCACGCTGTCGGCGCCGGAGACCAAGACAGGGAAATGGAGCAGATCCTCCAGCAGGTGCAAGCCAGTTGTGATCTGGCTACCGGCCCGTTGCTGCGGGCGGTGCTCTTCGACCGCGGACCCGCGCAACGCCCAGTGCTGTACCTGGTCGTGCACCACCTGGTGGTGGACGGAGTGTCCTGGCGGATCCTGATGGAGGATCTGGACACCGCCTACCGGCAGGCACGCCGCAGCCAGGAGATCGCTCTGGGCCCGCGGAGCACCTCCTTCCGGGACTGGGCGCTGCGGCTGCGCGAGCACGCCACCACGGGTGGCTGCGATGCCGAGCTCGACTACTGGAGCGAGCTGATCGCTGCCACGGACCCGGCACTGCCCGGGGACAAGACCGGGCGCAACACCGTCGCCTCGACGCAGGCGGTAACCGTGCGGCTAGATCCCGAGCAGACCAGGGCGTTGTTGCAAACCGTGCCAGACGTCTACCGAACCCACATCAACGACGTGTTGCTGGCCGCACTGGCTCGGGTGCTGACCGAATGGACTCAGCGTGCCGAGGTATTGATCGATCTGGAGGGCCACGGCCGGGAGGGACTGTTCGACAGTGTCGATCTATCCCGCACCCTGGGATGGTTCACCACAACCTTCCCCGTCGCCTTGACGCTGCCCTCGGCGCCCGACTGGGGCCAGACCCTGAAATCAGTCAAGGAACAACTGCGCGCCGTGCCCACCCGAGGGCTGGGCTACGGGCTGTTGCGCTACCTCACCCAGGCCCAAGAGCTGATCAACGCCCCCACCCCCCAGGTCAGCTTCAATTACCTCGGCCAGTTCTCCTGGAACACCACGTCCGACCAAGGCCTCTACCACCAGATCCACGCCGGCCTGGACTCCGACACCAACCCGGACTCCACCCGGACCCACCTAATCGACATCGTCGGCCGCGTCGAGCACCACTGCCTGGAACTGAGCTGGTACTACTCCAGACACCTCCACGAGCACACCACCGTGACCAGGCTGGCCCAAGCCATGGCCCACGCCCTCGGTGAGATCATCGAACACTGCGCCCAACCCGGTGCGGGCGGGCGAACCCCCTCGGATTTCCCCCTCACCCACCTTGATCAACCCACCGTGGACCGGCTGGTCGGTGGCGGACGATCAATTGAGGACATCTACCCGCTCACCCCCATGCAAGCCGGCATGGTCTTCCACGCCCTGTCCCAGCACGAGCAGGGCCTCTACCTCGAACAAATCACCTTCATCCTCGACGGCATCACCAACCCCCACCAACTCGCCACCGCCTGGCAACACACCATCGACCACACCCCCGTACTCCGCACCAGCATCATCTGGGACGGGCCGCTCCAAGTGGTGCACCGCCACGTCACGCTCTCCGTGACCCACCAGGACTGGCGGCACCTATCCCCGGGGCAACGACCAGAACAGCTGTGCAGGTGGCTCGAGGAGGACCGTGCCCGGGGCATGGAGCTGACTGCGGCGCCGCTGATGCGGGTAGCGCTGGCGCGACTGTCCGACGTCGAGGTGCAGGTGATCTGGACTTTCCATCACGTGCTGCTGGACGGCTGGAGCGTCTTCCACGTGCTCTCCGACGTCTTTGCTTACCATCACGCCGAGTCCCCGTCGTCAGAAGTCACAGTGCCTTCGGCCCGACTGCCTGGCCGGCGCCCGTTCCGCGACTACCTCCAGTGGCTCGGTGAGCAGGATCAGGCTGACGCCGAGAAGCACTGGCGGCGCGTGCTGACCGGTTTCGAGTGCCGGACTCCACTGCCCTACCAGCGGCCGCTGCCCCAGGTGCACGGCACCAGCTCGTCGCAGTGGCACACCAGCGAGCTCGGCGCGGAGGACACCGCGGTGATAACCGGGTTCGCCCAGCGCCACGGCCTCACGCTCAACGCTGTCGTGCAGGGGGCCTGGGCGCTGCTGCTCTCTCGCTACAGCGGCGAGCGCGATGTGTGTTTCGGCGCGACAGTGTCCGACCGGCCGGCAGAGCTGCCCGGTGTGGAAGACATCACCGGCATGTTCATCAACACCCTGCCAATGCGGGTCGACGTGCCCAGTAACACCGGAGCGATCCAGTGGCTGCGGGAGTTGCAAGCCGCTGCGGCCGAGTGCCGGCGGTTCGGTTTCGTGCCGTTGGCCCAACTCCAGCCCTGGAGCGCGCTGCCTGCGGGCGAGGCGCTCTTCGACAGCATCGTGGTGTTCGAGAACTATCCCATCAATGACGAGGAAGCCGCCGCTCATGGCCTGCGGGTCCACGAACTGCAGGCGACCGAGACCACCAACTACCCGCTCACCGTCGTGGTGACCCCCCGGCGGTGCCTGTCCGTCGAGTTTGGCTATGACGCCAGCGCGTTCGATGCCGACATGATCCAGCGGATGTCCGCGCACTTCCTCCAAGTGCTGACTGCGCTGGCCGCTGATCCCGGCGTCCGCTGCGCTGACATCGACATCCTGACCCAGCAGCAGCGCGCCCAGGTGCTTCTGGCATGGAACGACACTGACCGGGAGGTGCGCCCCGCCACCTGGGCGGAGCTGGTGGAAGCGGCGGTGGCGCGGACACCGGCGGCGCCAGCGGTGGTCTCCGACAGCGAGGTGATCGATTTCGCGGAGCTGGACGACCGGGCGAACCGGTTAGCGCGATTGCTGATCGCCCACGGTGCTGGTCCGGAGCAGATCGTGGCGCTGGCGTTGCCGCGGTCGGTGGAGATCGTGGTGGCGCAGCTGGCGGTGGCGAAGGCTGGGGCGGCATTCCTGCCGATCGATCCGGAGTATCCGCCCGACCGGATCGGCTTCATGCTCGCTGATGCTGCCCCGGTGCTGGTCGTGACGCTTACGCAGCTGGCCGCGCGGCTACCCGCGGTCACCGGCGTCCCGGTGCTGATGCTCGATGACCCGGTCATTGTGGCCGCGGCGGCGGCGGTCACCGCTGGTAAGCCGACTGATGCCGATCGCTGGACGTCTGTGTCGATCGCGCATCCGGCTTATGTCATCTACACCTCGGGGTCAACCGGAGCGCCGAAGGCAGTGGTGGTCACCTCCGCTGGGCTGGCGAGCTTTGCGACCGCCGAGGCCGAGCATTTCCAGATAGGCCCGGGGGATCGGGTGCTGCAGTTCTCCTCACCCAGCTTCGACGCGTCGGTGCTGGAGTTGTGCATGTCATTGCCTGCAGGCGCGGTGTTGGTGGTGCCGCCACCCGGTCCTTTGCTGGGTGAGCAGCTGGCGCACGTGCTGGCTCGGCATCGAGTCACCCACGCCTTGATTCCCCCGGTCGCATTGGCCACCGTACCCGCGGACCTTGCGGCCAGCTGGCTGGCGGGGTTCACCACGCTGATCGTGGGTGGGGAGGCGTGCACCGCGGAGTTGGTGGCCCGGTGGGCGCCCGGGCGGCGGATGATCAACGCTTATGGGCCGACGGAATCCACGGTGGTGGCAACCTGGAGCCAGGCGCTGGCCCCGGACGGGACACCGCCGATCGGTGCGCCGATCCTCAACACCCGCACGTACGTGCTCGACGGGATGCTGCGCCCGGTCCCGGTGGGTGTTCCTGGTGAGCTGTACGTCACCGGGGTCGGGCTGGCCCGGGGGTACCTGCGGCGTCCCGGGCTGACCGCGCAGCGGTTCCTGGCCAACCCGTTTGGCCCCCCTGGCGCCCGGATATACCGGACTGGGGACCGGGTGCGCTGGAGCCCAGCCGGGCAGTTGGAATTCCTTGGCCGCGCCGACGAGCAGGTCAAAATTCGTGGCTTCCGCGTCGAGCCAGGTGAGATCGAAGCCGTCCTGCGCCGGCACCCTAATGTTGCGGACGCCGTGGTCCTCGCCCGCAAGGACCCCTCCGGCCTCACCCGGTTGATCGGCTACATCCGCTCGACCGTGGACCGGGCACCAGAACCGGGTGAGTTGCACGCGCTGCTGACCGGCTCGCTGCCTGAGTACATGTTGCCGTCAGTGTTGATCGCACTGGACGAGTGGCCGCTGACCCCCAACGGCAAGCTCGACCGGGACGCCCTTCCCACGCCCATCGCCACTGCGGCCACCAGCGCCGGTTACGTCGCACCTCGCACCGACACCGAACGCGTGCTGGCCGGGATCTGGAGCGACGTGCTCGCCGTGGACAAGGTCGGCGTCGAGGACAACTTCTTCGAGCTCGGCGGCGATTCCGTCCGCAGCATGCTCATCATCATGCGGATCAAGGAGGCATTCGATGTCGTCCTGACGCCGCGGGACGTCCTGACCACTCGCAGCATCTCCGTGCTGGCCGGGTTGGTCGAAGACGCAATTTTAAGCGAACTCGAACGTATTGCTTTCGGCCACGGTAACGACGACGGAATGTGAGGACGCATCGGCATGCCGTCCAGCAAAGACAGCCGGATCGCCGCTTTGCCCGCCCATCTGCAGGAGGCGCTGCGCCGCCGCCTGGCCGGTCAATCGACGCCCTCCGACGCGATCCCGCGGATCGATCGGACCGAGCCACTACCGCTGTCCCCCTCGCAGCAGCGACTATGGTTTCTGCACGAATTTCAGCCGGGGAGTGCGGCGTACAACAGCGGCCTGGCGTTGCGACTGCGAGGTTCCCTGCAGCTCCAGGCGCTGAGGGCGGCGCTGCGGGAGTTGGTAGCCCGGCACGAATCATTGCGGACCACCTTCGACGAGGTGGACGGCCGGGGAATACAGGTTGTGCACCCGACCATGGATGTCACGCCATCAGTCATCGAGCTGCCTGGTGCCGCGGCTGGTGAGCTGGATGCGGTGCTGTCCGCCGAGTACAGCCGTCCCTTCGACCTGCGGCGGGGACCGCTGTTCCGGGCGCTGCTGGTGCAACTCGCCGGTGGTGACGATGGGGAGCAGGTGCTGCTGCTCACCGCCCACCACATCGTGACCGACGGTTGGTCCATGGGTGTGCTGGTCGACGAGCTGGGCGCGCTGTACACCGCCGCTACACAGCAGCGGGCTGCGGGGCTACCGGAGCTGCCGGTGCAGTACGCCGATTTTGCCTGCTGGCAACGCAACCGGCTGGCCGGGCCGGCGCTCGTCAGTGGGTTGGACTACTGGACCCAGCAGCTGGCGGGTATCTCCCCGCTGGAGCTGCCGACCGATCGACCCCGGCCACAGGTGCACACCTCCTCCGGCGCGGTGGCCGAGTTCGTGCTGCCGCCCGAGGTCAGCGCCCGGCTCGGTGAGCTCGCCCGCGCCCGGGACACCACCCTGTTCACCGTGCTGGTGGCTGCCTGCCAGGTACTGTTTGCCCGCTGGTCGGGACAGGACGACATCGCCGTGGGCACGGTCGTCTCCGGCCGCAGCCGACCGGAGCTGGAGCGGCTGGTCGGGTTCTTCGTCAATACCCTCGTGCTGCGCGCCCCGGTTGACCAGACCCAGAGTTTCACCGCGTTTCTCGGCACCGTTCGCCAGACCGTGCTGGACGCCTTTGCTCACCAGGAGGTGCCCTTCGAGCGACTGGTCGACGCGGTGCACGCGGAGCGAGATGTTAGCCGCAACCCGCTGTTTGACGTCATGGTGCTGCTCAACAGCGAGCAGCGCAGCGCGGCGGCCTTCGCCGAACTGAGCATCGAGGCTGTGGACGTCTCCGGTCAGCCCGCGAACTTCGACCTCACCTGCGAATTCCAGGTAGTTGCCGGCGAGCTGCATGGTGCATTGATCTATAACACTGATTTGTTTGATGCCGCCACTGTTGAGCGGATGGCTGGGCATTTGCTGGTGTTGTTGGGTGGTATTGCGGTTGATCCTGATCAGCCAGTGGCGCAGTTGCCACTATTGACTGCTGGGGAGCGGGATCAGTTGCTGGTGGAGTGGAATGGTGCTGATTGGCCGGTGCCGGAGGACACTCTGCCGGGGTTGTTCGCTGCACAGGTGGCGCGGACGCCGGATGCGGTGGCAGTGGTGTGCGGGAATGCGTGTCTCTCGTACCGGGAGCTAGATGAGCGGGCTAACAGACTGGCTCATCGGCTGGTCAGCGAGGGTGTGGGCGGAGAGCAACCGGTAGGTGTGCTGCTGGGACGTTCGGTGGACTTCGTTGTTGCTGAGTTGGCAGTGGTGAAGGCCGGTGGCGCCTACTTGCCGGTGGATGTGCGTGCTCCGGTGAGCCGGATGAGCCAGTTGTTGGCCGATGCCGGGGTCTCGGTCCTGATCACTGATGAGGCGTGGTCAGCCACGGCTCATGACGCTTGTGCCGGGCGGATCGTGTTGGTGAGCGATCCCTCGTTGGTGGATGCGCCGGAGTCTGCTCCCGTTGCGGTCGTCGACCCTGAGCAGGTGGCGTATGTCATGTACACCTCCGGGTCGACTGGTGTGCCGAAGGGTGTCGCGGTGCGGCATCGGGATGTGGTCGCGTTGGCTTTTGCCCGATGTTTTGCTGGTGGCGGGCATGAGCGGGTGTTGTTGCACTCACCGGCGGCGTTTGATGCCTCGACTTATGAGGTGTGGGTGCCGTTGCTGCATGGTGGCCAGGTGGTGGTCGCGCCGCCGGCCGAGGTGGACGCCGAGGTTCTGCGCAGGATGATCACCCAGCACGGGGTAACGGGACTGTGGCTCACCGCGGGGCTGTTCCGGCTGGTTGCTCAGGAGGCACCGGAGTGCCTGGCGGGGATCTGTGAGGTCTGGACTGGCGGCGATGCGGTGCCCGCGGCGGCGGTGCGGCAGGTCCTGGGGGCGTGCCCGGATGTGGTGGTGGTGGATGGTTATGGGCCCACCGAGACCACGACGTTCGCCAGCGCGTACCGGATGGGGGCGGATCAGCCGGTGCCTGAGGTGGTGCCGATTGGGTATCCGCTGGATAACGTCCGGGTGTATGTGCTGGATGGGCTGTTGCGGCCGGCTCCGGTGGGGGTGGTAGGGGAGCTGTATATCGCTGGGGCGGGGCTGGCCCGGGGTTACTGGCGCCGTCCTGGGCTGACCGCGGCCCGGTTCGTCGCGAGCCCGTTTGGTGTGCCGGGTGATCGGATGTATCGCAGTGGGGATCTGGTGCGCTGGGGTCCGGGCGGGCAGCTGGTATATCTGGGGCGGGCCGATGAGCAGGTGAAGATCCGCGGGTTCCGGGTTGAGCTGGGCGAGATCGAGTCGGTGTTGCGGGCTCATCCGGGGGTGGCCCAGGGTGTGGTGGCCGCCCGGGAGGACCAGCCTGGGGTGAAGCGTCTGGTGGGGTATGTGGTCGCTGCCACCGGGCGCGTCCCGGCGGTGGCGGAGTTGCGGGCCCATCTCGGTGAGGTGCTGCCGGATTACATGGTGCCGGCGGTGTTCGTGATGTTGGAGACGTTGCCGCTGGGCCCGACGGGGAAGGTGGATCGGAAGGCGTTAGCCGCGCCAGATGAGATCGCTGAACCGGTGACGGGGTTCGTGGCACCACGGACCGCCGCTGAGCGGGTGTTGGCCGAGGTATGGGCTGGTGTGCTGGGTGTGGAGCGGGTCGGAGTCCACGATAATTTCTTTGAGCTGGGTGGGGACTCGATTCTGAGTATTCAGGTGGTGTCCCGGGCCCGCCGGGCTGCGGTGCGGCTGAGCACCAAGGATATCTTCTTCCACCAGACTATCGCTGAGCTTGTCGCGAGCGTGGACGTGGGCCTGGCATCTGAGCTGGCGGATGAGGTGGTGGTTGCTGGTCCGGCACCGTTGACGCCGATTCAGCGGTGGTTCTTCGCGACGTATGGGGCGTCGCCGTATTTCAATCAGTCCTTTGTTGTTGAGCTGACTGAAGACCTCGATGTGGACGCGTTGTCTACCGCGATGGATGCGGTGGTAGCGCATCACCCCGCGTTGCGGATGCGTTTCTCCCAGCAGGGTGGCGAGTGGTGTCAGGACATCGCGCCGGCCGAGACGAGTACGGTGCTGGAGCGGTGTGACCTCTTGGATCTGGGGTCGGAGGATCGGCGGACGGTGCTGGAGCGGGCCGCGTTGGCTGCTGCGTCCGGCCTGGATATCGCTAGTGGCCCGGTATTGCGGGCGGTGTTTTTCGATGCTGGGCCGGGTCAGCGGCCCTGGCTGTTCGTCGCCGTCCATCACCTCGTGGTGGACGGGGTGTCCTGGCGGATCCTGCTGAGTGATCTGGAGTCGGCTTACCACCGGGCTCGTGGTGGGCACCCGATCGAGCTGGAGCCGGTGGGGACCGCACTCACTCAGTGGGCGCGCCGGTTGGCGGAGTATGCCCAGACCGGTGGGTTTGCGGGTGATCTGGGGTATTGGTCTGCGCTGCGGGAGGAGGCGCTGCCGGAGCTGCCGGTGGATCTGGCTGGAGTGAACACGGCCGGTTCGGCGCGCACCGTGACGGTGCGGTTGGGCCGGGATGAGACAGATGCGCTGGTGCATCGGGTGCCGGGGGTGTATCGCACTCAGATCAACGACGTGCTGCTCAGTGCGCTGGGCCGGGTGCTGTCGTCCTGGACTGGGCGCGAGCGGGTGCTCATCGCGCTGGAGGGCCACGGTCGCGAGGAGATCTTCGACGGGGTGGACTTGTCCCGCACCGTGGGGTGGTTCACCACCCAGTTCCCCGTCGCGCTCACCGTGGCGCCGGACGTCGGCTGGGGTGAGCTGCTCAAGTCGGTCAAGCAGCAGGTGCGGGCTATCCCCCACCGGGGGCTGAGCTACGGGGCTCTGCGCTATCTGACCCCAGATAGCCCGCTGCACGCTGACGCGCAACCCCAGATCAGCCTGAACTACCACGGCCATTGGGATCTCGCGCCCGAGCATGGTGGGCTCTACCGCGGCGCTCAGGGTGGGCTCGCACCTGACTATGCCGCCGAGAGCGTCCGGTCTTCTCTGGTGGATGTGGTCGGTGTCATCACCGACAGTGAGCTGCACCTGAGCTGGATCTATTCGGAGAATGTGCATGATGAGGCCACCATCGGGTGGCTGGCCGGGGAAATGCTCCAAGCGCTACGGCAGATCGTGGCCCACTGCGCCGACCCGCAAGCGGGTGGGTGTACTCCCTCGGACTTCCCCTTGGCCCGCCTCGACCAGGCCAGCGTGGACCGTCTGGCGGGGGATGGGCGGTCGGTGGAAGACATCTACCCACTCACGTCCTTGCAGGCCGGGATGGTGTTCCACAGCCTGGTCGACACCGACTCCGCACCCTATGTTGATCAGTTCCGGTTGTGGCTCTCCGGTGTGCCCGATGCCCAGGCGCTGGGTGCGGCCTGCCAGCGGGTGGCCGATCGCAACCCGGTGTTGCGCAGTGCGGTGGTCTGGGATGGGTTAGCCGAGCCGGTGCAGCTCGTGCACCGGCAGCTCACGCTACCGATCACCTACCACGACTGGTGCGCGCTCTCCGAGCCGGAACGGGACCAGGAGCTGGCCCGGATCAGCGAGGCCGAGCTCGCCGAGCTCACTTTGGGTGCGGTGCCGTTGCTGCGGTTGGTGATCGCGTGCCTGTCCGAGGATGAGGTCGTGCTGGTGTGGACCTCCCATCACGTGATGTTGGACGGCTGGAGCCTGGGCCAGGTATTCACTGAGATTCAGGAGCACTATGCGGCGATCGCGCACGATCGCGCACCCGAGCTCATCGCCCGGCGTCCTTTCCGGGACTATTTCCACTGGTTAGCCGGGCAGGACCAGGATCAGGCCAGACAGCACTGGAGCCAGCTGCTCTCCGGCTTCACCGCGCCCACCCCGTTGCCCTACGACCGGCCACCTCTGGAGGCGCACCGCGCCGAGTCCGCCGAGTCGGTGCTGGTCACGCTCCCGGCCGGGGAGTCCCGTCGGCTCCAGTCGGTGGCGATGCGCGCTGGCCTGACGCTGAACACGATGGTGCAAGGCGCGTGGGCGCTGTTGCTGTCGCGCTACAGCGGCGAGCGTGATGTCGTGTTCGGCACCATCGTCTCCGGACGCCCCGCCGAGCTGGCCGGGGTGGAATCCATGGTCGGGATGTTCATCAACACCGTGCCCACCCGGGTGCAGATCGAGGGCGGGCAGGACGTGCGGTCCTGGCTGCGCGGGCTGCAGAACCAGCAAACGCAGTCGCGGCAATTCGATTTCGTGTCGTTGACGAAGCTGCAAGCATGGAGTGATCTGCCCGCAGGGGTCAACCTGTTCGACAGCGTAGTCATGTTCCAGAACTACCCGTTCGAGGCATCACCGGCCGACGAGACGGGTCTGCGGATCCGCGCGTTCCAGGGCCGGGATACCACGAACTTCCCCCTCAGCCTGCGTGCTTACCTCGGTGGGCTGGACGCCCAGCTCAGCCTGGAGCTGGGCTACGACCCACGGTTGATCGACGAGCCCACCGTGACGGCCATGACCAAGCGATTGCGGTTACTACTGGCCGGCATCGCCGCCGAACCAGACCGATCACTGTTCCAGCTGCCCTGGATATCGGCCACTGAACGACACCAACTCCTCGTGGAATGGAACAACACTGCCCAAGAGGTGCCCGAGGGCACGGTGGTGGAGTTGGTGCAGGCGCAGGCGGCACGTACTCCTGACGCGATCGCGGTTTGCTGTGGGGCTGTCCGCGTGTCCTATGCGGAGTTGGAGGAGCGGGCTACTCGATTGGCGCGGGTGCTGAGCGAGTGGGGGGTCGGTCCGGAGCGGTTCGTCGCGTTGATGATGCCGCGTTCGGTGGACATGGTTGTTGCGGTATTGGCGGTGTGGAAGGCGGGTGCGGCCTACCTACCGATTGATCCGGTTTACCCCGCAGAGCGGATCGCATTCATGCTGTCCGACACCAGACCTGTGCTGGTAGTGACCACCACCGAGGTCAACAGACGGCCGGCCGAGCTAAGCTCGGTGGTTCCTCGACTCCTACTCGATGACCCGCGCACCGTCGCAGCGCTGGCCGATTGTGCTGGTGGCGATTTCGCCGGCCCCGATCAACCGGCGCCGCGCTCCGGTGCTCATGCGGCGTATGTGATCTACACTTCGGGTTCGACCGGGCGACCAAAGGGAGTCGTCGTCGACCAGGACAGCGTCATCGATCTGGCGATGTGGGCGGCTTCGGAGTTCGGGTCGGCGGGATTGTCGCGGGTAGTGGCTTCGACATCGCTGAATTTCGATGTCTCGGTGTTCGAGATCATTTCTCCGTTGGTGGTCGGAGGCCGCGTCGAGATCGTGCCGGATGTTTTGGCGCTGGGCGAATCCCGGTTCAACGGGCAAGTGGCGAGCCTGATCAGCGCAGTGCCCTCGGCTCTTGCTCAGGTGGTGTCCCAAGGCAGCATGTCGGTGACTGCAAATACCGTGGTACTGGCCGGTGAGGCGCTGTCGGCATGGGCGGCACGCGAGATCGCAACGGCGACGTCGTGCCGCAGGATCGCCAATATCTACGGCCCTACCGAGGCTACGGTCTATGCAGTGGCCTGGTACCGCGACGCGGACACGATCGACGGTGACCATGCGCCGCCGATCGGCCGGCCAATCAGCAACACCCAGACGTATGTACTCGATGCGGACCTGCGACCGGTTCCAATCGGTGTACCGGGCGAGCTGTATCTAGCCGGTCGGGGTCTGGCCCGCGGTTACCTGTATCGTCCAGGACTCACCGCGCAACGGTTCGTGGCCAACCGGTTTGGCGTTCCGGGTTCACGGATTTACCGAACCGGAGATCTGGTGCGCTGGAACGTCGCCGGGGAGTTGGAGTACCTTGGGCGGCTCGATCACCAGGTGAAGATCCGTGGATTCCGCATCGAATTGGGTGAGATCGAGGCGGTACTCGCGGGGCACCCCGATGTCGCGCAGGTCGCGGTTGTCGTACGAGAAGACGCTATCACCGGGGGAGCCGCTAAACGACTGGTGGCATATGTGGTGCCGACCGGTACGCAAACTCCCGCTCCCTCTGAGCTGCGGTTGTACCTGGGCGGCATCCTCCCGGACTACATGCTGCCTGCGGCGTTCGTGCTGCTTGACGGTTTACCGTTAAATGCCAATGGAAAGCTGGATCGGCGGGCGCTGCCTGATCCGGAATGGAAAGCGGGTAGCGGTGCGGACTACCTGGCGCCACGCACCGACGCCGAGCAGGTGATGGCGCAGGTTTGGGCCGAGATCCTTGGGGTGGAGCGGGTCGGGGCCGCGGATAACTTCTTCGAGCTTGGTGGAGACTCGATCCTCAGCATACGGGTGGCCTCGCGGCTGCGGGCCGCTTTCGGTGTGGATATTTCTCCACGTGCTGTCTTCACCCATTCCACGGTCGCCGAGCTCGCTTCCTCATTACCAGCTGGTTCCGTTAGCGGCGCATCGACCATTCCTGTCGTTCCTCGTGATGGCGCGCTGGCGTTGTCGTTTGCGCAGCAACGGTTGTGGTTCCTGCACGAGTTCACGCCCGATAGTATGGAGTACGCCATCCGTATGGGGCTGCGCTTGCGCGGTGAACTGAACCTCGACGCGCTGTGCGCTGCGTTCACCGCCTTGGTGTCGCGGCACGAGTCACTGCGTACCACCTTCGAGCAGGCCGACGGGCGGGCCACGCAGGTTGTGCACCCGCTGGACGAGGTGGCGTTGCCGGTGCTGGACCTGTCGTCACTGGCCCAACCTCAGTGTGAAGCCGAGTTGCAGCGGGTCCTGCTGGCGGAGAGCAGTCGGCTCTTCGATCTGGCGCACGGGCCCTTGATGCGGTTGTGCCTGGTGCGGCTGGGCGAGCGGGACCATGCATTGGTCCTGGTGATGCACCACATCATCACCGACGGATGGTCGATGGGTGTGCTCGTCCAGGAGCTGTGCACGCTGTACCGGATGGCTACAGGTGATGCGGTAGCCGATCTGGCACCGCTGCCGGTGCAGTATGCCGATTTTGCGGCCTGGCAACGAGCGGTATTGCCTGGCCCCATGCTCGATGCGGGATTGGCTTATTGGCGTGGTCAGCTTGATGGTGTGGCGCCGTTGGAGCTGCCGGTGGATAGGCCCCGGCCGGCGGTACGCAGGTCCGCGGGTGCTGGTCACGAGTTCGTGGTGCCTGCCGGTATTGTCGCCCGGCTTGAAGCTATTGGAGCGCGGCTGGACGGTACGCTGTTCATGGCGTTGGTCGCTGCCAGCCAGCTGCTGTTTAGTCGCTGGTCCGGGCAGGACGATATCGCGGTCGGTACGGTTGTCTCAGGTCGTGAGCGCGCCGAGTTGGAAGGGCTGATCGGGTTTTTCGTTAATACTCTGGTGCTTCGTTCTACGGTGGATTCCGGCCAGAGTTTTATGGAGTTCCTGCGTGGTGTGCGGAACACTGTTTTGGGGGCATTAGCTCATCAGGACGTGCCGTTCGAACAGCTCGTGGACGAGTTCGCGCCGGTCCGTGACACCAGCCGTACGCCGTTATTCCAGGTGATGGTGATACTGCAGGGCAATGCTGATCGGCCGGCTGCCCTGCCCGGTCTGGAGATCGGTGAGCTGGCATTGCCGGTGACGGCTGCCAGTTTCGACATGACTCTGGAGTTCCGGAAACAAGACGATCTTCTCGAAGGCGCGGTGCTGTACAGCACCGATCTGTTCGATGCCTCGACGGTCGAGCGGATGGTCGGGAATTTGCTGGTGTTGCTGGCTGGTATCGCCGCGGATCCTGATCGGCCGGTCACTGAGCTCCCCTTGTTGACCACCGCCGAGCGGCATCAGGTGGTCGAGGAATGGAACAGCACCCATACAGAGGTGCCGGCCGCGACCTTGCCGGAGCTCTTCGCCGCGCAGGTAGGGCGGGTCCCGGATGCGGTAGCGGTGGTCTGCGGCACTGACGAGCTGTCATATCGGGAGCTGGATGCGCGGGCGAATCGGTTGGCGCGGGTGCTGATCGGGCGTGGGGTGGGTCCGGAGCGGTTCGTCGGGCTGGTCCTGCCTCGGTCGGTGGAGATGGTCGTGGCGTTGTGGGCGGTGACCAAGGCGGGTGCGGCGTATTTGCCGATTGACCCGAGCTATTCGCCAGCGCGGATCGAGTTCATCTGCGCTGACGCCAACCCCACTGTGGTGCTGTGTGTTGGGGAGACCTCCGGGTGCCTCCCCGCGGAGGTGGCGCGTTTGGTGATCGATGATCCGCAGACGGTCCAGGAGGTCGCCGCCTATTCCGGTCGTGAGGTCACCGACGCCGATCGAGTGGAGCCGCTGTCCCCGTTGCATTCCGGGTATGCGATTTACACCTCCGGGTCGACCGGGGTGCCCAAGGCGGTGGTGGTCGCGCACCAGAGTGTGGTCGATCTCGCTGGATGGGCGGCTGGCGAGTTCGGGGTATCGGGGTTGTCGCGGGTGCTGGCCTCGACCTCGCTGAGCTTCGATGTGTCGGTGTTTGAGATCTTCTGTCCGTTGCTGGTGGGCGGCAGTATTGAGCTGGTCCGTGATGCGCTGGTCTTGGGTGAGCCCGGAGCCAGGCAGCGGGTCGCGAGTTTGCTCAGCGGTGTGCCCTCGGTGTTGTCGCAGGGCTTGGCCCACGGTGGTGGTGCGGTGGCGGCGGACACCGTGGTGCTGGCCGGGGAGGCGCTCTCGGCCCGGGTGGCCCGGGAGATCCAGGCGGCGACCTCGTGCCGGCGGATCGCGAATATTTATGGCCCCACCGAGGCATGCGTGTATGTCACCGCCTGGTATCGCGAGGGCGAGAGCCCGATCGAGCAGCCACCGCCGATCGGATCCCCGATCGCAAATACCCAGGCGTATGTGCTGGATGCGTGGCTGCGACCGGTGCCGGTCGGGGTGATCGGAGAGCTGTACCTCGCCGGGACCGGACTGGCCCGCGGCTACCTGCAGCGCCCCGGGCTGACCGCGGCCCGGTTCCTCGCCAATCCTTTCGGCGCGCCGGGTGCACGGATGTACCGCAGTGGGGACCTGGCGCGCTGGAATCCCCACGGGGAGTTGGAGTACCTGGGCCGGGCCGATGACCAGGTCAAGATCCGCGGGTTCCGCATCGAGCCCGGCGAGATCGAGGCCGCGCTGGCCACTCATCCTGGGGTCAGCCAGGTTGTGGTGATTGCCCGCGAGGATCAGCCCGGGTCTAAACGCCTGGTGGCTTATCTGGTTCCTGCTGGTCAGGATGCTCCCTTGACCGCGGAGTTGCGGGGCCATATCACACGCACTCTGCCCGAGTACATGGTGCCCGCGCTGTTCGTGACACTCGACGAGTTGCCGCTGGGCCGGACCGGGAAACTGGATCGCAACGCCCTGCCCGCCCCCGATCAGCGCACTGCACCGGTGGCCCAGTACCTTCCCCCACGGACCGAGACCGAGCGCATTCTGGCCGGTATCTGGGCGCAGGTACTAGGGGTAGACCGGGTTGGTATCGAAGACAACTTCTTCGAGTTGGGTGGGGACTCGATCCTCAGTATTCAGGTGGTGTCGCGGGCCCGGCAGGCGGGTGTGCCAGTGACCACGAAGGACATTTTCTTCTCGCAGACCGTGGCGGACCTCGCTGCTGGCGCGGGATTGGTCTCGGAGTCGGCCGATGATGAGATAATTGGTGGTCCGGCACCTCTAACCCCGATTCAGCATTGGTTTTTCGCCACGTATGGGGCGTTGGCTCATTTCAACCAGTCATTTTTCATCGAGCTGACCGAGGACCTCGATCAGGACGCGCTCTCAGTCGCGGTGGATGCGCTGGTGGCGTACCACCCTGCGTTGCGTACTCGGTTCTCTCAGCTTGCGGGGCAGTGGTGCCAGGACATCGCACCGACCAGCGCCGCGGTGTTGGAGCGTTGCGAGCTTTTGGATGTTCCGGAGGAAAATCGGCGGGCGGCGATGGAGCAGGTGGCATTGGCCGCCCAGTCGAATCTGGATATCACTGGTGGCCCAGCGCTCCGGGTGGTGCTCTTCGATTCCGGGCCAGGTCAGCGGCCTGGGTTGTTCCTCGCTATCCATCACTTGGTGGTTGATGGGGTGTCCTGGCGGATCTTGCTGGGTGATCTGGAAGCTGCCTATCAGCAGGCGCGCACGGGGCGGCCGGTGGAGTTGGAGCCGGTGGGGATCCCGTTCACCCAGTGGGCGCACCGGTTGGCGCGGTATGTCCAGGGCGGGGGCCTCGATGATGACCTCGGGTACTGGTCGGACCAGTTATCCGAGGAGACGGCGGCCGCGCTGCCGGTGAGTCGGGCCGGGGCGAACACGGCGGGCTCGGCGCGGACTGTGGTGGCGGGGCTGACCCGGGATGAGACGGATGCGTTGCTGCACCGGGTGCCCGGGGTGTATCGCACTCAGATCAACGATGTGCTGCTCAGCGCGCTGGGGCGGGTGCTGGCGTCTTGGACCGGACGGGATCGGGTGCTGATCGCCCTGGAAGGGCACGGTCGGGAGGAAATCTTTCCGGGGGTGGAGCTCTCCCGCACGGTGGGCTGGTTCACCTCCCTATTCCCGGTGGCCTTGAGCGTGGAGCCCACCGGCTGGGGTGAATTACTCAAGTCGATGAAGGAGCAGCTACGGGCCATCCCGCATCGAGGGCTCAGTTATGGCGCATTGCGTTACCTGAACCCAGACAGTGGACTGAATGAGAATCTCTCGCCGCAGATCAGTATGAATTATCATGGCCAGTGGGGTGTCGCGGACCAGTCGGGGGATGCGCACCCTGGCAGCCTTTATCGTGGCTGGGCTGATCGGTTGGCGCCGGATCATGCTCCGGAAAGTGCTCGCCCTTACCTGATCGATGTGATCGGAATTGTTTCCGATGGCCAGTTGCAGTTGAGCTGGACCTATTCGGAGAACGTGTATGATGAGGCCACGATCGAGTGGCTGGCCGCAGAGATGTGTGATGCGTTGCGGCAGATCGTGGAGCATTGCGCGGATCCGGCGGCCGGGGGATGCACTCCGTCTGATTTCCCGCTGGCCCGCTTGTCGCAAAGCCGGCTGGATGCGTTGGTGGGGACCGGTCGGGATGTGGAGGACGTATACCGATTGACCCCCTTGCAGGCCGGGATGGTGTTCCACAGCCTGCTTGATCCAGCCGCAGCAGCCTATGTGGATCAAATCCAGTTGCGGATCTCCGGGATCAGTGATCCGCAAGCCTGGGGACTGGCGTGGCAGCGGGTGGTGGATCGCACCCCGCTGTTGCGCACGGCGATTGCCTGGGAGGAGATCGACGAGCCTGTGCAGATCGTGCACCGGCGGGTCGTGGTGCCGATCAACTACTACGACTGGTGTGAGCTGTCTGAGCCCGAGCAGCGCCATGAGCTGGCTCGGATCGCGGCGGCCGAACGCGCCGAGATCGATTTAGGTGCGCCGCCGCTCTTGCGGCTGGTGATCGCGCGGGTGGCCGGCGATGAGATCGCGGTGGTCTGGACCCATCACCACGTGATCCTCGATGGCTGGAGCATGGGCGCAATCTTCGCGGAGGTCTGCGAGCACTACACGGCGATCACCCATGATCGAGCCCCCGAGCTCATCACTCGCAGGCCGTTCCGGGATTACCTGTACTGGTTGGCCGAGCAGGACCAGAGCGAGGCGCAGGCGCACTGGCGAGCGGTGCTGGCCGGGTTCGACTCCCGGACCTCGCTGCCCTATGACCGTCCGCTCCATCAGGCGCACCACGCGGAATCCACGGAATCGATCGACATCCAGCTCGACGGGCCGGACACCCTCCGGTTGCAGCAGGTGGCCCAACGCCATGGTCTGACAGTGAACACGATGGTGCAGGGCGCCTGGGCGTTGCTGCTCTCCCGGTATAGCGGTGCGCGTGATGTGGTGTTCGGGACCACCGTCTCGGGGCGCCCGGGCGAGCTGGTCGGCGTGGAGTCGATGGTCGGCATGTTCATCAACACCGTGCCCACCCGCGCCCTTATCGACGAGACCCAGGACGTGGTGTCCTGGCTGCAGAGCCTCCAAACCGCGCAAATCGAGTCCCGCCGGTTCGACTTTTTGTCTTTGACCGAAGTCCAGGCCTACAGCGAGCTGCCTGCTGGCAGTGGGCTGTTCGACAGCATGGTGGTGTTCGAGAACTACCCCTTCGACTCCACCACGGTCACCGGCGCTGGCCTGCACCTGCACGAGGTCAAGGTCCGGGAAACCACCAATTTCCCGCTGAGCGTGCAAGTCTCTCTCGGTGCGCATTTGGGGCTGCGTTTGGCTTACGACCCCCATTTGTTCGACACCGGCACGATCCAGCGGATGGGTCGGCAGCTGTTGGTGTTGTTGGGTGGGATGACCGCTGATCCTGGTCAGCCGATCGCGCGGCTGCCGGTGTTGACCGCCGCGGAGCGGGATCAGTTGCTGGCCGAGTGGAACGACACGCGTGGTGAAGTGCCGGCGGCGACGGTGCCGGAGTTGTTTGCCGCGCAGGTTGTTCGCACGCCGGATGCGGTGGCGGTGGTGGCTGGGGATGACGAGCTGTCCTATGCCGAGCTGGATGAGCGGTCCAACCGGTTAGCGCGGGCCCTGATCGGGCGTGGGGTGGGACCGGAGCAATTTGTCGGGCTGGCCCTGCCGCGGTCGGTGGAGATGTTCGTGGCGTTGTGGGCGGTGGTCAAGGCGGGGGCGGCGTATTTGCCGATTGACCCGAAGCATCCCTCGGCGCGGATCGAGTTCATCTGTACGGACGCCAACCCAGCGGTGGTGTTGTGTGCCGCGGCGACCTCCGAATGTTTACCTGCGGATATGACGCGCCTGGCGCTCGATCATCCCGCGACTGTGGCGGCGATTGCCGCGCAGTCTGGTGCTCAGGTCACGAATGCTGATCGTGTGGCGCCGCTGTTGCCGTCTCATGCGGCGTATGCGATTTACACCTCGGGCTCGACCGGAATCCCGAAAGCAGTGGTGGTTTCCCACCAGAGTGTGGCTGATCTGGCCGCCTGGGCGGCGGGCGAGTTCGGGGCTGCGGGGTTGTCGCGGGTGCTGGCCTCGACGTCGCTGACCTTCGACGTGTCGGTGTTCGAAATCGTCTGCCCGCTGCTGGCCGGTGGCAGCGTTGAGCTGGTCCGCGACGTGCTCGCGATGGGTGAATCCGGGGAACGGATCGCGAGCTTGGTCAGCGGGGTGCCTTCGGCGTTGTCGCAGGGTTTGGCCCACGGCGAGGGCACCGTCCGGGCGGACACCGTGGTGCTGGCCGGGGAGGCGCTGCCGGCCCGGGTGGCCCGGGAGATCCAGGCAGCGACCTCGTGCCGCCGCCTGGCCAACATTTACGGTCCGACCGAGGCAACGGTGTACGCCACCGCCTGGTATTACGACGGTGACACCCCCGTCGAGCAGGCACCGCCAATTGGTGCCCCGATTGCCAATACCCAGGTGTATGTGCTGGATGCACTGTTGCGGCCGGTACCGGTCGGAGCGGTCGGAGAGTTGTACCTCGCTGGGGCCGGGTTGGCGCGGGGCTACTTGCGTCGGCCTGGGCTGACCGCGACTCGGTTTGTCGCCCACCCGTTCGGTGCACCGGGTGAGCGGATGTATCGCACGGGGGATCTGGTGCGCTGGACCCCCGTTGGCGAGCTGGACTATCTGGGCCGGGTCGATGACCAGGTCAAGATCCGGGGCTTCCGGATCGAGCTCGGGGAGATCGAGACCGCGCTGGCCACCCATCCGGGCATCAGCGAGGTCGTGGTGGTGGCCCAGGAAGACCAGCTGGGGACCAAGCGTTTGGTGGCCTACCTAGTCCCAGCCGATCAGGACGCCCCCTCCACCGCGGAATTGCGGGCCCACCTGGGCCAGACCCTGCCCGACTACATGGTGCCCGCATTATTCATCACCCTTGACCAACTACCTTTGGGCCCGACCGGGAAACTGGACCGCAAGGCGTTTCCTGCCCCCGATCAGCCGACCGCACCGGTTGCTGTATATGTCGCTCCCCGGACCGAGGCCGAGCGCATCCTGGCAGGTATCTGGGCACAGGTACTCGGGCTGGACCGGGTTGGGGTGGAAGACAATTTCTTCGAATTGGGTGGGGACTCGATCCTCAGTATTCAGGTGGTGTCCCGGGCCCGGGCAGCCGGTCTGCCCGTAACCACCAAAGAGGTTTTTTTCGCTCAGACGGTGGCCGCACTGGCCGCAGGAGTGAAATCAGATTCATCATCGGTTGATGACGAGCTGATTGCCGGTCCGGCGCCGCTGACCCCCATCCAGCACTGGTTCTTCGCCACATATGGTCCGTTAGCGCATTTCAACCAGTCCGTCGCGATGGAGCTCGCCGAAGATTTCGATTACGAGGCGCTAGCGGTCGCGGTGGATGCGGTGGTGACACACCACCCGGCGTTACGGACTCATTTTGCTCAGCTCGACGGTCGATGGTGCCATGACATCGCCCCCGCCGGTGGTGCGGTGTTGGAGCGCTACGAGCTCTCCGATGTGCCATCCGACGAGCGACGAGCCGTCGTGGAGCGGGCGGCCAGCAACGCCGCGTCCAGTCTGGACATTATTGCTGGCCCGCTGGCGCGGATGGTGGTTTTCGATTTCGGGCCCGGTCAGCGGCCCTGGTTGTTCCTCGTTGCCCACCACTTGGTGATCGACGGGGTGTCCTGGCGGATCCTGATGGGCGATCTGGAAACCGCCTACCACCAGGCTCGCAGTGGGGAGCCGGTTGGCTTGCAGACGACGGGTATGGCGTTCACTCAGTGGGCGCACCGATGGGCCCGGCATATCCAGGATGGCGGGCTAGATAGCGATCTGGCGTATTGGTCTGCGCTGTCACAGGACACGTCTGCCCAAGTTCCGACGACTCAGTTGCCGGTGAGCCGAACCGGCATGAACACGGCCGGCTCCGCACGGACTGTGGTGGCGGGGTTGGACCGGGATGAGACCGATGCATTGCTGCACCGGGTGCCCGGGGTATACCGCACCCAGATCAATGATGTCCTGCTCAGCGCGGTGGGGCGGGTGCTGGCCTCGTGGATCGGGCGGGATCGGGTGCTCATCGCCCTGGAAGGGCACGGCCGTGAGGACGTCCTGCCCGGGGCGGATCTTTCCCGAACGGTGGGCTGGTTCACGTCCCTGTTCCCGGTGGCACTGAATGTCGAAGCCGCCGGTTGGGGCGAGTTGTTGAAGTCGGTGAAAGAGCAATTACGCACTATACCACATCGGGGACTCAGCTATGGGGCGTTGCGTTACCTGACCCCGGATAGCGGGCTAGCCGATGACGTCTCGCCGCAGATCAGCGTGAATTATCTCGGTCAGTGGGGCGCGGGCGAGCCTGGTGGGCTATATCGAGACTGGGTGAGTGCTTTGGCGCCCGATGTTGCGCCGGACAGCGTGCGCCCGCACCTGCTGGATGTGATCGGACTCGTTTCTGATGGTGAGTTGCGGCTGAGTTGGACGTATTCAGAAAATATGCACGACGAAGCCACTATTGAGTGGTTGGCATCGGAGACGTTGGGAGCGTTGCGGGAGATCGTGGCGCACTGCGCGGATCCGAACGCGGGTGGATGCACGCCGTCTGATTTCCCGCTAGCGCGAGTTTCGAAGGCTCAACTCGATGCCCTGGTCGGTGTAGGCCGGGATGTGGAGGACCTCTACCGGTTGACTCCATTGCAGGCCGGCATGGTCTTCCACAGCCTGCTCGATCCTGATGCGGCTGCCTATATCGATCAAAGCCAGCTATGGATCTCGGGGATCAACGATCCGCGGGTCTTGGGAGCAGCCTGGCAGCGGGTGGTGGATCGCACGCCTATCCTGCGCAGTGCGATCGCCTGGGAGGGCATCGATGAACCGGTGCAGATCGTGTACCGCCAGCGCACCCTGCCGATCACTTACCACGACTGGCGTGCCCTTACTGAGCAGGAACAACAGCAGGAACGGGCCCGGATCAGTGTGACCGAGCGCACGGAGATCGATCTGAGTGCGGCACCGTTGGCCCGGCTGGTCATCGCCCGTGTGTCTGGGGACGAGGTCGTGGTGGTGTGCACGCATCACCACGTGATCCTTGATGGCTGGAGCATGGCCGCGGTGTTCGTGGAGGTCTGCGATCACTATGCGGCGATCACCCAGGGCCGGGCACCCGAACTGGTGGCCCGGCGGCCGTTCCGGGACTACCTGGCCTGGCAAGCCGAGCAAGACACTGCCCAGGCCGAGGCGCACTGGCGCACAGTGCTAACTGGGTTCGATACCCGCACTTCGCTGCCCTATGACCGCCCGCCGCGCCAAGCCCACCAGGCGGAGTCCTCGGAAACGATCGACGTCCAACTCGGCGAGCGGGACACGGCCCGGTTGCAACGGGTCGCCAAGCGCCACAGCTTGACGATGAACAGCATCGCACAGGGTGCTTGGGCCTTGCTGCTTTCCCGCCACAGCGGCCAACTCGATGTGGCGTTCGGCAGCACTGTGGCTGGGCGCCCGGCGGAGTTGGCCGGGGTGGAATCGATGATCGGCATGTTCATCAACACCGTACCCACCCGCGTGCAGATCAACGAGGACCAGGACGTGGTGTCCTGGCTACAAGGGCTGCAGAATGCGCAGATAGAGTCTCGCCGATTCGATTACCTGTCCTTGACGCAGATCCACACCTACAGCGACCTCTCGCCCGGCGACGCCCTATTCGACACCATGATGGTGTTCGAAAACTACCCCTTCGATTCCGCCGCAGTTACCGGATCTGGTTTGCATTTGCGGGATGTCCATATCCGGGAGACCACCAATTTCCCGTTGAGCGTGCAAGTCTCGCTGGGCGAGCGGCTGGTTTTGCGGTTGGCTTATGACCCGCATCTGTTCGACACGTCAACAGTCGAGCGGATGGCCCAGCATTTGCTGGTGTTGTTGGGCGAGATCACCGCCGAACCCGACCGGCCAGTTGCCCAGCTTCCGGTACTGACCACCGCGGAGCGGGATCAGCTGCTTGTCCACTGGAACGACACGCTTCGTGAGGTGCCCGTGGCTACCGTGCCGGAGTTGTTCGCCGCGCAGGTTGCTCGCACACCGGACGCGGTGGCAGTGGTAGCCGGTGACGACGAGCTGTCCTACGCGGAACTGGATGCGCAGGCGAACCGACTGGCGCGGCTGCTGATCGGACGGGGAGTGGGGCCGGAGGAGTTCGTCGGGCTGGCCCTGCCACGGTCGGTAAAGATGCTCGTGGCGATGCTGGCGGTGACCAAAGCGGGTGCCGCTTATCTCCCGATCGACCCGAACTACCCTTCGGCGCGGATCGAGTTCATCTGTGCTGACGCTCAACCAGCCCTGGTGCTGACCACCCAAGAAAGCGCTGGTTGCCTTCCTGCTGATGTGGCCCGGCTCGTGCTCGATGATTCCCGGGTCGTTGACGAGATCGATCGTTATTCCGGCGACGGCATCACCGACACCGACCGAATAGAACCACTTTTCCCTGCCCATTCTGCGTATGCGATTTACACGTCAGGGTCCACCGGTATCCCGAAGGCGGTCGTGGTCGCCCACCAAAGTGTGGTTGATCTCGTCGGGTGGGCTGCCGGGGAGTTCGGCACCTCGGGATTGTCGCGGGTCCTGGCGTCGACGTCACTGACTTTCGATGTGTCGGTGTTCGAGATCATCTGCCCGTTGCTGGCCGGCGGCAGCATCGAGCTGGTCCGCGACGTGTTGGCCCTGGGCGAATCCGGGCAGCGGGTGGCGAGTCTGATCAGTGGCGTGCCGTCGGCGCTGTCGTCGGGTTTGGCCCACGGTGGGGGCACGGTGCGCGCGGACACCGTCGTGCTGGCCGGGGAGGCGCTGCCGGCCCGGGTGGCCCGGGAGATCCGGGAAGCGACCGGCTGTCGGCGGATCGCGAATATCTACGGCCCGACCGAGGCCACCGTGTATGCCACCGCCTGGTACGACGACGGCGACACCCTCAGCGAGCAGGCCCCGCCAATCGGGGCTCCGATCACCAATACCCAGGTTTATGTGCTGGATTCCCGGTTGCGGCCGGTTCCGCTCGGGGTGATCGGGGAGCTGTATCTCGCTGGAGCCGGGCTGGCCCGAGGTTACCTACGGCGTCCGGGGCTGACCGCGTCCCGATTTGTCGCCAACCCCTTCGGGGCGCCAGGCCAGCGGATGTATCGCACCGGGGATCTGGTGCGCTGGACCCCCGCGGGCGAGCTGGACTACCTAGGCCGGGTCGATGACCAGGTCAAAATCCGCGGGTTCCGCATCGAACTCGGGGAAATCGAGGCCGCGCTGGCCGCGCACCCCGAGATCAGCGAGGTTGTGGTGGTGGCCCGGGAAGATCAGCCGGGGACCAAACGGCTGGTGGCCTACCTGGTCCCGGCCGGCCAGGACACCCCCTCGATCGCGGAACTGCGGACACACCTGGGCCAGACCCTGCCTGACTATATGGTGCCCGCACTCTTTGTCACCCTCGATGAATTACCGCTGGGCCCGACCGGGAAACTGGACCGCAAAGCCCTTCCTGTCCCCGAACAACCCACCGCACCGGTCGCCGCATATGTCGCTCCCCGAACCGAGATTGAGCAGGTTCTCGCTGACATCTGGGCGCACGTGCTAGGAGCAGACCGGGTCGGTGTCGAGGACAACTTCTTCGAATTGGGTGGGGACTCGATCCTGAGTATTCAAGTGGTTTCCCGGGCCCGGTCCGCTGGCCTGCCAGTGACCACCAGAGACGTCTTCTTTGCCCAGACGGTTGCCGCACTCGCCGCAGGGATCAGGTCCGAGTCAACATCGGTCGATGACGAGGTGATTGCCGGTCCGGCGCCGCTGACCCCGATCCAGCACTGGTTCTTCACCACCTACGGTCCGTTGACGCATTTCAACCAGTCATTCTTTATTGAACTGACCGATGACCTCGATCAGGACGCTTTATCTGCTGCGGTGGACGCGTTGGTCGCCCACCACCCCGCATTGCGAGCGCGTTTCTCTCAGCTCGACGGTGAATGGTGCCAGGACATCGCACCGGCCAGTGGCGCGGTACTGGAGCGCTGTGGGCTTTCGGATGTGCCGCCGGATGATCGTCGGGCGGTGATGGAACGGGTGGCGTGGGCCGCCGCGTCCGGTTTGGACATCACCAATGGCCCAGTGTTGCGGGTGGTGCTTTTTGATGCCGGGCCTGGTCAGCGGCCTGGGTTGTTCCTCGCTATCCATCACTTGGTGGTTGATGGGGTGTCCTGGCGGATCCTGCTCGGTGATCTGGAAACCGTCTACCACCAGGCCCGGCATGGACAATCGGTAGAGCTGGAACCGGTAGGCACCGCCTTCACCCAATGGGCGCACCGATGGACGGACTATGCCCAGACCGGTCGCCTCAATAATGATCTGCAGTACTGGTCTATGCTCTCCGAGGGCGCGGTAACTGAATTGCCGGTGAGCCGGACTGGCATCAATACGGTCGGCTCCACGCGAACCGTGGTGGCGGGGTTGAGCCAGGATGAGACCGATGGGTTGTTGCACCGGGTGCCCGGGGTGTATCGCACCGAGATTAACGATGTCCTGCTTAGCGCCGTGGGTCAGGTGCTTGCGTCCTGGACCGGACAGGATCGCGTCCTGATCGCCCTGGAAGGGCACGGCCGGGAGGATATCCTCCCCAGGGTTGAGCTCTCCCGCACGATCGGCTGGTTTACCTCCCTGTTCCCCGTGGCCTTGACTATTGAGCCCGCTGGTTGGGGCGAAATACTCAAGGCGGTCAAAGAACAGCTACGAGCCATCCCCCATCGCGGACTCAGCTACGGGGCATTGCGCTACCTAACCTCCGATAGCGGTCTAGAGGAAGGCATTTCCCCGCAGATCAGCGTGAACTACCTCGGCCAATGGGGTGCTGCGAAGGAGCCTGGTGGACTTTATCATGGCTGGGCTGGTGGGTTGGCGCCGGATCATGCGCCGGACAGTGTTCGTCCTTATCTGCTCGATGTGATCGGGCTTGTTTCTGACGGTCAGTTGCAGCTGAGCTGGACGTATTCGGAGAATGCGCATGATGAGGCCACCGTCGAGTGGCTGGCTGCAAAGACGTGTGAGGCGTTGCGCCAGATTGTGGCGCATTGCGCGGACCCGGACGCGGGTGGATGCACGCCATCTGATTTCCCGCTGGCCAGACTTTCGCAACACCAGCTCAATGCTCTGGTCGGCGTGGGGCGGCATGTGGAGGACGTCTACCGGCTGACTCCGTTGCAGGCCGGGCTGGTGTTCCACACTCTGCTCGACCCCGCAGCGGCGGCCTATGTGGACCAAACCCAGATGCGGCTTTCGGGAATCAGTGATCCGCAGGCCTGGGGTGAGGCCTGGCAGCGGGTGGTGGATCGCACCCCCATTCTGCGCAGCGCGATCGCCTGGGCCGGTGTCGATGAGCCGGTGCAGATCGTGCACCGGCGGGCGGTGTTGCCGGTCTCCTACCACGACTGGCGGGAGTTTCCCGAGCGGCAGCAACAGTACGAGTTGATGCGGATCGGCACGGCCGAGCGCGCGGAGCTAGATCTTGGTGTGCCACCGTTGCTGCGGTTGGTGATCGCCCGCGTGGGCCAGGACGAGGTCGTGGTGGTGGGGACGTATCACCACGTGATCCTTGATGGCTGGAGCTTGGCCGCGGTGTTCGCTGAAGTGTGCGAGCAGTACGCGGCGTTGACGCAGGGCCGGGCGCCTGAGCTGGTGGCCCGGCGGCCGTTCCGCGACTACGTGCACTGGCTTAACGACCAGGACCAGGACCAGGCCGAGACGCACTGGCGGGCGGTGCTCGCGGGGTTTGACTCCCGGACCCCGTTGCCTTATGACCGTCCGCCCCGCCAGGCGCACCAGGCCGAGTCCTCGGAATGGATCGACATCCAGTTCGGCGAGCGGGACACGGCTGGGTTGCAGCGAGTGGCCAAACACCACGGCTTGACCGTGAACACCATTGTCCAAGGCGCTTGGGCGTTGCTGCTCTCCCGGTACAGCGGTGTGCGTGACGTGGTGTTCGGGAGCACTGTGGCTGGGCGCCCGGCGGAACTGGCCGGTGTGGACTCGATGGTGGGCATGTTCATCAATACCGTGCCCATCCGCGCGCTTATTCAGGATGATCAGCCGCTGGTGTCGTGGCTGCAAGGGTTGCAAACCGCGCAGATCGAGTCCCGCCGATTTGATTTCCTGTCCTTGGCCCAGGTCCAGGCCTACAGTGAGCTGCCAGCCGGCGACACGCTGTTTGACAGCTTGATGATATTTGAGAATTACCCTGTTGATTCCGCCGCAGTCATCGGATCTGGTGTGCATATCCGCCAGGCCGATCTCCGGGAAACCACCAATTTCCCCCTTACCTTGCAAGCCTTCCTCGGTGAGCGCCTAGGCCTGCGATTGGCCTACGACCCCCATCTGTTCGACACCACCACCATCCAGCGGATGGGCCAGCACCTGCTGGTGTTGTTGGCGGGAATCAACGCTGACCCCGGCCAGCCGCTTGCTCAGCTTCCGGTGTTGACCACCGCGGAGCGGAACCAGTTGCTGGTCGAGTGGAATGACACGCGTCGTGAGGTGGCGGCGGGGACCCTGCCGGAGTTGTTCGCCGCGCAGGTCGCTCGCACGCCGGATGCGGTGGCGGTGGTGGCCGGGGACGGCGAGCCGTCCTACGCCGAGCTGGACGAGCGGGCGAATCGGTTGGCGCGGGTGCTGATCGGGCGTGGGGTGGGTCCGGAGCAGTTTGTGGGGTTGGCGTTGCCGCGGTCGGTGGACATGGTGGTGGCGTTGCTGGCGGTGGCCAAGGCGGGTGCGGCGTATCTGCCGATTGACCCGAAGTATCCGCCGGCGCGGATTGAGTTCATCTGTGCTGACGCCAACCCCGCAGTCGTGTTGTGTGCCGCGGAGACCTCCGAATGCTTACCGGCGGAAGTGACCCGGTTGGTGATCGATGATTCCGGAACTGTTGAGGCGGTCGCCGCGCAGTCTGGTGATGAGGTGACTGATGCCGATCGACTGGCTGCACTGTTGCCTTCTCATGCGGCGTATGCGATTTACACCTCGGGCTCGACCGGGGTTCCGAAGGCGGTCGTGGTGGCCCACCACGGTGTGGTGGATCTTGCCGGGTGGGCTGCGGGTGAGTTCGGGGCCGCGGGGTTGTCGCGGGTGCTGGCCTCGACGTCGCTGACTTTTGATGTGTCGGTGTTCGAGATCGTCTGCCCGTTGCTGGTGGGCGGGTGTATCGAGCTGGTCCGGGATGTGCTGGCCCTGGGTGAATCCGGGCAGCGGGTGGCGAGTTTGGTCAGCGGGGTGCCCTCGGCGTTGTCGTCCGGCCTGGCCCACGGTGAGGGCACGGTGCGCGCGGACACGGTGGTGCTGGCGGGCGAGGCGCTGTCGGCGCGGGTGGCCCGGGACATCCAAGACGCCACCGGATGCCGGCGGCTCGCCAACATTTATGGCCCCACCGAAGCCACCGTCTATGCCACCGCGTGGTACCACGACGGCGACACCCCGGTTGTGCAGGCACCGCCGATCGGCGCCCCGATCACCAATACCCATGTATACGTGCTGGATGACCGGCTACGGCCGGTGCCTATCGGAGCGGTCGGCGAGCTGTACCTCGCCGGGGCTGGGCTGGCGCGGGGCTATCTGCACCGGCCGGGGCTAACCGCTACCCGGTTTGTCGCCAATCCTTTCGGTGCGCCGGGGCAGCGGATGTATCGCACCGGGGACCTGGTGCGCTGGAACCCCGACGGGGAGCTGGAGTACCTGGGCCGGGTTGATGACCAGGTCAAGATCCGCGGATTCCGGATCGAACTCGGAGAGATCGAAGCCGCGCTGGTCACTCACCCCGGCATCAGCGAGGTTGTGGTGGTGGCCCGGGAAGATCAGCCGGGGACCAAACGGTTGGTGGCCTACCTGGTCCCGGCGGGCCAGGACGCACCCTCCACCACAGAACTGCGTTCTCATCTGGGCCAGACCCTGCCGGATTACATGGTGCCCGCCCTCTTTGTCACACTCGACGAATTGCCGCTGGGCCCGACCGGGAAACTGGACCGCAAAGCCCTGAGTCGTATGACGCTGCCCGCCCCGGATCAACCCACCGCGCCGGTCGCCGCCTACGTCGCACCTCGAACCGATACCGAGCGGATTCTCGCCGGTATCTGGGAACAGGTACTCGGAGTGGACCGAGTCGGTGTTGAGAATAATTTCTTCGAATTGGGTGGGGACTCGATCCTGAGTATTCAGGTGGTGTCCAGGGCCCGGGCGGCCGGCCTGCCAGTGACCACCAGAGACGTTTTCTTCGCCCAAACAGTGGCCGCACTCGCCGCAGGAGTGAGGCCGGATTCGGCGCCGGCTGATGACGCGGTTATTGTCGGCCCGGCGCCGCTGACCCCGATCCAGCACTGGTTTTTCACCACTTACGGTCCGTTGGCTCATTTCAATCAGTCTTTTGCGATGGAGCTGGCCGAGGATCTCGATCAGGACGCGCTCTCGGTTGCCGTGGATGCGCTGGTGGCGAATCACCCGGCGTTGCGGACGCGGTTCACGCGTATTGAGGGTGACTGGTGTCAGGACATCGCGCCTGCCGGTGGTGTGGCGCTGGAGCACTGCGCGCTTCAGGATGTGCCGCTGGATGATCGGCGGCCGGTGGTGGAGCGCACGGCTTTGGCCGCAGCATCCGGTCTGGACATCACCGATGGCCCGGTAGCGCGGGTGGTGTTGTTTGATTTCGGGCCGGGTCAGCGGCCATGGTTGTTTATTGCCATCCATCATCTGGTGGTTGATGGGGTGTCCTGGCGAATCCTGCTCGCGGATCTGGAAACCGCTTACCATCAGGCTCGCAGTGGCGACCCGGTGGTGTTGGAGCCGGTGGGGATGGTGTTCACTCAGTGGGCGCATCGATGGGCGGACTATGTCCAGGCCGGTGGCCTTGAGAGCGATCTGGGGTATTGGTCAGGGTTGTCACAGGACACGTCTGCCCAAGATCCGACGGTTCAGTTGCCCGTGAGCCGAACCGGCGTGAACACGGCCGGTTCGGCGCGGACTGTGGTGGCGGGGTTGAGCCGGGATGAGACGGATGCGTTGTTGTATCGGGTGCCCGGGGTGTATCGCACCCAGATCAATGATGTCCTGCTCAGCGCGTTAGGGCGGGTGCTGGCGTCGTGGACCGGGCGGGATCGAGTGCTGATCGCGCTGGAGGGGCATGGCCGTGAGGAGATCCTCCAGGGAGTAGAGCTTTCTCGCACGGTGGGGTGGTTCACCTCCCTGTTCCCGGTGGCCTTGAGTATTGAGCCCACTGGCTGGGGTGACGTGCTCAAGTCGGTGAAAGAACAGCTACGATCCATCCCTCATCGCGGCGTCAGTTACGGGGCATTGCGGTATTTGACTAACGACAGTGGGCTGGATGGGGAACTGTCCCCGCAGATTAGTGTGAATTATCTTGGCCAGTGGGGCGGCGCCGGCGATTCCGGTGGACTGTATCGGGGCTGGGTGGATTCCTTGGCGCCCGATGTCGCTCTGGACAGTGTGCGTCCTTACCTACTGGATGTGATCGGGCTTGTTTCTGATGGCGAGTTGCGGTTGAGTTGGGTGTATTCGGAGAATGTGCATAACGAGGTCACTATCACGCGCCTGGCCGCGGAGATGTGCGCGGCGTTGCGGGAGATCGTGGCGAATTGCGCGGACCCGAACGCGGGTGGATGCACGCCGTCTGATTTCCCCTTGGCGCGCGTATCGCAGACCCAGCTCGATGCCCTGGTCGGTACCGGCCGGGATGTGGAAGACATCTACCGGTTGACCCCCTTGCAGGCCGGAATGGTGTTCCACACCCTGCTCGATCCTGCTGCAGCCGCCTATGTGGATCAAACCCAGTTACGGGTCTCGGGGATCAGCGACCCGCGGGCCTGGGGAGCGGCCTGGCAGCGGGTGGCGGATCGCACACCGCTGTTGCGCACGGCCATCGCCTGGGAGGGGATCGATGAGCCGGTGCAGATCGTGCACCGCCAGCGCACCCTGCCGGTCACTTACCACGACTGGTGCGATCTGCCTGAGCGGGAGCAACAGCAGGAACTGGCCCGGATCAGCGCAGCCGAGCGCACGGAGATCGATCTGGGTGCGGCGCCGTTGCTGCGGCTGGTCATCGCGCGGTTGCCCGGGGATGAGGTCGTGGTCGTGTGGACGTATCACCACGTGATCCTTGATGGCTGGAGCCTTGGTGCGGTCTTTGCGGAGGTCTGCGAGCAGTACGCGGCAATCACCCAGGATCGGGCACCTGAACTCACCGCGCGACGGCCATTCTGGGACTACGTGCACTGGCTTTCTGAGCAAGATCAGGGCCAGGCAGAGGCACATTGGCGCACGGTGCTGGCCGGGTTCGCTGCCCGCACTTCGCTGCCCTATGACCGCCCGCCGCGTCAGGCGCATGAGGCGGAATCCTCGGAAGCGATTGACGTCCAGCTCGGCGAGCGGGACACGGCCAGGTTGCAACGGGTGGCCAAACGGCATGGCTTGACGGTCAACACAATCGTGCAGGGTGCTTGGGGCGTACTGCTTTCCCGATACAGCGGCCAACCCGATGTGGTGTTCGGAAGCACCGTCTCGGGGCGCCCGGCGGAATTGGCCGGGGTGGAATCGATGGTGGGCATGTTCATCAACGCCGTGCCCACCCGGACGCGGATCGACGAGGCCCAGGACGTGGCGTCCTGGCTACAAGGGCTGCAGAACGCGCAGATCGAGTCTCGCCAATTCGATTACCTGTCCCTGGCCCAGATCCAGGCGTACAGCGACCTCCCGCCCGGAAGCACGCTATTCGACACCATGATGGTGTTCGAGAACTACCCCTTCCACTCCGAAGCGATCACCGGCGCCGGCCTGCATATCCGCCAGGCCGACCTCCGGGAAACCACCAACTTCCCCCTCACCTTGCAAGCCTTCCTCGATGAGCACCTAGGCCTGCGTCTGGCCTATGACCCGGGCCTGTTTGACGCATCGACAGTCGAGCGGATGGCCCAGCATTTGCTGGTGTTGCTGGGTGGGATCACCGCCGACCCCGACCAGGCACTAATCCAGCTCCCGATGCTGACCACCGCGGAGCGGGATCAGGTGCTCGTCCGGTGGAACGACACGCATCGTGAGGTGCCGGCGACGACCGTGCCGGAGTTGTTCGCCGTGCAGGTGGCGCGGACGCCGGACGCGGTGGCGGTGGTGGCCGAGGGCGCCGAGTTGTCCTATGCCGAGCTCGACGAGCAGGCGAACCGCCTGGCGCGGGTGCTGGTCGGACGGGGAGTGGGTCCGGAGCAATTCGTCGGGTTGGCTCTGCCGCGGTCGGTGGAGATGATCGTGGCGTTGTTGGCGGTGACCAAGGCGGGCGCCGCCTACCTCCCGATCGATCCGAATTACCCTTCGGCGCGGATCGAGTTCATCTGCGCTGACGCTAAACCAGCCCTGGTGCTGACAACCCGAGAGAGCGCTGGGTGCCTATCCGCTGATGTGGCCCGGCTGGTGCTCGACGATTCCCGGGTCGTTGAAGAGATCGGTCGTTATTCCCGCGATGACATCACCGACGCCGACCGCATGGAACCACTGTCCCCAGCTCAATCCGCGTATGCGATTTACACCTCGGGGTCAACCGGAGTGCCGAAGGCGGTGGTGATCGCGCATCAGAGCGTGATCGATCTCGTCGAGTGGGCAGCGGGTGAGTTCGGGGCCTCAGGATTGTCCCGGGTGCTCGCTTCGACCTCATTGAACTTCGATGTTTCGGTGTTCGAGATCGTCTGCCCGTTGCTGGTAGGTGGCAGCATCGAGCTGGTCCGGGATGTGCTGGCCCTGGGTGAGTCCGGGCAGCGGGTGGCGAGTTTGGTCAGCGGGGTGCCCTCGGCGTTGTGGCAGGGGTTGTCTCACGGTGGTGGTGTGGTTCGGGCGGAGACGGTGGTGCTGGCGGGCGAGGCACTGTCGGCGCGGGTGGCCAGGGACATCCAAGACGCCACCGGATGCCGGCGGATCGCGAATATCTACGGTCCGACCGAGGCATGCGTGTACGCCACCGCCTGGTACCACGACGGCGACGCCCCCATCGAGCAGGCACCGCCGATCGGAACCCCGATCACCAATACCCACGTGTTCGTGCTGGATGCGTGGTTGCGGCCGGTACCGATCGGGGTGATCGGTGAGCTGTACATCGCTGGCGCCGGGCTAGCGCGCGGTTATCTGCACCGGCCAGGGCTGACCGCGTCCCGTTTTGTCGCCAACCCCTTCGGTGCGCCGGGGGAGCGGATGTATCGCAGTGGGGACCTGGTGCGCTGGAACCACGCGGGGGAGCTGGAGTATCTGGGCCGGGTCGATGACCAGGTCAAGATCAGGGGATTCCGGATCGAGCTGGGGGAGGTCGAGGCCGCGCTGGCCACTCACCCTGGGATCAGCGAGATCGTGGTGATGGCGCGGGAGGACCACCAGCCTGGGACCAAACGCCTGATCGCCTATCTGGTTCCGGGCGGTCAGAACGCGCCCTCGACCACGGAGCTGCGGGACCATCTCACTCAGACCCTGCCGGATTACATGGTGCCCGCGCTATTCGTGACACTGGAGGGATTACCTCTGGGCCCGACCGGGAAACTGGATCGCAAGGCCCTGAGTCGTATGACGCTGGCGGCCCCCGATCAACTTGCCGCGCCGGTCGCCGCATACGTCGCTCCCCGAACTGAGGTTGAGCGTGTGTTGGCTGAGGTGTGGGCACAGGTGCTCGGTGCAGACCGGATTGGTGTGGAGGACAATTTCTTCGAGTTGGGTGGGGACTCAATCCTGAGTATTCAGGTGGTGTCGCGGGCGCGGGCGGCGGGCGTTCCGGTGACTACCAGGGATGTCTTCTTCGCGCAAACCATCGCGGCGCTCGCCGCGAGTATGGGGTCGGTGCCGGAGTTCGTTGATGATGAGGTGATTGATGGCCCGGCGCCGTTGACCCCGATCCAGCACTGGTTCATTACCACCTATGGGCCGCTGACGCATTTCAATCAGTCTTTCGCGATGGAGTTGATCAAGGGCGTCGATCAGGATGCGTTATCAGCTGCGGTGGACGCGCTGGTGGCGCACCATCCGGCATTGCGAACGCGTTTTTCTCAGCTCGACGGTGAATGGTGCCAGGACATCGCATCCACCAGTGGTGTGGTGTTGGAGCGCTGCGAGCTGTCGGATGTGCCGCTGGATGAGCGACGGGCGGTCGTGGAGCGGGCCGCATTGACCGCCGCGTCTGGTTTGGACATCACCAATGGCCCACTGGCGCGGGTGGTGCTGTTCAATTTCGGGTCGGGTCAGCGGCCGTGGTTGTTCCTCGCGATCCATCACTTGGTGGTTGATGGGGTGTCCTGGCGGATTCTGCTAGGTGATCTAGAGACCGCCTATCACCAGGCCCGGGATGGGCGCCCGGTGGAGCTGGAGCCGGTGGGCACCGCCTTCACCCAGTGGGCGCACCGATGGGTGGACTATGTCCAAGCCGGCGGGCTGGATAGCGATGTGGCGCATTGGTCTGCGCTATCCCAACAGGTGCCGGCCCAAGATCCGACGGCTCAGTTGCCGGTGAGCCGAACCGGTGTGAACACGGCCGGCTCCGCGCGGACTGTGGCGGCGGGGTTGAGCCGGGATGAGACCGATGCGTTGCTGCATCGGGTGCCCGGGGTGTACCGCACCCAGATCAACGATGTCCTGCTCAGCGCGTTAGGACGGGTACTGGCGTCCTGGACCGGTCAGGATCAGGTGCTGATCGCCCTGGAAGGGCACGGCCGGGAGGACCTCCTACCTGGGGTGGAGCTGTCCCGCACGGTGGGCTGGTTCACCTCCCTGTTCCCCGTGGCATTGCGTATTGAGCCCACCGGCTGGGGCGCGGTGCTCAAGTCGGTGAAAGAACAGCTCCGAGCCATCCCCCATCGCGGTCTCAGTTATGGCGCATTGCGCTACCTGACCTCCGATAGTGAGCTGGGCGAGCTCTCCCCGCAGATCAGCGTGAACTACCTCGGCCAGTGGGGCGCGGCGGGAGACTCTGGCAGGCTGTATCGGGATTGGGTGGATTCGTTGGCGCCCGATGTAGCGCCAGACAGCGTGCGTCCGCACCTACTGGATGTCATCGGGGTCGTGACCGATGGCCAGTTACGGCTGAGTTGGACCTATTCAGAAAACTTGCACGATGAGGCCACCGTCGAATGGCTGGCTGCACAGACTTGTGAGGCGTTGCGCCAGATCGTGGCGCACTGCGCGGACCCTGAGGCGGGCGGATGCACGCCGTCTGATTTCCCGCTGGCGACGGTGTCGCAGGCTCAGCTGGATGCCCTGGTCGGTACCGGCCGGGATGTGGAGGACGTGTACCGGTTGACCCCGTTGCAAGCCGGGCTGGTGTTCCACAGCCTGCTCGATCCCGGTTCAGCGACCTACGTCGACCAGATCCGGTTGCGGATCTCGGGAGTCAGCGATCTGGATGCGCTGGGCACGGCGTGGCAGCGGGTACTCGAGCGCACCCCGACCCTGCGCAGCGCGATTGCCTGGGCCGGTGTCGACGAGCCGGTACAGATCGTGCATCGGCGGGCGACGTTGCCGATCACTTACCACGATTGGCGTGCGCTGCCTGAGCGCGAGCAGCAGCAGGAGTTGCCGCGGATCGCGATGGCCGAACGCACTGAGATCGATTTATGGATACCGCCGTTGGTGCGATTGGTGATCGCGCACCTGCCTGCGGACGAGGTCCTGCTGGTATGGACGCATCACCATGTGGTTCTCGATGGCTGGAGCATCGGCGCGGTCTTCGCGGAGGTCTGCGAGCAGTACGCGGCGATCACCCAGGATCGGGCACCCGAGCTGGTGGCCCGGCGGCCGTTCCGGGACTACGTGCACTGGCTTTGCGAGCAGGACCAGGACCAGGCCGAGGCGCACTGGCGGGCGGTGCTCGCGGGGTTCGACTCCCGGACTCCGTTGCCTTACGACCGTCCGCCCCGTCAGGCGCACCGCGCGGAGTCCTCGGAATCGATTGACATCGAGCTCGCTGAGCGGGACACGGGCCGGTTGCAGCGGGTGGCCAAGCGCCACGGCTTGACGGTGAACACGATTGTCCAAGGCGCTTGGGCGTTGCTGCTCTCCCGCTACAGCGGGCAACCGGACGTGGTATTCGGGACCACCGTGGTCGGGCGCCCGGCTGAGCTGGCCGGGGTGGAATCCATGATCGGCATGTTCATCAACACCATGCCCACCCGAGCCCACATTGACGAGAGCCAGGACGTGGTGTCCTGGCTCTGCGAGCTGCAAACCGCGCAGATCGAGTCCCGTCGGTTTGACTTCCTGTCCCTGGCCCAGGTCCAGACCTACAGTGACGTGCCCGCTGGCAACGCTTTGTTTGACAGCCTGATGATATTTGAGAACTACCCCGTTGATTCCGCCACAGTCACCGGCGCGGGCCTGCGTATCCAGGACGTCCATCTTCGGGAAACCACGAATTTCCCGCTCACCTTGCAAGCCTTCCTCGGTGATCACCTGGGTTTGCGTGTGGCTTATGACCCTCATCTGTTTGATACCGCCACCATCCAGCGGATGGCTCAGCATTTGTTGGTGTTGCTGGGTGGGATCACCGCCGACCCCGACCAGCCATTGGCTCAGCTCCCGTTGTTGACCACCGAGGAGCGGCGCCAGGTGGTCGTGGAATGGAACGACACTCACCGTGAGGTGCCGGCGGCCACGGTGGCGGCGCTGTTCGCCGCGCAGGTGGTGCGGGCACCGGACGGTGTCGCCGTGGTGGCCGAGGGTGTGGAGTTGTCTTACGCCCAGCTGGATGAGCGGGCGAACCGGCTGTCGCGGGTGCTAATCGGGCTGGGGGTGGGCCCGGACAAGTTCGTGGGGCTGGCTCTGCCACGGTCGGTGGAGATGGTCGTGGCGTTGTTGGCTGTGGTCAAGGCGGGTGGAGCGTATCTGCCTATCGACCCGAATCATCCGATGGAGCGGATCGAGTTCATTTGCGCTGACGCTAACCCCACTGTGGTGTTGTGTGCCCAGCGCACCTCGGACTCTTTACCGGCAGGTGTGATCCGGTTGGTGCTCGACGATCCCCGGGTCCTCCAGGAGGCCAGCGACTATTCCGGTGATGACGTCACCGATACCGACCGGACAGAACCGTTGTGCCCCGCCCATTCCGTGTATGCGATTTACACCTCGGGATCAACCGGGGTCCCCAAGGCGGTCGTGGTCACGCACCAGAGTGTGGTGGATCTCGCTGGGTGGGCGGCAGGAGAGTTTGGGGTCTCGGGACTCTCGCGGGTGCTGGCATCGACGTCGCTGACTTTTGATGTGTCGGTGTTTGAGATTGTCTGCCCGTTGCTGGTAGGTGGTTGTCTCGAGCTGGTCCGTGACGTCCTGGTGCTGGGTGAGCCTGGAGCCGGGCCGCGGGTGGCGAGCGTGCTCAGTGGGGTGCCCACGGCGTTGTCCTCGGCATTGTCCCAGGGTGGTAGCGCGGTTCAGGCGGACATGGTGGTGCTGGCGGGGGAGGCGCTCCCGGCCCGGGTGGCGCGGGAGATCCAAGAAGCCACCGGTTGCCGGCGGATCGCGAATATCTACGGTCCGACCGAGGCGTGCGTGTATGCCACCGCCTGGTATCACCAGGGTGACATGCCGATTGAGCAGCCACCGCCGATCGGGTCCCCGATCGCCAACACCCAGGTGTTCGTACTGGATGCGCGGTTGCGGCCGGTACCGGTTGGAGTGATCGGAGAACTGTATATCGCGGGGGCAGGCTTGGCGCGGGGCTATCTGCACCGGCCCGGACTGACCGCGTCCCGGTTCCTCGCTAACCCCTTCGGTGCGCCGGGGGAGCGGATGTATCGCAGTGGGGATCTGGTGCGCTGGAACCCAGGTGGGGAGTTGGAGTACCTGGGCCGGGTCGATGACCAGGTGAAAATTCGGGGATTCCGGATCGAGCTCGGGGAGATCGAGGCCGTGCTGGCCACCCACCCCGGGGTCAGCGAGGTCGCTGTCACCGCCCGAGAGGACCAACTGGGGACCAAACGGCTGGTGGCCTATCTGGTTCTGGCCAGTCCGGACGCCCCCTCCACCACGGAATTGCGGACCCATCTGGGTCAGACTCTGCCCGATTACATGGTGCCCGCGCTCTTCGTCACACTCGATGAATTACCGCTGGGCCCGACTGGGAAACTGGATCGCAGGGCCCTGAGTCGTATGACGCTGGCCGCCCCCGATCAACACACGGCGCCGGTGGTCGAATACGTCGCTCCCCGAACCGACACCGAGCGTGTTCTGGCCGGCATTTGGGAACGGGTGCTGGGAGTCGATCGGGTTGGAGTGGAGGACAACTTCTTCGAGTTGGGTGGGGACTCGATCCTGAGTATTCAGGTAATGTCGCGGGTCCATCGGGCGTGTGAGGTGGAGCTCTCCCCACGTGCATTATTTGTGAATCCCACGGTGGCGAGACTGGCGGCGGCCGTCGCGGAATCGGCACACTCCGCGTTGCCGGCGATCCCGGTGGCGCAGCGTGTAGGTGAGTTGCCGTTGTCGTTCGCCCAGCAGCGATTGTGGTTTCTGGATCAGTTCGCCCCAGACGAGTCGGGATATGTCATCGCGTTCGCAGTGCGCTTGCACGGTGAGCTAAACCTGGAGGCGTTGTCGGGGGCGCTCAGCGCGGTGGTGGCCCGGCACGAGTCGCTGCGCACCACCTTCAAGACCATCCAGGGGCGGGGATTGCAGGTGGTGCACCGACCGGCGCCGGTGTCCCTGCCGGTGTGGGACCTCTCAGAAATGCCCGCAGTGCTGCGGCAGCAGGAACTGGAGCGGGTCCTCACCACGCAAACCACTGAGGGATTCGATCTGGCTCGCGGGCCGCTGCTGCGAGTCGGTGTGGTGCGCCTGGACCCGGATGACCATGTGCTCAGTGTGGCGATGCACCACATCATCACCGATGGCTGGTCACTCGGTGTACTGGTAACCGAGCTGAGCGAGTGCTACAACACCGCCTTGACCGGCCAGGAGCCCCAGCTGCCGGAGCTCGCGGTGCAGTATGTCGACTACGCGTTGTGGCAGCGAGAGTTGCTCACCGGGGCAGTACTGGATGCCGCGATGAACTACTGGCGCGCGCAGCTGGCCGGAGTGCCGGTGTTGGAGCTGCCGACCGACCGGCCTCGACCCGCAGTGCTGACCTCCACTGGTGCCCTGCACCACTTCACGGTCCCCGCCGAGGTCACCAGTCGGCTCAAAGAACTCAGCCAACGCCAGGACGGCACGTTGTTCATGACGTTGATCGCAGCGTGCCAGGTGCTGTTCAGCCGCTACTCGGGGCAGGACGACATCGCGGTGGGTACCGTCGTGTCCGGTCGGGATCGGGCCGAGCTGGAAGGGCTGATCGGATTCTTCGTCAACACCCTCGTCCTACGCTCGCAGATTGATAGCGAACACGGTTTCACGCAATTCCTCACTCAGGTCCGGGAAACGGTGCTGGACGGGTTCGTCCAGCAGCAGCTGCCCTTCGAACGGGTCGTCGATGAGCTTGCTCCGGTCCGGGACACCAGCCGCACCCCGTTATTCCAAGCCATGGTCATCCTGCAGAACACCCCCGGACACACCCCCGGGCTGACCGGGCTGGACGTCTCCGGCGTCGAACTTCCCACCACCACAACTCAATTCGATCTCACCGTCCAATTCCACGAAACCGACAAGACGCTTGCCGGTACGTTGACCTACAACACCGATCTTTTCGACACCACCACGATGCAGCGAATGGCTCAGCACTTGTTGGTGTTGCTTGCTGGCATCGCGGCTGATCCTGATCAGCCAATAGGGCAGCTACCGGTGCTCACCGAGACGGAGCGGGATCAGCTGTTGGTGGGGTGGAACGACACCCACCGTGAGATGCCGGCTGCCACGCTGCCGGATCTGTTCGCGGCGCGGATGGCGGCTAATCCACAGGCGGAAGCGGTGCGGTGCGGGCCGACCAGCCTGTCGTATGCGGAGTTGGACGAGCGAGCCAACAAGCTGGCGCATTGGCTGATCACCCAGGGGGTCGGCCCGGAGCGGCTGGTGGCGGTGGCGCTGCCCCGTTCGGTGGAGCTCATCGTGGCGTTACTGGCGGTGACCAAGGCCGGTGCGGGGTATCTCCCCATCGACCCGGACTACCCCCCAACGCGGGTCAGTTTCATGCTCACTGACGCCGACCCGGTGCTGGTGCTGACCCGTGCTGGTACCGCGTCGCAGTTGCCGGCGGTCGCCGGCACGGCCGTGGCGCTGGTGGACGATCCACAGCTGGTGGGTGAGCTGGCCGCGATGCCCGGGCGCGCGCCCTCCAACGCGGACCGGCTCGGTGCCCTGCACCTGCCCCATCCGGCGTATGTGATCTACACGTCCGGGTCGACCGGGCAGCCCAAGGCGGTCGTGGTCACGCATGCAGGGCTGAGCAATTTCGTCGCCGCCGAGATCGAGCATTACCAGCTCAACCCGGGTGATCGGGTGCTGGCGATGTCCTCACCCAGTTTCGATGCCGCGGTGCTGGAGCTGGGGATCTCACTGCTGGCCGGAGCGGTGTGGGTACTGCCACCCACCCCGGAGCCGCTGGCTGGGGAGAGCCTGCTGGCCATGCTGGAAGGGGAGCGGATCACCCACGCGTTGATCCCGCCAGCGGCGCTGGCCACGATCTCCGCCCAGGTCGCCGCGACCGGGTTGCCGCACTGGCGCACGGTGATCGTGGGTGGCGACGTGTGCAGCGCGGATTTGGTCACCCGGTGGGCCCCGAACCGCCGAATGATCAACTCCTACGGGCCCACCGAGGCCACCGTGGTGGCCAGCTGGAGCGCTCCGCTGACGCCGGGCCCAGACCGCCCCTCGATCGGGTCCGCGCTCCCCAACACCCGCCTGTATGTCCTGGATACCCGGTTGCGACCGGTGCCAATCGGGGTAGCCGGGGAGTTGCACATCGCCGGGATCGGCCTGGCCCGTGGCTACCTGCACCGTCCCGGGCTGACCGCGACCCGGTTCATCGCCAACCCCTTCGGTGCGCCGGGTGAGCGGATGTACCGCAGCGGGGATCTCGTGCGCCGAGCCCCCAGCGGGGAGCTGCAGTACCTCGGGCGCGCCGATGAACAGGTCAAGATCCGCGGGTTCCGTATCGAGCTGGGTGAGATCGAGACCGCTCTGACCACCCATCCCGGCGTAGCCGAGATCGTGGTGGCCGCCCGGGAGGACCAGCCGGGGATCAAGCGCCTGGTGGGGTATGTGGTTCCGGCCACCGACAACGCCCCGACGATGGCGGAATTGCGGTCCCATCTCGGCCAGACGTTGCCCGACTACATGGTGCCCGCGGTGTTCGTGACGCTTGAGGCGTTGCCGCTGGGGCCCACCGGGAAAGTGGACCGCAAGGCACTACCCGCCCCGGACCAGGCCGCCCAGCCGATCGCAGAGTACGTCGCGCCACGCACCGCCACCGAGCAGACCTTGGCCAAGATCTGGGCTGATGTCCTGGGAGCCGAACAAGTCGGCATCCACGACAACTTCTTCGAGCTCGGCGGGGACTCCATCCTCAGCATCCAGGTCGTCTCCCGCGCCCGCGCGGCGGGCCTCGGGATGAGCTCCAAAGACATTTTCCTGCACCAGACGATCGCCGTGCTCGCGGCGATCATCCCGGCGGAGCCGGTAGCCGAGCAGTGGGAGACCGCCCTGGTCGTCGGCCCGGCGCCGCTGACACCGATCCAGCAGTGGTTCTTCACCACCCACGGAGCGTTACCGCACTTCAACCAGTCCTTCGTCGCCGAGCTGGTGGACGACCTCGATGCGGACGCGCTAGCGGTGGCGTTGGACGCGGTGGTGGCGCATCACCCGGGGCTGCGGATGCGCTTCTCCCAGGAAGGCGGCGAGTGGCGCCAAGACGTCGCGCCGGCCCAAACGAGTCCGGCCCAAACGAGTCCGGCGCAGTTGAGCACGCTGTTGCGCCGGTGTGACCTCTCTGAGGTGGAGGCCGACGGTTGGCAACCGGTCATGGCACAGGCGGCCACCGCAGCCCAGGGCAGCCTGGACATCACCAACGGCCCGGTGCTGCGCGCGGTGCTGTTCGATTTCGGGAGTGCTCAGCGGCCCTGGCTGTTCATCGGCATCCATCACCTCGTTGTCGACGGGGTGTCGTGGCGGATCCTGCTGGGTGATCTGGAGTCGGCGTACCAGCAGGCTCGGGGCGGGCGCCCGGTGGAGTTGGAGCCGGTCGGTATCCCGTTCACCCAGTGGGCGCACCGGCTGGTGGGGCACGTCCACGCCGGTGGGCTCGATGACGATCTGGGGTACTGGACGGACCTGGTCCACGACGTGTCACCTGACCTGCCGATCACCCGGGCCGGCGCCAACACGACGGCGTCCAGCCGCACCGTGGTGCTGCGGTTGGGGCAGCAGGACACCGATGCGCTGCTGCATCGGGTGCCGGCGGTGTACCGCACCCAGATCAACGACGTACTGCTCAGCGCCCTGGGTCAGGTGCTGTCGGCGTGGACCGGGCGGGAGCGGGTGCTCATCGCGCTGGAGGGACACGGCCGCGAGGAGATCTTGCCCGGGGTGGATGTATCCCGCACCGTGGGATGGTTCACCTCACAGTTCCCGGTGGCCCTCACCGTGGCCGCCGGCACCGGCTGGGGCGAGCTGATCAAGTCAGTCAAGGAACAGTTGCGGGCCATCCCGCGCCGGGGACTCAGCTACGGGGCGCTGCGCTACCTGACCCCCGAGAGCCCACTACGGGCGGACGCCTCCCCACAGATCAGCCTGAACTACCATGGCCAGTGGAACGTGGCACCCGAGCGCGGCGGGCTCTATCGCAGCGTGCACGGCGGGCTCGCGCCGGATCACGCGCCGGAAGCCCTCCGGTCCTACTTGGTGGATGTCACCGGGGTGGTCAGCAGCGGTGAGCTGGAACTGGCCTGGACGTATTCGGAGAACGTGCACGACGAGGCCACCATCACGCGGTTGGCCTCGCAGCTACTCGACGCGCTGCGCCAGATCGTGGCGCACTGCGCGCAGCCGGCGGCCGGGGGCTGCACGCCGAGCGATTTCCCGCTCGCCCGGCTCACCCAGCGGCAAGTGGACCACCTCGCCGGTGACGGCCGCAGCGTGGAGGACATCTACCCGCTGACCCCGTTGCAGGCCGGGATGGTTTTCCACAGCCTCATCGATACCGACTCGGCGGCCTACGTCGACCAGTTCCGGCTGCGGCTCTCCGGCGTGTCCGATGCCCAGGCACTGGGGATGGCGTGCCAGCGGGTGGCCGATCGGACGCCGGCGTTGCGCAGCGCGGTGGTCTGGGACGGGGTGGACGAGCCGCTGCAGGTCGTGCACCGCCAGGTCACCGTCCCGACCAGGTATGCCGACTGGCGCGAGATCTCCGAGGTGGAGCGCGATCGACAACTCGCGCAGGTGGCGGCCGAGGAGCTCGCCGCTGGGCTGGATCTGACCGTCGCGCCGTTGCTGCGGCTGGTCATCGCCACGCTGCCGGACGATGAGGTCGCGCTGGTCTGGACCTCCCACCACGTGATGCTGGATGGCTGGAGCCAGGGCGAGGTCTTCGCCGAGGTGCGCGCACAGTACGCGGCGATCGTGCACGGTCGCGCGCCCGAACCGCTCAACCGGCGGCCGTTCCGGGACTACCTCCACTGGCTGCGCGAGCAGGACCAGGACCAGGCCGAAGCGCACTGGCGGGCGGTGCTCGCCGGTTTCTGCGCGCCCACCAGCCTGCCCTATGACCGGCAACCGCTCGAAGCGCACCGCGCCGAGTCCGCCGAGTCGGTGCTGGTCACGCTCCCGGCCGAAGAGTCCCGTCTGCTCCAATCGGTCGCGATGCGGGCTGGGCTCACGCTGAACACGATGGTGCAGGGCGCTTGGGCCTTGCTGCTCTCGCGTTACAGCGCCGAGCGCGACGTCGTCTCCGGCAGCATCGTCTCCGGCCGCCCAGCCGAGCTGGCGGGTGTGGAGTCGATGGTCGGCATGTTCATCAACACCGTGCCCACTCGGGTGCGCCTCGATAGTGGGCAGGAGGTGCTGTCCTGGCTGCGTGGACTGCAGGATCAGCAGTCGGCCTCGCGGCAGTTCGACTTCGTGGCGCTGACGCAGCTGCAGGCGTGGAGCGATCTGCCCGCCGGAGCCAACCTGTTCGACAGCGTGGCAGTGTTCCAGAACTATCCGTTCGAGGAGCCGCCAGAGGGCGAGCCAGGTCTGCGGATCCGGGCGTTCCAGGGCCGGGACACCACGAACTTCCCGCTGAGCCTGCGTGCCTTCCTCGACGGGATGACCGGGCAGCTCAGCTTCGATTTGGGTTACGACCCGCACCTGTTCGATCACGCCACCATCGAGCGGATGGCCGGGCATGTCCTTCGGGTACTGACGGTGCTGGCGGCCGATCCGAGCGTTCGCTGGGGCGAGATCGACATCTTGTCCGAGGCGCAGCGGCGCCAGGTGCTGGTGGAGTGGAACGACACCGATCGGGACCTGCCGGTGATGGTGCTGCCGGAGCTGGTCCAGCAGGCGGTGGCGCGGACGCCGGATGCGCCGGCGGTGATCGGCCCTGACGACGCCGGGTCGATCAGTTTCGCTGAGCTGGACTCCCGGGCGAACCGGTTGGCTGGGTTGCTGATCTCCCACGGCGCGGGTCCGGAGCGGATCGTGGCGCTGGCGTTGCCCCGCTCGGTGGAGATCGTGGTGGCGCAACTGGCCGTCGCCAAGGCCGGCGCGGCGTTCCTGCCGATCGACCCGGCCTACCCGGCTGAGCGGATCGCGTTCATGCTCGCCGATGCCCGCCCGGTGCTGGTGCTGACCCTGACCGCGTTGGCGGCCGGGCTGTCCCCGGTCACCGAGGGCAGCGTGCTGGTGCTCGACGATCCGGACACGATCGCCGCCGTGGCGGCGATCCCCGACCGGGCGCCCACAGACGCCGAGCGCACGGCGCCGTTGTTGGTGACGCATCCGGCTTATGTCATCTACACCTCCGGCTCGACCGGGCGACCCAAGGGCGTGGTGGTCACCCACGCCGGGCTGGCCGGCTTCGCCGCTGCCGAAGCCGAGCACTTCCAGGTGAATCCCGGTGACCGGGTGCTGCAGTTCGCCTCGCCCAGCTTCGATGCCTCGGTGCTGGAGCTGTGCCTGTCGCTACCCGCCGGGGCCGCGTTGGTGGTGCCCCCACCCGGTCCGTTGCTGGGTGAGGAGCTGGCCGGGGTGCTCGCGCGGCACCACGTCACACACGCCCTGATCCCCCCGGTGGCCCTGGCCACCGTGCCCGAGCAGGGCGCGGCGAGCGGGCTGGCCGAGTTCCGCACTGTGATCGTGGGCGGCGAGGCCTGCACTGCGGAGCTGGTCACCCGGTGGTCTCCCGGCCGGCGGATGATCAATGCCTACGGGCCCACCGAATCCACCGTCGTGGCCACCTGGAGTGACGCGCTGACCCCGGGTGGGACACCGCCGATCGGCCGCCCGATCGCCAACACCCGCACCTACGTGCTCGACGCGCAGCTGCGGCCGGTGCCGGTGGGTGTCCCCGGTGAGCTCTATCTCGCCGGTGCCGGGCTGGCACGGGGCTACCTGCATCGTCCCGGACTGACCGCGCAACGTTTCGTGGCCAACCCCTTCGGACCACCCGGCACCCGCATGTACCGCACCGGAGACCTCGTGCGCTGGACCGAGGACGGCGAGTTGCTGTTCGCAGGCCGGGTCGACGAGCAGGTGAAAATCCGGGGTTTCCGGATCGAACTGGGTGAGATCGAGTCCGTGCTCGCCGGACACCCAGACGTCTCGCAGGTCGCTGTTGTCGTGCTCGGAGCGGCACCTGCCGCCGAACGACTGGTGGCTTATGTGGTCCCCGAAGGGTCAGTGGAGGGCTCGCAACTGCGGACACACGCGGCGACGCTGCTGCCGGACTACATGGTTCCCTCGGCGTTTGTGTTGCTTGACCAGTTGCCGCTGAATGCGAATGGCAAGCTGGATCGGAGGGCGTTGCCCGCTCCGGAATGGTCCGCGGATACTGCCGGCTATGTGGCACCCCGTACCGAGACCGAGCGTGTGGTGGCGAGAATCTGGGCCGAGGTGCTGGGAGTCGACCAAGTTGGGGTCGAGGACAATTTCTTCGAGCTCGGCGGCGACTCGATTGTGAGTATCCGGGTGGCATCAAGGCTGCGGGCAGCCTTTGCGGTGGAATTGTCTCCTCGCGTGGTGTTCGCGCATGCTACGGTAAGCGAGTTGGCCGCTGCAATACCGGCTGGCTCCGGGCAATTGTCAGCGATTCCTGTCCTCTCCAGGGACGGTGAGCTGGCTCCGTTCTCCGCCCAGCAGTCCTTTGCTCAGCAGCGGTTGTGGTTCCTGCATGCATTCGAGCCGGACAGTGCGGAATACGTCACGCGGCTCGGGCTGCGGTTGCACGGCCAGCTGAATGTGGAGGCGTTGTGTGCGGCATTCACCGGGCTGGTCGCTCGGCATGAGTCGTTGCGGACGACCTTCGAGCAGGTTAACGGGGTGGGTATGCAGGTGGTGCACCCGCCACAGCCGGTGTCGGTGCTAGTGCTCGATGTGTCGGACCTGGCTGAGCCGGAGCGCTCCGCTGAGCTGGAGCGGGTACTGGCAGCGGAGAGCAACCAGCCGTTCGATCTGAGTCATGGACCGCTGATGCGGGTGCGGCTGGTGCGGCTGGACGCCGAAGACCACGCGTTGATCATATTCTTGCATCACATCATCACCGACGGCTGGTCGATGGGCGTGCTCGTCGAGGAGCTCAGCGTGCGCTACCGGGCGGCCGTACATGACGAGGTGGCCGATCTGGCGCCGCTGCCGGTGCAGTATGCGGATTTCGCCGTCTGGCAACGAGCGGTGTTGTCCGGCCCGGCGCTCGAGGACGGTCTGGCCTACTGGCGGCGCCAGCTCGACGCGCTGGTGCCATTGGAGCTGCCCACCAATCGGCCCCGGCCGGTGGTACGCACCTCAGCCGGAGCCATGCACGAGTTCGTGGTGCCGGCGGAGCTGACCGCCGGGCTCAAGGAGCTGGGTCAGCGTGTTGACGGCACGTTATTCATTACCCTGGTCGGTGCGTGTCAGGTGTTGTTCGCGCGTTACTCGGGGCAGGACGACATTGCGGTAGGAACGGTGATCTCGGGTCGAGATCGGGCCGAGCTGGAAGGGTTGATCGGGTTTTTCGTCAACACTGTGGTGTTGCGTTCCCGGGTAATCCACGAACATACCTTCCGGCGGTTCTTAACCGAGGTTCGAGAAACGGTGTTGGATGCCTTCGTTCATCAACAGGTGCCTTTTGAGCGGCTCGTTGATGAACTGGCACCCGTTCGTGATACCAGCCGGTCCCCGCTGTTCCAGGCCATGGTCATCATGCAGAACGCTCCGGGACAGGTACCGGAGCTGACAGGTCTGGACGTGTCTGGGGTGGACTTGCCGGTGACGAGCGTGCAATTCGATCTCACCGTGCAGTTCCATGAAGCCGGTGACATGCTGGCCGGTGCATTGATCTACAACACCGATTTGTTCGATGCCTCCACGATGCAGCGGATGGCCCAACATCTTCTGGTGCTGTTGGGTGGGATCGCGGCCGATCCCGATCAGCCAGTAGCACAGCTACCGGTGCTGACCGAGACGGAGCGGGATCAGCTACTGGTGGGGTGGAACAACACTCACCGTGAGGTGCCGGCAGTCACGCTGGCGGAGTTGTTCGCTGCGCAGGTTGCCGCACATCCACACGCTGAGGCGCTGCGGTGTGGGCCGATCAACTTGCCGTATGAGGAGTTGGATGAGCGGGCGAATCGGTTGGCGCGTTGGTTGATTGCGCGGAGGGTGGGTCCGGAGCGGTTGGTGGCGGTGGCGTTGCCGCGTTCGGTGGAGCTGGTGGTGGCGTTGCTGGCGGTGGCCAAGGCCGGTGCGGGGTACCTGCCCATCGATCCGGACTATCCCGCCCAGCGGGTCGCGTTCATGCTTTCCGACGCAGCGCCGGTGCTGGTGCTGACCCGTAGCGCCAGCACCGCGCAGCTGCCGGTAATGCCGGGGATGGCTGTGGTGCTCCTTGATGATCCGCTGGTGGTGAGTGAGCTGGCCGGGATGCCAGGGCAAGCGCCTACCGATGCAGATCGGCTCGGTGCGCTGCACCTGTCCCATCCGGCATATGTGATCTACACCTCGGGGTCCACCGGAGAGCCCAAGGCGGTGGTGGTGACGCATGCAGGGTTGAGCAATTTCGTTGCCGCGGAGATCGAGCAGTACCAGCTCAGTCCGGGTGATCGAGTGTTGGCGATGTCCTCGCCGAGTTTTGATGCCTCGATCCTGGAGCTGGGTATATCCCTGCTGGCCGGTGCGGTATGGGTGTTGCCGCCTGGTCCCGAGCCGCTGGCGGGCGAGAGCTTGGTTTCGATCCTGGAGGGGGAGGTGATCACCCATGCCCTGATCCCGCCGGCGGCGTTGGCCACGATCCCCGCCGAGATCGCGGCGTCCGGATTGCCGACGTGGCGCACGGTGATCGTGGGTGGGGATGTGTGCAGTGCGGAGTTGGTGGCCCGGTGGGCCCCGAACCGCCGGATGATCAACTCGTATGGGCCCACCGAGGCCACCGTGGTGGCCAGCTGGAGCGCACCGTTGATGCCGGGCGCGGGTCGCCCACCGATCGGGTCGCCGATTCCTAATACCCGGCTGTATGTGTTGGATTCGCTGCTTCGGCCGGTGCCGGTGGGGGTGAGTGGGGAGTTGTATGTCGCCGGGATCGGGCTGGCCCGGGGCTACTTGCACCGTCCCGGGCTGACCGCGGTCCGGTTTGTGGCGAACCCGTTCGGCGCGCCGGGTGAGCGGATGTATCGCAGTGGGGATGTGGTGCGCTGGAGCCCGGGTGGGGAGTTGGAGTACCTGGGCCGCTCGGATCACCAGGTGAAGATCCGGGGATTCCGTGTCGAGCTGGGCGAAATCGAAGCAGCCCTGCTACGCCACGCCGATGTCGCCGAGGCTGTTGTGGTGGCCCGGGAGGAGGACCCGGGGATCACCCGGCTGGTGGGGTATGTGGTCCCGACCGGTGAGGTCGCGCCGGAGGTGGCGGAGTTGCGGGCTCATCTCAGTCAGCTGCTGCCTGACTACATGGTGCCCGGGGTATTCGTGACCCTCGAAGAAGTGCCGCTGAGCGCGAACGGGAAGCTGGACCGCAGGGCACTGCCCGCTCCCGACCGGCTCGCTGGGCTGGTGGCGCAGTACGTGGCGCCCCGCAGCGCCACCGAGCAGACCCTGGCCGAGATCTGGTCAGAGGTTCTGCACATCGACCAAGTCGGAGTCCACGACAACTTCTTCGAGCTCGGCGGGGACTCCATCCTGAGCATCCAGGTTGTTTCCCAGGCCCGCCGGGCCGGTGTCCAGGTGACCACGAAGGACATTTTCTTCCGCCAGACCATTGCCGAGCTTGCTGCGAGTGCCGAGGTGGAGCCACTGGCGGGATCGGCCGATAGTGAGGTGATCGCCGGTCCGGCGCCGTTGACACCGATTCAGGAGTGGTTCTTCGCGACTCATGGTGCGTTGCCGTATTTCAACCAGTCATTTGTCATGGAGTTGGCGGAGGATCTTGACGGGGATGCGCTGAGCGCGGCGCTGGATGCGGTGGTGGCGCATCATGCAGTGCTGCGGATGCGCTTCTCCCAGGTGGATGGCGAATGGCGCCAAGACGTCGCATCGGCTCAGCCGGGCGCGGTGCTGAGCTGGCACGACCTGTCTGATCTGGACGAGCAGGGCAGAGAGGCGGCCATGGCACAGGCGGCCCTGGCCGCCCAGGCCAGTCTGGACATCACCGACGGTCCGTTATTGCGCGCCGTGTTGTTCGGGTTCGGATCTGATCATCGGCCGTGGTTGTTCATCGGGATCCATCACCTGGTGGTTGATGGAGTGTCCTGGCAGATCCTGCTGGGTGATGTGCAATCGGCCTACCAGCAGGCTCGGGCGGCACGTTTGGTGGAACTGGAGCCGGTCAGTACCCCGTTCACCCAGTGGGCACACCGGCTGAGCGAGCACGTCCACGCCGGTGGGTTCGATGATGATCTGCGCTACTGGTCGGAGCTGCCGGCCGAGGTGGTGGCTGACCTGCCGATCACCCGGGTGGGACCGAACACTACCGATTACACCCGCACGGTGGCGGTGCGGCTGGGTCGGGAGGAGACCGACGCGTTGCTGCACCGGGTGCCTGGGGTGTACCGCACCCAGATCAACGATGTCCTGCTCAGCGCCCTGGGACAGGTGCTCTCGGAGTGGACCGGACGGGATCGCGTGCTCATCGCGCTGGAGGGACATGGCCGGGAAAACATCCTGCCCGGGATGGATCTCTCCCGCACCATGGGGTGGTTCACCTCTCAATTCCCAGTGACCCTCACCATCCCGCCGGGCATCGGCTGGGGGGAGCTGCTCAAGTCGGTCAAGGAGCAGCTGCGAGCCATCCCGCACCGGGGAATGAGCTACGGGGCACTACGCTATCTGACCCCCGATAGCCCACTTCGTGCTGACGCCACCCCGCAAATCAGCCTTAACTACCACGGCCGATGGGAGACCACCGCCGATTCAAGCGACCTCTACCGCGGTGCGGCCAGCCCGCTGGCGCCCGATCATGCACCCGACGTTGCCCGGCCCCACTTGCTTGATGTCATCGGAGTAGTCGCCGCCGGCGAGCTGCAACTGAGCTGGATCTATTCGGAAAACGCGCACGACGAGGCCACCATCAGCCAGCTAGCCGCACAAATGCTCCAGGCGCTACGGCAGATCGTGGAGCACTGCGCCAACCCGCAGGCCGGCGGCTGCACTCCCTCGGACTTCCCGCTGGCCCAGTTGACCCAGTCCGAGCTGGACCACGTCGCTGGCGACGGCCGGCACGTGGAGGACGTCTACCCCCTGACGCCGCTGCAGGCCGGGATGGTGTTCCACAGCCTGCTCGACACCGACTCACCTGCCTATGTTGACCAGATCCGGCTGCGGTTGTCGGGCGTTGGGGACCCCTACGCACTGGGCGCGGCCTGGCAGCGGGTGCTCGAGCGCACACCGTTGTTACGCACTGCGGTCGTGTGGGCGGGAGTCGGGCAGCCGCTGCAGGTGGTCTACCGCAAGGTCGTGCTGCCCATCGCGCATCATGACTGGAGCGGTCTCTCCGAGCTGGAGTGGGACCAGCAGCTGGCCCGGGTCTCGGCGCAGGAGCGCGCCGAGGTGGATCTGAGCGCCCCGCCGTTGCTGCGGATGGTCATCGTCCAGTTGCCTGACGATGAGGTCCTGCTGTTGTGGACCCACCACCATGTGGTGCTGGATGGCTGGAGCATGGCCGCGGTGTTCGCGGAGGTGTGTGAGCAGTATGCGGCGATCATCCATGGGCGGGCGCCGGTGCTGGTGGCCCGGCGGCCGTTCCGCGAATACCTGCGATGGCTCGGCGAGCAGGATGAGGATCACGCCGAGCAGCACTGGCGGGCGGTCTTGTCCGGGTTCGATTCCCGCACCCCGTTGCCTTGTGACCGCCCACCTTTGGAAGCGCACCGTTCGGAGTCCTCCGAATCGGTGAACATCGGGCTCGACGCCCGGGACTCAGCTCGGTTGCATCAGGTGGCTAAGCGCAACGGCCTGACAATGAACACGATCGTGCAGGGCGCTTGGGCGCTGCTGTTGTCGCGCTACAGCGGCCAACGTGACGTCGTGTTCGGGAGCGTCGTGTCCGGGCGACCCGCTGAGCTAGCGGGCGTCGAATCGATGATCGGCATGTTCATCAACACTGTGCCCACTCGAGCGCTGGTAAATGACGGACAAGATGTGACGTCCTGGCTGCGTGAATTGCAAACCGCGCAGATCGAGTCCCGGCGGTTCGATTTCGTCTCCCTGGCTCAGTTACAAAACTGGAGTGCGCTGCCCGCCGGGAGCACCCTGTTCGACAGCATCGTCATATTCGAAAACTACCCCTTCGATTCCGAACCAGTCAGCCACGCCGGCCTCCACCTTCTCGCAGTACAGGCTCGGGAGACCACCAATTTCCCGCTGACCTTGCAGGCCTTCCTCGGGGAGCATCTGGGTCTGCGCTTGGCCTATGACCCGCATGTGTTCGACACCACCACCGTCCAGCGGATGGGCCAGCATTTGCTGGTGTTGTTGGGTGGGATCACAGCCGACCCTGGCCAGCCGCTTGCCCAGCTTCCGGTGCTGACCACCGCGGAGCGGGATCAGTTGCTCGTCCAGTGGAACGACACGCATCGTGAGGTGCCGGCGGCGACGGTGTCAGAGTTGTTCGCCGCCCAAGTCGCCCGCACACCCGACGCGGTAGCCGTGGTGGCCGGGGACGACGGGCTGTCCTATACCGAGCTGAACGAGCGAGCGAATCGGTTGGCGCGGGTGCTGATCGGACGGGGTGTGGGCCCGGAGCAGTTCGTGGGGCTGGTGCTGCCGCGGTCGGTGGGCATGGTGGTGGCCTTGTGGGCGGTGGCCAAGGCGGGTGCGGCGTATCTGCCGATTGACCCGAAGTATCCGCCGGCGCGGATCGAGTTCATCTGTGCTGATGCCAACCCCGCTGTCGTGTTGTGTGCTGGGGAGACCTCCGGGTGCTTACCGGCGGATGTGACGCGCCTGGTGATCGATGATTCCGAGACCGTTAAGGAGATCGCCGCGCAGTCTTGTGCTGAGGTCACTGATGCCGATCGAGTGGCACCACTGTTGCCCCCTCATGCGGCGTATGCGATTTACACCTCGGGCTCCACTGGTGTCCCGAAGGCGGTGGTGGTCGCGCAGCAGAGCGTGGTCGATCTTGCCAGGTGGGCAGCTGGGGAGTTCGGTGCCGCGGGGTTGTCGCGGGTGCTGGCCTCGACGTCGCTGACCTTTGATGTGTCGGTGTTTGAGATTGTCTGCCCGTTGTTGGTGGGCGGCAGCATTGTGCTGGTCCGGGACGTGTTGGCCTTGGGCGAGCCCGGGGCTGGTGAACGGGTGGCGAGTTTGGTCAGTGGGGTGCCCTCGGCATTGTGGCAGGGGTTGTCTCACGGTGGTGGTGTGGTTCGGGCGGAGACGGTGGTGCTGGCGGGCGAGGCGCTCTCGGCTCGGGTGGCCCGGGAGATCCAGGAAGCCACCCGTTGCCGGCGGATCGCGAATATTTACGGTCCGACCGAGGCATGCGTGTACGCCACCGCCTGGTACTACGACGGCGACACCCCGATCGAGCAGGCACCGCCGATCGGGTCCCCGATCACCAATACCCAGGTGTATGTGCTGGATGACCGGTTACGACCGGTGCCGGTCGGAGCGATCGGGGAGTTGTACCTCGCTGGAGCTGGGTTAGCGCGGGGCTATTTGCGCCGGCCTGGGCTGACCGCGACCAGGTTTGTCGCGAATCCGTTCGGTGCGCCGGGGGAGCGGATGTATCGCAGTGGGGACCTGGTGCGCTGGAACTCAGGTGGGGAGCTGGAATACCTGGGCCGGGTCGATGATCAGGTCAAGATCAGGGGATTCCGGATCGAGCTGGGGGAGATCGAGGCCGCGCTGGCCACTCACCCCGGGATTAGTGAGGTCGTGGTCATTGCCCGGGAGGACCAGCCTGGGACCAAGCGTCTGGTGGCCTACTTGGTTTCTGCTGATCCGGACGCCCCCTCCGCTGCGGAGTTGCGGATGCATCTGGGTCAGGTGCTGCCCGACTATATGCTGCCCGCATTGTTTGTCACACTCGACGAACTGCCTCTGGGTCCGACCGGGAAACTGGATCGCAAGGCCCTACCTGTTCCGGATCAGCCCGCCGCGCCGGTGGCCCAATACGTCGCTCCCCGGACCGATACCGAGCGTGTTCTGGCCGAGATCTGGGCACAGGTACTCGGTGCGGACCGGGTTGGTGTGGAGGATAATTTCTTCGAGTTGGGTGGGGACTCGATTCTGAGTATTCAGGTGGTGTCCCGGGCCCGGTCGGCGGGCGTGCCGGTGACCACCAGAGATGTGTTCTTCGCCCAGACGGTGGCAGCACTCGCCGCAGGGGTGAAGTCGGATTCAGAGTCGGTTGATGACGAGGTGATTATCGGTCCGGCGCCGTTGACCCCGATCCAGCACTGGTTCTTCGCTACTTACGGGCCGTTGGCGCACTTCAACCAGTCCTTTGCGATGGAATTGATCGAAGACCTCGATCAGGACGCGTTAGCGGTCGCGGTGGATGCATTGGTGGCACACCACCCGGCGTTACGGACGCGTTTTTCTCAACTCGACGGTGAATGGTGTCAGGACATCGCATCCAACGGTGGTGTGGTGTTCGAGCGCTGTGAGTTCTCGGGTGTGCCACAGGTGGATCGGCCGGCGGTCGTGGCGGACGCGGCGTGGGCCGCCGCGTCCGGTCTGGACATTGTGAATGGCCCGCTGGCGCGGGTGGTGTTGTTCGGGTTCGGATCGGGTCAGCGTCCGTGGTTGTTCCTCGCCATCCATCACTTGGTGGTTGATGGGGTGTCCTGGCGGATCCTGTTAGGTGATCTGGAAATCGCCTACCACCAGGCTCGCGATGGGCGCCCGGTAGAGTTGGAGCCCGTCAGCACCGCGTTCACCCAGTGGGCGCACCGATGGGCGGGACATGTCCAGGCCGGTCGGCTCGATGACGATTTGAGGTATTGGTCGACGCTGTCCCAGGGCTTGGCGGCCCAAGATCCGACGGCTCAGTTGCCGGTGACCCGGAAAGGGGTGAACACGGCTGACTCTACACGGACTGTAGTGGCGGGGTTGAGCCGGGATGAAACGGATGCGTTGCTACACCGGGTGCCGGGGGTGTACCGCACCCAGATCAATGATGTGTTGCTCAGCGCGTTAGGGCGGGTGCTGGCCACGTGGACCGGTCGGGATCGGGTCCTGATCGCGCTGGAAGGGCATGGTCGTGAGGAGATCCTCCCGGGAGTGGAGCTCTCCCGCACGGTAGGCTGGTTCACCTCCCTGTTCCCGGTGGCCTTGAGTATTGAGCCCACCGGTTGGAGTGAAGTGCTCAAGTCGGTGAAAGAACAGCTGCGGGCTATCCCGCATCGCGGGCTCAGCTACGGGGCATTGCGGTACCTGACCAGCAATAGTGGATTAGGTGAGAATGTCTCGCCGCAAATCAGTGTGAATTATCTCGGTCAGTGGGGTGCTGCGGGCCAATCTGGTGGGCTGTATCGGGACTGGGTGGCTGCTTTGGCACCCGATGTCGCACTGGAGAGCGTGCGTCCGCACCTGCTGGATGTCATCGGGGTCGTGACTGATGGCCAGTTACGGCTGAGTTGGACCTATTCGGAGAATGTGCATGACAAAGCCACCGTCGAGTGGCTGGCTTCACAAACGTGTGAGGCGTTGCGCCAGATCGTGGTGCATTGCGCGGATCCGGACTCGGGTGGGTGCACGCCGTCTGATTTCCCGCTGGCCATGGTGTCACAGGGTCAGCTGGATGCGTTGGTCGGTACTGGCCGGGATGTGGAGGACTTCTACCGATTGACCCCGTTACAGGCCGGGCTGGTGTTCCACAGCCTGCTCGATCCGGCCGAGGCCGCTTATGTGGATCAAACCCAGTTACGGGTCTCGGGGATCAGCGATCCGCAGGCCTGGGGTGAGTCCTGGCAGCGGGTGGTGGATCGCACCCCCATACTGCGCAGCGCGATCGCCTGGGCCGGTGTCGACGAGCCGGTACAGATCGTGCACCGGCGTGTGATGTTGCCGATCACCCGCTATGACTGGCGGGAGCTGCCTGAGTGGGAGCAGCAGCAGGAGTTGGCGCGGATCGCGATGGCTGAGCGCACTGAGATCGATTTAGGGGTACCGCCGTTGGTGCGGTTGGTGATCGCGCGCTTGCCTGGGGATGAGGTCGTGGTGGTGTGGACGCATCACCATGTGATCCTTGATGGCTGGAGCATTGGCGCGGTCTTCGCGGAGGTCTGCGAGCAGTACGCGGCGATCACCCAGGATCGTGCACCCGAGCTGGTGGCGCGCCGGCCGTTCCGGGACTATGTGCACTGGCTGGCTGAGCAGGACACCGACCAGGCTGAGGCGCATTGGCGGGCGGTGCTGGCCGGGTTTGACTCCCGCACGTCGTTGCCTTATGACCGCCCGCCGCGTCAGGCGCACCAGGCGGAGTCCTCGGAATCGATCGACATCCAGCTCGGCGACCGGGACACGACCGGGTTGCAGCGAGTGGCCAAACACCACGGCTTGACCGTGAACACCATTGTCCAAGGCGCTTGGGCGTTATTGCTCTCGCGGTATAGCGGTGCGCGTGATGTGGTGTTCGGAACCACCGTGGCCGGGCGCTCGGCGGAGCTGGCCGGGGTGGAATCGATGGTGGGCATGTTCATCAACACCGTGCCCACCCGGACGCGCATCGAGGATGATCAACCGCTGGCGTCGTGGCTGCAAGGGTTGCAACGCGCGCAGATCGAGTCTCGTCGATTCGATTACCTGTCCCTGGCCCAGATCCAGGCCTACAGCGACCTCCCGCCCGGAAGCACGCTATTCGACACCATGATGGTGTTCGAGAACTACCCCTTCCACTCCGAAGCGGTCACCGGCGCTGGCCTGCATATCCATCAGGTCCACCTCCGGGAAACCACCAACTTCCCCCTCACCTTGCAAGCCTTCCTCGGTGAGCACCTAGGTCTGCGCTTGGCCTATGACCCGCGCCTGTTTGAGGCATCGACAGTCGAGCGGATGGCCCAGCATTTGCTGGTGTTGCTGGGTGGGATCACCGCCGACCCCGACCAGCCACTCGCCCAGCTCCCGATGCTGACCACCGCGGAGCGGGATCAGGTGCTCGTCCGGTGGAACGACACGCATCGTGAGGTGTCAGCGACGACCGTGCCGGAGTTGTTCGCCGCCCAGGTGGCGCGGACACCGGCCGCGGTGGCGGTGGTTTGTGGTGAGGGTTCTTCTCGGGTGGAGTTGTCGTATCGGGAGTTGAATGGTCGGGCGAATCGGCTGGCGCGGTTGTTGATCGGGCGGGGTGTGGGTCCGGAGCAGTTTGTTGGGGTGGCGTTGCCGCGGTCGGTGGAGATGGTGGTGGCGTTGTTGGCGGTGGCTAAGGCTGGGGCTGGGTATGTGCCGATTGATCCGGGTTATCCGGCTGCGCGGATTGAGTTTATTTGTTCCGACGCTGATCCGGTGCTGGTGTTGGCTGCTGAGGAGACTGTGGGGTGTGTGCCGGCGGGAGTGGCCCGGCTGGTCGTTGATGATGCTGGGACTGTTGCGGAGCTGGCTGGTTATGCCAGTGGTGATGGTGCTGATGTTGAGCGGGTGGGGCCTGTGTCGGCTGCCCATCCGGCGTATGTGATCTACACGTCGGGGTCGACGGGGAAGCCCAAGGGTGTGGTGGTTGCGCATGCTGCGCTGGTGAACTTCCTTGGCTCGATGGGTGAGCTGTTCCCGCTGGATCCGGCGGCCCGGTGGCTGGCGGTCACCACGATTGCCTTCGACATCGCGGCGTTGGAGTTGTATCTGCCGCTGGTGTCTGGGGCGGCCGTCGTGGTTGCTGGGGACGTGGTGTCTGATCCGGTCGCGCTGGGCCGGGTGGTGGCGGACAGCGGGGCCACGATCATGCAGGCGACTCCGTCGTTGTGGCAGACGATCGTGTCGGTGCATCCCGAGGGCGTGCGTGGGCTGCGCATGCTCGTGGGGGGTGAGGCGCTACCAGCGCCACTCGCGGCGGCTATGCGGGAGTTGGCGGTGGAGGTCACGAACCTGTATGGGCCCACCGAGACCACGGTCTGGTCTACCGCGGCGCGGCTGGATGACTCGCCCGGTGTGCCGGGCATTGGTGCGCCGGTCTGGAACACCCGTGTCTATGTGCTGGATGGCCGGTTGCGGCCAGTGCCGGTGGGGGTGGTCGGTGAGTTGTATATCGCCGGTTGCGGGTTGGCTCGAGGGTATCTGCGCCGGGCGGGGCTGACCGCGGCCCGGTTCGTGGCGAATCCCTTTGATGCGCGGGGGGAGCGGATGTATCGCACGGGGGATGTGGTGCGGTGGAACGCCCAAGGCCGGCTGGAGTTCCTGGGTCGCTCGGACTATCAGGTGAAGATCCGGGGTTTCCGGATCGAGCTGGGGGAGATCGAGGCCGCGTTGTTGGGCCAGGCGCAGGTGGCCGAGGCCGTGGTGGTGGCCCGCCAGGGACTGGCGGCTTCGGGGTCGGACGCACACAAGCAATTGGTGGCCTACCTGGTGCCCGCTGCCGGGGCGGTGCTGATTCCGGGTGAGTTGCGTGCGGAGCTGGCTAGGTTCTTGCCGGGTTATCTGGTGCCGGCGGTGTTTGTGGTGCTGGATGCGTTGCCGTTGGGGCCGACGGGGAAGGTGGATCGCAAGGCGTTGCCCGTGCCGGATCAGCTTGCTGAGCCGGTGGCGGAGTATGTGGCGCCGCGCACGGAGACCGAGCGCGCTCTGGCCGGTATCTGGGTGGAAGTCCTGGGGGTGGAACGGGTCGGTGTCCACGATAATTTCTTTGAGCTGGGCGGGGACTCGATCCTGAGTATTCAGGTGATGTCGCGGGTGCGGGTGGTATTGAAGGTGGAGCTCTCCCCGCGGGTGTTGTTCGTGGATCCCACTGTGGCTGGCCTGGCGGCGGCGGTGGCGGAATCAGTGGTCTGTGCGTTGCCGGCGATTCCGGTGGTTGATCGTGTGGGTGAGTTGCCGTTGTCGTTTGCGCAGCAGCGGTTGTGGTTTTTGGATCAGTTCACCCCGGGTGAGTCGGGGTATGTCATTGCGTTCGCGGTGCATGTGCGTGGTGAGCTGGGTTTGGATGCGTTATCAGTGGCGCTGACCGGGCTGGTCACTCGGCATGAGTCACTGCGTACCACCTTTGACGCAGTGGATGGGCGGGGAGTCCAGATCGTCCACTCACCGGCACGGGTACCGTTGCCCGTGTGGGATCTGTCAGATCTCACCCCGCCGGAGCGGGACGCGGAGTTGCAGCGGGTGCTGGGGGTGGAGACCAGTAGGCCGTTCGACTTGACCCGCGGTCCCTTGCTGCGGGTGGGTGTGGCACGCCTGAATGCCACTGAGCATGTGCTGAGTGTGGCAATGCATCACATCATCACCGATGCCTGGTCGATGGGTGTGTTCGTGGCCGAGCTGGGCGCGCTCTATAATGCAGCGTTGGCCGGTCAGGCGCCGGGGCTGCCGGAGCTGTCGGTGCAGTATGTGGATTACGCGCTCTGGCAGCGGGAGTTGCTCACCGGCCCGGTGCTGGACACCGCGATGGGCTATTGGCGTGAGCAGCTAGCGGGTGTGCCGGCGCTGGAGTTGCCGACGGATCGGCCGCGGCCGGCGGTGCTGACTTCTGCTGGGGCCGTGCACCAGTTTGTGGTTCCTGCGCCGGTTGTTGCCCGGTTGAGCGAGCTGGGTCATCGTTTGGATGGCACGTTGTTCATGACCTTGGTGGCGGCGTGTCAGGTGTTGTTCAGTCGCTGGTCGGGGCAGGACGACATCGCGGTGGGCACGGTGGTGTCGGGTCGGGATCGGGCTGAGCTGGAAGGGCTGATCGGGTTTTTCGTCAACACTCTGGTGCTGCGGTCCCGGGTGGATGGCCAGCAGAGTTTCGTGGAGTTCTTGGCCGGGGTGCGGGAGACGGTGCTGGATGCCTTCGTGCATCAGCAGGTGCCTTTTGAGCGGGTCGTTGATGAGCTGGCACCGGTCCGGGACACTAGCCGGACGCCGTTGTTCCAGGCCATGGTGGTATTACAGAACGCTCCCGGACGGGCCTCGGATCTGGCTGGGCTGGATGCCTCGATTCTGTCGCTACCGGTGAGCACCGTGAACTTCGATATCACTGTGCAGTTCCAGCAAGCCAATGATGTGCTGGTCGGGGTGTTGCAGTACAACACCGATCTGTTTGATGCCGCGACGATGCAGCGGATGGCGCAGCATCTGCTGGTGTTGCTGGGTGGGATCGCGGTGAATCCGGATCAGCCGGTGCAGAAGCTGCCATTGTTGACTGAGGCTGAGGCGCATCAGGTGGTGGTGGGATGGAACGACACTGATCAGCCAGCGCCCGGGGCGTGTTTGCCGGAGTTGTTTGAAGCTCAGGTGGCGCGGACGCCGGATGCTGAGGCGGTTCGGTGTGGGTCTGTGGGGTTGTCTTATGCGGAGTTGGATGAGCAGGCTAATCGGCTGGCCTGGTTGCTGATCGAGCTCGGGGTCGGTCCGGAGCGGTTGGTGGCGGTGGTGTTGCCCCGCTCGGTGGAGTTGGTGGTGGCCGCCTTGGCGGTGGCCAAGGCTGGGGGCGGGTATCTGCCGGTCGACCCGGAGTACCCGGAGCAGCGGATCGAGTTCATGCTCACCGACGCTGCCCCGATCGTGGTGCTGAGCTGCACCGCAGCTGCGCAGCGGATCCCTGCGCTGCTCGGGGCGGCCCGGGTGCTCATTGATGATCCGGTGGTGGTGAGCAGGGTGGCCGCCATGCCGGGACACGCTCCCGCTGATGCCGATCGGCTTAATCCCTTGGCCCTGTCTCATCCGGCTTATGTGATTTACACCTCGGGGTCCACCGGGCGCCCCAAGGCCGTGGTGGTCACTCACACCGGGCTGAGTAATTTTTCTGCTGCGGAGGCCGAGCATTATCAGGTCAGTCCTGGAGACCGGGTGCTGGCGATGTCCTCACCGAGTTTTGATGCCTCGGTGCTGGAGTTAGGGATGTCGCTGCTGGCTGGGGCGGTGTGGGTGCTCCCGGCCACCCCCGAGCCGCTGGGTGGGGACACTCTGCTGGCCATCTTGGAGCAGGAGGAGATCAGTCACGCGTTGATCCCTCCCGCGGCATTGGCCACGATCTCTCCTGGGATGACCACAACTGGGTTGCCGCAGTGGCGCACCGTGATCGTCGGTGGGGATGTGTGCAGTGCAGAGCTGGTGAGCTGGTGGGCCCCGGGCCGCCGGATGATTAACTCGTATGGACCGACGGAAACCACCGTGGTGGCCAGCTGGAGCCGGCCGTTGGTGCCGGGCCCAGACCGCCCGACCATCGGATCCCCCATCCCTAACACCCGTGTCTATGTGCTGGATGGCCGGTTGCGGCCAGTGCCGGTGGGGGTGGTCGGTGAGTTGTATATCGCCGGTTGCGGGTTGGCTCGAGGGTATCTGCGCCGGGCGGGGCTGACCGCAACTCGGTTCGTGGCGAACCCGTTTGGTGGTCCGGGGGAGCGGATGTACCGCAGTGGGGACCTGGTGCGGTGGACTCCTGAGGGTGAGTTGGCATATTCGGGCCGGGCTGATGAGCAGGTGAAGATCCGGGGTTTCCGGATCGAGCTGGGGGAGATCGAGGCGGCGTTGTTGAGCCAGGCGGGTGTTGCCGAGGCTGTGGTGGTGGCCCGGGAAGACGTTCCGGGGATGAAACGGTTAGCCGGTTATGCGGTGCCCGCTGCCGGGGCGGTGCTGATTCCGGGTGAGTTGCGTGCGGAGCTGGCTAGGTTCTTGCCGGGTTATCTGGTGCCGGCGGTGTTTGTGGTGCTGGATGCGTTGCCGTTGGGGCCGACGGGGAAGGTGGATCGCAAGGCGTTGCCCGTGCCGGATCAGCTTGCTGAGCCGGTGGCGGAGTATGTGGCGCCGCGCACGGAGACCGAGCGCGCTCTGGCCGGTATCTGGGTGGAAGTCCTGGGGGTGGAACGGGTCGGTGTCCACGATAATTTCTTTGAGCTGGGTGGGGACTCGATCCTGAGTATTCAGCTCGTTTCCCGCATCCGGAAGGCCGGTTTCACGCTGGCTTCCAGGGACGTCTTCTTCAACCAGACGGTCGCCGAGCTCGCATTGGCGGTAACCACGGCTGACAGTCAGCAAGCCGATCGGGAATCGGTCATTGGCTCGACCGCGCTCACTCCGATCCAGCACTGGTTTTTCCGAACGCATCCGGTCAGTCCGCACCATTTCAACCAGTCGATGCTGGTAGAGGTGGACGAGAACGTGGACCAGCAGCTCCTTGAACGGGCGATCGATGTGTTACTGGTGCATCATGACGCACTTCGAATGCAGTTCTATCAGGTCGACGGGCACTGGCGGCAGGACAACGCTCCGTCAAGGCCGATGGAGGTGCTTCGCATAGTCGATCTGTCCGATCGAACAGGCGAAGATCAGACGGTGACGATGGAGAGGATCGTCGACAACATTCACGCGAGCTTCGATCTTCGCGAGGGCCCACTGTTGAAGGCGGCATTGTTCGCCTTCGGTGTGGGACGGGAATGCTATCTATTCTTGACAGCACATCATCTTGTGGTCGACGCCGTCTCGTGGCGTATTCTGCTTGAAGATCTCGCTACGGCTTACCAGCAGCTAGCGCAAGGTGCGGACGTCCAACTGGAAGGCAAGACAACATCCTTCCAGGACTGGGCGAACCGCCTGGAGAAGTATGTGGCCAAAGGCAGCTTTGACCACGAGTTGGACTACTGGGCAGACGCGTTGGAGACGCATCCCCTACCGGTGGACCTGGCAGTTCAGGCGTCAGGCGCATCATCGTGCTCGGTCTCTGTGCTTCTGGACGTCGACGACACCGAATCGCTGCTGCGGTTGGCCCCTACCGCTTACCGCACCCGGATCAACGACGTCCTGCTCAGTGCGCTCGCATGGGCACTGAGCAGGTGGACCGGCGAGAGCCGGGTGTTGATCGACCTGGAGGGCCACGGCCGCGAGGAGATTCTCGACGGTGTCGACCTGTCTCGCACCGTCGGCTGGTTCACCACCATGTTCCCGGTGGCACTGACGGTGCCTGACGGAGCCGAACCCCAATGGCGGGACCTGATCAAATCAGTGCGCCGACAGCTGCGCGCCCTCCCCGGCAACGGTATCGGCTTCGGTGCACTGCGCTATCTGGGTTCCCCGGAAATCCGTCGACGCCTCGCCGACGCTGGGCCGGAGCCACAAATCTCGTTCAACTACCTCGGCCAGTGGGACACTGTCGGCCAGGACCCTGGGCGCGGTCTCTACCGCACCGTGCATGGCTCGATCGGGCAGGTTCATAGCCCCGCCGATCCGGGCGTGCACCTGCTGGAAGTCCTGGGCGGGGTGCAGAATGGGCGGTTGGGTTTCTCCTGGCTGTATAAGCCCGATCACCACTATGAGGCGACCGTACAAGCCGTCGCCGACAATTTTGTCGAGGCCCTGCGGGGAATCGCACGTGACTGCCGGGGCCCACAGTGAGCACAGTGTCCGAGGTACCGAGCGTTCCGCTGTCCCGTAACCGCAACTACCAACTGCTCTGGGTCAGCCAGGTGCTCTCCGGTGTCGGCCTCAGCGCCACGGTGCTGGCCTACCCGCTGCTGGTGCTCGCGCTCACCGGATCGGCCGCCGCATCCGGACTCGTGCTGGGGGCGATCACGACGGCGCAGCTGATCGCCGGGCTGCCTGCGGGAGCGCTGGTGGACCGCTGGGATCGTAAGACGATCATGCTGAGTTGCGAGGCGACCCAGATGATCGCGGCCACCAGTCTCGTGGTTGCCCTGTGGTGGAACGTTGTTCCGATCCCGTACCTGATCGTGGTGGGTGCTGTGATGGGGATTTGCGGCGCGCTGTTCCGACCTGCCGAGGATGCCTGCCTGCCGCGGGTGGTGCCAGCAGACCAGCTCTCCGCGGCGATAGCGCTGAACGTGGCGCGCGGGTCCGTGGCGCAGCTGTCCGGCACCGCGGCGGGCGGTTTCCTCTTCGCTGTCGGCCGCTTCGTGCCGTTCCTGGCGGACGCGGTGGCTCACGGGTCGTCCTGCGTCCTGCTGTTGTTCCTCCGGGTGCCACCCCGGGAGGTGCGACCGGCGCCGGACCGCCACTTGGTCCGGGAGATCATGGTCGGCCTGCGGTGGGTGTGGTTGCACCGGCACATCCGGGTCACCGCGCTGTGCGCGATAGTGCTCAACCTGTTCATCAGTGCCTTCTTTCTCATCGTCATCGTGCTGCTCCAAGCTCGGGGGATGCCCGCGGGCCAGATCGGCATTATCGCGGCAATGCTGGGGGTGGGTGGGCTATTGGGTGCGGTGGGGGCGTCGCGGCTGTCCCAGGTGATGAGCCCCTACGTTTCGATCATCGCGGTGTTCTGGGGGTTGTCGGCGCTGACCTTGGCAGCGGCCTTCGTCGAGCGCGGGTGGCTGCTCGGAGCGTTGTTCGCGACCATGGCGTTGCTGCCACCTACCGCGAACACGACCATCGTCACGCGCCAACTGTTGCTCACGCCCGACGATCTGCGTGGGCGGCTGAGCAGCGTGCTGGGCATCGTCAGCGGTGTCGCTGCCGCGCTCGGCCCGGTGGTGGGTGGGTTGCTCGCCTCGGTGTTGTCCGGCACTTACGCGGTGTTGGTGTGCGCGGGCGGCATCGCGGCGGTCGCGGTTGTCGCGACTCTCAGCCCCACACTGCGCAGTTTCCCCCGGCAACCAGTCATCGCCGGACCGGTAGCCGAAACCCTCTCGGTTCCCACAACCGATCGACATCCTGTAGTCAAGAAAGGAGACTGAGAGTATGGACGACGACGCGAGGTACGAGGTACTGCGTAACGACGAGGAACAGTATTCGCTGTGGCTGGTCGGCTTGGAGGTGCCTGCGGGCTGGCAGCGGGTGGGCAAGGAAGGCACCAAGGACGAGTGCTCAGCCTACGTTGATGAGGTGTGGACGGACATGCGGCCGCGCAGCCTGCGTGAGCAGATGGACGGCGCGCAGTCTTAGCCGGAGGCCCAATCCTGACCAGCGGGCCCACTGTCTGAGCAGGAGGACTCACCATGACGCAGCCGCCCGCCCGTTCGCGCTGGGTGCAGGTCAGCCTTCCGCGGCCGGGCGCGCGGTTGCGGCTGATCTGCCTACCTCCCGCCGGCGGCTGCGCGAGCAGGTACCGGGACTGGCCGGCGCACCTGCCCGACGACGTGGAGGTGGTATCGGTTCAGCTTCCCGGCCGGGAGAACCGCTTCAACGAGCAACCGATTGAGTCGATGGAGCAGCTCGTCGGTCTGTTGCTGGATGAGCTGGCCAGTTATTTCAGCCGACCGTTCGCGTTATTCGGCCACAGTATGGGCGCGCTGATCGCGTTCGAGCTGACTCGTGCGCTGCGCTCGGGCGGTGTAGCGCCGGTGCACCTGTTCGCCTCCGGATGCCGGGCGCCGCACCTGCCCAGCCGCTCGCCGGACTGGCACACCCTGCCAGATGCGGAGTTCATCGCCAAGATCGAGTCACTGGGCGGGATCCCGCCGGAGTTGCTGGTGGAGAGCCAGTTCCTCGACCTCATGCTGCCCACGTTGCGCAGCGACTGCACTCTGGCTGAGACATACGTGTGCCGTCCACAACTCCCGCTTAGCTGCCCGGTAACCGCCTTCGGTGGCCTGCTGGATGTGGAGGTGTTTCCCGAGGACGTGCACGCCTGGTCACAACACACGAGTGGCCCATTCCGAGCCCACCTGCTGCCCGGAGATCATTTCTTCGTCAACACCGCGCTCGGGGACGTGCTCGGATTCGTGGTCGCCGTGCTCACGCCGGACAGCGCCCCAGCGGTGCCTCCCACCATGCGCTGATCGGGAAGGATGTGTCACCTGCGGCGTGCGCGTCCAAGCGGCGGGGACACTAGCGTGTGGTCACTCGTTGTGGCGTCATCTCCCGGAACGGGCTCGGCCGGACGTCGATCTCCGCCATCCGGCGGACGTAGCTCTCGTAGTGCCGGCGTGCTTCGCCGAAGCGGCCCGCGTGGAACAGAACCCCGATGAGGGTGCGGTAGGCCTCCTCGTCGAAGCCGTCCTGTTCGAGCAGGCGCAACGTGTACCGCACCGCGTCGTCAGTGGCGCCGGCGTCGCGCAGCCGGGTGGCCAAAGCCCGCAGCAGGGCGATGTGAGCGGCCCGCACCTCTTCCGTGATCGCGCTGGCCCACTCCTGGTAGGGGTCATTGTCGAGGAAATCGCCGGTGTGGGCGCTGATGGCGGCGACGAGTTGCGCGGTCGCGTCCGGCTCTCCCGTCCGGTAAGCGTCGAACGCGGTGTTGGCCCGGGCGAGGAAGTCCTCGACATCGATGCTGACCTGGGCACGATTCAACGACACCGCACCGTCGGTGGCCGCCAAGGGAGCCTCCCCCGTGGACTGGGGTTGCAGCACATCGCGAACCGTGGACAGCAATACGGACAGCCGGTTGCCGGCCACGGTCGGGCCCACCCCCGGCCACAACAACTCCATCAGCTGATCACGGGGGGTCGGCCGGCGTCGCGCGACCAGGATCTTCAGGAGGTCCCGGGCCTTCTTCGACTGCCATGAGGTGTTCGGAATCGGGACCCCATCGCGGATCACCCGGAACTCCCCCAGTGTCCGGATGGACACCGCGGGTGCGGAACGGACCACCGCACTGAGCGCTCCGGCGATCCGCCGCGAGTCGATATCGATGCCGTGGTCGCGCAGTATCTGGTCAGCGCGGTTGGCGTCGAGGTGGGGAATGAGCGCACCGATGCGAGCGGCCACGATCCGCGTCCCGGCCTCCTCCAGGCGGCAGCCGGTCTCCTGCCAGATATCGATCGCCTCGCGCAGCGCGTTGGCGCTCGTCGCGGGATCACGGGAAGCCAGCACACCCAAGGTGATGGCCTCAGCCAGCCCTGCCTTGTCCTGCCGCTGCCGCGCGGCCACGGCAGCGTGATTGCCATCCGCCGCGGCACCCGCGCGATCCCCGGCCAGCAACGTGATCCAGCCGCGGGCCAGCAATGCCGGGACCTTTCGCAGTCCGGCGCCCAACTCCACGGCCCGGTCTGCGCGTTCCAGTGCCCGCGGCAGATCATCGACCGCGTCGATGCGGGCCAGGCCGGCCAGCGCGCAGCTCAGACCGAACACGTCGTGGTACGGCTCGGCGAGGGTGAGCGCCTCCTCATACGCTGCCCGGGCCTGAGCCACCTGACCTTGGTTGCGATGCAGGTCCCCCAGGCCGCACAGGGCCCAGGCCAGGAACCGGGAGCCCAGGCGCTGGAAGAGGTCTATCGCGGTGGCGAAGTCACCCACAGCGGCATCCACGATACCGAGGCGGGCCCGGGTACGGCCGCGGGTGGTCAGGGCGTGCGCGATGAGGAACGGGTTCTCGCATCGCTCGCTCAGGCTCAACGCGATCTGGGCGTCGGCCAGGGCCTGCCGGGGGGCACCCGCTTCGAAGTGTTGCATCGCCTGGCACGCTTTGATCCACGGCGGTTCGAGCAGGCCCTCGGTCTCCTGCGCTTGACGCAGGGCCTCGGCGCTGTGGGCGTCGGCTTGCCGCCAGTCACCCTCGGCCGCGGCCAGCAGCGCGAAGGCCTGGTGGGCACTGGACAACGCGCGGGGATCGCCACACTGCCGGGCCGCGGCACGTGCCTGCAGCGCCGCCTTGCGCAGACTCCCGACGTCGCCGGACATCCAGTAGGCGCTGGCGGCCAGCGCCAGCACCCGCGTCTCATCGACGGTATCCCGGCGGTCCAGCCGGGCTCGCCGGGTCACGGTGTGAACCTCGGTGAACTCGCCCAGCGCGAAGGCCATCCAGCCGACCCGCCAGGCCAGCGCGGGTGCGAGCTCCTGCCGGTCGTGGCCGGCTCGCTGGAAATGCCCCAGTGCCTCCGTCCAGTGACCCCGGACCAGCTGCGCCAGCCCGAGAACCTGCTGAACCTGCGGGTCGTCGAGGTACTCGGGCGGTAACCGGGTGGCTTCCAGCACGGCATCGAGTTGGCCGCGCTCCACCATCGCATCACCATGATCGACGAGTATCGAGGCGCACGCGGCGTGATCGCCGGCCGCCAGCAGATGTCGCAGCGCATCAGCCGGTGCGCCCAGCCCGATGCACTCCTTGGCCGACGTCGCGTGCAGTGCTGCGCGTTCGTCGGCGTCCGGCGCTATCTCGTGTTCGAAGAAATCACGCAACGGGCGTACCAGCGACCAGGTGCCGTGGGGGCTACCGCGCTGCACGAGGCCCTGACGGTTCAGGTCGGCGAGTCCGGTCGTCTGATCTGCTGCCTGGACCTCGCCGACGATCGCCAGCCTGCGCAGCAACTGCGCAGCCCAGCCGGGCGCGGCGCCGATCACCTCTTCGGCCAGATAGGCGTGGAATCGCTCTCCGGGGTGGGACAGCCGGTTCACCGCCGCCAAGCGCTGCTCCGGCGCCACCACCCGCAGCATCTCCACGGCGCAGTGCACGGCCGCTGGCCAGCCACCGGTGTGCTCCCGCACGCGTGCGGCCAGGCCGGCTGGATGCTTTCCCACGGTGGCGCGCAACAGCGCCTCGACATCGAGGACGTCGAAGGCGAGGTCCGGCGCGTAGATCTCCTTGACCAGACCGCGGCCCCGTAGCCGCTGCAGGGAAAATGGCAGTTCCTGCCGGGATATCAGCACCAGGTGCACCCGTTCCGGCGCCTGCTGGCAGAGGATCTTGACGACCCGGGCCGCGTCGCTGCCTGGCGGCAATCCGTGCAGATCATCCAAGACCAGCACGAGGCCTTTGAGCAGGAAATCCTGCAGCCAGCGACAGATCGTGGTGACCGATTCCACCGGGTCGGCGACGGTGGCCAGATCCTCGATCGGTGCCACCAGGTGAGCCTGCAACACCGCCGACAGGTCGCCCAGCAGCCGTTGCGCGGAGCGGTCATGATCCTCATACCGCAGCCACGCGGTCGGACGGTCACGCGACCAGCTCCGCACCGCGGTGGTCTTGCCCCAGCCAGCAGCGCCGATCACCACGCGGATCCGTGAGCTCCCGGTGCCGTCCAGCAGCGTGTCGATCGAGGGCCGGTCAACGTGCTCGCCGCCCACGCGCGGACCGTCGACCGCGTGCCATCCCGGCGGCGCGTATAGATCAGCGGGCTCTCTCGGCGGAGGGACGTAGGCGGCCACCACGACTTGAAGGTACTCCGCTCACCCGCTTCTTCACCCCAACAAATTAGATCCAGTCACGGCGGCGGAACAAGACATACAGCCCGACCGAGAGCACCACGATCACGATCGTGGAGGCGTAGAAACCGGACTCGTGCCCGAAGCCGGGGTACGGCACGTTCTGCCCGTAGAAGCCGGTGATGGCGGTGGGTACCGCGAAGATGGCGGCCCAGCTGGTGACCTGTTTGGTGATCACATTGAGACGGTTTCCCTGAATGGTCAGGTTGGTCTCCAGGATGGTCGTCACCAGATCCCGCAGGCTGTCGGTCCACTCGGTGGCGCGCAGCACATGGTCGTACACATCCTGGTAGTAGGGCGCCATCGCCTCGTCGACGGTGTGCAGGTCACGGCGCATCAGGGAGTTCACCACCTCCCGCATCGGCAGCACCACCCGGCGCAGCTGCACCAGGCTCTTGCGCAGTTCGAACGATCGGCGTTGCACGGTCAGGTCGGGGCGCTTGTCCTCGAACAGCAGGTCCTCCAGCGTTTCGATCTCGTCATCGAGGGTTTGCACCGCGCTGAAGTGACCGTCGACCACGAAGTCGAGCAGGCCGTGCAGCAGGAACGACACACCGTATTTGGCCAGGTCCGGCGAGGCGTCCCAGCGAGCGACCACACCGTTGATGTCGAACTGTTCGGATTTGCGCACGGTGACCAACGCGTTGCGGGTGACGAACACCGCCACCTCGAAGGTCTCCAGCTCTCCGGTGGTCATGTCCAGCGCGACGGCGTAAGCGGTGACGAACAGGTGGCTGTCGTACCGGTCGAGCTTGGGGCGCTGGCGTTCCTGGACGGCGTCCTCGACGGCAAGCTGGTGCAGGTCCAGCTCCTCGCTGATGGTGGCGAGATCGTGCGCACCGGGCGCGCACATGTCCAGCCACACGGTGACGCCCGGCTGCGTGATGTGCTCGGAGATGTCCTGCACCGGAAAGTTCTCAGTCTCAAGAACACCGCTGCGATACAGGCGAGTACGGGTCATACCAGCAGGCTAGATAGATTCGAGTGCTACGCGGATCTTGTCAGCCGGTCACATTGGGTACAGGATGATCTTGGTACCCCCAGGTGCCTGGCGGCCAGCGGTCTTGACAATCCGAAACACAAGGTTTCGCCGATCCGATCGGGTCGCAGGTAAGGGTGCCCTGGCAGCTGAAGCGGAGTCTGCGCATTGCAGCTCGGCCCGCGGATCATCAGCCCCGTCCGGACCGACGGCACCGGTCTGTACGGCGCCGGTCGGGATCAGGGTCGGTGGCGGGCGACAGCTTCGGCCGGTCGACGTGGAACGGGCGCCCCCGGCTCGTCGGGCACGCTCGGTAACCTGCTACCAGGCCACCCTCGGTCGCCCGACGTCGTCGACCAGTGGGTTAGGGGTGGTCAACAATGGACGGAGCATCTGACGTGCTGACGATGCAGGACGCGCTGGCTCGCCTGGACGGGTACTGGACCGGTCATGGCTGCCTTCGCGTGCAGCCGATGAACACCGAGGTTGGTGCCGGCACTCTGAACCCGGCGACTTTCTTACGGGTGCTCGGCCCGGAGCCGTGGCGGGTGGCCTACGTCGAGCCGTCGGTGCGGCCGGACGACGCTCGGTACGGGGAGAACCCCAACCGGATCCAGTGCCACACCCAGTACCAGGTGATCCTCAAACCCGAGCCGGGTGATGCCCAACAGCTGTACCTGGGCAGTCTGGAGGTCCTGGGCATCGACGTTCGCGCGCACGACGTCCGGTTCGTGGAGGACAACTGGGCCTCGCCTGCGCTGGGAGCCTGGGGGCTGGGCTGGGAGGTGTGGCTGGACGGGTTGGAGATCACCCAGTTCACCTACTTCCAGCAGGCCGGCGGGATCGACATCGACCCGGTCTCGGTGGAGATCACCTACGGAGTGGAACGCATCCTGATGGCGCTGCAGGGCGTGCGGCACTTCAAGGACATCGGCTATGCACCCGGCATCAGCTACGGCGAGGTATTCGGCCAGGCCGAGTACGAGATGTCGCGGTACTACCTCGACGAGGCCGACGTCACGGCCAACCGCGCCCTACTCGAGGCCTACGCCGCCGAGGCGCAGCGGATGATCGACGCGCGGCTGCCGGTTCCCGCGCACTCCTACGTGCTGAAGTGCTCGCACGCGTTCAACGTGCTCGACGCCCGCGGCGCGGTGTCCACCGCCGAGCGGGCTGCCGAGTTCGCCCGGATTCGGCGGCTATCGGGCTCGGTCGCGCAACTGTGGATCGAGCGCCGCGCCGATCTGGGCCACCCGCTCGGCGCCACGTCGGCCGCCGAAGCGGCGCAGCCCGCGCCGCAACCTGCGGCAAACATCACCGACGGGCGGCGGCGGTTGGTGTTCGAGATCGGCACCGAGGAGATGCCACCCGCCGAAGCGAGGGCCGCGCGCGACCAGCTGACCCGGCTGGTGCTCGACGCGCTGGCCGGTACCCGCCTATCCCACGGCGCGCTCACCGTGCTGGCCACCCCCCGGCGGCTGGTCGCGATCGTGGAGGAAGTCGCCGGCCGCGAGACCGACCACACCCGGCTGGCGCGCGGACCCAAGGTCAGCGCGGCGTTCGGCCCAGATGGAGCGCCGACCCCGGCGGCGAGCGGGTTCGCCCGCGCCCAGGGCGTCGCCGTCGGTGAGCTCGAACGGGCCGAGGTCAGCGGGGTCGAGCACCTCGTGGTACGCCACCACGAGCCCGGCCGGCCCGTCCTGGAAGCGCTGACCGCAGCGCTGGCGGGGGTGGTAACCGGGCTGCGCGCGGCGAAGAACATGCGCTGGCGCGACCCTCGGCTGACCTTTACCCGGCCGATCCGCTGGCTGCTCGCGCTGTGGGGCGACGCCGTGGTGCCGGTGCGGGCATCCACCCTCGCCGCCGGCCGAACCACCTGGGTACTGCGTACCGCCGCTGAACCGGTGACGACCATCGGCGCAGCTGAGGAATACCTCGATCACCTTCACGCCGCCGGGATCCTCCTTGACCCGACCGAGCGCCGGCGCCGGATCGTCACGGCCGCGACCGAGCTGGCCGCCACCGTCGGTGGATGCATCGACACCGGCGGCGAGTCCGCGCTGATTGATCAGCTCACCTACTTGATCGAGTCGCCGACTCCGCTGCTGGGCCGTTTCGACCCCGACTACTTGCGGCTGCCAGAGGCCGTGCTGGCCACCGTCATGCGCAAGCACCAGCGGTACCTGCCGGTTCGCGACACCCACGGCGCACTGCTGTCCTACTTCGTGGCGGTCGCCAACGGACCCGTCGACGCCGACACGGTCCGCGCCGGTAACGAAGCGGTACTGCGCGCCCGCTACGAGGACGCCGCGTTCTTTCATCGCGCCGACCTCGCCGTCCCACCGGCCCAACTGCGTCAACGGCTGACCCGCCTGACCTTCACCGACCGGCTCGGCTCTATGCACGACCGGGCCGATCGCATCGCCGCCATCGCCGCCGAACTCACCGACCTGGTCGGGCTCGACGACCAGCAGCGCCGCACCGTCGACCGGGCCCGGCAACTGATCAAGTTCGACCTCGGCTCGCAGCTGGTCACCGAACTGACCAGCCTCGCCGGTGTCATGGCCGCCGAATACGCCACCGCTGCCGGCGAACCGCCCGCCGTCGCCCAGGCCCTTTACGAGGCTGAACTGCCCCGGCACGCCAGCGACCAGCTACCCACCACGCCAGCCGGCGCAATCCTGTCCCTGGCCGACCGGCTCGACTACCTCACTGGGCTGGCAACCACCGTCGGCCTGCCAACCGGCAGCAGCGACCCGTTCGCGCTGCGCCGTGCCGCACTCGGCGTGCTCGCGGTTCACCGCACCCAAGCAGCCCTGTCCGACCTGTCCCTAGCGGATGCCCTGACGGTGGCCGCCCGGCACCAACCCCTCGACGTCCCACAGGCGGTCATCAACGACATCGCCGGGTTCCTGACCCGCCGCCTGGAACAGGCCCTCACCGAGGAAGGCAACCCGGTCGAGCACATCCGGGCCGCGCTCATCCACGCCGAACGCCCCGCCCGCACAGATGCCACCCTCACCCAACTCGCGACCCTGGCCGGCACACCCGACTTCGGCCGGCTGGTCCAGACCATGCAGCGGACCCGCAGGATCGTCCCTCCCGACACCGCCCCGCACTACGACCCTCACGCCCTGGCCGAACCGGCCGAGATCCGGCTGCACGACACCCTCGGCAAGACCCGCGCCGCCGTCGACGGAATCACCGACCTCGACCACTACACCGCCACCACCACCGACCTCACCCACGCCGTCGCCGAGTTCTTCGAGCAGGTCTACGTCATGGACGACGACCCCGAACGCCGTGCCGCCCGACTCGGCCTCCTCGCCGCGATCACCGAAGTCGGCGCGCGAACCCTCGCCTGGGAGCATCTGCAGGCCTGATCCGCACCCAGCGATCAGCCGCCGTGTTCCTCGACGTCGGCTACGCGGTGGTGGTCTGGTCGCTCTGCACGCCGAGCCCCGATCCACCGTCGGGTGCCGATGATGAGATTCTCTCCAGGCACGCCGTCGCGTACTCCGCGATGTGAATGGTGGCGCGGGGCCGCCCGCGAGAGGAGACCCGTTGAGTGAGCTGAGTTATCTCGAGGCGATCGTGGTGGGGGCCTTCCAGGGCATCACCGAGCTGTTCCCGGTCTCCAGCCTCGGGCACTCCATCCTGGTCCCGGCGCTGGTGGGCGGCCGCTGGGCCCGTGACCTGGACGTGTCAGCACCGGAATCGCCCTACCTGGCGTTCATTGTCGGCCTGCACGTCGCCACCGCCGCGGCCTTGCTGGTCTTCTTCTGGCGCGACTGGTTACGCATCATCGGCGGCTTCGTCAGCTCGGTGCGGTACCGGCGCGTCCGCACCTCCGGTGAGCGGCTCGCCTGGCTGCTCATCGCCGGAACCATCCCGGTCGGCATCAGCGGCCTGCTGCTGGAGCACCTGTTCCGGACCACGCTGAGCCGGCCGATCCCGACGGCGGCCTTCCTGATCGCCAACGGGATCGTGCTCTACCTGGGTGAACGGCTTCGCCGGCGGGTCGAGGTCACCACGCCTTCGGGAGTTCCCGTGACAGTTCCCACGGCAGGAGGCGTGGAGGGACCAGGTGCAGCTCGCGACGCCGGGGCGGCGGCGGACGCCCGGCTGGCCCAGATGTCCCTTGCCCGCGGCACCTTGATCGGGGCCGCCCAGGTGCTCGCGCTGTTGCCCGGGATCAGCCGCTCCGGCGTGACGATGGTCGCGGGCCTGCTGCGCGGGCTTTCCCATGAGGACGCCGCACGTTTCTCGTTCCTGCTGGCCACCCCGGTGATCCTGGCCGCCGGTGCATTGAAGATCCCGGACCTGGTCGGTCCGCTCGGCGCTGGTATTCACGGCCCGATCCTCGTCGGCAGCATCGCCTCGTTCGTCAGTGCCTACCTGGCGGTCCGCTTCCTGACCCGTTACTTCGAGACCCGCACCCTCACCCCATTCGCGGTGTATTGCGTGCTCTTCGGCACCGCCAGCTTGATCTGGCTGGTGGTGCGCTGAGTTACAGGTGGGCCTTACTCAAGTAGGTCTCGCGCAGCGCGACTTGGTCCGGGAGGTCCAGGGGGGCCAGCGAGTGGCCGGTGACCTTGTGCAGGAGGTGGTCGGCCAGGGCCGGGTTGCGGGCCAGTACCGGGCCGTGCAGGTAGGTGCCGATGATCCGCTCGGTGAGCACACCCTCGGTGCGGTGCCTGGTGGTGGCCTCGGTGGTGCCATTGCCCGTGCCGGTGACCACCCGTCCCAACGCTGCGGTGCCCGGGCCCAGGGTGGTGACACCGCGGTGGTTCTCGAAGCCGGTCAAGGTGCCGACGCCGGGAACAGCGCAGCTGGAGACCACCTCGCCGACGCTGCGCTGACGGCCGGGCGCGGTGGTGATGTCAAGCAACTCCAGCCCGGGGTAGTGCTTACCGCGGGTGTCGGTCATCGAGGTGCCCAGGATCTGCAGACCGGCGCACACCGCCAATGTCACCGCGCTGGTCTCCAGCGCCCGGCGCAGTTCGTGATGGCGCCGCAGCCAGTCGGCGGCGAAGAGCTGAGCGTTGTCCTCACCCCCACCCAGCAGGTACAGCGCACAACTGGCCGGGGGCACGTCCTGCGCGGTGATGGTGCGGATCTCGGCGGGAATACCGCGCCAGCGCAGCCGCTGCACCAAGATGGTGGCGTTCCCGGCATCGGAGTAGGTGCCCAGCACGTCGGGTAGCAGCAACCCGATCGTGACCGTGGAGTCTGCGCTCACCCGGCTGCTTCCCGTTCCCGGCTCAGCCGGCGGCGAACGTGGTGGAAGGCGGTGTAGTTGGCCACCAAGTCAACCTCCCCGGCGGGCAGTGCGGCCAGCGCGGCGATCGGGTCGGCCACGGTCTGGTGGTCCAGACCGGCATAGCTCAGGCGCACCCCCAGGTCAGCGGCGCGTTCCCCGCTGGCCACCACCTGACGGCCGGTGAACTGCTCGAAGGGCACATCCCACAGCCATGAGGTGTCCCGGCCGTCGGCTTCCCGGGCGTTGATGATCACCAATAGCGGTCGCGGCTCGCTGAGCATCGAGCACATCCCGGCCCAGCCGGCCGGGTTCTTGGCCAGCAGCAGGCGCAGGTCCTGTGATCCGCGGTGCACCACGGCATACCGGCCGGCCACCACGTCGACCTCACGCAGTGCCGGCGCGGCCTGCTCGGCAGCAACGCCCAGCGCGCGGGCGGCTGCCAGCGCCATCGCCGCGTTGCTCAGATTGACCTGACCGGGCAGCTGGATGTCCAGGGGGAGCACCGCATCGACGGTGCATGCCTTGCCGTCCTCGATCCACCAATCCGGGACCGGGCGGGCCAGCCCGCACGCACACTCCCACCCGGAGTCGGTGAAAGTGAGCGTGCGGCCGCACCGGGGACACGTGGTCGCATCACCCAGCCAGGTGGCACCCGCGGCTACCCACACAGCGCGGGTGGCGTGCAGTGCTGCCGACACCACCATCGGATCATCGGCATTGGCCACCACGACCGTGCGCGGGTGCCGGGCCAGTGCCTGCCCTACGCTCGAGGCGATGGCGCCGACCTCGGTTGCCCGGTCCAGCTGGTCGCGGGTGAGGTTGAGCAGGACCAGCACCGCCGGGTCGATGGCCTCGGCGATCGCGGCCAGGTGCAACTCATCGACCTCGATCACCGCGTACTCGGCGTCTCGTGCCTCGGCCAGCGCTGCGACCGCGCCGTCGGCCATGTTCGAGCCACCGGCGTTGTGCGCGACCCGGCCTGCGGTGCGCACTGCGGCGGCCACCAGATGGCTGGTGGTGGTCTTGCCGTTGGTGCCCGAGACCAGCACCACCCGCCGCCCGGTTGCCAGGTGCCGCAGCGCGCGGTGATCCAGGGCCAACGTGACCCGGCCGCCGATGATCGACCCGGCGCCGAACCCCAACTGCCGCGACAGTCCAGCGGTGGCCAGCCCGGCCTGTACGGCGGCGCGCGTCCACCACCCCAACCGGTGCTGCCCGGGGGGCGACGTTGCCGCCGGGCTCATCCCGGGTGTCCGCACCACCATCGCCCCCAGCCTACCCACCGTCCATCCCTGCTATCGTGCCGACGCGCGCAACGGCAAGGTGGTCTGATAGCTGCGTTGTAGCCCGCCGGCGACAGTATCCCCTACCTGGGTAGCCCAGGTTCGAGGTCCCGTTGTGCCGGTGGGCCGATGACGGTGACGGGTGGCTCTCCGGTGGCGAGCAGCCATACTCCTCCCAGGGTCAGCGCCAGCCCGGCGACCTGGATGGCAGCCAGTATCCCGGTCGCGAACGATTCGCCGAAGACGACAGCGCCGAGGCTGACCCCGATCACCGGATCGATCACCATCATCGCCGCCAGCGGACCACCGAGCGGGCCGGACTGGAATGCTGCCTGGCTCAACAGCGCGCCCACCAGGCCGGCGGACAGCGCCGTCCACAGCTCCCAGCTGGTGGCCAGCGCGGTCACCCCACCAGCGGCCAGGATCTCGCCCCAGGTCTTGACCAGTGCCGCGGACAGCGCGAACACCGAGCCGGCGGCAGCGCCCAAGCCGAGCGAGGCGGCCCGGCCCCGCCGGGTCAGCGCCACGCTCAGCGCGCCGAGCGCCACCAGCGCGACCAACCCCAGTCCCGGTAGCCACTCCGCGATGCTCTGCGGGTCCCGGGATTCCACGGCTGGTTGAACCAGCAGGAAGACGGCCAACCCGGCCATAACCA
>JBOHFK010000009.1:0-79492 GCA_050699635.1 Pseudonocardiaceae bacterium | reverse complement strand
GGGCAGTGACCAAGATCGGGCCCCTCGGATGCGCACCGTGGCCGAGACCTCCGCGGGTGGGCTGGTCGTGGACACCGAAACCGGGCGAGCGGCGGTGATCGGCCGGCTGGATCGGCGCGGCAGGTTGTTGTGGTCGCTACCCAAGGGCCACGTCGAGGACGGCGAGACGGTGGAGCAGGCGGCGGTGCGCGAAGTGGCCGAGGAGACCGGCATCGACAGCGCGGTGATGGCCGCCCTGGGCAGCATCGACTACTGGTTTGTCGCCGAGGACCGCCGGATCCACAAGACGGTGCACCATTTCCTGCTCCGCGCAGTCGGCGGGGAGCTCTCCGATGCTGATGTCGAGGTCACCGAGGTGGCCTGGGTGCCACTGGCTGACCTGCCGGCCCGGCTGGCCTACGCTGACGAGCGCCGGCTGGTCCAGCGCGCCACCACGATGCTTGCGGACTCTGCCTGATGACCCCGCGCCTGACGACCCCGGCGCGGGCAGACCCCAGCGGGGGGCCCGGCGCGTGACAAGCTGGCTTCACCGTGGGGCCGTGGCCGCTGTGGTGGCGGTCTGTGGATTGCTCGGTCCTGGCGTCGCGGCCGCGCAGGCATCCGGGCGCTTCCAGCCACCACGTCTGGACGCGCTGGCCCGGCTTGAGGTCTCCGCGCTGTCGCCCCGGATGGTCACCGTCGACAGCGCGCCGGTGCTGCAGGTGACCGGCCGGGTGGTCAACATCAGCGACCGGCCGATCAGCAAGCTGGGCATCCGGCTGCAGCGCGACGAGGCCGTGAGCTCCGATGACGCGGTAAACCGGGCGTTGCAAGGACAATCCGAAGCACCGCACGTCACCAGGTTCCAGCCGGTGCCGGCCGAGCCGGTGATCGGGCAACCGCCTGGCGAGCTCGACCCCGGCCAGAGCAGCCCGTTTCACCTGGAGGTACCGCTGCGCGGCGGAGCAGATCTGGAGTCGCTGGAGATCACCAAGCCGGGCGTGTACCCGGTGCTGGTCAACCTCAACGGCGCGCCGCAAGACCGCGGTACCGCGCGGCTGGCGTCGGTCCCGCTGCTGCTGCCCGTGCTCGGGATCCCGCCCGCCGCGACGGGCGGGTTACCCGGACCGAGGCTGGCGCCACCCGCGCGGCCGGCCCCGCTGACCGTGGTGTGGCCGCTGGCCGCCACCCCTGAGCGGCTGCCGACCGGTCCGGGCGAACCGATCCTGCTGCACAGTGACCGCCCCGGAACCGACCCGCTGGCCACCGAGATCGCTCCCGGTGGGCGGCTGGATGGCCTGCTCGGCGCGCTCGAGCAGGCAGTGCCGCCGGGATCCCCCCTCGGCGCGGCCGTGTGCGTCGCCGTGGACCCGCTGCTGCTGGAGACCCTGGACGGGATGAGCCACGGTTACCAGGTCTCCGGTCCCCGCGGGATCAGCGAGGGCAGTGGCGCGCGGGACGCACGGAGCTGGCTTGATCGGCTGCGCGGCACCGTTCAGGGTCGCTGCGTACTGCCGTTGCCCTACGCCGACGCCGATCTGGTGGCGCTGTCCCGGGCCGGGCTGACCGACCTGGAGGCCCTGGCCACCAGTACCGGCACCCGGCTGGTGAGCGATCTGCTCGGGGTGCAGCCACTGACCGGAGTCAGCTGGCCGGCCGGTGAGCTGCTCGACGAACGCACGCTGGCCGACCTTTCCGCACTCCAGACCCGCGCCGTGCTGCTGACCCCCCGGGGCATCGCGCCCCAGCCTGCACCCCCTGGCGATGTCGTCGGCCTCCTTGGTGGCTCGGTACCGACGGCCGCCGCGCTCCCTGGCAACCGGGACGGCGCCGTCGGGTTGCTCGTCGACCCGCTGCTGACCAGCGCCCTGGCCAGCACCACGAACCCCACCTCGACCCAGGACGGGCTCGGCGCGCTGGTGTACCGCGCCACCGCGGGCCGGCCGGTGCTGCTGGTACCGCCACGCCGGTGGCAGGCGCGCGGCTCGGAGGCCACCGCCCTGGTGAACACGGCCCGCCAACTCCTGCAAGACGGCTTCGTCACTGCTCGCGAGCTGCCGGCGCTGGCCGCCACCCGGCCCGCAGCGGGTCACTCCGCGACGGTGAGCTACCCCCCCGAGGCTCGCGCGGCAGAGATCCCCGCCCAGATCACCGCGGAGATCCAGCGGGACCGCGACGTCCTGCGCGACCTCCAGGTGGCCACCGTGCTGGATCCCGCCGCGAATCTGCGGCCGGCGACCCTGCTGGACCCGGTGCGGCTCGGGCTGCTGCGCGGCGTGTCCGCGGCCTGGCGCGAGACACCCAGCCGGGCCGCCTCGACGATCGCGGGGGAGAGCACCCGGCTCGATGAGCTCCGCCGGTCGGTGCGGATCGTGGCGCCACCCGGTCCCTACAGCCTGGCCGCGTCGGACTCCCCGCTGCTGATTACGGTGAGCAACGAGTTGCCGGTCGGGGTGCAGGTGGAGCTGAGCCTGTCCGAGACCGCCGGGTTGCGGGCCGGGGCGGTCGGGTTGCAGCTGGTACCGGCCCGCAGCACCAGGCAGCTGATCATTCCGGCGAAGGTGAGCCGGGCCGGCCAGTTCAGTGTCGATGCCGCCTTGAGTACCCCGGGGGGCACCACGCTGGGTGAGCCGAGCACCCTACAGCTGCGCTCGACGGCATTCGGCAGGATTACTGTCGCGTTGACCGCGGGCGCCGGTGGATTACTGGTCCTGCTGGTAACCCGCCGGATCGTGCGCCGGGTACGCAACAGACGAACACCGCCGGCGGGGCCGGCAAGTAAGACACCGCCGGCGGGGCCGGTGATCGGACCAGGGGAAGCCGGGTGAGGTTTGGACACCGCGAACTGCACGGCTGGCAGCCGGTCCGGCAGCGAGCAGGGCCGACCGTCGAAATCCTCCCTGATCGCAGCGACCCGGACGATGGCGGTGGCCACCCTGGTCAGCCGGATCACCGGATTCCTCCGCCAGCTCGGGCTCGCCGCCGTGCTCGGGCTCGGGGTGGTCAACGACTCCTACACCGTCTCCAACACGCTGCCCGCGATGCTCTACGAGATCCTGCTCGGCGGGGTGCTGACCAGCGTCATCGTGCCGTTGCTGGTGCGCGCGGCGAAGGAGGACGCCGATCAGGGCCAGGCGTACGTGCAGCGGCTGGTCACCGTCGCGTTCGTGGCGCTGTCCGCGGCGAGCGTGCTGGCCGTCGTCGCGGCACCGTTGCTGGCGGTGCTGTTCCTCGGTTCCGGCGAGGACGCCAACCCGCAGCTGGCCACGGTGTTCAGCTACCTGCTGCTGCCGCTGATCTTGTTCTACGGCCTGTCCGGCCTGTTCGGGGCGATCCTCAATGCCCGGAGTATCTTCGGCCCGCCGGCCTGGGCACCGGTGCTCAACAACGTCATCGTGCTGGTATCGCTGGGTCTCTACACCCTGGTTCCGGGCGACATCAGCCTCAATCCGGCGCGACTGAGCGACCCGAAGCTGCTGGTACTGGGATTGGGGACGACGGCAGGGATCGTCGCGCAGGCGCTGGTGCAGTTACCCGGCCTGCGCCGGGCCGGCTTTCACTTCGGCTGGCGGTGGGGCTGGGACTCCCGGCTCACCCAGGCCAGCGGGATGGCCGCCTGGTTCATCGTGTATGTCCTGATTGGCCAGCTCGGCTTTGTGGTCACCACCCGCGCCGCGGCACAGGGCGATCCAGGCGGTGTGGTGATCTACAGCCTGGTGTGGCTGCTGCTGCAGCTGCCCTACGGCGTGCTGGGCTACTCGCTGCTCACCGCGATCATGCCGCGGATGAGCCGGGCAGCGGCCGATTCGGACTGGCGCGGGGTCGTCGAGCACCTGTCAGTGGGCAGCCGCTACCTCATCCTGCTGCTGGTGCCGATCACCGTGGTGTTCACCCTCGCCGGGCAGCAGATCGGCATCGCGCTGTTCTCGCTGGGCCGGGCGGGCAGCAACGCCGAGCGGCTCGGGGTGGCGCTGGCGGTGTCCGCCTTCGGCCTGCTGCCCTACGCGGTGACCATGCTGCAGCTGCGGGTGTTCTATTCGATGGCCGACGCCCGCACCCCAACCATGATCAACGCGGTTATGGTGGCGGTGAAACTCCCCCTGCTGCTGGCCTGCCCAGTGTTCCTCGACGACGCCGACGTGGTGCTCGGCCTCACCGCGGCCAATTCACTGTCGCTGGTGGTGGGCGCGCTGGTCGGGCAGACCTGGCTGCGCCGGCGGCTGGGCCGGGTGGAAACCAAACGTAGCTTGATCACGTTTCGCGACTGCGTGATCGGGGCAGTACCGGCGGTGGCTGCAGTGCTCGCGCTGCGCGCGTTGACCGACTGGGACGGGGTCAGCGGCGCGTGGCTCGATCTGGTGGTCACCACGTTGATCGTCACCGTGGTGATGGGCGGCGCGCTGTTGGTGCTGCGCACTCCGGAGCTCACCGAGGCGCTCGCGGTACCGCTGCGCAACCGCCTGAGCCGTAATGGCAGCGCCCCTGGGCCTCAGGAGCCGTAGGCTTGACGGTTGTCGACGAGAAATCCGAAGAGCGTCCCAGAAAGAGGGACATCACGGTGAGCGAATCCACGGGGACACAGCGTTCCCTTCCCCCGTGGCCGGCTCCTGGATACGTTCTCGGCCAGGGTCGTTACCGGCTGCTCTCCGAGGTCGGCCGCGACGACCGGTGCTCGGTGCGGCTGTGGCGCGGCCGCGACGTGGTGCTCGACCGGGACGTCGCACTGAGCCTGTTCACCGCCGCGCCGCAGGATCCGGTGGCGCTGACCCAGATCCGGTCCGCCGTCGCCCGGGCGTTGCGGTGTGCTCGTCTCGAAGTGGCCGGCGCGGCACGGGTGCTCGACGTCCTGGAGCCCGAGCTCACTGACGCCGGGGTCGTCGTCGCGGTGGTTGTCGCGGAGTGGACGCCGGGCTGGACCCTGGTGGAACTGCTGGACAACGGGCCCCTGCCACCGCCGCTGGCGGCCCGGATTCTGGTGCCGCTGGCGGCTGCGGTCGACGCCGCGCACGGCGCGGGTCTGGTGCTGGGCTGTGACCACCCGGACCGGATCCGGGTGGCGCCCGATCGCCAGGCCCGGCTCGCCTTCCCCGGCCCGTCTCCCACCATCGGTGCCCGGGACGACATCCGCGGCCTGGGGGCGATGCTGTATCTACTGCTCACCGGATGCTGGCCGCTGCCCCACGGGTCGACCAGCCTGCCGCCCGCCCCACTGGGTGCGGACGGCTCACCGATCAGCCCGGCTACCCTGCGGCCCGAGATACCGGTGGAGCTGGCCACGTTGGCGCTGCGATGTATCGCCGGTGCCGGCACCGGCGGCGGCGTGCACACCGGGTCCGCCGTAGCGCAGGTGCTCGAGTTCAACGCCTCGAGTCCAGACGATCTGTTCTCCGCGGACGGCCGTGCCATAGACCCGCGGCAGGCGCAGCGCCTTCGCCGGATCAAGTTCGGCGTGTCGATGACGGTGCTGGGCGCCGCCACCCTCATGATCATCGGATACGGGGGCATGCAGGTGGTGTCGGTGTTCACCGACACCGGTGGGGCACCTCTGGTCGTCGCCGGGTCCGCCCCCGACAGCAAGGCGCCTGCCCCGCCGCCCGTCCTGTCCGCGCCGGTCCGGGTCACCAAGTTGACGGTCTACGACCCCTCGGGTCTGGGCAGCCCCGACCACCAGCGCGACGTCGGCAAGCTGGTGGACGGCAATCCGAACACCGGCTGGTCCACCGACTCCTACTTCCAGCAGTTCCCCGCCTACAAGAAGGGGCTCGGCGTGATGCTGAGCTTCGACACACCCATCTCCCCGGCCTCGGTGACCGTGGTGTCACCGAGCGCAGGCACCATTCTGGAGATCCGGGCCGCAACCTCCCCTACTGCGCGACTGGACCAGACCACCCTGATCGGCACCGCCACCCTCGAATCGGGCAACAACCAGATCCCCCTACGAGCCGCCCCCCCAACCCGCTACCTGCTCGTCTGGATCACCAACCTCAGCGGCGGGAGCGGCCACCACCAATCCAAGCTCAGCGATCTCCAAATCCAGCAACGCGCCACCTAGATCGCCCTATTCCTCCCGAACTCGACAGCACGGCTATTTTGATCAAGCTCTGACAGCCCTGCTGTCGAGTTCGGGAGGATGAGGGCGACCACTGGGAGCGGCTAGTGCGGTGAGGGCGGGGCCGTCGAGGCGGAATACGGTCCAGTCCTGCATCGGTGTTGCGCCTAGGCGGCGATAGAAGCCGATCGCGGGTTCGTTCCAGTCGAGCACCGCCCACTGCAGCCGGGAGTAGCCGTGGCGCACGCACTCTGCGGCCAGGGCAGCCAGCAGCTCGCGGCCCAGGCCCGCTCCCCGGTGTTGCGGCCGCACGAACAGGTCCTCCAGGTAGATCCCATGCACGCCGTCCCAGGTGGAGAAGTTCAGGAACCACAGCGCGACTCCGGCCACATCGCCGTCCTGCTCCCCGATATGCCCGAACAGCGCGGGCTGCGCACCGAACAGCGCCTCCCGCAGCTGCGCTGCGGTCAACCGGCAGTGCTCGCTGGCCCGCTCGTAGCCCGCGAGCTCGTGTACCAGCGCAACCACGGCCTCAATGTCGGACTCCTGGACCCGTCGGACAGCCATGGTCCCCACGCTGCCACAGACGGCAGATTGTCAGTCCGCGGATGCGGCTGGACCGTGACGACCTGGACCGTGACGACGGAGGGACGGCACCACCGCGCTGACAATTCGGACATTAAACCGTTTGGCGGGTGCTCTAGCCGGCCGTAGGCTCCCTGGCGTGGCGTCAGGTCGGGTGCGTACCGGGGCCGTGTGGACGGCGCTGGTCTTCTTGATCCTGATCGTTTTAGTGTTCGCCGCCCGGCGAGTTGCCGTGGACTGGCCCAATGTCGCCGCCGGGACGGTGCCCTCCGAGGACTCGCCCGATCATAGTTACGCGCTGCACCCGGTGCTGGCCTACGTGCACATCCTGCCCGGTGTCATCTACCTGGTGGGCGCGCCGGTCCAGCTGTCCCGCAGCTTCCGGGAACGGCACTTCACCGTGCACCGGCGGATGGGCCGGGTGGTACTGCTGGCCGGCGTCACGGCGGGGATCTTCGCGATCATCTACGGGACCCTGTTCCCGTTCGGCGGCCTGCTGGAAGCGAGCGCCACGGTCGTGTTCGGCAGCTACTTCATCGTGGCGCTGATCACCGCGTTCGTGGCCATCAAGCGCGGTGAGGTGGCCCGGCACCGCCGATGGATGATCCGGGCCTTCGCCACCGGGCTGGCAGTCGGCACGATCCGGGTCTGGATCGGGCTGTTCCAAGGGTTCGGATTGATGTCGATGCAGGACAGCTTCGGTGTCGGGTTCTGGCTGGCATTCCTGCTCCACGCGGCGGCGGCCGAGGCCTACCTGTCGGTACGGCCCAGCGCGCGTGGCGCCGCCACGCCCGCCGTCGTGGTGTGACCCGGGTACCCGGGACGCGGTCAGTTCGGCGCGGGGAACATCGATCCGTAGGATCGTGTTGTGGCCAATGTGAGTGAGCAGATCCGGGACGTCATCATCATCGGGTCGGGTCCAGCGGGTTACACCGCAGCGATCTACACCGCGCGGGCCCAGCTGGAGCCGCTGATCTTCGAGGGCAGCCAGTACGGCGGCGCCCTGATGACCACCACCGAGGTGGAGAACTACCCGGGATTCCGCGACGGGATCATGGGCCCGGACCTGATGGAGCAGTTCCGCACGCAAGCCGAACGCTTCGGCGCCGAGCTGCAGTGCAAGGATGTGACGTCGGTCGAGCTGGCCGGTGACATCAAGCGGGTCATGGTCGACCAGACCACCTACCTGGCCCGGTCGGTGATCCTCGCGATGGGCGCGCAGCCCCGCTACCTCAACGTTCCCGGTGAGCAGGAGTTGCTGGGCCGCGGCGTGAGCTCGTGCGCCACCTGTGACGGGTTCTTCTTCCGCGACCAGGACATCGCCGTCATCGGCGGCGGCGACTCGGCGATGGAGGAGGCCACCTTCCTCACCCGCTTCGCCCGGTCGGTGACCGTGGTGCACCGGCGCGCCGAATTCCGCGCCTCGAAGATCATGCTTGAGCGGGCCCGGAACAACGACAAGATCAGCTGGCGTACCGGGGTGACGGTCGAGCAGGTGCTCGGCGACGGCGGGGTCAGCGGCCTGGCGCTGTCGGATGGCTCCACCCTGGACGTCACCGGGATGTTCGTGGCCGTCGGGCACGACCCGCGCAGCGACCTGGTCCGCGGTCAAGTGGACACCGACGCCGACGGCTACGTGCTGGTGTTCACGCCGACCACAGCGACCACCGTAGCGGGCGTGTTCGCCGCCGGTGACCTGGTCGACCGGACCTACCGGCAGGCCGTGACCGCCGCCGGCACCGGCTGTTCGGCCGCGATCGACGTGGAGCGCTGGCTGGCCGAGCACGCCGTCGATGAGCGCGCTCAAATGGCCGCCGAGTTCGTCGGCGGCGGGTACGGCACCACATCCTGATCATCCAGATCGCTACCAACAGTGATTTTTCAACAGCAGCGGGTCCCGCACACAGGAGATGACATGGCAGACAAGTCGACCGTGATCGTGACCGACCAGTCGTTCGCCGACGATGTGCTCGGCAGCGACAAGCCGGTGCTGGTGGACTTCTGGGCGACCTGGTGCGGCCCGTGCAAGATGGTGGCACCGGTGCTCGAGGAGATCGCCTCGGAGCACAGCGAGATCACCATCGCGAAGATGGACATCGACGCCAACCCCAACGTCGCCCGGGAATACAAGATCATGTCGATCCCGACGATGATCGTGTTCAAGGGTGGTGAGCCGGTGAAGCAGATCGTCGGCGCCAAGCCCAAGGCCGCGCTACTCGAGGATCTCGCCGACTACCTGGCCTGATCACCGCGCAACCGGGTAACTACCCATGCGGGTTCACCCGCTGCAAGCAACCGATTACCCTGGGGACGCGTCCTGCACGGCGGGATGAACCCGTTGTCCCGCGCGCCGATGAGAAGTGAGGCTGAATGCAGTTGCTGCGCCGTGGCGACACCGGATCTGCGGTGGCGCAGCTACGAGCGATGCTGACCTCTGAAGGTTTGCTCCCAAAATCATCGAGCGCGGTGGCTGCTGAGGGCTTCGACCTCGCCGTCGAACACGCGGTGCGCGCCTTCCAGCAGCGCCGCGGCCTGATCACCGATGGGGTGGTGGGGCTGGCCACCTACCAGGCGCTGTGCGACGCCCGGCTGGACCTCGGCTGCCGGATCCTCAGCTACGTCGTCACCCGCCCGTTGCGCGGCGATGACGTGTGCACGCTGCAGGAACGTCTGCTCGAATTGGGCTACGACGCCTACCGCGCAGACGGGATCTTCGGTCTGCAGACCGAGGTGGCGCTGCGTGGCTTCCAGCGTGACTACGGCCTGCTGGTGGACGGGATATGCGGGCCGGCCACCATCCGCGCCCTGCACCAGCTGCAACCCAAGGTGCGCGGTGGCCGGCCGGTGCTGCTGCGCGAGCAGGAACTCCTGCGCCGGGCAGGTCCGGCGTTGCGCGGCAAGCGGATCATGATCGATCCGTGCCTCGGTGGTGTGCATCGGGGCATCGTGGTGGACGGCGCGGTCGAGGCAGCCCTGATGTGGGACCTGGCCCAGCGGCTGGCCGGCCGGATGGCGGCGACCGGGATGCGGCCGGTGCTGTCCCGCGGCCCGGACACCTGCCCCACCGAGGCGGAGCGGGCCGCCTTCGCCAACATCACCCGCGCCGATCTCGTGCTGTCGCTGCACACCGACAGCCATCGCACCGCACTGGCGCACGGGGTGGCGACGTACCACTTCGGCACCGGCACCGGCGTGACCTCCACCGTGGGTGAGGCGCTGGCCCAGTTCATCCAGCGCGAGCTGACCTCCCGCACCGGGATGCTCGACTGCCGCACCCACCCCAAGACCTGGGAGCTGCTGCGGCTGACCCAGATGCCCGCGGTCCGTATCGAGCTGGGCTATCTGACCAACTCTGGGGATCGCCGCACGCTGCTGGATCCGGCGAGTCGTGACGTGATCGCCGAGGGCGTGCTGGTCGCCGTCAAACGGCTCTACCTGCTCGGTGAGAACGATCAGCCTACCGGCACCTTCACCTTCGCTGACCTGCTCAAAGGCGAAGTCGCCCAATCCGCTTTGTGATCTTTTGGCGTCAATCGGAGGGGTCGTCCGGGGGCTTGTCCCGATCTCGCCGGTAAGCCCGGTCAGGGCGAACCCGCCGACCAGTAACGCAACCGCTCAGCGATCTTCTCCAGGTCGGCCAGTTCCCCGGACGCCACCGCCACGACAAACTCGACCCGATCGTCCTCGGTCGCCCCGGTGAGCCACTGATCGTTGAGGCCGAGGAACACCCTGCAGGCCGCCCATGCGAGACGCTTGTTCCCGTCGACCAAGGCGTGGTTACGGACCAGCGAGTGCAGCAGCGCGGCGGCCTTGACGTGTACGTCCGGGTAGGCGTCCTGGCCGAACGCCGAGGCTTGCGGGCGGATTATCGCAGCTTCGAGGAGCCCATGGTCGCGGATCAAGGCTCCCGGCCCGCATGCTCGGGCGGCGATCTCGAGCAGGTCGTCCTTGATCAGATACTCGGTCATCAGATCTCACCGAGACGTCTGAGCACCCCGTCTTCCTCGGCGAGCACCCGGTCGAGAACGCGCCCGACCCGGGCCTGATGCGCCCGGCGCGCCACGTACTCTGCGATGGCGTCCAGGGCTACCGCGCTCTGGGAACGACCTTCGCGCTCAGCCTGCTGGCGCAGCGCCTCAGCCAGCTGCTCGTCGGGTCGAAGTGTCATCGCCATGCCAGAATGCTACCATATTGCTACCATGATCTTCGCTGAGTGCCGGGGCATGTGCTCTACGGCCGCGCAAACATGGCGACATCTGGCGGGTCAACGGGGCTCTGGTGCCGCCGAGTTCCCCCGGGGGAGTATCAGGGCTCGAGATCGACTGCCGCAGCGAACGTGCCGTCCATGTAGAACGGTGTTGCGGTGAGCCGGGTCAGCGCATAGGTGAACGCCACGTCCCCGTCGGCGGTCACCACCAGGTCGCGGGACTCGACCTCGGGCGGACCGTCGAACGTGGCGAACCAGTTCCGCATGCCTTCCGCGTCACCGTAGGCGGTTCCCTGCTTCTGTAGCAGTGGCGGCGCCAGACCGAAACGTACGGCGTCGGCGGAGTAGGCGGCCATCAGGCGGTCGGCGTCGCGGGCCTCGATCGCGGCCGCTACCTCTGCCAGTACCGCGCGGATCTCGCTCTCGTCCCGGGTGATCGTCTCGGTTGTCATCGTGTCCCCTTCATCGGGCGCCTCCACCGGGGTGTCGAGACCAGCACGCCAGCCTCGACACACGGGCAGCAGAAGGGTCTCGCCGATCCGGCGTTGGCCAAGCGCGTCACGGTCCGCGACGGAGCGACGATCACCAGCGACGGCCCGTTTGCTGAGGTGAAGGAGCACCTGGCCGGGTTCTACCTCGTCGAGTGCGAGTCGGCCGACCGGGCAGTGGAGATCGCCGCGCGGGTGCCCGACGCCGTGTGGGGCCTGGTGGAGGTGCGCCCGGTGCTCGATATGAGCAGCCTGGACCTGTGACCGACGTGGCAGACCTGTTGCGCGAGCTCGCGCCACAGGTCCTGGGCGTCCTCCTGCGCCGCCAAGGGCGGCGGAGCCCAGTTCCGCGAGCCGAGCGACGCCGAACGGGCCCAGCGGATGCCCGCGGTGCTGCACATGCTGTACCTGATCTTCAACGAGGGCTATACGGCCAGCTCAGGAGCAGCGCTGCAGCGCGTCGAGCTCACCAGGGAGGCACTGCGCCTGACCCGGGCACTGCACGCCCGGCTGCCCGAGGACGGCGAGGTCGCGGGTCTGCTGGCGCTCATGCTGCTCACCGACGCCCGCCGCCCGGCCCGGACCCGGCCGGACGGAGCACTGGTCCCCCTCGCCGAGCATGACCGCACCCGCTGGGACACCACCGCCATCACCGAAGGCATCGACCTGATCACCGCGACTCTGGCGACCGCCGCTCCGGGCCCCTACCAGCTACAGGCCGCGATCGCCGCCGTGCACGACGAGGCGACCCATGCCGAGGACACCGACTGGCGACAGATCCTCGGGCTCTACGAGCTGCTGGCCGCACTCGCGCCAGGACCGATGGTCACGCTCAACCGCATCGTCGCCGTTGCCATGGTCCGTGGCCCGGTCATCGCCCTGGAACAGCTCGACGCGGCCGAGGACGACCCCGCCCTCGCTAGTCACCATCGCCTCGACGCCGTCCGTGCCCACCTGCTCGAGGAGGCCGGGAACGCGGCGCCGCCCGGGAGTACTACCAGCGTGCCGCCCAACGCACCCTCAGCGTTCCCGAACAGCGCTACCTCCTGGACCGAGCAACCCGACGCTGACCCGCCTTGCCGAGTGCCGAATCGCGGGCGCTCAGCGCAGGGTGCGGAAGGAGTCGAGGGCGCCGACGAGTTCACTAGTGAAGCTGCCTCCTCCGTGGCCGGCGTCCTCCAACACGACGAGCTTGCTCTCCGGCCAGGCGCGGTGCAGCTGCCAGGCGGTGTCCAGGGGACCGGAGATGTCGTGGCGGCCGTGGATGAGCACGGCGGGGATGTCGGCCAGGCGGTGCATGTGGGCCAGGATCTGTCCTTCTTCGAGAAAGCATCCCTGGCTCCAGTAGTGCGTGACCAGCCGGGCGAAGGTGAGCTGGAACTCCGGGTCGGCGGAGCTGAGGTGGGGAGTCCGTCCCGGCGTCAGGGACATGTGGGTGTCCTCCCACACGCACCACTGCCGCGCCGCCTGCGCGCGGACCTGCGGGTCAGGGTCAGCCAACAGCCCCGCGTAGGCCGCAGCGAGGTCACCTCCCCGCTGCGGCGCCGGAACAAGGCCGGTGAACTGTTCCCACTCCCGGGGGAAGACCCGGCCCATGTCCCGAGTGATCCAGTCGGTCTCCCGCCGGGTACCCGTGGTGACCGCTGCGAGCACCATGGCGATTACCCGTTCCGGATGGCGTTGAGCGTAAGCCAGGCCGAGGGTGACTCCCCAGGAGCCGCCGACGACGACCCAGCGCTCGATTCCGAGGTGCTCACGCAGCGCCTCGATGTCCGCGATCAGGTGCGCCGTCGTGTTCGTCGACAGATCGGCATCCCCGTCGCTGGCCGAGGGCCGGCTGCGCCCGCACCCGCGCTGGTCGAACAGCACAGCCTGGTAGGCGCTCGGATCGAAATTTCGGCGCGCTCCGGGGGTGCACCCGCTGCCAGGGCCACCGTGGAGGTAGACCGCCGCGGTGGCCTCGGGCGCTCCACACATCTCCCAGTACAGGAGGTGTCCGTCCGTGACCGCCAGCATGCCGGACCGGTAGGGCTCCACAGCCGGGTTACGCTCAGCCATGAAGACAGTCTCCAAGACCCTGGCACTCGAAGGCTGACGGGACCACCGTCTGGGCCGACAGGCAGGATCAGGGCATGAAATTCTCCGCCGAGCCTGCTATTCCGATCTTGCGAATCTTCGATCTTCGCAAGGCACATGAGTTCTACGTCAACTACCTCGACTTCACGGTCGACTGGATGCACCAGTTCAACGGGCAAGGCCCCACCTACACCCAGATCTCGCGAGGGACGCTGGTACTGCACCTCTCCGAGCACCACGGCGACGGAAACCCCGGGCTCCACGGTCTACGTTCCGGCCTCCGGTGTCCGCGAGCTGCACGCAGAACTCCAGGCCAAGGACTACGCCTTCCTCAACCCCGGCATCAACAACAGTCCCGGCAACGACCAGGGTTCCTGCCTGAACCTGCTCGACCCGTTCGGCAACACCCTGCGTATCGACGAGCGCACGACTGATTGACGCCGGGTGCGACGTCCCGTGGCGCGAGCTCAGGCTGCGCAAACATGGCGACATCTGGCGGGTCAATGGGGAACGATCACGCCTTGGGTCGCTGAGCTCGATCCTCCATGAGATCGCTTTGTTTGGGCGCGACATCCACCGGTATCACGCCATCGAGATGTGCGGATCGTGGAGTCAGCGTCGGAGTGGATTGGTGCGGGGTCGGCGGTCGGGGTCGATGATGGTGGGTGGGCGGAATTCGACGCGTCCGCCACGGATGGTGACGTCCCAGCCTTGCAGGTGCACCTGGTGGTGGTGCATCTCGCACAGCAGGCAGCAGTTCTCTACGGAGGTTTCGCCGCCGTCGGCCCAGTGGCGTGCGTGGTGTGCGTCGCAGATTCTCGGTGGCCGGTGGCAGCCGGGAAAACTGCACCCGCGATCCCGGGCAATGAGCGCGCGGCGGATGCCCAGAGGGACGGTGCGCTGTGCGCGGCCGACGTCGAGGGGTTGGGAGTCACCGCCGAGGACGACGGGGATGACCTTGGCATCGCAGGAGATCCGGCGGGCGGTCGCGGCGCTGATCCGCTGACCGTAGTCGAGGGTGGCGGTACCCAGGCCGGTGCGCAGCGCTTCCCAGTCGAGGGTGATGGTGACGTGCGGGGGTTCCCCGGCGGTGGTGGGCAGATCTCCGGTGGCACAGGCGTGCTGGCACAGTTCGATGAGCGCGTCGGCCTGGCGTTGCGGCGTGGTGCGCTGATCCGGCGCACCCTCAGGGGTGGGGTGGCGAGTGGCGAGTTGCTCGATCAGGGCGCGGAACTCACTGCCGTGCTCGGGGTCCAGCCAGCCCTCCAGTCCCAGGCTGCCGTCGCGGCGATCCCGCAGCCACAGCTCCCCCCGGGCCGGGGTGGCCGGGGTGGGGTCCTCCTGGACGGGCTCGGGGCCATCCGGGTTCACCACATCCAGCACGCGGTTCGCGATGACGCGCAACCGGCGGGGGTCGAAGTCCCGGGCGTAGCCGGCCAGGTCGGCCTCGACGCGCTCCCGGGCGGGCTCGGGGACCGAGGGTGGCATCACGATCATGGTCTCGGTGATCACCCGCAGCTGACCGGTGCCGATCTCCCCCTCGGCCAGCGCCGCCGCGGTCGCCGGTAGCCGGGGTGGCAGGGTCTCACCGGTGATCGTGCACCGGGTGCCCACCAGCGTGGCGTGCTCCACCCGCATCCGCGCCTCGGCCATCGACAGGTGCAGTACACCACCCAGCAGTCGCTGGGTGGTGCCGAAGCCCTCCCGCCCCGCGATCCCCCGGGAATCGATCTCAGCGACCACATCCAGCATCGCCGACTGGGTCTGGCGGGAGAGCACCTCAATCTCCCGCAGCCGCCGCAGCACGGCCTTGTCATCCAGAGTGCCCAGCCCACCACGCAGGTCCCCGAGACACCCCGAGATCACCCGCGCGGGATCGGCTACGGCTACGCTCACACCGCCATACTCGCACCCACCCCTGACAATCTCGGCTGTCCTCGCTAGCGAGTGATTCCGATGCGCGCGGCATTCGCTCACCCTGCCCGGGCTCTCGGTCGCCGAGTTCACCACCCGGCGCCGAGGGCCTGGGCGTGGTCGGGGTGACGTGGCCATCGCCCGGCCGCACCCGTTCGACCTGCCCGATGCCCCACCGGCCCTTCGCCGAGGACACCGCGCACCACACCTACGACACCACGGCGGTCACCCGCTACTGGCGGGTGCTGAGCCAGATCACCCGCGCCAACCCACCCACCCGCTGTTCATCGCCGCGCCGCCGGCTGGGGCCGACTTCCAGCTTAGATACTCCACCACCAGCCGGTCGGCGACTCAGTCGGGAGCTGTTCCTGTTTTGTAAGCGCCCAATCTCGACGTTCAGCGCTAGCGTCAATAGGCAGCCAAACAGCGGAGGCCGAGTATGGCGAATGGCGGTAGCGGCAATGCCGCGGACCTATTGGTGATCTTCGGGATCACCGGGGACCTGGCCCGCAAGATGACGTTCCGCTCGCTGTACCGGTTGGAGAGTCGCAAGCTTCTCGACTGCCCGATCCTGGGCGTTGCCACGGAGGACCTGACCACCGACCAGTTGGCTAAGGACTCACCGGCAAATAATGTCGGTTTGAGGGTGTTTGATCTCTAGAGTTCTGCTATGGCAGAGATCGTGGGGTTCCCGGAGGCGTTCGCGGCCGCGCTGGCTGAGGTGGCTCCGGTTTTGGATGAGCGGGTGCGTCGTCGGTTGCTGTTGGGGGCGGGTGCCCGTCAGTTGGGGCGGGGTGGGATCAAGTTGATCGCGGCCGCCACGGGGGCTGCGGCGGACACGGTGGGGAAGGGCGCCGCGGAGCTGGAGGCGGGGATCGTGGCCGGGGGGCGGGTCCGCGCGCCCGGTGCCGGGCGGAAAGCGGCCGAGTATCACGATCCGGGGTTGTGGCCGGCGTTGGACGCCTTGGTGGATCCGGAGACTCGTGGGGATCCGATGTCGCGGCTGCGGTGGACGACGAAGTCGACGGTGAAACTGGCCGACGAGCTGAGCACTCGGGGGCATCGGGTGGGACCCGACACGGTGGCCCGGCTGCTCAAAGATCACGACTACAGCCTGCAGGGCAACGCCAAGACGATCGAGGGTAAGCAGCACCCGGATCGCGACGCTCAGTTTCGTTACCTCAACGAGCAGGTCACCGCGTTCCTGACCGCCGGGCTGCCGGTGATCAGCGTGGATACCAAGAAAAAGGAGAACGTCGGGGCCTACAAGAACGGCGGCCGGGAGTACCAGCCCAAAGGCTCGCCGGTGGCGACCAACACCTACGACTTCATCGGCGAGGCCGGCAAGGCGGTGCCTTACGGAGTGTATGACGTGGCCACCAACACCGGGTGGGTCAACGTGGGCACCGACGCCGACACCGGAATGTTCGCCGTCGAGTCGATCCGCCGCTGGTGGACCACCATCGGCAGTCTCGCCTACCCAGGGGCGACCCGGCTGCTGATCACCGCCGATGGTGGCGGGTCCAACGGGTCCCGGTTGCGGTTGTGGAAGACCCAGCTCGCGGAGCTGGCCGCCGAGACCGGGCTTCAGATCACCGTGTGCCACCTGCCGCCGGGTACCTCGAAGTGGAACAAGATCGAGCACCGGATGTTCTCCGCGATCACCATGAACTGGCGCGGCCGACCGCTGGAAACCCACGAAGTGGTGGTCGAGACCATCGCGGCGACCACCACCAAGACCGGGCTCACGATCCAGGCGGAACTCGACACCAACACCTACCAGAGGGGCATCAAGATCACCGACAAGGAGATGAAGGCGTTCGAGGCCGCCCACCTGCAACGACACACCTTCCACGGCGACTGGAACTACACCGTGTGCGCCTCGCCAGGCGATGACACGACACGCCCGAACCAGGGGAAGTAATTTCTCTGCGAGCACTGAGGCGCGCAATCGCGATAGTGGCCGCGGTCGTCGTCGCCGTGGCGGGGTCACTAGCGTGCGGGTCGGCGCCGGCCACCGGGGGCGGCGCCGCGGGCTATCTGGACGCGGTGACAGCCCAGTCACCCCGTGAGGACGGAATCGCCGCCGTGACGCTGCCGCCGAGCATGACCGGCGCGAATCTGCTGGTCGCGATCGCGATGGGCGACGGTCCGGACAACCCGGCCACCCAGCACACCACGCTGGGCGACACCGGGAAACACCGGTGGACGCTGCGCGACCACCACATCGTGTTCGGTTCGATCATTGACGTGTACACGGCCCCGGTCACCGGTTCCGAGACCGGCTCGGTCCTGCGCAGCGAGCTGACGATCAAGCGCGGCGACGAGGGCCACCAGCTCACAGTGCTGGCCTACCGCAACGGCCGCTTCGACCGAACCACCGACCGCAACGGCCACTTCGGGCTCCCCCAGCTCTCGCAGACGGTACCGGCCGGGGAGGACGTCCTGACCGCCTTCGGTGACGGCCGGCGCAACGATCCGATCACCCTCGTGCCCGGCTTCCGACCGGTCACCGTGTTCCCAGTCGACGGCGGCCCGCGCGGAGACCGCGACCTCTACCAGATCAGCCACCTCGACCCACCCGGCTCATGGCCAGGCGGCGAGATGCTCACCGGGAACCTCGCCCCGCCCGGGTCCGAGTACTGGGGCCTGGTCAACGTCAACATCGCTCCCGCGTCCTGACCAGCAACAACGGCCTCGCACCGGCAAGGAACTGTCCCGCCCACAGGTCGCCCGCGGCTTTCCGTAAATCAATCCCTATGATCTGGCGTTCCGCATTCAAACTTCGCTCACAGACATCCCTTGTTGTTGAGGTGAGCACCCCGAGCATCTTTCGGGGACCCGGGGCCGCCCTGGGGCGGGTAGCCGGCGATGCTGGTCAGGTCGGTACCGGCCTGGCGCACATCCGCCACCAACAGTGTTGTGACTGGGTCGGCGTCGGGCGCCTGCAGCCGCTCGGGCCCGGCGGCACACCGTGCGGCCCGGCGCCTCGCGTCGTCCCCGTCTGGATTCTCGGCCAGTGCGGACGTGGCGTCGGCCAGCGCCGCCACTGCGGCCGCCACGTCCTCGGGGACCTCTACCCGCCGCTCGATGAGCCGGTGCGCACCCCAGGCCAGCGCAACCGCGCTGGTGTAGAGCGCGCTGATTCCATCCAGACGGTGATCCAGCGACGCGAGCTCAGCGCCATGGCGCCGCCCGCGCACAGTGCGTCGCGCCATCCCGCGGCTCAGCGGCTGGGTGTCGGTAAAAGCCGCGAGGGGCCGATGCGCGGCGCGCAACCGCTGGATCGCATCCTCTAACGCCCGGGAGTCGCGTTCGAACAGCCCGCGCGCGGCATCGCGCAGCGCCTCGGCGATGGCGCTCAGCACCGGGGTGGCGGCCTTGGACAGAAACCGCACGGGGTTTGGGGTGAACAGCACCTGGGTCATGAGCAACGCGATCGCCGCGCCGATTACGGCGTCGAGGAACCGAGTGTAGCCGGCGGCCTGGCTATTGGTGGCCACCACGATGCCCGCCGCCACTCCTGCCTGGATCAGCGCCAACGAATCGACCAACAGCGGCGAGACCAGCAACATCGCCACACCTGCCGCAAGCCCGACCTGCCAGCTACCGCTGCCCACGGTGTCCACCATGACCTCACCGACCCCAACCCCGACCAGCACCCCGACCAGCATCAGCAACGCCCGCGCGCCCCGCCCGCCGCGACCACTGCCCAGCGCCATGATCGCCGAGAACGGGGCGAAGGTGGCCTCGTGGTCGGGGAACAACATGTGCGCCACGCCCCAGGCCAGCCCCGCCGCGAGCGCGGCCTCCGTGACCGGCGCCAGCTTGGTGCGCGACTGAACCAACGGCCGGCGCAACCAGCTCAACGATTCGGGTAATTTGCTCATCACGCCGGCAGTCGTGCCAGCGGCGCCGGGTTCACGACCAGTGGGCGTGCGGATTTCCTCGGGAACCACACACGGTCCATATTGGCCTCTCGCGTAAAGGCCGTAAAGGCTCAGCCAACCTCGGGGGCGGCGCCGGCGGCCTCTCGTTCGGAACTGTTCTCGTTTGTTCACATCCTGACGCGTTTCTCCGCCCCATAGCCTCGATATCATTGTTCAGCTGGCAGACAACGAGGAGCGGATCATGACGACCGGACGGCTGGCCGGTGCGGTGGCGCTGATCACCGGATCCGACTCCGGGATCGGGCAGGCGAGTGCGATCGAGTTCGCCCGGGAGGGCGCCGACGTCGTCGTGCACTACCTGCACGACGCCCAGGGGGCCGAGCAGACCCGCAAGGAGATCGAGGCGGCCGGTCGCCGGGCCGTCGTCGTGCAGGCCGACATCAGTGACGAGCGCCAGGTGGCGGCGATGTTCGACGCCGCGGTGGCAGCCTTCGACACCCTGGACATCCTGATGAACAACGCGGGGGTCGACGCCTCCGGCACCCCGGTCGCCGAGCTGTCCACCGAGGTCTTCGATCGAGCGATCCGCACCAACCTCTATGGCGCCTTCTTCTGCTGCCGACGTTTCGCCCAGCTTCGCATTGCGGCCGGCGGGCAGGGCAAGATCATCAATGTCACGTCGGTGCACGAGGACGTCCCCAACGCCGGCGGAGCCGACTATGACTGCTCCAAGGGTGCGGTGCGCAACCTGACCCGCGCGCTCACCCTGGAACTCGCGCCGCTGCAGATCAACGTCAACAACCTGGCTCCCGGCATGGTCTTGACGCCGTTCAACCAGCCGGCGATCGACGACCCGGATCTGCTCGAGCAGCAGGTGCAGAGCATCCCGTGGAAGCGCGCCGCCCAGCCGGCGGAGATCGCCCGGCTCGCGGTGTTCCTCGCCTCCAGCGACGCCGACTACGTCACCGGCGCGACCTACGTGATGGACGGTGGCCTCATGCGCAACCTCGGCCAGGGGGCGTGACAGCAGCCGTGCGGGTACGGCCAAGATTTCGCGCCTCCAGCTCGTGGGGAAAGGTCGTCGGCTCCGCACGCGGAAGAGACGGTGACGTACTGGCGGCGTTCTTATCGATCTCGATGAGGTAGGGAGCGACGAAGCCCCGGTAGTCCATTTTGCGCTGGGCGGGTAAATCTTTCCATCCGGTGATGCGGTCACGGCAGAGCGGCGAGCGACACCGGCAGTAAGCTGGGAAATACTCAATCGTGTAGTTCCGCATGGCATAGTCGAAAGTGATCTCGTGACCGGAGGCGATGGGCTTACGGGCAACGATGTCGTGAGCACCGCTGGCGTTGAGGCGAATCCCGCAGTTCGGGTCACACGAGTGGTTCACCTTGGGGATAAGACCGGCATGTATCACAAAGCGTCCGTCGCTGACCTGGGAGGCGTGCGAGTGATTTCGGTCAACCTCACAGTCGATCACACCAACCATAACTGTGTCTCCGATCCGGAAGGATCGAGTGGCAAAAACTCCCTCTCCTGTGTCCTCAGTTCCCCTGAGTTCGTATCCGACAGTCATCGTTGCCCGCTTTCTGAAAGATCAGTTCAATTTTGTCGTCAGAGGGACGATTCAGGCGGCCGGCATGGCCCATCCTGCCACCGTGCCCACGGATTCGTTGCCCTCAGCTTCCGCACTCAGCATGGGCTGGCACGTTGCCGGGTCCGGGGCAACAAGTTGATCATAGACGGCGAATGTCTCGCGCAGTAAGAACTTTAGACAGGCAGTGGACCCTGCCAAGGTCCAGGGAGCACGTAGGTGTTTCCGGTGCGCCCGTCCCGGGTGAGCGCGCGGACCGGCACGGCGGCGATGTCTGCCTCGTGGATCAGCGACCGGGCTGCGGCAGCGACCTAGCCGCCCCGGTCCTCACACGCTCATGTCAAATCCGGCATTACTTTCCCATCGGAGTCACCCGCTGTTCGCCCTCGCAGAGGGATCAAATTTCAGTCAACTCCGCTGCCCACATGGGGCGAGCGCGAGCGACCTGACGAGCCGGACAGTTTCTCATTTCTTAATATCCTGACGCGCGTCTTTCGCTCCGGCGTCGATAGAGTGTGACTAACCGACCTGAGCCGCTTAGTGCGGCAACCGAACGTGCTGGCTTGCGTGGCCCCGGACCCGGCGGCGCACTTCCTGATTCGTGCTTGGGGGTTCGTGATGCCTGAGATTCGCGCGTGTCGCCGTCCGCCGATCGCCGACTACGTCACCGGCGCGACCAACGTCATGGGCGGCGGCCTCATGTGCCACCTCGGTCGGGGAGCGGGACAGCAGCCGTGACCCTGGGCCACCTCCGTGACGGCGGTATCGAGTCGGTCACCTGCGAGGTGTTCGACATTCCCACCGACGCGCCGGAGGCCGACGGCACGCTCGCCTGGTCGTCCACCACGATGGTGCTGGTCACCGTGCGCGCGGGTGGGTCGGAGGGTCTGGGCTGGACCTACGCCGGGGCCGGCTGCCAGGCCGTTGTCGATCACCAGCTCACCGGCGTGCTGCACGGCGGCGACCCGATGGACATCCCCGGGCTGTGGGAGGGCATGGTCCGGGCCTGCCGCAACCTCGGCCGCCCCGGCCTGGTGTCGTGTGCCATCTCCGCGGTGGACATCCGCTGTGGGATCTCAAGGCGCGGTTGCTCGGCGTTGCCGTGTCCACCCTGGTCGGTCGCTGCCGCGACACCGTGCCGGTCTATGGCAGCGGCGGCTTCACCACCTACGACGACGCCACCACCCGGGCCCAGCTGAACCAGTGGACCCACGAGCTCGGCATCCCCCGCGTGAAGATCAAGATCGGTGAGTCCTGGGGGAGCCGTGAGCCCCGCGACCTGGCCCGGGTCGCGCTGGTGCGCGAGACGGTGGGTGCTGGCGTCGAGGTCTACGTCGACGCCAACGGCGGGTACACCCGCAAGCAGGCGGTGCGGGTCGGCCGGGCGCTGGCCGAGGCCGGTGTCACCTGGTTCGAGGAGCCGGTGTCCTCGGATGACCTGGCCGGGCTGCGGGAGGTCCGCGACCAGTGCAGCGCCGACGTCACCGCCGGGGAGTACGGCTACGACCTGGTCTACTTCGCGCGGATGGTGGCCGCGCAGGCGGTGGACTGCCTGCAGATCGACGTCACCCGCTGCGGTGGCATCACCGAGTTCCTGCGCGCGGCCGCGGTGGCCGCCGCGCACAACCTGCAGGTCTCCGGGCACTGCGCGCCGACCCTGCACGCCCACGTCGCGCTCGGCGTGCCGAACCTGCGGCACCTGGAGTACTTCCACGACCACGCGCGCATCGAGGACCTGCTCTTCGACGGTGCGCTGTCCCCCCGGGCCGGGGTGTTGCGCCCCGACCCGGACCGGCCCGGTCTTGGCCTGTCGCTGAGAACCATCGACGCGAAGCAGTTCCGGGTCGCCTGAGCACGATCCCCAACCTGAGGAGCACCAGCCATGAGTCAGACCGTCGCCGACTACCTGCTAGAGCGCCTGCGGGCCTGGGAGGTGGACAAGGTCTTCGCCTACGCCGGCGACGGGATCAACGGGATCCTGGCGGCGTTCGGCCGGGCAGACAACAAGCCGGAGTTCATCCAGTCCCGGCACGAGGAGATGTCGGCCTTCGAGGCGGTCGGGTATGCGAAGTTCAGCGGCCGGGTCGGGGTCTGCATGGCCACCTCCGGCCCCGGCGCGATCCACCTGCTCAACGGCCTGTACGACGCGTTGCTCGACCACGTGCCGGTGGTGGCGATCGTCGGGCAGACCGCCCGCTCGGCGATGGGCGGGTCCTACCAGCAGGAGGTCGACCTGCTGTCGCTGTTCAAGGATGTCGCGCACCACTACGTGCAGATGGCCACCGTGCCCGAACAGCTGCCCAACCTCCTCGACCGGGCCATCCGGGTCGCGCTGACCCACCGCGCCCCGACCTGCATCATCATCCCCGCCGATGTGCAGGACCTGACCTACAGCCCGCCCGGGCACGTCTTCAAGCAGGTGCCCTCCAGCCTGGGCATCAGGTGGCCGACGTCCACCCCAGACGACACCGGCGTCGCCCGCGCGGCGGAGATCCTCAACGCCGGGGAGAAGGTCGCGATCCTCGTCGGGCAGGGCGCCCGGGGCGCCCGCGACGAGGTGCTCGAGGTGGCCGACCTGCTCGGCGCCGGTGTGGCGAAGGCGCTGCTGGGCAAGGACGTGCTGCCCGACGAACTGCCGTTCGTCACCGGGTCGATCGGGCTGCTCGGCACCCGGGCGAGTTATGAGCTGATGCAGGGTTGTGACACGTTGCTCACCGTCGGGTCGAGCTTCCCGTACACCCAGTTCCTGCCCAAGCTCGACCAGGCCCGTGGGGTCCAGATCGACATCGACGGGGGACTGGTGGGCCTGCGTTACCCCAACGAGGTCAACCTGGTCGGGGACGCCGCCACCACGCTGCGGGCGCTGCTGCCCGCGCTGACCCGCAAGACCGACCGGTCCTGGCGCGAGCAGGTGGAGCAGTGGGTCGCGCACTGGTGGGGGGTGGTCGAGCGGCAGTCGATGACCGAGGCCGACCCGGTCAACCCGATGCGGCTGGTCTGGGAGCTCAACGGTCGCATCCCCGACGACGCGATCATCACCGCGGACTCGGGGTCCTCGGCCAACTGGTACGCCCGCTGCCTGAAGATCCGCGGCAGCATGCGCGGGTCCCTGTCGGGGAACCTGGCCACCATGGGCCCCGGGGTGCCCTATGCGATCGGCGCGAAGTTCGCCCACCCCGACCGCCCCGTGCTGGCCCTGGTGGGTGACGGGGCGATGCAGATGAATGGCCTCGCGGAGCTGATCACCGTGGCGCACTACTGGCGGCAATGGCGCGATCCCCGGCTGGTAGTCGCGGTGCTGCACAACAACGACCTCAACCAGGTCACCTGGGAGCTGCGGGCGATGGCGGGCGCGCCGAAGTTCGTCGAATCGCAGACCCTGCCCGACGTCGACTACGCGCGCTTCGCCGCCAGCCTGGACCTGCTGGCCATCCACGTGGACAAACCCGAAGACGTCGGCCCGGCCTGGGAGCGGGCCTTCGCCGCGGACCGCCCGGCCGTGCTGGATGTCCGTACCGATCCCAACGTTCCGCCGATCCCGCCGCACGCCACCTTCGAGCAGATCAAAGGGGCCGCCGAGGCGATGCTCAAGGGCGACGAGGACGCGCTGGGCGTCCTGCGCACCGGCGTGAAGCAGAAGCTGCAGGAGTTCCTGCCCACCCCCAAGGGGCACTGAGATGGGCGCCAGACTGACCCGTCGGGTCGCCCGGCACCCGGCTCGCGAGGGCATCGCCGGCATCGACCGGCTGCTGCGCGACGTCCGCACCGGTCGTTTCGAGCGCTCACTGTCGGCGCTCACCGCCGCCGGTGCGGTGATCACCGCGGCCGAGATCTGGCTGGAGCATGACTCCGCCAGCTTCGGCAACAAGATGATGTGGTGGCCGATCGTGATCGTGCCGACTCTGGTGCCGGCGGGCATCGCGGCAGTGTTCTCCCGGCGCGCAGCGAAGACGGTGCTGCCGCTGGCCTCCGCGGTCGTCGTCGCCAACGGCCTGCAGGGCACCTACCTGCACTGGCGGGGCATTGTGCAGAAGCCCGGTGGCTGGCACAACCTGCGCTACAACGCCGAGATGGGCCCGCCCGCCTTCGCCCCGCTGCTGGCCAGCATGGTCGGCGGGATGGGGCTGCTCGCGGCGGTGCTGCGCCGGGAGGAGGACTGACATGCCGTTCCGGGCACCCAGCAAGCACGCGGTTACACAGCGTTCGATCACACCGGGTGGGCTGGGCCGCTTCCCCGGCTTCGACGTGCTCGACCAGGTGGCGCACTGGGACGAGCTGACCGCCGGAGTCGTGCTGGCCCGCCTCCAACCACCGGCGGAGCTGAGTTTCTTCTCCATCACCGAGGCGCCCACCGCGGCCGCCCTGTTCGACCTGTTGCTCGGCCAGCACACCGAACCCCGGGTCCCGGTCCTGCACCTGGTCGATGCACGCCTGGCAGCCAACGAGACCGACGGCTGGCGCTACGAGGACCTACCCGAGGATCGGCAGGCCTGGCGGGACACCCTGGCCACGCTCGACCTGGACGCGGTGGCCTCCACTGGTGCCCGCTTCCCCGCGCTGGACCTGGATCACCAGGGCCGGCTGGTGCAGGGCGTGCAGGACGCCGATCACTGGCATGGCTGGCAGGCCGCCCACGTGTGGAGCCTCTGGACCCGCTACGCGTGCGCCGCGTTCTACTCCCATCCCTGGGCGTGGAACGAGATCGGCTTCGGCGGACCGGCCTACCCCCGCGGCTACAAGGCCATCGGCGTGGGCAAGCGGGAGGGCTGGGAGGCCGGCGAGCACGACCCCCGCGACCCAGTGCCCTGGGCGGCCCGCGTGGAGCAGGCCCGGCAGGCGCACCGGCCCGGCAGCGGTGGCGGCGCACACAGTGACGACGCAAGCAGTGACGACGCATGCAGTGACGACGCGAGCGGTGACGGCGCGAGCAGCCGATGAGCCGCACTCTGACCGATGCCGCCGTCCGGGCCCGTAACGCGTCGGCCTGGCTGCTGCCCACCGGCGACGACCACACCAACCACCAGCTGCGCCGCGACATGCGCCGCTACGCCCACGACGACGAGGTCGACCTGGTCATCGTGGGTTGCGGCGCCGGCGGGGCGACGGTGGCGCAGCGCCTCGCCCGCGCCGGGTGGCAGGTGGTGGCGCTGGACGCCGGACCGTTCTGGGATCCCGACAAAGACTGGGTCTCCGACGAGCGGGCCTCCCACCGGCTGTACTGGACCGAGCCGCGGGTGATCGGCGGCGCGGACCCGGTCCCGCTGGGCTCCAACAACTCCGGGCGTGGCGTCGGCGGATCGATGGTGCACTACGCCGGCTACGTGCCCCGGTTCCATCCTTCGGACTTCACCACCCGAACCCGCGACGGCGTCGGCGCGGACTGGCCGATCGACTACGCCGACCTCAAGCCCTACTACGCCGCCCTCGAGCAGGAGCTGCCGGTGGCCGGTCAGCACTGGCCGTGGGGCGACCCGCACAGCTACCCGCATCACGCGCACCCCGTCGGGGGCAACGGTGAGGTGTTCCTGCGCGGCGCCGCGGCGCTGGGCATCCCGGCCCGGGTCGGCCCGGTCGCCATCACCAACGGCCGGTTCGGCAACCGCGCGCACTGCATCTACCGCGGCTTCTGCCTGCAGGGCTGCAAGGTCAACGCGAAGGCCTCACCGCTGATCACCCACGTCCCGGACGCGCTGGCCCACGGCGCCGAAGTGCGGGCCGACTGCATGGTCAACCGGGTCCTGCTCGACGAGCACATCGGCCGGGCCACCGGGGTGAAGTGAAGCGGATCTCAGTCCAGCGACCGGACCTCAATTTTCTCGTCGCGAACCCGGGTCTGGTAGGTGGGCTGGGGCGCAGAGGCCGGGCCCCGCACGATGCTGCCGTCGGTGAGCCGGGCGCTACCTGATGGTCCAAGGCGCACCGCAGACCGCCGGGCGGTTCGCCGCGGAGATCCGGATGGTCAAGGCACCGCCGCCCGAGGTGTCCACCGAGCAGTTCTATGAGACCGACCCGAGCAAGGACTACGCCCGCGGTTACGCCATCCAGAACGTCTCACCGCTGCCGATCACCTACGCCGAGCACGTCATGGCCCAAGGTCACTGGGGTGCGGTGCTGCGCGAGTACATGCGCGACTACGTGCACTGGGCCAGCCTCGGTGCGCTCTGCGAGTTCCTCCCGCAGGCGGACAACAGGGTCACCCTCGCCGAGACCGACCGGCACGGGCTGCCGGTCGCCCAGATGTCCTACTCCCGGTGCGACAACGACAACCGCATGATGGCGGCCGCGCAAGCCACCATGGAGGACATCCTGCGCGCCGCCGGCGCCGAGGAGGTCATCACGATCCAGCGCTCCGCGCACCTGGTGGGCGGAGCCCGGATGGGCGCCGACGAACGCCACGGCGTGGTCGATGCGGACCTGCGCACCTTCGCGGTGCCCAACCTGTTCATCACCGACGGCAGCGTGCTGCCCACCCAGGGGGCGGCCAACCCGGCGCTCACGATCATGGCCCTGGCCGCCCGGTTCGCCGACCGCATGATCGCGGGCCAACGCGCCGGGCTCACCCATGCACACCGACCGAAGGAGGGAATCGTCGATGATCAGACCACCAGGGTCCACCAAGCCTGACGACCCGGGCAGGGACGTCGAGGATCCCACCTATGGATTTCCCGCCGGGCTGTGGCGCAAGCTGGAGGACAATCCACCGCCGGGCCACAGTCGGCTCCGGGCCTGGCGCAGCCCGCTGCGCGGACCGTGGCTGACCTCGGTGTTCGGCGCGGTCCTGCTGGCCGCGCTGCCCCTGGTCATCATCACCGGGCTGCTCGACTACCTCGCCTACAGCCCGCAGTTCGGCCAGGCGATCCCGGCGCACGTCGGCTGGCTCCGGCTGCCCCAGTTCGACTGGCCCACCCGACCGTCGTGGCTGTTCCGGCTGACCGAGGGGCTGCATATCGGCGTCGGCTTGGTGATCATCCCGATCGTGCTGGCCAAGCTGTGGTCGGTGGCACCCAAGCTGTTCAGCTGGCCACCGGCCCGCTCGCTGGCCCAGGTACTGGAACGGCTGTCGCTGCTGATGCTCGTCGGCGGGATTCTGTTCGAGATCGCCACCGGCGTGCTGAACATCCAGTACGACTACCTGTTCGGGTTCAACTTCTACACCGCGCACTACTACGGCGCCTGGGTGTTCATCGCCGGGTTCGTGGTGCACGTGGCCCTCAAACTCCCCCGCATGATCACCAACCTGCGGTCCCGCTCACTGCGCGCCGAACTGCGCACCCCGCTGGCCCAGACCCGCCCGGAGCCGCCCGACGCCGACGGCCTGGTCGCGACCGACCCGGCCCCGGCGACGCTGAGCCGGCGCGGTGCGCTGGCGCTGGTCGGTGGGGCTCGCTGCTCGTCGCGGTGCTGACCGCCGGGCAGGCCTTCGACGGCGCGCGCGGTGCCGCGCTACTGATACCCCGCGGCCGGTCCTACGGTGACGGGCCCAACGACTTCCAGGTCAACCGCACCGCCACCGCGGCCGCGATCACCCCGGCCGACACCGGCGCCTCCTGGACCCTGTCACTGGGCGGCGGCCCACGCCCGGTGACCCTGGACCGGGCCGCGCTGATGGCCATGCCGCAACACACCGCGACCCTGCCCATCGCCTGCGTCGAGGGCTGGTCCACCACCCAGACCTGGACCGGGGTCCGGCTGGCTGACCTCGCCGGACTCGCTGGCGTGGCGGCACCCCACTCGGCGATGGTGCGGTCACTGGAGAAGGCGGGCGGGTTCAACCACGCCACGCTGACGGCCGGCCAGGTCCTGCATCCCGACTCGCTGCTCGCCCTGCAGGTCAACGGCGCCGACCTGTCGGTCGACCACGGCTACCCCGCCCGCATCATCATTCCCGCGCTGCCCGGTGTGCACAACACCAAATGGGTGCGCTCTATCGACTTCCGGAGCTGACATGCACACCGTCCTGGAACGTATCCGGGCCTTCTACGGCGCGCACCCCCTGCACCTGCTGGCCCTGCTGGGCTGTTTCGCCCTCGCCGGTTACGCCGCGCTGCAGACCAGCGCCGACCCGTCGTGGCCGACCATCGGGCTGTGGTTCCTCGGTGCGGTCGTCGCTCACGACCTGGTGCTGTTACCGCTATATGCGCTGGCCGACCGTTCGCTGTCCGCCGGGCTGCGCAGCCTTCGGCCCGGGTCGAACAGAACTCCACCGCGGGTTGCGGCGGTGAACTACCTGCGGGTGCCGATCCTGGGCGCTGGCCTGCTGTTTCTGCTGTTCTTCCCCGGCATCATCCGGCAGGGCCACCAGACCTACCTCGAGGCCACTGGACTCACCCAGCAGCCCTACCTCAGCCGCTGGTTGCTGCTCACCGCCGCGATGTTCGCTGTCAGCGCCATCATCTACGCTGGTCGACTCGCCTACGCCCACCAGAGCCCCGGTCGAACCCCACCTGGTGCGCAGGACGGTGACCTGGGCACCGAAGAGCCCGAGGGCCGTCCCGCGGTGCCTAACGCCCTCCCCACAGCCTCGCAGTACCCGCACCGTCGACACTCCACTCCCATCATCTACCGGAGACATGATGGCTGAGCTGAAACCGCAGGCATATGAAGTGCTATGACCTGATCGTGGTCGGCGCGGGCAGCGGCAACATGCTGCTGGGTCCCGAGGTCGCCCACCTACGTGCGGCGATCATCGAGCCCGATCGCTTCGGTGGGACATGCCTCAACCGCGGGTGCATCCCGTCGAAGATGCTCGTCGTGGCCGCCGACGCGGCCCGGGCCGTCATCGAGGCCCAGCGGCTCGGCGTGCACGCGACCCTGGACCGGGTCGACTGGCCGGCCATCCGGGACCGGGTGTTCGGCCGGCTCAATCCGCTGCACGACAGCGCGGTGGCCTACCGGCGTCGCAGCGGGATCGATGTCTACCCCGCGGCAGCCCGGTTCGTCGCACCCCGCGTGCTCGAGGTAGCCGGGGAAAGACTGACCGCACCGCAGATCGTCGTGGCGGTCGGGGCCCGCCCGGTCGTCCCGCCGATACCCGGGCTCGACACGGTCGCGTTCCACACCTCGGACACCATCATGCGGGTTGCCGAGGTGCCCGCCTCGCTGATCGTGATCGGTGGCGGCTTCATCGCCGCCGAGCTCGGCCACGTCTTCGGCGCGTTGGGCGCCGAGGTGACCATCGTCGCGCGCGGGCCCCGGCTGCTCATGGCCGAGGACGAGCAGGTGTCGGCGCGGTTCACCGAGCTGGCGCAGCGCCGGTTCCGGGTGCTGCTCGACACCACCGTGACCGCCGTCGCCGCCCGTGCGGGCGGCGTGTCGGTCACCGTCGAGCGGGACGGGCAGCCCGAGGTGATCGAGGCGGCCACGCTGCTCGTGGCGACCGGGCGGCGCCCCAACACCGACCTGCTCGACGTGGCCGCCGGCGGTCTCGACGTCGATGAGCACGGCCATCTCGTGACCGACGACACCTACCAGACGTCGGTCCCCGGCGTGTGGGCCTTCGGCGACGCCGCGAACCACTTCCAGCTCAAGCACATGGCCAACGCCGAGGAGCGCGTCGTGCTCCACAACCTCACCCACCCTGACGCCCCTCGACGGCTGCCGCACACCCTGGTGCCCCACGCGGTGTTCTCCGATCCGCAGATCGCCAGCGTCGGCCTCACCGAAGCACAGGCGCGGCACCGCGGCATCGACCACGTGATCGCCGTGCGGGAGTACGCGGACACCGCCTACGGGTGGGCCCTGGAAGACACCACCAGCTTCGTCAAACTCATCGCCGACCCACGAGCCCGCACGCTGCTGGGCGCCCACATCATCGGCCCCCAAGCCGCCACCCTGCCGCAACCGCTGCTCCAAGCCATGATGCTCGGCCAGACCGTCGACCAACTCGCCCGCGACGTCCTCTACGTGCACCCCGCCCTGACCGAAGTCCTCGAACAAGCCCTGCTGGACCTATGAGCTGATCACGGCCCGGGGGGGTTTTGCGGCGGCGCTGCGCGGGTAATCCACCAAACATGAGCGTAGATGCGGCTGTCGCCATCTGTCACAAGGTCGTCCGGTCATGAGCCCGGGCGCCGGGATGTTGATCGGCGCGGCAGCCGGCGCCGCCGGAACCACCGCGCTCAATGCGGTGACCTACCTGGACATGGCCGCGCGAGGTCGGCCGACCAGCAGCACCCCCGAGGACACGGTGGAAAAGCTGTCGGAGAAGACCCACCTGCCCATCCCCGGCGACGAGCGGACCCGGGGGAATCGGGTCGCCGGGCTCGGCCCCCTCACCGGGTTGCTGGCCGGGGTCGTCGTCGGAGCGGGGCTGGGGATGGCCCGCTCGGCGGGCTGGCGGCCGGGCCCGATCGTCAGCGGTGTGGCGGCCACGGTCGGCGCATTGGTGGGCACCAACGGCCCGATGACGGTGCTGGGCGTGACCGACCCGCGCACCTGGGCGGTTAAGGACTGGGTCAGCGACGTCATCCCGCACGTGGCCTACGGCGCGGTTACCGCGTGGGTGCTGCAGGGACTCGACAAACCGAGGAAGACACGCTCCAGAGGGAGAAGTTCTCGTTGACTGCCACGCCGCCCCTGCGGCTCATCCGCGGTCAGGGGCTGTTCGCGATCTCCGCGGCGACGGCGGGCAGTTCGACGCAGTCCGACTCGCAGCCATCGACGATCGTGACGGGCTGGGGTGGTGCAGGCCGGTGCAGCACCGCCCGGGAAGGGGCGACGGCGAGCTCGTCGTCCCGCATCAATCCCACGCCGTCCACGATCAATGAGTAGTCGTTCGGATTCGCGGGCGGCCACACCAGCGTGACCGGCGGGCGAGCGGCGACGTTGGCTCGTGTCCGGCGACCCAGGTCCGTCACGAGCACTGTCTCGTTCACCAGCGTGGTAGCCACGGCCACAACGTGCGGTCGCGCATCGTCCCCGATCGTCAACAGGTATGCGAAGCCGTACCGCGTCAGGGTCTCCGCCAGCTGCGGCAGCGTTACGTTAATGCTCATCACCGCACGGTACGCGCGAAAGCGATCAGCGGGCGCTGGCGTCGTTCTCCCAGCCCACTCACACTGCGGAGTAGTGACCCTGACCGTAGCTTCGGGAGTTCGAGGCCGAGAGCGACGTCAGCGATGGAGCGTGTGCGGATGCCGATTGAGGCGAATGACGGTGATCGGCGGGAAGGTACGACTCCGGTGATCGCTCTTGGCGTGGAGATGAGCGGGATCCGGGGGAACCTCTGGCTGAAGTTGGAAAGTCACGGTCCGCACGGCTCGCTGAAGGACCGGACAGCGTTGGCCCTGTGGAGGTCGGTACGGGAGCAGGTGGACTTCGCTGAGGGAGTCATCGAGTCAACCTCGGGAAACTTGGGAATATCGCTCGCGGCGATCTGTTCGCGCAACGGTGTCCCGTTCACCGCTGTGGTGGATCCGCGCACCAGTCCGGTCGCGTTGGACAGCATGCGTCGCCACGGCGCCCAGATCGTGATGATCGACCGCTCTGATGGTCGGGGTGGCTACCTGCTTAACCGGTTGGCCCATGTGCAGGAGCAGTTACGTGCTCGGCCCAGGTTGGTCTGGACCAACCAGTACGGCAACCCGGCCAACCCGCAGGCGCACCGGGACGGAACGGCCCCCGAGCTGTTGCGCCAGGTGCCCGGGCGAGCCACGGTGCTGGTGGCCGTCTCGACCGGGGGCACGCTGGCGGGTTTCCTCCAGTTCAATCGGAGCCACGACTTGCCCTGGCAGGTCGTCGGTGTCGACGTGGAGGGGTCCGTTGCCCTTGGCGAGGGGGTCCCGGGCGAACGCATCCTTCCGGGAATCGGCGCCAGCCGGCCGTCGAGCTTCCTGTCGTCGGAGCCGCCGGCAGCGCGGGAGGTCGTCTCGGCGGCCGACGCCGTCAGCGCCTGCCTGTGGCTGGCGGATCAGACGGGCATCCAGGTCGGCGGCAGCTCGGGAGCAGCGATCGCGGCGGCTCTGCGCCGCCTGGAGGGTGGTCACGACGAGACCGATCTCGCGGTGATCTGCCCCGACGGTGGGGACCGCTATGTGAACACGATCTACTCCGCCTCCTGGCGGCGCGCCAACTTTGCACCGTGTCTCCAACCCCGAGCGCGGGTAACGCAGCAGGTACACGCCGTGCCCTCGACTAGGATCGGTTCCTGATGACCGAGGATCTGTTGTTCCTGGACCGTTCCACGGTGCTCCGCTGCGCTACCGGAATCGATGTCGTGGCGGAGATCGACGCGGTCCTGCGCGATCATTGTGCGCGGCGGGTGACCATGCCCGCGGAAGGCGCTCTGTACTGGCGCAACTCCGCTGGTGCGCCGTGCCGGTCGCTGGCTCTGCTGGGCGGCCGCCGAGTCCCTTGGTGAAGTTGACGATGGCCGCTTTCGAGGTTGCGTAGTCGAGCAGGTGCGGTGAGGGGTTAAATGCCTGCACCGAGGAGGTCGTGATGATCGATGAGCCGGGCTTCATGTGCGGAATCGCGGCCTTGACCAGCCAGAACAGCGCGTAGACATTGGTCTTGAAGACCCGGTCGAAGTTCTCGTTGCTGATGTCGAAGATCCCATGGTCATGCGACATCTGGTAGCCCGCGTTGGACACCAGGACGTCGATCTGTCCGAATTCGGCGACAGCGCGGTCGATGATGCGGCGGCACTGGTCCTCCTCCCGGAGGTCCCCGGGGACGTTCACGGCAGTTCGGCCGGCGTCTCGCACCAGCCGGAGGGTCTCCTCGGCGTCCTCCCGCTCGCTCACCAGATGTGAGATGAGCACGTCGGCTCCCTCTCGTGCGAAAGCGAGCGCAACTGCCCGACCGATACCGGAATCGCCGCCGGTGACGATCGTTTTCTTGCCTTCGAGCCTGCCGCTGCCCCGGTAGGTGTTCTCACCGTGGTCGGGGCGGACATCCAGTTCGCGGGTGGCACCCGGATAGGTCACGGTTCGATCGCCACTGCCAGGGCTGGCATGCTGATCGCGGGGGTCTTGCTGCGTGAACTGGTCACGACCGGTGGACATACCGCCTCCTGATCCGAAAATTCAGCCGGAACGGGCCTCCCCGCCAGGGATGCCGGGGACTCACACGTCGATACTGGACTCTCAGTGACTCTTCTTCCCACCCTTGCGTCCTGCGGCCGCCTTCTGCGCCTTGGTCCCGCCCTGCGAGGAATCAGTGTTCTTCTTGCCCGAACCTGACGCCTTGCCACCCTTGGATGACGAGCCGGGATCGTTGGCAATTCGCGCTGCGCGCTCCTTACTCATCCCCTTCTTCCGCAGACCCTCATACTGCTTGTCGTCCTTGATGCTCGGCCCATGATCCTTAACCATGATCGCTGCTCCTCGCTTAAGATCGATACAGCGAAGTACCCCTGTTTGAACGCTGTTATGCATCGGTGCCCCGGACACCCGCCCAGCGGGACCCGCAGGAGCATGACGACGTCAGTCCTCGGCGCGCACAGCACCGGCCGTGTGCAGGGCGGCGTGGATCTGGTGCCACACGATGCAGGGGAAGCGACGGCGACGGCATCTCCAGCGTCGGCAGGCGCGGCATCGGCCCGCCGGGGTGGGCTGATGGTGGGTCAGGACCCGCCGCAGCGCACCGATGGGCCCCGGGTGATGGCCGGCTCGTTGCAGCTCAGCAAGCGTGTCCCAGACCGACTGGACCACGTTCCGGGCGTGCGGATGATCAGCTAGCCACGGCACGACTGGTGTGGGTCGCGGCCGCGCTGTGTTGCGTTGCCGGCACAGCTGCCGATATCGGACGGTCCCGGCGTTGGTCAGCGCCGCCCGTCGCATGCCCCACACGTCCAGCTCGGCCAGCGCCACCGCACCGTTGTCGCACAACCCGCCGAGCGCGTCGGCGATGTAGCTCGGTATCCGATGGCCGTGCTCCAGCCAGTGATCGCCCGTCCTGGCGATGCCGCCGCCACTGACCCGTCGCAGCGCCATCCAGTCGTAGAGGTCTCCGGTCAGCGGGAGCGGCGCCAGGGCGGGATCGGCCGCGCCGGCGCCGGTAGCGAGTTCGCTCGGGTGCCGCTGTGCTGGGGCGTTGTGGCTGGTCGGGCCGGGAAAGGCGACGGCCCCGGCCCGCCGGTTGCGGGGGAGGTGCGGGCGGTGGCCGTCGCCGCTGGTGGACGCCGTGGCGGAGCCGGCGGGACCAGGTCCGTCCAGCGCCGGATCCTGCCTTCCGGGGCGTGATCGAGGTCCCGGCTGTGCTGGACACATCTGGGGTCCCCTTATCGCTCGCCCGTTGGAATGGCCGGACCGGCGACTTGGCGTCGGGGCGTCGCCGGTCCAGCCATGACCCCTTCGCACGCGGTGGTGAATGCGGCTCTCGGGGCTGGGCGGAGTCAAACACCGCGACACGCCAAAATGCAAGCTTTCATCTTAAATATTCCGTGATGACTACTCAACATGGTTAACTCATTCTGAAACGGGCCCGCGAATGCTTTCATTCCGGGTGTAGAATTCCCTCACGGTGAGAGAGGTGGACGATGACCGAGGCCATCACGACGACGGGGTCGACCGTGCCCCGCCGGCAGCTCGGCCGGTACCTGCGCGACCTGCGCAACAAATCACGGCTCACCGTGCGCGCGGCGGCCGCGCAACTGGAGTGGTCCGAGGCCAAGATCTGGCGCATCGAGACCGGCCAGACCTCCCTGCGTAGCCTCGACGTAGAGGCCATGTGCAAGGTCTACGGCGCACCGACCGACATCACCGAGGCGCTGATGGGCCTGGCCAAGGAGACCAAGGCCCGCGGCTGGTGGCACTCCTACGGCAATGTCATCCCGGAAGGATTCGACGTCTACATCGGGCTGGAAGAGGCCGCGTCCCACTTCAGCTGGTACGAGTCCGAGCTGGTGCCCGGCCTGTTCCAGACCGAGGACTACGCCCGTTCGGTGATCCGAGCGGACAATCCGGGCGTCGACGACGCCGAAATCGAACGACGGGTGCACGTCCGCCTTGAGCGCCAAACGCTGCTGACCAGGGTCACCCACACCCCGGTATTCGACGTGGTCCTCAACGAGGCCATTCTGCACCGCCCGGTCGGTGGCGAGGAAGCCGCGCGTGGCCAGCTCAAGCGACTGGTAGAAGTCAGCGAGTTGCCCACCGTGTCGCTCCGGGTGGTGCCCTTCGGCGCCGGGCTGCACCACGGCATCATGTCCGGGCCGTTCGTGATGCTGCGGTTCCCGCTCAACGGCAACGGCCAGGACACCGAGCCACCCACGGTCTACGTCGATGGTTTCACCGGAGACCTGTACCTGGACAGACCGCACGAAGTCGAGCGATACAACACCGCGTTCACCAACATCTGGGAGTGCTCTCTGGACGAGAGGGCCTCCCAGAAGCTGATCACTCAAGTGACAAGGGAGCTAGGAAAGTGAGTACGATCGACCTGTCCAGCGCCGCCTGGCGCAAGAGCAGCCGCAGCAACGGGCAGTCAAACTGCGTGGAGGTCGCCGATCTCGATGGCGGCCACCGCGCGGTTCGGGACTCCAAGAACCCTACCGCCGCCGCCCTGATCGTCCCTCCCACCGCGTGGGCCGGCTTCACCGCCGCCATCCGCACCGGTGAGTTCGACTGACCGCGCATACCGCGCCCCAGCAGCCATTGCGGCCGCCGGACCGGTTCCGGTTAATCACGGGTTGGGTGCCTGCGGTGACATATATGGTCATCTCAGGCACCCAATCCGTGATCTACGGGCACCCTTGACGGTGCCCGCTCGTGAGCCGCACCGCCGCATCAGCGGATGGACGGCCCATCAGTCGACTACTCGTGTTGCGAAGGAGTGGGAAACGTGAGCACAACCGACCTGTCCAGCGCCACCTGGCGCAAGAGCAGCCGCAGCAACGGCCAAGCGAACTGCGTGGAGGTCGCCGACCTCGACGGCGGGCGCCGCGCCATCCGGGACTCCAAGAACCCCCGGGGCCCCGCCCTGATCATCCCCCCACCGCCTGGATCACCTTCACCACCGCCATCCGCACCGGAGACCTCTGACCCGGCCCGCATTCAGCGGGCTCAGCGGGGTAAACGGCACCCGGATAAGCCCGCTTTGCTGGACAGGGTTGTGGACCTGTCGCTTACGCGGGCCGTCAAGTGGAGCCTTTTGGCGGTCCGGCGCTCCAAAAGTTCGCATCTGACGTCAAAGCGGCCAATAGGACACCACCTGCACCGTCGCGCGGCAGGCTGCAGCGTCAGCCCTCGGCGCGTCTAGCACCGGCCCCATGCAGCCCGGCGTGGATCTGGTGCCAGGGCCCGCTACGTTCGGTCCGTGATCGGTAGTGGCTGCGGGCCAGGGACGCAAGGGTCAACGGTACCGAAACAGGTTCCCACGGAACGATCGACAACGGTACAGCCAGCCACACCGAGCCCATCACCGGCGCCCCAGCTACCGCCGTGCCGATTGCCGGTTAGCGGGCGCCCTGATCCTCGGCGAGCTCTGACCCGCATTCAGCGGGCTCAGCGGGGTGAACAGCACCCGAATAACCCCGCTGAGCCCGCTGAATACGCTTTCCGGAGAGGTTTGCCGGGCACGACACGGGGATCGTGCTCGCTACCCCGTCTAGGCGGCAGCGGTTTGACGGCTGCCCATTGAGCTGAGTAGGCCGCTGCCGACTATCAGTGTCACCACAGCGGTCACCAGGTGCAGCCAGTTGTCCCCGACGCCGACACCACCAGGGATGGACAGCAAGGAAAAGTAGCCCAGGATGCCCAAGACGGTGGCCAGCGCGTAGACGCCACCGATCGCAATGTTCACGCCCTCGGTGCCGGCCTGGGTGAGCGCGAACGCCGCCAGCAGCCAGAACGCGCCGAGCCCGATGTGCACGATGTTGTGGAAGGGATTCAACATGAAGATCCCGAACAGCTCACGGCCCGTCATCTCGGTGAAGTTGCTCCAGCCGGTGATGAAAAACCCAATGATCCCGCCGACTATGTAGACGCTTCCAGCGATCATCGAATAGGTCTGCTCAATCGACCTGCCCCCCCTGTTCTGGACCTTGATACCGAACTTGTCTTCTGGACTAAGCACCATGTCAATCTCCTCCGCATTCCTGCTGTTGATATAACACTGCTCGGTGCCACTGTGATGCTCTGGCCAGGCGATTCCCAACCGCCGGGACTCGATCCCGCAACGTCGGTGAGGCTGCCCTCACCTGCGCTCTACCGCGCAGAGTGCACGGCGGTCGGGTCAGCGTGGTTGGCCGTGTCGCTCGCTCTAGACGCTGCTGGTCGGGTGTCAGCTGGATCCCGATGTGGTGGTGTTGGATCAGGACCCAGCCTTGGAAGCCTGCTGCGACGGTAAGCACCACGCCGATCGTGGCCAGCACGATGCCCAGTGTTGAGCCGACCTCAGCGGGCGCGGTCCAGTACTGGTAGTAGGCAACGAAGCTGATGACGAACAGCGCCAACGCCGCCACGTTGAGCGCCATGTGGATCCGTGCCCTCGGATGTTGACCTTGCTGTGCATGACATGCCTCCTCTCGGGTGGCAAGCCGGTGTTCACGCGGGTGTCGGCCGCTGTTCGCCGCGGGGCAACCACCTCCGGGCACCAAGTTTGACGAACATAGTTTGGTCTTATTCGACAGACAGGTCAACAGCCGTAAGTAAGAACGGTTTTCGGACAGCGCGGTGGTCGTTACCGTGGACGCGTGGAACCTTCACCGACTGGCGACGACCTGCACGAAGAGCCGCCGGGCGTCGCGGCGCTGACCGCGGTAGCAGCCCTCAGCGATCCCTTTCGCCGCCGGCTGTATCGCTTCATTCGCCGTTCCCTCGGGCCGGTCAACCGCGAGCAGGCCGCCGCCAACGTCGGGATTTCGCGCAAACTCGCGGCGTTCCACCTGGACAAACTGGTAGAGGTTGGTCTGCTGCACGCGACGCACGAGCGCGTCGGGCAGGTGCGCAAGGTCGGCCGTACACCAAAGATCTACCAACCGACCCAAGCGGTCGTGCGGATCAGCATCCCGGAGCACCAGCATGACTTGCTGGCCGAGATCCTGCTCGACGCAGTGCTGAACCAACGCGCCGACGAGAACATCCGGCAGGCCGCGCTGCGGCTGGCCAGGCAACGCGGCGACGAACTGGGAGCGGCTGAGCGCGCCCGGGTTCGCCCGGGCCGGCTGGGCGCGGAACGGGCGCTGACTTTAACCGAGGGCGTCTTGGCCAGGTACGGCTTCGAACCAGCCCGCGACAACCCGACCACCGTCCGGTTGCGCAACTGTCCCTTCCACCCGCTGACTCCCAAGGCTCCGGAACTCGTCTGCGCGATCAACCACGCGTTCCTCACCGGATTCCTGCATGGCCTGCAAGCAACCACCGTGCAGGCAGTCCTGGCACCGCACCCGCCGGAATGCTGCGTTCGGCTGTGTACCCAGCCCGCCACCGACGACCCAGACGGCACCGGCTAACCCAAGCCAGTCAGGTGTGAACCTGGGGTCGGGTCTCCTTGATCAAGCGCTGGCCAGCGGGCGAATGTTTTCTAGGATGGTCGCGAGACGATCTCGTTCGACTTCCAGGTCGTAACGACCCTGGAGGTTCAGCCAGAATCGCTCGGTGGTCCCGAAGTACCGGGCAAGCCGCAGGGCGGTGTCGGCGCTGATGCGTCGCTTGCCGTGCACGATCTCGTTGATGCGACGCGGCGGGACGCCGATCGCCACAGCCAGCCGGTGCTGGGTGACGGCAAGTGGCTCCAAGTACTCCTGCATCAGCACCTCACCCGGATGGATGGGAGGCATGGTCGGAATGGCGTTCATGTGTCCTCCTCAGTGGTAGTCAACGATCTCGACGTCCTCAGGGCCAGCAGCAGTCCACCGGAAGCAGATCCGCCACTGGCGGTTGATGAACGTCCAGCGTTATGTTATGAGGTCGTTCAACGGCCAGCGCATCCCGACACTCATCGGTCGGGCAGTTCGGTGGAGCGCAGGGGACCAGTTACCCCAACGCGGCTTACGCGGGTGTCTCGACTCTCCGCGACGGTGTGGGGACGCTGCGCGACTAGACTCCGGGCGGCTTGGGAGATGAGGCCCCGCGCAACGCCCAGGGAGAGCCGTGCCTGACTCGTTCGTCCACCTGCATGTGCACACCGAGTACTCGATGCTGGACGGCGCGGCCAAGGTGGCGCCGCTGTTCGCGGAGGCCGCGCGGCTGGGGATGACCGCGGTGGCGATGACCGACCACGGCAACATGTACGCCTCGGCGGAGTTCTACCGGAAGGCCCAGAGCGCCGGGATCAAGCCGATCATCGGTATCGAGGCGTACGTGGCGCCGGCCAGCCGGTATCACAAGAAGCCGGTGTTCTGGGGGCAGCTGCATCAGCGCTCCGTTGACGAGTCAGGCATGGGCGGTGACGTGTCCGGTGCGGGCGCGTTCAACCACATGACGATGCTCGCGGAGAACGCCACGGGGCTGCGCAACCTGTTCCGGCTGTCCAGCCGGGCCTCGTTCGAGGGGCTCTATCGCAAGCCCCGGATGGACCGCGACCTGATCGCCGAGCACGCCAGCGGGATCATCGCGACGACCGGGTGCCCGTCCGGTGAGGTGCAGACCCGGCTGCGACTGGGCCAGACCGAGCTGGCCCTCGAGGCTGCCAGTGACTACCGCGATATCTTCGGCCCGGGCAACTTCTTTCTCGAGCTGATGGAGCACGGGCTGCCCATCGAGGGGTCGATCCGCGAGGGTCTGCTGGACATCGGCCGCAAACTCGGGCTGAGGCCGGTGGCGACCAACGACAGCCACTACGTCACGCAGGATCAGGCGGCGGCACACGAGGTGCTGCTGTGTGTGCAGTCGGGCAAGACGATGGATGACCCGAACCGGTTCAAGTTCGAGGGTGATGGCTACTACCTCAAGCCGGCCGAGGAGATGCGCGGCTACTGGGACAAGGAAGTGCCCGGTGCTGCCGACGCCACCCTGCTGATCGCCGAGCGGGTCGGATCCTACGCCGAGGTCTACAAAGAGGTCGACCGGATGCCCCGGTTCCCGCTGGCCGAGGGGGAGACCGAGGACCTGCTGCTGCGCCGCGAGGTCGAGCGGTACGCGCCGCACCGGTTCCCGGACGGGATGACCCAGCCCTACCTCGACCGCATCGAGCTCGAGCTGGGCGTGATTTCCCAGATGGGGTTCCCCGGCTACTTCCTGGTCGTCGGGGACCTGGTCCGGTGGGCCAAGGGCCAGAAGATCTCCGTGGGACCGGGCCGGGGCTCAGCCACCGGATCGCTGGTGGCCTACATCCTGCAGATCACCGACCTCGACCCGATCTCGCACTCCTTGATCTTCGAGCGGTTCCTCAACCCCGAACGGGTCTCCCCGCCCGACATCGACCTCGACTTCGACGAGCGCCGGCGCGGGGAGGTGATGGAGTACACCGTCAACAAGTGGGGTGCGGCGAACATCGCGCAGGTCATCACCTTCGGCACGATCAAGACCAAGGCCGCGATCAAGGACGCGGCCCGGGTGCTGCACGGCCAGCCCGGCTTCTCCATCGCCGACCGGATCACCAAGGCACTGCCACCGGCGATCGCCGCCGAGGACATCCCCCTGTCCGGCATCTTCGACCCAGCCCATCCGCGCTACACCGAGGCCACCGAGGTGCGGTCGCTGGCCGAGACCGACCCGCAGGTCGGCAAGATCATGGACACCGCCCGCGGGCTGGAAGGCCTGGTCCGCAACGCCGGGGTGCACGCCTGCGCAGTGATCATGTCCTCGCAGCCGCTGCTGGACGTGATCCCGCTGTGGATGCGCGACGACGGCTCGATCATCACCGGCTGGGACTACCCGTCGTGTGAGGACATCGGCCTGCTCAAGATGGACTTTCTGGGCCTGCGCACGCTGACGGTGATCAGCGACGCCATCGAGGCGGTCAAGGCCAACCACGGCCACGAGATCGACACCGCCACGTTGGGGCTGGACGACGAGCCGACCTACAAGCTGCTGTCCAGCGGCCACACCCTCGGGGTGTTCCAGCTTGACGGCGCCGCGATGCGCTCGCTGCTGCGCGCGCTGGCACCCACCCATTTCGGGGACATCGCCGCCGTGCTCGCCCTGTACCGGCCCGGCCCGATGGCCGCCAACGCCCACCTCAACTACGCCGAACGGTCCAACTCCCGCCAGAAGATCGCCCCGATCCACCCCGAGCTGCGCGACGCCCTGGAGCCCATTCTGGGCGAGACGTATCACCTGCTGGTCTACCAAGAGCAGGTCATGGCCATCGCCCAGCAACTGGCCGGCTACAGCCTCGGGGGCGCGGACCTGCTGCGCCGCGCGATGGGCAAGAAGAAGAAGGAGATCATCGAGAAGGAGTTCCAGCGTTTTCGGGACGGGATGATGGGCAGGGGCTTCTCCGGTGAGGCCACCCAGACCCTGTGGGACGTGATGCTCCCGTTCGCCGGGTACGCGTTCAACAAATCCCACACCGCCGGGTACGGCCTGGTCTCCTACTGGACGGCGTACCTCAAGGCCAACTACTCGACCGAGTTCATGGCCGCTCAGCTCACCTCGATCGGCGACAACAAGGACAAGTCCGCGGTCTACCTGGCTGAATGCCGCCGGATGGGGATCAAGGTGCTGCCCCCGGACGTCAACGACTCCGGGCTGCGGTTCGCCGCGGTGGGTGGCGACGTCCGGTTCGGCCTGGGGGCGGTGCGCAACGTCGGCGCCAACGTGGTGGCTTCCATCATCAAGACCAGGGAGGAGAAAGGCCGGTTCACCTCGTTCACCGACTTCCTGGACAAGGTCGAGCTGGTCTGCTGCAACAAGCGCACCATCGAGTCGCTGATCAAGGCCGGCGCGTTCGACTCCTTCGGGCGCACCCGGCAATCCCTGATCAGGGTGCATGAGGAGGCCGTCGACGCGGTCACCGGCCTCAAACGCGAGCAGGAGCGCGGCCAGTACGACCTGTTCGGCGGCGACGGCAGCAGCCCGGCGGCACCGGATTCCTCCCCGCTGGCGTACCTGACCTTCGACCCGCAGGAATACCCGCGCAAGCAGCTGCTGGCCTACGAACGGGAGATGCTCGGCCTGTACGTCTCCGCTCATCCCCTGGAGGGCGCCGAACGGATTCTGCGCAAGCACGCCCCCAAGCCCCTCGCTGCGCTGGTGGATGAGGCACCCGCCGAGGGTGAGATCGTGGTCGCCGGGATGATCGTCTCGGTCGACAAGCGGGTGAACAAGCAGGGTGAGCCGTGGGCGATCGTCACGCTCGAAGACCTCGACGCCTCGATGGAGGTGCTGTTCTTCGCCAAGTCCTACTCCGTGGTGTCCGAGGACCTGATCCCCGACACCACCGTGGCCATCAAAGGCCGGGTCAACTGGCGCGAGGACAAAATGTCGGTCTTCGGATCACTGGTGATACCGCTGGACATCAGCGACGCCGAGAACAACCCTGGCGTCGCGCCCCCGTTCGTGCTGCGCGTCGAGGCCGCCCAACTCGATCAGGAAGCGGCCGTTGAGCTGCGCTCCGCACTGGTGGCGAACAAGGGTGACACCCCGCTGCACATCCTGCTCTGCCACGGCCCCCGCAAGACCGAGATCGCCGTCCGCGACTACCCCGTCACCGTCTCCTCAGCCCTGCTAGGCGAGCTGAAAAGCATCCGCGGCATCACCGTAGCCGTCTGAGGTAGCGAGTACCGCAGCCCTCCAGTTCCCGAACTCGACAGCAGGGCTGCCAGGCGCATGATCAAATAGCCCTGCTGTCGAGTTCGGGAACTGGAGCGCGGTCAGGGGGAGCGCGGTCAGGCGGGGCGGAGGCTGGGTTCTATGGGGTGGATGGTTACTGAGCCCAGGAGGCGTTCTAGGGCAGCCTCTACGTCTTCTTTCCACGTTAGGGCGGTGCGCAGTTCCAGGCGCAGGCGGGGCCAGCGGTGATGGGCGTGCACTGTCTTGAAGCCGACCTGCTGCAGGAACTCCGACGGGACCACGCAGCTGGAGTCCTGGTTGGGCTGGGCATCGCCGAAGGCCTCGATGGCCTTGACGCCGCGCCGGGTGAGGTCCTTGGCGACCGCCTGCACCAGTATCCGGCCCAGGCCGCCGCCACCGAACTCCGGCAGCACCCGCAGCGCGGTGAGCAGCACCGCGTCAGCGCTGACCGGGGAGGTGGGAAACGCCGAGGCCCGCGGCACCGCCGCCGGGGGAGCGTAGAGCGCGTAGCCAGCCGGTACATCGCCGGACATCACGATCCGGCCACAGGAGCCCCACTCCAGCAGCACGCTGGACACCCAAGATTCCTTCTCCAGCTCGGTCTGCCCGAAGTCCTCGGCCTGTTCCCGGACATGCGGCGCGAGCTCCCAGAACACGCAACGCCGGCACTTCTTGGGCAGCAGATCCAGGTTGTCCAGAGTGACACCGACCACTCGACGAGCCACGGAGCCCTCCCTGACCTTCCACCGGCGCGGTAGCGCCCGGGGCAGCATATGCCGTTGGCCGTCGGGAGTGAAGAGGGCGGGGGCGTTGTTCGGTGCGCCTTTACACTGCCAGGGGACCGCACAGGAGCAAAGGCGCGCCCTATGAACCAGCCGAGTCAGCGACCGCCCACCCAACGTGATCTCGATCCGCACCTGCGGCGCTACGCCCAGCGCACCGTAGGCATGACCGCATCCGAGATCCGCGCGCTGTTCGCCGTCGCCAGCCGCCCTGAGGTCGTCTCACTGGCCGGTGGCATGCCCTACCTGCCCGCGTTGCCGCTGGACTCGCTGGCCGGCGAGCTCGCCCAGATGGTCACCACGGACGGGATGGCGGCGCTGCAGTACGGCTCGGCGCAGGGCACCCCGGAGCTTCGCGAACAGATCTGCGAGGTCATGGCGCTGGAAGGAATCCGGGCGCACGCCGACGACGTCACGGTGACCGTCGGTTCCCAGATGGCCCTGGACATGGTCACCCGGATCTTCTGCGACCCGGGTGATGTGGTGGTCGCCGAAGCGCCGTCCTATGTCGGGGCGCTGACCACCTTCGCCTCCTACCAGACGAAGGTCGTGCAGGTGGCGATGGACGATGACGGGCTGGTGCCCGCGGAATTGGACGCCGCGCTGCGCTCCTTGCGCGCCCAGGGCCGGACCCCGAAGTTCCTCTACACCATCCCGAATTTCCACAATCCGGCCGGCGTCACGCTGGCTGTGGCACGTCGCGCCGAGATTCTGGCGCTGTGCGCGCAGCATCGGGTGCTGGTCGTGGAGGACAACCCGTACGGGTTGCTGGGCTTTGACGGTCAGATCTATCCGGCGATGCGGGCCACCGAAGCGGATAACGTGGTCTACCTGGGATCCTTTTCCAAGACCTTCGCGCCTGGCCTGCGCGTCGGCTGGGCGCTGGCCCCGCATGCGGTGCGGGAGAAGCTGGTGCTGGCGGCGGAGTCGGCGACCCTGTGCCCGCCGGTGTTCACCCAGTATGTGGTGTCGCGTTACCTGGCCCAGCATGACTGGAAGGGTCAGGTCAAGACCTACCGGGAGGTCTACCGCGCGCGGCGCGACGCCATGCTGGCCGCGCTCGTGCAGTACCTGCCCGCGGGGTGTACCTGGACGCAGCCGGCGGGCGGTTTCTTCGTCTGGGTCACCGTCCCCGCGGGGCTGGACACCAAGGCGATGCTGCCCCGGGCGGTGACCCAGCGGGTCGCCTACGTACCCGGCACCGCGTTCTACGCCGACAGCCTGGGCAGCCGTCAGATGCGGCTGTCGTTCTGCTACCCCACCCCGGAGCGGATCACCGAGGGCGTCCGCCGGCTGGCCGCGGTCATGGAGGGCGAGCTCGAACTGCAGCGCACGTTCGGTAGCGTGCGCCCACGTGAGGTGGTCGGCCCGCAATCGCCGTCCCCGGACACCGCCTGAGCGGCCGGCGGAGTCACATTGCCGACTCGGCCGGCGGAGTCTCGTTGCCGGCTCCGCCGGTGGAAGTTTAAGGAGGGGCTGGTGACCGATCGCACCGTTGCGGTACTGGCCGGTGGGCTCTCGCATGAGCGGGATGTCTCGCTCCGCTCGGGACGCCGGTTGTCCAGCGCACTGCGCGACGCCGGACTGCACGTGGAGCAGTGGGACGCCGACGCCAACCTGATCAGCCGGCTGACCAGCAGCCGGCCCGACGCCGCCGTCATCGCACTGCACGGTGACACGGGGGAGAACGGCGCGGTGCAGTCGGTGCTGGAGATGCTGCGGGTGCCCTACGTGGGCGCCGATCCGCGGGCCTGCCGCCGCGCGTGGGACAAACCCACCGCCAAGGATGAACTGGCCCGCGCGGGGGTGAGCACGCCGGATTGGATCGCGCTGCCCCATGCCACCTTCCGGGACCTCGGCTCGCAGGACGTGCTCGATGCGCTGGTCGACCGGCTCGGTCTGCCGTTGATCCTCAAACCTCCCCAGGGTGGCTCAGCGCTGGGCGTGCACATTGTTCGCGAGGTGTCCGAGCTGGCCGGCGCGGTCGTGGGTTGCCTGGCCTACGGGGACACCGTGCTGGCCGAACGGTTCGTGGCGGGCGTCGAGGTCGCGGTCACCGTGCTGGACGAGCCGGGCGGACCCCGGGCGCTACCGGCGGTGGAGATCGAGGCCACCTCCGGCTTCTACGACTTCGAGGCTCGCTACACCGCTGGCCTGGCCACTTTCTACGCACCTGCACGGCTCGACACCGCGGCGACCGCGGCGGCGGCCGAGCTGGCGCTGAACGCCCACCGGGTACTCGGGCTGCGCGATATATCCCGGACCGACATGATGGTCACCCCGGACGGAATCGCGCACTTCCTCGAGGTCAACGTCGCCCCCGGCCTCACCGAGACCTCGCTGCTCCCGATGGCGGTCGAATCCACCGGCGCCCACCTGGGCACCGTCTACGCCACCCTCATCGACCAGGCCATCTCCCGCGCCCAACCCTGACCCGTTCCCCGACATGGAGACATATCGGGGTTTTCAGCCCTCTTTTGAGCCCGATATGTCTCCATGTCGGGTGATCATGAGGGAGGAGATGCGTTCCAGGTCGTCTACCGAGCCGAATTCGATGACGATGCGGCCCTTGCGGCGGCCCAATTCCACCTTGACTCTGGTGTCGAAGGCGTCGGACAGACTCTCCGCGAGGTGTTGCAGGCCGGGCGCTCGCATGGGACGGGATGTTGCCGGCTTGGGGACGGGCTTGCTGGGCTCGGTGCGGCTGAGAGTGACCGCTTCTTCGGTCGCCCGGACCGACAGGCCTTCAGCCACGATCCGGGCCGCCAGCTGCTCTTGGGCCAGCGGCTGATCCAGGCTGAGCAGCGCGCGGGCATGCCCGGCGGACAGCACCCCGACCGCGACCCGCCGCTGCACGGCAACGGGAAGTTTGAGCAGCCTGATCGTGTTGGTGATCACCGGGCGGCTGCGACCGATCCGGGACGCCAGCTGCTCGTGCGTGACACCGAAGTCTTCCAGCAGTTGCTGGTAGGCGGCCGCCTCCTCCAGCGGATTGAGCTGGACGCGGTGGATGTTCTCCAGCAGCGCATCGCGCAGCATCGCGTCGTCGGCGGTGCCGCGAACGATCGCGGGGATACAGTCCAACCCGGCCTGCTGTGCCGCCCGCCACCGCCGCTCACCCATGATCAGCTCATAGCGGGGAGCCTGTCGCCCGATCACCGGCTCGGCCGGCCGATGCCCGATCGCCGACTCGGCCGGCAGGAGCCGGACCACGATGGGCTGCAGCAGCCCGAACTCCTTGATCGAGTAGGCCAGCTCAGCAAGAGCCTCTTCGTCAAAAACCTGCCGGGGTTGCCGGGGGTTGGGCACGATCGCCCCGATGGGCAGTTCCTGGTAGGTCGCGCCGGTGATCTGGCCAGCTGGCGCCTCCAGGCCACCGGGTAGGCGCTCGGGCGGTGCTGGGTCGTTCACTGGGGTGCCAACCGGAGCGGTGGGGATCAATGCGGCCAAGCCACGGCCAAGGCCGCCTTTGCGCTGGCTGTCTATTCGCTGGGCCCTGGACATGGGGGATCCCGATGTCTGGGGGAGCGCACTGCCGGGAGCCATCAGCGAGCCACCTTCCCCACGACAGGATCCGAATACTCTGGGTTACCTTCAGCACGATCCACGTATCGATGGTCCAGCGCGATCTCTCGCGCCGCGTCCACATAGCTCAGCGCCCCACGTGAGCCGGGATCGTAGACCAGCACGGTCTGCCCGAAACCCGGCGCCTCGGAGACCTTCACGCTGCGCGGGATCACCGTGCGCAGCACCCGGTCGCCGAAGTGGTTGCGGACCTCGGCAGTGACCTGGTCGGCCAGCTTGGTGCGCCCGTCGTACATGGTCAGCAAGATGGTGGACACCATCAGGTCCGGGTTGAGGTGCGCCTGCACCAGTTCGATGTTGCGGAGCAGCTGTCCGAGCCCTTCCAGCGCGTAGTACTCACACTGGATGGGAATCAGCACCTCGGGCGCGGCCACCAGAGCGTTCACCGTGAGCAGTCCCAGGGATGGCGGGCAGTCGATGAAGACATAGTCGACACCCAGTTCGTCGAGAGCGGCGCCGGACAGCGCCCTGAGCAGGCGTGACTCCCGGGCCACCATCGACACCAGCTCGATCTCGGAGCCGGCCAGGTCGATGGTGGCGGGCACGCAGAGCAGGTTGGCCGACTGAGGGCTCACCGCAACCGCCTCAGCGAGCCCGAGTTCACCGAGCAGCACCTCGTACACCGACCGGGTGCCGGCATGGTGCTCGATCCCCAGGGCGGTGGAGGCGTTTCCCTGCGGGTCCAGGTCGATGACGAGCGTGCGTAACCCCTGCAACGCCAGTCCCGCGGCCAGGTTGACGGTGCTGGTGGTCTTACCGACACCGCCCTTCTGGTTGGCGACGGCCAGCACCCGGCGTCGGATCGGACGGGGCAGCAGGTCAGTGGGGTGCTTTACCCGAGTCGCCCGTTCCGCCTCCTCAGCGATCGGCGTCCACCCGACCTCCAGCGCACTAGCTGGCATCTCTGCAGAATTGCCAGCAGCGACGGTCGGAGGGGTAATGGGCGCGCTCTGGGTACTTGGCTGCCGAGCACGAGTGAGAGCGTGGCGTGGCCTGGATCCGCCTGCCGCACTGTCCGGAGACGTAGTTTCACGTGAAACAGCGGGACTCGGTGCCCCGCTCTCGGGCCACTTCGGGGGCCTCACACTCACCGATCCTTTCTCCGACGGCCGACTGAGCCAGCGATCGGGCTTCGTGTCCCGGCAAGACGGGTAACACGCTGGGTCAGCCGGGGAACCACGATGACCGTGGTCGGTGGCTGCACAATGGTGGCACCGCACAGCACGATCTCCATGGCCGCCCCTCCGGCAGCTCGCACCGCATCGACGTCCCGAGCGACTTCCGCTGCGGCGCTGGCGCCCTTCACGGCGAGTAGCCGTCCACCTGGCGCCACCAATGGGAGACACCACCCTGCCAACCTGCCCAACGGTGCGACCGCCCGGGCCGTAACGACGTCGTAGCCGCCAATCTCGCGCCGCACCGCCAGATCTTCAGCGCGACCGCGCCGCACCGAGACCTCCAGACCCAGCTCAATGGCCACTTCCTGGAGCCAGGCAACGCGTCGTGCCATCGGTTCCAGCAGCACAACCGTGAGATCCGGGCGAGCGATCGCAAGGGGGATTCCCGGCAGACCCGCGCCTGAGCCCACATCGAGCACCCGAGCGCCATCAGCGATGAGTTCACCCAGCACCACGGAGTTGAGCAGGTGCCGGTCCCATAGCCGATCCGCTTCCCTAGGGCCGATCACACCCCGGTCAACCCCCGGACCGGCGAGCAGTTCCGCATACCGTTCAGCGAGCGCATATCGATCACCGAACACGGCCCGGGTCGCTGCCCGAACGTCAGCTCCCACTGCCTGTGCGCCCGATCCGGCTAGCACCGGAGACGTTCCGGTCTCCACCGGGTGGGTCGGCAAGTTGACTCCAACCGGTTGCGCCGGTGATCGGATGTCCGCCGGATGTTTCACGTGGAACATCGGTCCCTCACGCGTCCAAAGACAGGGCCGCTTTCGCTGCGCAACGAGTCAGACCACCACCGGTGGAGCCGGCCAACAGATCTCACATCACACAGCGTCTCACATCACACAGCGTCTCACATCACACAGCGTCTCACATTACACAGCGTCTCAAATTACACAGCGTCTCAAATTACACAGCGGGAAACACCACGACACAGCGTTGCGGCTCCTCGCCGTCACTTTCGCTGAATACCCCGTCCAGGTCCGCCACCGCGTCATGAACGACCTTGCGCTCGAACGGTGTCATCGCCTGCAACCGGACCGGCTTCCCGCCGTCAACTACCTGCTGCGCGGTCGTTCGACCCAGTTCGCTGAGATCGTTGCGGCGAGCGGAGCGCCACCGTGCGACGTCAAGCATCAGCCGGCTTCGCGCACCGGTCTGCTGTTGCACCGCGAGCCGGGTGAGCTCCTGTAGCGCCTCGAGTACCACACCCCGCGGGCCCACCAGTTTCGCCAGGTCGTCCCCGCCGTCGATGCTGACCATCGCGCGGCCGGCCTCGACGTCCAGGTCGATGTCGCCGTCGTAGTCCACGACGTCAAGTAGCCGTTCGAGATAGTCACCCGCCACGTCGCCCTCTTGAACGAGAAGATCCTCGCTCACTGGCGCGCTGCCCACCGACTGGGCGGCATCCGCCGCGCCATCAGCATCCGCTGCTGCACCAGCATCAGCCGACGACTCTGCTGTCGAGACCCCCGCCGTCGAGACCCCCGCCGTCGAAGCTGTCAAAGACTCAGTCACCGCTGTCTCAGTCGCCAGCGTCTCCGCCACAACTGTCTCCCTTCCGGGCGATCGCGCCCTCAGCGACGCTTCCGATTCGTCTTCTTCCGCGGTCGCGGCCGCTGCTGGATCATGCCAGGCGGTACTGAACCCTCTGCACGAGCCGAGCCCTGACCATTCGTCGACCCTGCCGAACTTGACGTCCCTGCCGAACCGGGACTCGCATCACCCGATCCGGGTCCCGGCGAGTGGGCACCGTTGGAGGTCGTCGACCCGACCTCCTCGTCCGATCCCCATGCGGCATCACCGTCGGCAAGACTAGCCGCGCCGTCCTTCTTCGGCCGGGTGGGCTTCTGACCGGGCCGCGGTGCCAGGGCTTGCCGCTGGGCGATCGCAGTCTCCTTCTTCTCCGCTTCCTCCGCGTCGATCCACTGGTAGACCACCCGTTGCTGACCGAGCGTCCACAGGTTGTTGGACAGCCAATACAGCAGGATCGCCAGGGGGAAGAAGGGACCACCAGCCACCACGCCGATCGGGAACAGATACACCATGAGCTTGTTCATGATCGCGGCTTGCGGGTTGGCAGCCTGCGCTGCGGTCTGCCGCTCCACCGAGTGTCTCGCGGTGAGGTGGGTGAGCACACCGGCCACGATGGTCAGCGGGATAGCCACCACGGCGATCTGCCACCGGGAAATGTCGCCATACCGGGACAGCAGCTCCGTGGGCTCGGTGATGAACGACGACAGCGGCACGCCGAACAGGTGCGCATCCAGGAACGACCGGACGTCAGCGGCGCTGAACACGTAGTTGCCGACCTGCCGGTTCATCTCCGCCGACAGGAACGGGCGGTTGAACGAGCGCAGCACGTGGAACAGCCCGATGAACACCGGGATCTGCACCAGCACCGGCAGGCAGCCGCCCAGCGGATTGACCCCGTGCTCGGACTGCAGCTTCTGCATCTCGGCCGCCATCTTCTGGCGGTCGTCGCCGTACTTCTTCTTCAGCTTCTGGATCTCGGGCGCGAACTCCTGCATCTTGCGCATCGAGCGGACCTGGCTGACGAACGGCTTGAACAGCACGGCGCGCAGCGTGAACACCAGGAACACCACCGCCAGCGCCCAGGCGAAGCCGTTGCCCGGGCCCAGCACGTAGCCGAACGCCTTGTGCCAGAACCACAAGATGGCCGACACCGGGTAGTAGATGAAGTTCAGCACAGCGACTCACTCTCGGCCCGGGAGCGGGAGGTTCTGGCAGGGGGAACCGGGTCCACCCCTCCAGGGTGCCAGGGTTGGCAGCGCAGCAGCCGTCGCACCGTCAACCACGACCCTCTCAGCGCCCCGTGGACGGTCAGCGCCTCGATCGCGTATGCGCTACAACTTGGCGAGAACCGGCAGGTGGGCGGCAACGCCGGAGAGATCCATCGGCGGTAGAACCGCAATACGGACACCAGAATCCGGGACACTGGTCCAACTGGCCCAGATCCAGGACGCACCCCAGTCATCGGCCGCAACCGTGCCCTGCCTTGGTGAGTGGCGCCGCCTTGGTGAGTGGCGCAGCACCGATCAACCGCCGCAGCGCACCGTCGAGGTCCCCACCCAGGGTTGCACTGGAGGCATCCGCTGCCGCCGGCAACGCGCGGACCACCACCAAGCCTCCCAACGGCAACGCTGCCAACCGCGCCCGCATCAGATGCCGCAGCCGACGCTGCACCCGGTGCCGGACCACCGAACCGCCGACCGGGCGACCAACCACAAAACCCACCCGGGGCGGCGAATCAAGTGCACCGGACTGGGCCAGATGACTAGGCTGGGCCAGATGGACGACAACCGAGCCGCAGGCCGCCCGACGGCCCCGCCGCACCGCCGTCGCGAAGTCCTCGCGGCGGTTCAGCCGGGTCGCAACAGGTAGCAAGGCGCTGGGGATCCGCGACCGCGTCAGGCCGACAGTTCAGAACGGCCCTTGAGGCGCCGCGCTGCGATGATCGCACGTCCGGCCCGAGTGCGCATCCGCAACCGGAACCCGTGGGTCCTCGCGCGGCGACGGTTGTTCGGCTGAAACGTGCGCTTGCCCTTACTCACGGCTGTCGTTCTCCTGGTACTTGGTGCTCAGGGATGGTCGCTATCCCCTACCGGCACAGGCGCGAGGGCACGCAGGAATGCCCACCGGTGGGCGGGAGACGACCAGATCGTAGGCGGCCGGTGGCGGTGGCGTCAAAACCAGCGTCCCGCGTCACCGTCGGCGCGACACGCCGTTACATCGGTGGTGCTTGCTTACACGGGGTTCTTGTGGCAGCACCCCAGGCTTGTTAACTTGCGGCGCCAGACCAAAGCTGGGGGCAGCCCAGCATGCTGGCAAGTCGGGGGCCCGGGGAGCGCAGTAGTCACAGCCATCCACAGCTGTGGACAACCCTGTGGACACGCGGCGCTGCAGAAGTTGACCACCGGCCGAAGGGGAGTCAGCGGGTGTCAGAGCGGCAAACCGATCTCGGCCAAGTCTGGAACGAGGTCGTCCGGGAGCTCTCCAGCGGAACGCTCTCGCCGCAGCAACGCGCGTGGATGCGCGTCACCCGCCCCATCGGCCTGCTGGATGGCACCGCGCTGCTCGCAGCTCCCAGTGACTTCGCCAAGGACGCCATTGAGCGAGCACTACGCGAACCGATCAGCGCGGCGTTGTCCCGGCATCTGGGTCGGCAGGTATCCCTGGCGGTGAAGGTGGACCACCCACTGCCGGTGCCACCGCAGCTGCCGCCGCAGTTCACCGACCCCGGCTCAGCGGTCTCTGAGGACTTCAGCCCGGTCGGCGCCCCGCTCAACGCAGCGACCACGGGCAGCAGTCCTGGGGAGCACGACGGGGAAGCGGCGCCGGCCACCGCGAACGAGGCCTGGCCCAGTCTCGCCGCCGCGGCGCCGAGCCGTTCGCAGAGCTCCAAGAGCAGGCTTAACGAGCAGACCAGGCTCAATGAGAAGTACACCTTCGATACCTTCGTGATCGGCGCATCGAACCGGTTCGCCCACGCCGCGGCAGTGGCGGTGTCCGAAGCGCCGGCGCGGGCCTACAACCCACTGTTCGTCTGGGGCGAGTCCGGGCTGGGCAAGACGCACCTGCTGCACGCCGTCGGGCATTACGCGCAGCGGCTGTTCCCGGGCATGCGGGTGCGCTATGTCTCCACCGAAGAGTTCACCAACGACTTCATCAACTCCCTGCGCGATGACCGCAAGGTTGCCTTCCAGCGCCGCTACCGGGACGTCGACGTGCTACTCGTGGACGACATCCAGTTCCTGGAAGGCAAGGAAGGCACCCAGGAGGAGTTCTTCCACACCTTCAACACCCTGCACAACGCGAACAAGCAGATCGTGATCTCCTCCGACCGCCCGCCCAAGGGGCTGGGCACTCTGGAGGACCGGCTGCGCACCCGCTTCGAGTGGGGCTTGATCACCGATATCCAGCCACCCGAGCTGGAGACCCGGATCGCCATCCTGCGCAAGAAAGCCGCCGGCGACCGGCTGGCCGCACCGGATGAGGTGCTGGAGTTCATCGCCGCCCGGATCGAACGCAACATCCGGGAACTGGAAGGAGCACTGATCCGGGTGACCGCATTCGCCTCGCTGAACCGCCAGCCGGTGGACAACCAGCTCGCCGAGATCGTGCTGCGCGACCTGATCCCCGACGAGGCGGCCCACGAGATCGCCGCACCCAACATCATGGCGGTGACCGCGGAGTTCTTCGGGCTCACCATCGACGACCTTTGCGGGCCAGGCAAGACCAAACACGTCGCGCAGGCCCGGCAGATCTCCATGTACCTGTGCCGCGAGCTCACCGACCTGTCGCTGCCCCGGATCGGCCAGACCTTCGGTGGCCGCGACCACACCACGGTGATGCACGCCGACCGCAAGATCCGCAAGGAGATGGCCGAACGCCGCCGCACCTACGACCAGGTCCAGGAGCTGACCTCCCGGATCAAGCAGCGCGCCCGCTCCTGACCCCGCCCGCACCGCGCCTCTCGGGGCAACCAATCCCAGCCCAACTCGGCAATCCACGACAGCCCCGCGCGCCGCAGACATCTCGACCCGGAGCTTGATCGCCGAAAGTGAGCTGTCACAGTGCAGATTCGCACGGTCACAGCTCACTTTCGGCGATCAAGCGCGGGTTTCCTCCACGTCGATGCTGCAACCAAGCCGTCTGGAGTGGGGTTGTGCGGAACATGGTCGATGTACAGCACCCGGCGGAGGACGACCTGCTCGAGGTTCTGCTCGCCGCCCTGATCGCCGACCTGGACGCGGGCTTCGCCGACGTGGTCCGCGCGCACGAGCGGGTCGTGTACTCGGTCGCGCTGCGGCTGAGCCGCGGACCCGCCGACGCCGAGGATCCGGCGGCGGAGGCGTTGCTGCGGGCCTACCGGGCGCTGCGCGGCTACGACTCCGCGAAGATCCGGGAGTTACGGCTGCGGCCGTCCCCTGCCATCGGGTGGTGCGCGCCGACGGCGGGCTGGGCGAGTACATGTTCGGGTCCGCGCACAAGGAACAGTTGCTGCGTGGCGAGCAGGTCAACCTCGACGAGGTCGCCGCGCTCGCCGCGGCCGGGGTGCACTTCCTGGGCAGCGACACCACCGGCGTCGTCTGCTTCCCGACCTGCCACAACGCGCGCCGCATCACCCCCACCCACCGACACGGATTCGCCACCCTCGCGACCGCGACCGCGGCCGGGTACCGGCCCTGCCGACATTGCAGACCCGCGGTCGACGCGGTACCGGCATGATCGCCAGTCAGCCCGTGCCGTTCCGAGCCGCAGGATCAGGCGAGCACGATCGCAGTCAGCAACTCCCAGACGATGATCAGCAGGTACCCGGTCCGGACCAGGAGCGGGTGGCTGGCCGACACGGCTGCTCACCGGCTGCGACTCGAAGCAGGACGGCGAGCGATCGCCGAATGGGAAGCTGACAACGGCGCCCTGACGACCGACGAACTCGCGGAGGGATTGGCGCGCGCTCGCGCACTGCTGGGAGGCCCCAGCGCGCGCCAACCGATGACGCGATCGGCATAGATGGCCGGCGTCACCTACGACACCGGCGCCCTGATCGCCGCCGAGCGCAACGACCGGCGGATGTGGGCACTGCACGCCGGCTTGTTGGCCGAGGAAGTCGCTCCCGTCGTGCCGGCGCCGGTGCTCGCCGAGGCGTGGCGAGGAGGTTCACGGCAAGCCAACGTCGTCCGGCTGCTCTTGATGTGCACCGTGGAGTGGATGACAGAGGATCAGGCTCGCCAGGTCGGCGTCCTCGCCGGCCGCTCAGGTCACGACGACGTCGTTGATGTGACCGTGGTGGAAGGCGCTGTCCGCCGGGGCGATGCCGTTGTCACCTCGAACCGGGAACACATCGAGAAGGTGGGGCAGGCTGCTGGCGTCACACTTCGCCTAGCGGACGTCTGACGTCACGACAACCGAAGCGCAGAGTTCCCCGGCACGCACATCTACTGGAGCCAGAGTTTACCGGCTCTCCACCGCGGCCAGCCGGATCTCGAGTTGGTCGACCCGGTTGCGCAGCAACGCAAGTTGAGCTTCCAGGCTGACCTCACGTTCGGCGCGACGCCGGATCCGGGCCGAACGTTCGGCGCGTTCGACGACCGCCTCCAGCGGGACCAGCCGTTGTGGGCCGTGCGGCCCATCGACCAGCCGGGACGGTACCTCCCCGTTGCGGTACCAGGCCCGCAACGCCGATCGGGAGACCCCGATCAGTGCCTGCGCCTCGGCGAGCGGCACCCAGCGGGTGCCCTCAACCCGTCCGAGCAACTCCAACTCGTCCTGCCACGCGGCGAGCCGCGCTTCCCAGTCAGTGTCCATAAGAACAGTCAGTGTCCATAAGAATCGGTGTCCCTGTCCCTGTTCGTGACAGCCCAACCATATCAATAGTAGCGTATTGACAGGGTTGCGATCCTGGCTACATGTTCGAGAGATTCACCAACCCGGCCCGTCAGGTCGTCGTCGGCGCGCAGGAGCGCGCCCGCGAGCTCGGCCACAACTACATCGGCACCGAGCACCTGCTGCTCGGCCTCGTCACCGTGCCGACGGAGAACGCCGCGAGCCGCACCTTGCACCAGCTCGGCTATCTCCCCGAGACGGTCCGGGCCGGCATCGAGCGCATCGTCGGCCGGGGGAGCGCCGAGCCGAGCGGGCACATCCCGTTCACACCCCGGTGCAAGAAGGTTCTCGAGCTGTCGCTGCGGGAGGCGCTGCGCCTGAACCACGACCACATCGGACCGGAACATCTGCTGCTCGGCATCCTGCGCGAGGGCGGCGGGGTGGCGGTGCAACTGCTCGCCGAGACCACCTCGCTCGAGGAGATCCGCGCGACGGTGCAGGCCGCGGCCATCTCGTCATCGGAGAGCCCGGGTAGCGCGGCGGCACGGCGAACCCCGGCCGCCGAACGGGTGCTCGCGGTGGCCGAGGCGCTGGCGGCGGGCGCACCCCTGGGCAGCCACCACCTGCTCGAGGCGCTCGTCCGGGCCGACGCCAGCATGGCCGGACGGGCGCTGGCCGGCCTGGGGGTGAACGCTGCCGGGGTGACCGCCCAGGTCGACACCCTCGACATCACCGAAACCAGCGACATCACCCCCGAGCAGCTCGCCGCCAGCCGGATGTGCTGGCGCATCGACGGCGACGAGGCGGCGCTGGTCACCACCGATCCCGACACCGTCGCGCGGATCAGGCATGTCCTCGAGCAGGCGGATGGCGAACTGAGTGGAGAGGGACCGCTAGCCGGACCCTTCATCGGATTGCACCGGTCGCTGCAGGCCTCACTCGACGCGCTGGATGCGGCGTTCGGCCCGACCGGCGATCCCTCCAACGAGCCGGGCTCGTGGCGCGACTCGTTGCGTGACCGGTTAAGTCGGCGCCGCCGTCAGTGATCTGGAAACCCGGATCGCCGTCCTGCGCAAGAAAACCGCAGGCGACCGGCTGGCCGCACCTTGTGGGCTCCAATTGGGGGCGCGCTCGAGGTGCAGGGCACGTCCGGCGATCAGGGCCTCCGCAACGCGCTGCGCCACTGTGCCAGTCAGCCTCGTACCGAGCGACACCGCACGAAGGGAGAGAACCTGCGCCGCCATCAGGGCGGTTACGGGGTCGCCGGAGGCGAGGTAGGACCCATATTCAGCGTCAGCCAGATCCTCGATGCCGAGCCGTCGTCCGCAATGCAGGCGACCGATCAGGTCCTCGATACACGCGCGCAGCGGGGCCGGAGCCTGGCTGGCTGCCCAGCACAAGTACGGGAGCTCACCCAGGCCCATCGCGAGCACGACGATCTCGGCCATGTGCCGGACGATCGGGTCGGGGTCGAGAAGGCGGTGAGCCTGACAGACGGGGATGCAGGTGCAGACCTTGTTGCAGGTGCAGACCAGGCCTCCGCCTCCTTGATACGTGTCAGGGGGTGGACTGTAGGTGTCAGGGGGTGGACTGTAGGTAGGCGGTGGACTGTAGGTAGGCGTCTCCGTGTCGGTCGGGTACTCGTCGCTGGAGGGTGGCGTCGACGGGTATCTGGGCTTGCTGTCATCGCACGCGCTCAGCAGCAGGGCAGCCGCGACCGAGGACGCGATGCCCGCGCCGAGGAAGCCACGCCGCCCCGTCGCCGCCGCCCACGGCGGTCTGGTGATCGGGAGCACCTCGACCGGTCCGGTGGAACCGTCGCTGCTCACCCGCTGGATCTCGTAGTGCGGGGCCGGCCGATCCTTCTTGGGACGCGGTGGCTCCGGCCAGGGCAGCATGACGTCACTCATCTTTGCCTCCGTGTACGACGCAGGGCTCGCCGTCATGTCCATCGCGCCACACGAGACCCCCCGATTCGGCGATTCGGGCGAGCACCTGATCCTTGACCAGTTCTCGGGTGATATGGCAACGCTGCGATCCGGAGAACTCGCCCCTCCCGTTCGCCGACAGTGACTTGTGGTAGCAGTCGCCCGCGCAGTTCCACTTGGCGAAGCATCCGTCGCAGAAGGACCGGTGCTCGACGCCCAGTCCGCGCAGCCGTTCGAGCACCTCCATATCGAACGTGTAACCCTCCGGCCCGGCTGTGCCGTAGAAGAAGACGTCCGCGAACTGGTTATCCTCAGAGAACGCCTCGAAACAAGCTGAGACGTTTCCCGCAGGACTCAGGCAGAAGTTGTCCTGGGTCACCCCGCAGAAATGGTTGGTGAGCGTCCCCACCCGCGCCGCGCTGTAGATCAGCTCGTGGCCATAACGAGCGGCCCGACCCTGGGCCTCCCGGTAGGCCGCGATGAACTCCTCGGTCTCCGCGTCCGGCTTTCCCTCGTGCCGTCCGAGCTGGTAGGCAGGCTCCACCTGGACCCGCATCGGTGTGAAGTTCGACAGCACGAACTCGACGGAGTCCGGCAGCAGCGGTATCTGCTCGGCGGTGACGGTCAGCCGCACGGCGTAGGGATAGTTCGCGTCGGTGAATCGCCCCATCGTGTGCATGACGCGACCGCTCGATCCCGTGCCCCGAACGGTCGGCCGGTGCCGGTCGTGCACCTCAGGCAGGCCATCGAAAGACAGGCTCATGCCGCCGTTGAGGTTGGCAATCATCCAGTCGATCTGGCGGTCGGTGAACACCCCGTTGCCCGCCGACGCAGCGATGACGTCGAGGTCGCACGCCTGCTCGTGGGCGTACGCCAGCGAACCGGTCATGAGGTTCCAGTGCACGCTCGGTTCCCCGCCACCATGGTAGTTCACCCCGACAAACGGCTCGTCCTTTGCGACGAGCGTTAGCGATGACGAAGTCGATCCCCTGCCGTGCAACATCCATTGTCATGTACGTGGCGGGGCTGTCTCCCGCCGAGGCATAACAGTACGTGCAGCGCAGGTTCCACGCAGTAGTCAGAAACAGGGTCACCGTGGTCGGGTCAGGGTCGCCCCGTTGGCGGGTGACAGGCGAAAAGGGTTTTCTCAACAGTCCGGTCTCGCGGACAAACGCGACCAGGCTGTCCTCTCCACCTTGCTCGGCCAGCACGTCCGGCAGCGCCGAAACCAGGGCCTTCGTGGCTGCGAAGGCCACGCCGTGCAGCGGCGCGTACACCAGATAGGCCCCGTCACCCAACGGAATCGCGAATATGTCCGAGGTCCTGTTCAACGAATTTCCCCGAGCCGCTCGTCATCGCCCCTATCTCACTAACTGAGATCACAACTGAGGACGAACTCTCTCAGGGTATATTACCTCGCGGTCCAGCGCGCGTCTGCGTCGAGAAAATCGTGTGTGCGAGCATTTTCTGCCAGATTTGGACCCCCTCCAATCGAAGACGTCTGATACCCCCTTTCCTGAGTACAATGCATCCGGTCGATTGTGCTGGGCTAGGCAGGGTTGGGGTCGACGATCTCCATGGCGATCTGGAGGGCGGTGTCGCGGCGTTGCTGGTCTGTGGCGTCGATGTCGGGGGCGGTGAAGGTGCCCAGGTGCAGCGCTATGACGGCCAGGCGGGCGCGCAGCTGGGCGGTGAGTGATCGGTCGGGTGGGGCGAGGGTGCTGATGAGGCGGTCCAGCCGCTTGCGCATGTCCGCCCCCGCGGCCAGGTCACGGATCGCGGCCTGGCCCTCGTGCAGGAACCGGGCGAGCTGCGTGGTCCGCCCGTCCAGCACGTCGCTGTAGCGGCGCAACACCTCGTGGCGGGTCGCCACATCGGCGGGCCGGGACTGGGCCCAGTCCGCCAGGTCGTCGACCTGGGAAAGGAAGTCCTCGATCAGGCTCAGTAGGATCTCCTCCTTGGTCTTGAAGTGGTAGTAGACCGCGGCCTTGGTCACCCCCAGCCGCTCGGAGATCTCCCGTAGCGAGGTCTTGTCGTAGCCCTGCTCGGCGAACAACTCCAGTGCCACCGAGCGGATCGCCTCCCGGGTGTCGGTGCGCCGTTCGTCCATCCTGCCCAGCCTTTCTCAACTCACCCGGCCAACTTACTTGACGACCGGCTAGTAGGTGATACCGTACACCTCGATGGAACTAGCCGGTCGTCAAGTAAGCGATCGGGTGATGGAGGACCTCGATGACGACCACTGTCGAGCGAGTCGCACCACGACCCGCCGCACCCCCTGACTCAGCAGCGGACCAACCACGGTCCAAGCGGGAGATCTACACGGTGATGAGCGGTCTGCTGATAGCCATGTTGCTCGCGATGCTGGACAACCTCGTCGTGGGCACCGCGATGCCGACCATCGTCGGTGAGCTGGGTGGCCTGGCCCACCTGTCCTGGGTGGTCACCGCGTACACGCTGGCCACCGCGATATCCACCCCGGTGTGGGCCAAGCTCGGGGACCTCTACGGTCGCAAGGGCGTGTTCATGGGCTCGATCGCGCTGTTCCTGGCCGGGTCCGCGCTGGCCGGGCTGTCCCAGAACATGAGCCAGCTGATCGGGTTCCGGGGACTGCAGGGCCTGGGCGCCGGTGGCCTGATGGTCGGTGCGGTGGCGATCATCGCCGACCTGGTGCCACTCCGGGAACGGGCCCGCTACCAGGGCATGATGGTCGCGGTGATGCCGCTGGCGTTCATCGGCGGGCCATTGCTCGGCGGCTTCCTCACCGACAATCTCAGCTGGCGGTGGGCGTTCTACATCAACCTGCCACTGGGCGTGCTCGCTCTGGTCGTCGTCGCGCTGACCATGCACCTGCCGGGACGCCGCGCGGGCCAGGTCAGGATCGACTGGCTGGGCGCCGGATTGCTTGCCGCCGGGATCGCGGCGCTGACCCTGCTCACCAGCTGGGGCGGCACCCAGTACGCCTGGACCTCCGTGCCGATCGTCGCTCTCGGCGTGGTCACGGTGGTGGCGCTGGCGGCGTTCGTCTCGGTCGAGCGCCGGGTCACCGAGCCGATCCTGTCGCTGACGCTGTTCCGCAGCCGCAACTTCAGCGCCGCCACGATCCTCACCCTGTTCACCGGGTTCGCCCTGTTCGGCGCGATGACGTTCCTGCCGCAGTTCCAGCAGAACGTGCAGGGCGCCTCGGCGACCAGCAGTGGTCTGCTGCTGCTGCCGCTGATGGCCGGGATGCTGACCACCTCGCTACTGGGCGGGCAGTTGGTCACCCGCACCGGCCGCTACCGCCCCCTGCTGATCGTCGGCGCGGTCCTGCTGATCACCGGGCTGGGGCTGCTGGCCACCATGAGCACCACCACCAGGGCGCTCACCACCTCGATGTACATGGTCGCGCTGGGCGCCGGCATGGGTCTGCTGATGCAGTCCACCCAGCTGGTGGCACAGAACAGCGTCGCCCAGCGCGACGTCGGCGCGGCCAGCGGCGCCGTCACCCTGTTCCGCACGCTGGGGGGCTCGCTCGGGGTGTCGCTGCTGGGCACCCTGTTCGCCCAGCGGGTGCAGTCGACATTCGCCACCAGTGGTCCGACTGCCGGCCCGGCCGGCGGCGCACCGGCCGGCGTCGGCGGCGGTCACGTCACCCCGGGCATGCTCAACGCGCTGCCCGCCCCTCTGCGCGAGGCCTACCAGGCGGCGATCACCAGTGGCGTCCAGCAGGTGTTCCTGTGGGCCGCGCTGATCGCCGTGCTCGCGCTCATCGCCGCCTGGGTCATCCGGGAGGTCCCGCTGCGCGGCACCGAGCCGGCGGAGAGCGCAATCATCCCGCCGGACACCGAAACGGCGATCAGCGGCACGGTCCGGCGCCACAACGGAAGTCCGCTGGTGGGCACCCCACTGACGTTGATCGACACGGCCGGCCGGGAGATCGCGGTGAGCCGCACCGGGTCGGACGGCTCCTACCGGCTTCCGGTACCCATCCCTGGCACCTACCTCCTGGTCGCCGCTGCCTCCGGGTTCGCTCCGGCCGCATCCCGTATCACTGTGGGCAGCAATCCAGTGTCCAGCGGCCCGGTGTCCAGCCACCCAGTGTCCAACGACTCCATGTCCAGCAGCCCGGTGCGGCACGACATCGTGCTCCTGGACCTCGAATCCGCTGCGGTCGGGCTTGCGCAGCGAGTTCCCGTGCCGGGGCCGCGGTGGCGCAAGCCGGGGCTGGTGGTGACGGCCCTGGCGGCGCCGATCCTGGTGGCAGCCGTAGCCCTCTGGCCAACTTCGACGAACGGCTCGACGACGAACTCCGCCGCTGCCCCCACCCAGGGATCGGCCGTCCCCCAGAGCCAGGTTCCGGCGGTGCCCCGACACGAGGACAACCCGGCCACGGCCGGCAACGAACAGTCAGCACTGCTGAGGTCCACCGCACCGAGCCCGCACACCGCCGCTGTCCAACACCGGCCACCAGCGACGAGGCCGTCCGCTGGCAACAACAGCGCCATTGGCGGCCAGGCCTTGGTTCTGCGGGAAGCAACGTCACGCTGGCAGCCAGCTGCCGACTATCCCGTCACCGCGCGCACACCGTCGCAAGGCCTCGATGCCCCGCCGGCCCAGCAGCAGACCGGCCACACGCCCTCGGTGAATCCCACCCCAGCGCCGAGATGCCCGAACCCGGCGGCTTCTCCGGCGCCCACCGCTGGGGAATCAAGCAGTGCACCCGCACCGCAGGCTCATGGCGCATACCAGGGTCGAGGTCGGGGGGAACCCCCATGTGGCTGGCACGCTCGCCCGGCAAACTGGTGATTGTTGGACGGCCCGCCTGGGCGCCACGCCGGAACGCCCAGGCGCAAGGCCCAGGCGCAAGGCCCAGCGAAGACCTCAGTCAGCAGAGATTCCGGACTTGGTAATAAGTCTGGCCACTTCGCCAGCATCGCACGCACTACCGTAGCGACCGGATCCCGCTCACAAACGGGCTGGAGGTCACCTACAACGAGAGGTTGTTGCGGTGAAATACGTCCGGTCGCTCGGATTGGTGATCGCCGCGATCGCACTGCTGGTGGGTTGTGGCAGCCCCACGACCACCGGTCAACCGGCCGGCAACGGGGCACAGCACACTCAGGCTGGTGCCGACAAGCTCCAGTTCACCGCCAAGACCATCGACGGCAAGGGCTTCTCCGGGCAGAGCCTGGCCGGCAAGCCCGCCGTGCTGTGGTTCTGGGCGCCGTGGTGCCCGATTTGCCAGCGCGAGGCGCCGACCGTGGGCAAGGTCGCCCAGGCCAACGCGACCCACGTCACCTTCGTCGGGGTCGCCGCGCAGGACCAGGTGCCCGCGATGCAGGACTTCGTCTCCAAGTATCAGCTGGGCTCCTTCACCCACCTCGCTGATCTGGATGCCTCGGTGTGGCGGCGGTTCGGGGTGACCTCCCAGCCGGCGTATGCGTTCATCGGGTCCGACGGCTCGGTCCAGGTCGTCAAGGGCTCCATGTCCGAGCAGGATCTCGCCGCGCGCATCGGCAAGCTGTCCGGCGTGTGAGGCGCGGCGGTCACCCATGGACCTCGAGACACTCGGTTTCGCGCTGGCCGCCGGCCTGGTCGCGGCGCTGAACCCGTGTGGCTTCGCGATGCTGCCCGCCTACCTGACCCTGGTCGTCGCCGGGGACGACGCCCAGCCGCGCAACCGGGTCGCGGCGGTGGCCCGGGCGCTGGCCGCGACGGCGGTGATGGCGCTGGGTTTCCTGGTGGTGTTCGGGACGTTCGGCCTTATCGTCGCGCCGCTGGCCGCCTCGGTGCAGCGCTACCTGCCCGCGGTCACCGTGGTGATCGGGGCCGGCCTGGTCGGGCTGGGTGGCTGGATGCTGGCGGGCCGGCAACTCACCGTGCTGGCGCCCAAGCCGGGCCGGGGGGCGCCGAGCGCGCGACTGGGTTCGATGTTCGGCTACGGCCTGGCGTACGCGATCGCGTCGCTGTCCTGCACGATCGGCCCGTTCCTGGCGGTCACCAGTGCGACGTTTCGCAGCGGCTCGATCCTCGGCGGGGTCGAGGCCTACCTCGCCTACGGACTGGGCATGACGCTGGTGGTCGGGATGCTGGCCACCGCGACCGCGCTGGCCAGCTCCACGGTGTCGAACTCAACCGTGACCACGGCCGCCCGCCGGTTGCTGCCGCACCTCAACCGGATCGGCGGCGGGCTGCTGGTGCTCGTCGGGCTGTATGTGGGTTACTACGGCGTCTATGAGTTGCGGCTGTTCTTCGGCGACGGCAACGCCGCCGACCCGGTGATCGAGGCGGCCGGCTGGATCCAGCAACTGCTGGCCGGCTGGGTGGACGCCATCGGACCGCTGCCACTGCTGGCCATGCTGGCGGTCCTGGTAATCGCCGCGGTGATCTCCGGGTGGCGGATCCGGCAGCGCCGTGGTCAGGAGAAGTACTCAGCAAAGGCGGTAAAGCTATGACCATGACCACCGACACCGCCCGGACCGAGCAGATCCCGTACCGGATGATGGCCCAGGGGTTCGCCGCGCTGCGGATCTTCATCGGGCTGGTGTGGCTGAGTAACGCGCTGGCCAAGGTGTTCGACGTCGCTGCGGTCGACTGGGGGTTCTTCTCCTTCAACCTGATCACCCGCGGGGTCGCGCAGGGCCTGGCCACCGACGCCGCGGCCAAGTCCCAGATCGCGCCGCTGGCCGCGTTCTACCGGGATGTGGTGCTGCCGAACTGGGGAATCTTCGGGCTGGTGCTCACCCTCGCCGAGCTGGCCGTCGGCATCGGGCTGGTGCTGGGCATCGCGACCCGGCTCGCCGCGGTGGGTGGGCTGCTGCTGATCCTGCCGATCTGGCTCATGCTCTGGCACACCACCGCGTACCTGTGGGAGTACCCGCTCGATCTGTTTCCGCTGGTCCTGCTCGCGGTCGTGCCCGCAGGCCGGGTCTTCGGGGTGGACCGCGTGCTCGCCGCTCGTGTCAACTACCGCTGGCCGTTCTGAGTCACGCCCTGCTGAGCGTCAGGCCCCTCTGAGCGTCAGGCCCCTCTGAGCGTCAAGCCCCTCTGAGCGTCAAGCACAGGGGAACCACTGCGCCGCGGCGTCGGCGCGGGCCCGGTGGGCGATGAAACGGCGGCGGACCTCGGTGATCGCCGCGCCCAGCGGGAACAGCTCCCGGGTGACCAGCTGATCGGCGTGGTCGGCGCCGACGGGGTGCCAGTAGACGCCCTCGGCGGTGACGGTGACCTCGGGGATCAGGGACTCGACGGTGAGTTCCAGGCCGGTCTGCGCCGTGCCACGGTGCGCGAGCGCCCGGATCACCTGGTCGGCACGGTCGATGTGCAATGAGTCCAGCAGAGTCCGCAACCCGGCGACCTCGTGGGTCTGATCGGGTTGCAGGGTCGCCGCCACCCGGACCCGGAATCCCGCGGACTGGGCGATCCGGATCCCGGCTACCGCCCGGGACCAGGAGCCGGCACCGCGGTGCCGGTCGTGCAGCTCGGGGGTCGCCGAGTCCAGGCTGATCTGCAGCACCAGCCGGTGGGGATCCATCCGCTGGAGCCGCTCCAGGCGGGGTCCGCGCCAGAGCATCCCGTTGGTCAGCAACGTGGTGGGCAGCGCGGCGGTGCAGGCTGCCACCAGCTCGTCGAGGTCGGGTAGTAGGAACGGCTCCCCACCGGTCAGCAGCAGTTCACTCACCCCGGCGTCGACGGCTTCGGCGGCCAGCCGGCGGACCCGATCCACCCCCAGCGCCCGGCGCGGGGTCTGCGGCGAGGACCGCGCGCAGCAGTAGTCGCAGGCGAGGTTGCAGTCGAAGTTGGTGTAGAGCCACAACCGGGTGCCGGGCACCTGGTCCGGGCTCAGCCCGGCGAAGGGGTCCGGGCTGCGCCCGCGGCGGATGGTGGCGACGTTGCCGCGGATCTCGACGAGTTCGTTGCCGCTGCGCGCGCACCAGGCCGACACCAGCTCGGCGCTACCCGGCAGGTCATCGGCGTCCAGCGGCACCGTGACGGTGGCCCCGGAGGCGACCGCGGCGGTCTGCCCGACCAGGTCCAGGATCAGGGCCGCCGCCGTCACCATCGCAGTGAGATGCCCTGCTCCTCGACCGCCTCGAACAGCGACTGGTAGCCCGCCAGGTGCGGGGGCACCCACCGGCGCAGCCCCTCCATCTCCAGGATCGGCCGGTGCGCGGGGTTGTCGAAGTCCATGGCGAGCAACTGGTCGACCCAGGGTGCCGCCCGATCGTCGGGCAGGGTGGGCAGCGCGGTGAAGTTGCAGTGGCTGTAGGTCGGTGACTGCCAGACCAGCTCGAACGCGCCCGGCATCAGCTCCTGGCGCCCGATCGCCTCCCAGGTGTTGATCCCGATCGCGGCGGCGTCGGCCGTGTCGTCCAGCACCGCGCGCAGCGCGTCGAGTTCGCTGCGCCCGGTGTCGCCGTGCTTGCCGACATCACTGTCGATCCTGAGCAACTCGACGTCGCCGCCGTCGAGTCCGGCGCGGCGCAGGTAGTACACCGGCAGGATGGCCGCCTGCGCGGAGTCCTTCGACCCCAGGGCGAGCCGCCGGCCCTGGAGGCCCTCCAGGCCGCTCAGGGCGCTGCCGGCGCGGGCCACGACCATCGTCTGGAACACCGTGTCGGTGTCGCGCATGGCCAGCGCCCGGCAGGCGCCGCCGGTCTGCCCGACGGTGCGGACCCACGCCAGATTGGTGTTCCAGGCGATGTCGATGGTGCCCTGCACCAGGGCGTCGACCTGACGGCCGTAGTTGGAGAACAACACGAAGTCCATCTCGGCGTCACCACCGGCGAAGTACTCGCGGATTCCTTCCCAGATGGTGACGACGTTGGGGGTATACGCGACCGAACCGACGATCAGTGGGTTGTTCATGGTGGCGGGCTCCTTTCCCTCAGCCGGGCTGGCGTATCGGTTGCCGGGGTTTGGCCAGCGCGGCAGCCAGGGTCTCCAGGTTCTGGCCGCGGGCCTCCACCCCGTAACGCCACCACGTGGCGCCGGCGATCGAGCCGATCAGCCAGAACCCGCCGAGCAGGACGAACATCGAGGTGAGGCTCAACGCCGCCGCGGTCGCGGCGAGCAGCACCTGGCCGATCACCGCACCGATCCGGCCGACGCCGACGCTGAACCCGATCCCGGTGGCGCGCAGGTGGGTGGGGAACAACTCGGAGAAGGTCGGGTAGGCCGACACCCAGGCGCAGGTCGCGAGGAACGCCGCGACGGTGAACGCGGTGAGCACCGCGCCGGCCGAGCCGGTGCCCGCGGCGGCAGCCACCCCGAGCATGCTCAGCGCCGCCAGCAGGTAGGAGAACGTGACGGTCGGCTTGCGGCCCAGCCGGTCCAGCCCGAAGGACACCACGATGCCCCCGAGCAGCGCGCCGACGTTGGCGATCAGGAAGTAGACCGGGAGTGCGGCGTCGCTGACCGGCACGGTGCCGGTGGCCGAGGAGAACACGAAGATGCTCATCGCCGTGTACAGACCGTAGTAGCCAGCGGCTTCGGAGAAATCCAGCGCCATCCCGAAGACCAGCCGTCCCCGGTGCTGCGCCCACAGCTGCGCCAGCCGGCTGCGACCCGACCCGGCCGGGGCCGGCAGGACGTAGCCATGTTCACTGGCGATCCCGGTGATCGAACGCACCACCTCATCGGCCTCATCCAGCCGGTCCCGCGAGGCCAGCCAGCGGGGGGACTCCGGGACCAGCCGCCGCGCCAGCAACCCGTAGCCCGCGCTGAGCACCCCGAACAGCAACGTGTAGCGCCAGCCCAGTCCCAGCGTGGTGATCACCAGAATCGATACCAGGCTGGCCAGGATCCCGCCCAGCGCCCAGAAGGTCATCACCAGGCCGTTGCTGCGGCCGCGGTTGCGAGCCGGCAGGAACTCCGCGATCGCCGAGGTGACCGCCGAGTACTCCCCACCCACCCCGAGCGCGGTCACGAACCGGAACAGGATGAACAACTCGTAGCTCGGCGCGGTGGCGGTCGCCACTGCCGCGACCGAGTACAGGATCAGGGTGGCCACGAACAGCCGCTTGCGGCCGAACCGGTCGGCGAGGTACCCGAACCCGATCGCGCCGGCGCCGATACCGAGAAACCACACGATATTGATCACGACGGCCTGCCCGCTGCCCAGACCGAACTCCGCCTGGATCCCCGGGATCACCGAGCCGATGATCTGCACCTCGAACGCGTCCAGCATCCAGCCCAGACCCAGCGCCACCGCGATCCGGGTGTGCATCGGCCGCCACCGGGCTCTGTCGAGTCGACCGCTCAACGACGTTCCTCCTCAGCACTGCCGGCCCGCCGAAGCGCCCGCGCACGGTCCCCGCACAGTGGGAGACGCCCACCAGGCCCCGCTGATTGCACCGATGGGCTGGGGAGGGAAATCAGGCAATAGTTGATGGCCGTGGGTGCAATCACGGCCGGGTGCCCGGCGTCTGGAGTAGGTGTGCGGGATACCGGGAACAGGTCACATGAACGGTAGCCCCAGCCGGGACGACCACCGGGAGTTCCTGGATGCCACCATGCCGCATCTGGATGTGGTCTACCGGATCGCCCGGCATTCGGGCGCGGACTGGTGCACGGCGCAGGATCTGGTTCAGGAGACCTACCTGCGGGCCTTTGCCCATTTCGGCCAGCTCCGGGGTGGGGATGCCCGGGCGTGGCTGGCCGCGATCTGCGTGAACGTGGCCCGGTCGGAGACGCGGCGCCGGCGGCGCCGGCCGGTGGAGGTGCGCGAGACCGAGGCGCAGGAGATCGCCGGTGAGCCCGAGGAGGTGGCCGAACTGGCCCTTGCGTCACTGGACCGGGACGCGATCGAAGCCGGCTTGGCGCGGCTGCCACCGGAGCAGCGGTGGTGCATCCTGCTGATGGATGTGGCCGGGTACACCGCCCGGGAGACCGCGCAGATCCTCGGGTGCCCGCGGGGCACCGTGCTGGCGCGGGTGCATCGCGGGCGACGCCGGCTGGCTGGGCTGCTCACCGGCTACCGGGATAGCGGCCAGGTCGAGGGTGAGGTGGATCGTGGACCGGCATGAGTCCATGTTGATCGCGTTCCTGGCCGGCGACCTCAACACCGACGCCAGCCGGGAGTGGGATGAGCACCTGCTGGGCTGCGAAGGGTGCTGGCAGGCCGTTCGGGAGGATCGGCTGGGCAGGGCGGCGGCCGCACGGCTGCGGGAGTCCGCCCCACCGGAATTGGCTGAACGGGTCGCCTTCGCCGTAGAGCTGGCCGGTGCACCGGTGCGCCGCCGCCGGCCGCGGCGCTGGGTGTTCGCCGCTGGTGGACTGCTGGTCGCCGCCGTGTCCGCGGTGATCGTCGGGTTATTCCCCACTGCAACTGCTGATCCACCGGAGATCGCCGCGGTCGTCGCTTTCGCCCGGGACATGCCGGCCACCGCCCACGGCATCGCCTCGGATGCGCCGGTGCCGATGGGAACCCCGGTGGCCGTGGACGTCGGGGGTGCGCATGTGCAGTTGCGGTACTACCGGGTGGGCACCGTGCCGGCCGTGGTCGCGGTGTCCGACCGGCCCTTCCCGATGCCCGCCGGGGTCGGCATGCTGCCCAGCGGCGCTATGGCGTGGACCGTGACCAGGGCAGGGGTGAGGTTGTACTGCGCGAACAGCAACGTCGTCATTGCCGCGCCGGTGACGGTCGGCGAGCTACCCGGCCTGGCCAGCCGGCTGCCGATGCCCTGACCCGAAGTAACCCAGTGCAATCAACTCAGCCGGGCGACCCGAAGGTCATCAGCGTTTTCGAGCGCTTCGAGGGCGGCGGCCCCCGCGGTGGCCACGTCAGCCGGGACGATCGCGGCGACAGGCTCGCCGTCATTACTTCCCTGCGGCGGGACCGTCGGGGCTGGGGTAGCGGCGGCAGCCGACAAGAAGACCGATGTTGGAAACACAGAACGGCACGAGGTACGTGACGGCGATCTTGACCCAGGTCGTGGTGGTGGCATGCCCGGTGACCACCACGTCGAGTTGATTGATGGCGAACAGGATGGTGCCCACGATCATCGTGGTGAGTGCGGTCCGGGACAAGTGGGGCCGGTAGAGGATGCAGCGGGGGCATTCGGCCAATCGTTGCCAGGTAGGTGGGGAGGGATCGGGGTTGCCGTCTGCGGCTGCCATGGTGCCGGTGCCCCTTCGTCGCGGGTGGCTGACCGCTCAGGCAGTACTCGCACACCCGCTGGATGCAGCGCTCGGCGCCGGGTCTTTCCAGTGCCCGGTCCACTGCCAACCCACGCAGTGCCAGATGTCACCGGGCTCAGCTGATCAGCTGATCGAACTGGGCTGAGCCGGCTGGGGTGAGTACCGGGATGGCCGTGCCGTCTACCAGCACAGTCGGCGTACCGAAGGAGGGTCCGTTAGCGGACGGATGCGACAGTGCCGGGTTATTGACCGCCCCGGCCAGCTGGGCCTTGACCTCGGCGTCGTGCGCCCCCGAGCGGATGCACGGCTCGAGATTGCCCGGCGCGCCCAACGCCCGGCCCAACGTCACCAGCTGGTCGACGGTGTACCCGGCGGCGCCCTCCTCGGGCTGCCGGCCGACGGGCGGCGCGCGGCACCGACCCCCTCGAGCACCCGGGCCGGCTGCGGCTGTGCGGCGCCGAGGGATGGTCAGCCACACCAGGCGGGTGGTCATCATGGTGAACATGTAGACCATCGCGAACAGATCGACCACGGTGACCATCCAGAGCCGACCGGCAGTCCCGCCGCGCAGCAGATCGGCGGCGAGCAGACCGACGACGGCGACGGCGGCGACCCCGAACACGATCTCCCCGAACTCACCGGGCACGATCATGGGGTCGGTCGGGACGAACATGACGATCATGCCGAGCGCCATCAGCACGTGGGTGCAGTGCCACAGCCGGTGACGTCCGGTCATCACGACGATGTGCCAGACGTGGGTCACCGACGTCGTCGCCGAACCCGGGGTCGAACCGGCAGACCTCGGCGTCGTCGTGCTCCACGAGCAGCCACACCCGCTCCCGGCGGCCCAGCCGGGCGTACTCGAACCGGATCACCACCCGCCGGTCGGGCAGCAGATCCCGGCGCAGGAACCCCTCCGACCACGACCACAGGACCACGCCTGGGTCGGCGTGCTCGGGCCGGACGTCCATCCACTCCTCGGTCCAGTCGTGCAGGGCCTGGATCACCGGCCACAGTGCCCGGCCGGCGAGCGTCGGCTCGTAGAGCGACCCGCGACCCGCCGGCTTTGCCCGGATCTCGATCACCCCGGCCCGTTGCAGCTCGTGCAGCCGCCGGGTCAGCAACGACCGCGACAGGCCCGGCGCGCCCGCGGCGATCTCGTTGAACGTCCGCGCGCCCTGCAGCAGGTTGCGCAGCACGATCGGCGTCCAGCGCTCGGCGAGGACTTCCGAGGCCCGCGCGACCGGGCAGAACTGGCCGTAGTTGCGCACCAGCCGAGTCTGCGCCGCGCCCCGGCCGACGGGAAGATGCGGATGACATCCGCGATCGGGGCATGCCGGCTCTACCGGGGAGTGGGCCGGAGGTGTGACAGGGCCATCCGGAACCGGCGCAGACGAGTCCCCGATCTCATAGGAGCTCCCGGAATTCCGCGATGGTGAGCCCCGCTTGCCGAAGAATCGAGCCCAGTGTGCCCCGTGGGATGTCTCGGCCACCATGCATCGGCACCACCGCCACGCGTCCATCCGGATGCGCGACCTTGGCATGCGAGCCCTTGGTCGAGACGTGTACGAATCCAATGCCATCCAGCACCTTGAGTACCTCCCGGCCTGTGACGGCAGGAAGCGACCGGCTCATGCAGAGAGGTGCAGATCGACCGTGGTGACCACCGGCCGGCTGAAGTGATCGGGTACAGGGGCGTCCTCGAACCACAGTTCCAGCGCCTCGGTCACCATCGCCAGTGCCTCTGCTTGCGTATCGCCGAAGCTGGAGATGTCGACCTCGAGGCACTGCGCGACGAAACGATCGTCCTCACGGCTGACCACAACGGTCACACTCAGCTGTGCGCTCATGCTGCTGATCCCTTCGTCCGCTGCCTGTCAGTCTGCCTCAACTCGGCGGTCTGTTCGAAATGGGTCATGACAACGCTGCCCGAGGTCTTCCTCTGGTATGGCTCCTGGTTGCCCCACACCTACTCCAGCCACACCGAGACGGGAACGCCAGTGGGCGGCGAAGGGCCCGGGGTACACATCTTGTCCTTGGCCGCTCCGGCACCGACCCGCACCGTGGAATGGCGAGTAGAGCACCACGTCGAGCTGGTACGGCGCATCTCGAAGGGAGCACGATCATGATCGACTGTGCGGTCGTCGGTGGCGGTCCGGCCGGGCTGGCCACCAGCGCGGCGCTGACCGAACGCGGCGTCGAGCACCAGGTGCTGGAACGCGGCCGCGTTGGGCAGACGTGGCGCACCCAACGCTGGGACTCGTTCCGGCTGAACACCCCCGGCTGGGCCAATGCGATGCTCGGCGAGCAACCGCCGGACGCCTTCGCGCCGGCCACGGAGGTCGTCGTCCGGCTGGAGAAACTCGCCCCCCAGAGCCCGGTCCGGGAAGGTGTCGAGGTGATCGGGCTGGATCCCGTCGGCGCCGGGTACACCCTGCGGACCACCGGCGACGAGGCCTCAGCCCGCACGGTCGTGGTCGCCACCGGGCACGAGAACGTGCCATACCCGCCCTCGCTGGCCCAGGCGTTTCCCGAGCGGATCGCCCAGTACCACACCGCGGACTACCGCACCCCGGCGGCGCTGCCCGCCGGTGGCGTGCTGGTGGTGGGCAGCGCGCAGTCCGGCTGCCAGATCGCCGAGGACCTGCTGGCCGCCGGCCGGCGGGTGGTGCTGGCGACCAGCCCGGTCGGCCGGGTGCCGGTCGGGCACCGTCGCCAGGACGTTTTCGGGCTGCTGTTCGAGGCCGGGTTCTTCCACCAGCGCCCCGCGGACCTGCCCGACCCGGCGATGATGCGGGCCGCGCAGCCGGTCTTCGCCCCCGGAGAGCGCGGGTTGAGCCTGCCGGGGCTAGCCCGCGCGGGCGCCGTGCTGGCCGGGCGGCTGATCACAGTGGACGGCGAGCAGGCCCACTTCGACGGCAGCGCCCCGGACAACGTCGCGGCCGGGGCCGCGTTCGCCGCGCAGGTCCGCGGCATGCTCGACCAGCTCATCGCCCGGGCCGGCCGCGATGTCCCGCCCGCCGAACCGGACCCGCTCGACGCTCCCGTCGAGTTGCACCCACCGGCGGTGCTGGACCTGCGCGAGATCGGCAGCGTGGTGTGGTGCACCGGGTTTCGCGGTGAGTTCGGCGTGTCACCGGCAGCACGGTGAACGCCTCCGGCCGGCTGCGGGTGCGCGCCTCCCGGGTCGGCCACCGTACCCTGGACACCGTGGGGTGGGATCCGGTGGCGTTGTCGGTTCGCGGGCCGGGCACGGCAGCCGGCGGTGACGTTGACACCGTGGAGTTGTCGGTCCAGGGCATGACCTGCGGGGCGTGCGCGGCGAGATTGGAGAGCACGCTCAACCGGCTGGACGGCGTGGCCGCCACGGTCAATTTCGCCACCGAGCGGGCCAGCGTCCGTCGCCCTGGCGGGGTGCCGGTGGAGGAGGTCGTCGCCGCGGTCGGCCGGGCCGGGTTCACCGCGCACCCGGTCGTCCTGGCGGCCGAAACGTCACCGCAGACCGGCGACCGGTCTCGTGAGCTGTGGCGGCGCCTGGTGGTGGCCCTGGTGCTGTTCGTCCCGCTGTGCAACGTGTCGTTGCTGGTGTCGGTGGTGCCGTCGCTGCGAGTGCCCGCGGTGGAGTGGGTGGTGCTCGCCTTGGCGTTGCCGGTGGTGGTGTGGGCGGCATGGCCGTTTCACCGGGCCGCGGTGGCCGGGCTGCGGCGGGGCACGACGACGATGGACACGCTGGTCTCGGCGGGGATCGTGGCGGCCAGCGGGTGGTCGCTGTGGTCCACCCTCGGCGGCGAGGGTGCCGGGTCGGTGGGCGGGTTGGAGGTGCTGTTGCACCCGCAGGGCCCGGTGTATCTGGAGGTCGCGGCGGGGGTGACCACGTTCGTGCTCGCCGGCCGGTATGTCGAGGCGCGGTCGCGCCGCTCGGCGGGTGATGCGTTGCGGGCCTTGGCCGAGCTCGGTGCCCGTGACGTGGCCGTACTCGACAGCGACGGAGTGGAGCGGCGGGTGCCGGTGGCCCAGCTGGGTGTGGGGCAGCATTTCGTGGTCCGGCCCGGACAGAAGATCGCCGCCGACGGGTGCGTGGTCTCCGGTGAATCGGCGGTGGATCGCAGCACGATGACCGGGGAATCGGTGCCGGTGGAGGTCACCGCCGGCGAGACGGTGATCGGCGGCACGGTTGCGGTGTCCGGTCGCTTGGTGGTGTGCGCGACCGCGGTCGGGGAGGCCACCAGGCTGGCCGGCATGATCCGCCTCGTCGACGCTGCCCAGGCTGGCAAGGCGCGCGTGCAGCGGTTGGCCGACCGGATCTCCCGGGTCTTCGTCCCGGTGGTGTTCGTCCTGGCGCTGGCCACCGCCGGCGGGTGGCTGGCGTTCACCGGCAGCGGGCCGGCAGCGTTCTCCGCGGCGCTGTCGGTACTGGTCATCGCCTGCCCCTGCGCGCTGGGGCTGGCGACCCCCACCGCGTTGATGGTCGCCTCCGGGCGGGGCGCCCAGCTGGGGATCTTCATCAAGGGTCACCGGGCGTTGGAGAACAGCCGCGCCGTGGGCACGGTGCTGCTGGACAAGACGGGCACCGTCACCACCGGGCAGATGCACGTCGTGGGGGTGCAGGTCGCCGCCGGTGTCGACCGATCGCGAGTGTTGGGCGAGGTCGGCGCGGTCGAGGGCGCCTCCGAGCACCCCGTGGCCCGGGCGATCACCGAGTTCGCCCGTGCCGAGGTCGGTGCGCTGGCGGCGGTGGCGGACTTCCGTGCGCTGCCGGGTTTGGGGGCCCGCGGTCACGTCGCGGGGATCGACGTGGTGGTGGGACGGCCCGCGCTGGTGGCCACCGACGGCGCTGTGGTGCCCGACGAGATTGACCAGCGGTGCCGGGAGTGGGACCAGCGGGGTCTCACGACGGTGCTGGTGAGCCGCGACGGGCAGGTTGCCGCCGGGCTGGCGCTGGGAGATTCGGTCAAACCCTCGGCGGGTGCCGCCGTGCGCGAGCTGCACCGTCTCGGGCTGGTCACGATCTTGGTCACCGGGGACAGCGCACCGGCAGCCCGGGCCGCGGCCGACGCGGCGGGGATCACCGACGTGCTCGCCGGGGTGCTGCCCGACGAGAAGGTCGCTCTGGTGCAGCGGTTGCGGGCCGGGGGCCGGGCGGTGGCCATGGTCGGTGACGGGGTCAACGACGGGCCGGCACTCGCCGCTGCTGACTTGGGCCTGGCGATGGGTTCGGGCACTGACGTCGCCCTGGACGCCGCCGACATGATCCTGGTGCGGGACGACCTCACGGTCGTTCCCGAGGCGATCGCGCTGGCCCGCCAGACGGTGCGCACCATCCGGGGCAACCTGGTGTGGGCCTTCGGCTACAACGTCGCGGCGATCCCGCTGGCCGTGGCCGGGCTGCTCAACCCCCTGCTCGCCGGGGGGGCGATGGCACTGTCGTCGCTGTTCGTCGTCTCCCACAGCCTGCGGCTGCGCCGGTTCCAGCACCTGAGCTGAGCCCTACCGGCCGGTTGCCGACCGCTAGCGTCGGGTTTCGGTCAGCCGCGCCAGCATCGCGCGGTAGGCGGCCTGCTGGTCATCGGTCCGGCCGCCGCCGGCGGGCCCGTTCTCGGCGCGGGACCACTGGTAGATCAGCGCGAGGACCGCGAGCAGGGTCGGCAGCGTGGCACCCCCCCAGGCGATCGCACCCGCCAGGCGCTGGTCGACCAGCAGGTCGGGCACCCAGGGCAGCGCCAACGACCGGTAGAAGTTCGCTCCGATCACCGTTGAGTGGTCCATCAACACGATCCCGAAGACCGCCTCGAACGGCATCGCCGCGAGCAACACCCCCAGCCGGGCCAGGTAGGGCAGCTGCCAGGGGGAGGAGTCCACCCCGATGACCACCCACGCGAACAGGTAGCCCACCGCGAGGAAGAACACGTTCATCCCCACGTGCGCCCAGTGGTACAAGGTCCACGCGGAGTACAGCCCGGTCAGGTACAGCGCATAGTCGACGCCGACGAACAGCCCGAGCACGACCAGCGGGTGCGTCGCCACCCGCAGCGACCGGGCATGCCGGGCCTCGGCGAGCCACTCCCGTGGACCCGGCGCGGCTCCGGGCGCCACCGGGCGCAGCGCGCCGCGGGCCAGCGTGAGCGGGCCCCCGAGCACCAGCAGCACCGGCACCAGCGCGGCCAGCGCCATGTGCTGGATCATGTGCACGCTGAACATCGCATCCGCGTAGCGCTCCACACCCGAGCAGGTCGCCAGCAGCAGCGTCACGCACCCCAGCAGCCAGGCCGCACTGCGCCCCCGAGGCCACCGCTCACCGCGGCGGCGCATCCGGCGCACCCCCGCGGCGTAGCACCCGGCCAGCACGACGACCACCGCAGCGAAGATCACATCGGGTCGCCAGTCCAGCAGCAACCGGGTCAGGGTCGGAGGACCGGCGAGGTTGTAGCCGATCAACGCCTCCGAGCTGGTCTGGTCCGGGCGGCCCAACCCCGGCGGGACGACGAAGGCCATCCCCACCGACACGCCGAGGGCACCGACCAGGATCAGCAGCTCCGCTGCCACGAAACCGGGGCCCGGAGCCGCCCCGGCGCCCCGGTACCGGCGCCGCAGCACCGCGGCCCCCAGGCCCAGCAGTACCGCGGCCCCGACCTTGGCCACCACCAGCGCGCCGTAAGCGGTGCTCGCCCAGCTCGACGGCGGCGCCAGCACCACCGCCTCCACCAGCCCGGACAGCACCAGAACCACCCAACATGCCCCGGCGAGCACGCCGTAGCGGCGCAGCACCGACTCGCCCACCCGTCCAGGGCGGGTCAACGTCACGGCCACCGCCACCAGACTTCCCACCCACACCGCCGCGGCCACGACGTGCACCACGCTGCTGCCCATGGACAGGTCGTGCCCGGTGGCCGACGCGGCGTGCCCGGTCACCGCGGCAGGGAGCAACCCGAGCGCCGCGACCCCGAGTACCGCCACCGCCGCACGCCAGCTCAGCGCGATGCGGCACCCGAGGGCGGCGACCAGGGCCAGGCCGGCCGCGACGAGCTGGCCGGCCGGTTCCTCCAGGGCGCCCATCACCGACCACACCCCCGGGCTGCTCAGCACCGTCGCCACGGGCTGGCCGGTGCCCTCGGCCGTGCTGAACACCGCGAGCCCGACCGAGGCCGCTGACCACACCGCGGCGGCCACCCCACCCCAGCACTGGGCCGCATACCCGGCGGGTGACACCGTCGCCAACCCCGGCGCCGGGTCGAGGAACACCGCGAACACCAACGCCCCGACACACACCGCGGCGGCCGCGTCGACCACCAGTCGCAGCAGCGGCGTTCCGACCCGCACCAGCAGCCCCGGGTCGCCGATCCCCAACCCGGCCGGGGCCCCACCCAGCTGAACCGCCAGCACGACGACCACGGCGACCACCGCCGCTAACGCCGCCGCGAGGGCAGCCCGCAGAACGACCGTTGACGCCCCTGGCACGCTTCCGATCGTCCTCCGCCGATCCTCGGCGTCCGCAGGCGACCCGTCACACCACGAGCTCCTGCCGCCCCTCCCGCGCCCGTGCCGCGCCGAGGACTCGAACCCCGATTCGCCTTCCCTTCGGGTCGGGGGGGCTTGCCTTGCGCTGCGGGTCGCACCCTTAACGCGGCAGGGACGGTGCTGTTCAGCCAGACTTCGCCCCATGCCCGACGAGTCATGTCGGTGGATTGCCCGGAGCACTGCGCGGTATCGATGCACGCCGTCCACGGGTCTGGGTGGCACACAGGCGCGACATCGACAACTTTTTGTCGATCGGATGATTCCAAGCGCCTAATCGTGCGTCAGTGGCGCCGGTCGTCGCGGCTGATAGCGAGCCGACACCGGTGCTCGCTGATGGTCTGCTCAAGCTGGGCAGCGTCCTCGGACAAGCGCGAGACGGTGAGGCACTGACTTCCCGCCGAGGCACACGCTTCACCCCACTACGCGGCTGCTGCCCTGGTTGTGAACTGCGATAAGGCAGACAATCACGGTGAGGCAGGCCAGCGCTCACCACCCAGAACAGCCGCTTTCGGCGGTCAGAGGGGGGTGCGCCGTCCTGCCTCAGCCAGTGAAGTGACGATCAAGGGTGCAGTCAACTGGTGGTCGGTCGGGGTTCAGGTGGGCGGCCAGTCCGCTACGACGGTGTGCAGGACCGTGAGTGCGTCGCCGGTCACGCGTGCGGTGATGGGCAGTCCGCCGGGTACGAGCAGGCTGGATTTGCGGGCTCGGGTTGCGTGGCAGAAGTCGGTGAACCCGCCTATGTAGATTTCGTCGTGGTGCTCGGTGGTCTCCCGCCGGGCGAACAGCGGTCCGTCCGGGCCTGGTGCGACCCGTTGGAAGGCGAAGCCTTGGCTGGTGGCCAGATCCAGCAGTCGTTTCGCGGCCCTGAGCTCCGGGCCATCGGCAGCAGCGCTCATCTCGGGACTACCCGAACCGGACGCGGCCGGATGTTCACCGTCTGGTCGTCGCCCTCTGCTGGAACCGGCTGGCCGCCAGGAGTCGATTCGGGGGCATCTCTCAACCGGCGGCCAGCCGGAATCGTGCGGGGGATCGCGGGTGCGGGCAGCAGGTAGCACCACAGGCACGTCACGCACAGCAGCCGTCCCGGCAGGTACTCCTGCTGGGCGACCCCCGGTGGCAGCTGATGACCACACCGCGTCGTCAACGCCCCCAGTGGGTGATCATCTACCGGCGACAGCATGTGCGTCCGGCCGTCCGTGGGGGAGATCGCCCACCGCGTCGAGCCGCTGCTCATCCAGGCCACTCCCCGAGAACGTCGAATAACAGCGTCATCGCCGCGCCGTCCACCGCGATTACGCAGCAGTGATCGGCGCGGGCATCCAGCACCACCCGATCGCCCTCGCGCCGCATCACCAAACGCCCCGATCCGTCATGGTGCACCTCGCAGGCGGCCTCGATCTCAACCTGAGGATCAGTCACGACGCGCACTCCCGACACCGACCACACCCCGGCTCGGTCAGGCTCGCCGCCAGCAGTCGGGCACCACACAGCGCCTCGTACTCCCCCCGAGCCCGACCAGCCCACAGCTCCTCAGGACTCACCTGATGCGCCACCCGAGTCCACGCGTCCACCAGCTCGACACCCGCCCGACGCGGCACCGGGATCGCCCCATCCGGCGGGCGGCCCAGG
>JBOHFK010000008.1:0-85797 GCA_050699635.1 Pseudonocardiaceae bacterium | reverse complement strand
GCCAGGTGCGCGCCGCGCTTGGTGGCGGCGACAGCGTGGACCTCGTCGACGATCACCGTGTGGATCCCGCGCAGCGACTCCCTGGCCGCCGAGGTCAGCAGCAGGAACAGTGACTCCGGGGTGGTGACGAGTACGTCGGTCGGGGTGCGGGTGAAGGCCCGGCGTTGCTCGGCCGGGGTATCGCCGGTGCGCATTCCCACCCGGATGTCCGGTTCCGGCAGGCCCAAGCGGTGGGCGGCCTGCCGGATGCCGGCTAATGGGGAGCGCAGGTTGCGCTCGATGTCCACCGCCAGGGCTTTGAGCGGGGAGATGTAGAGCACTCGGCACCGCTTGGCGGGTTTGTCCGGAGGTCCGGCTAAGGCCAGGCGGTCCAGCGCCCACAGGAACGCAGCCAGGGTCTTGCCGGACCCAGTAGGGGCGACGACCAGCGCGTGCTTGCCCGCGGTCACCGCCCGCCAGGCGCCCTCCTGGGCCGGGGTAGGCGCGGCGAACGCCCCCGCGAACCAGTCCCGGGTGGCGGGGGAGAACAGCTCGAGCACATTCACCCTGACATCATGGCCCGCCCCACCGACAGTCAATGCTCGGCGCCCTCCACGGATCGCCGACGCCCGTCACGCATGGTGGCCAGGTATAGCGTGTCAACTCCTGGGCCTCTATCGTCAGGGATTGTAAGGACAACTGTGAAGCCAAGGGAGTACAGCAGTCGTAGATGGCCGCTGTTGGTGGACCAGGTGCGCAGGAGAATCCATGCTGGCAGGGTCTCTGGGAGCTTGAAGAGCTCCTGGTAGAGGAGACGCGCGTATCCGTGTCCGCGCATCGCGGGAAAAACCGCGATAGTGCTAACATATATACAGGCTGTAATGTTGGGCAGGCGAGCATCATAATGGGGAGTGCGAAATGAAAGAAATCCCTGCAGTTGGCGGTTCTCGATCAGCAGCAAGTTGTGCTGGAATAACATTTCACTGAAGTATGATGATTCATTGTCGGTGGTAGAATTTAGCGCTGCCTGAGTTGTGCCGCTTCGCATTTTCAATGGCGGAACGAACTCTTCGGAAACCTGTTCGACCAGCAATCGGAGAGTATTTTGTTCTGATCGCGTAATCTCGCCCGGTGCACGCCAAAGTATCGTCACGGCGATCGTCGCTCCTCGTCGTGATGTTTGCCGCGCAGGGTGAAACCTCGAGTTTTCCGCGAAATTAGAAATTGCCTGAGTAGAACAGTAAAGTTGATTGTGAAGCCAAGCCACAGGATGACCAGCAACAAAAATGTGAGGAGCGTGAATAATGGCGGAAAACCGATCTGCACGAGTGCTGGCACAAGGGCAGCGATGGTGCCAGCCGCAGAGAGACTAAAAAGCACAGCCAACCGACGGGCCGTACGCTCGTTAGCATATTGCGCCAAGTTCATTGAATGGTCGGCAAGGATGCGCAGTCGTTGCTCGGCAGCCTTTCGGTGTTCCAGGACGGTGAAGGTCCGCTCGAACGATCTAGCTACTCGGAGTAGGTTTGGGTCCTTGAGCATTATGTCGAAATTTCCGACCTCCGAAAGATCTCTCGCAAGAGAAAGCTGACTAGCTGATAATTCGTGGACCTCAGCCGCTGCGCCGGTGTTCTTGGTGTCAGCAAGGGCAGGTTCGTAGATGTTAATCCATGCCTGGCAGACGAACCACTGAGCGTGGGCTAGATTCAGTAACGAAATAGTTGTCGCAACAACTTCTGGGTCGAGGCTTTCTGTGGATGAGCGGAGGACCGTTGACCATCCTGTGCTCGAGATTTCCGCAGTTCTGAATTTCAGCGTTCCGACATGATCAAAGTCATCTCTGGATTCTTCTCGTGTCGTCAGCCATAGAAGGCATTGAACAATTTTTGGATCGAGCGTCGACTCCTTGTCAATAAAGCATACACGGAAGTCATGGAAGGCGTATAGCGCCGGGCGTGGAGAGATGTAAGGTTGGGCTCGAGCACGTAACTGAAGAACGAGACTTGAATGCAAATCCTGCGCGGATGCGCTCGGGGAGAGCGCTGTGTGAGCGCTAAGGTCCTCTGTTGCGACACCACATTTTTTGAGATAAGGCAGGTAGTCGGTGTTCTTCCATCTGACCAATCCGTCGTAGAAGGACAACATGTCTGCGTTGTCCTGGATCGACTCGAATTCGTAATCGACGGAAATTACGCCGAGCCACGGAAAAAGGCTGAGGCTTCGTCCATAACGCCAGTGTGAACCTGCTATATTGGCCGTGTCATCTGGAAGGCGACACCGAAGTACTGCTGAATGAAGCGCCAGGTAGGATAGGTTCCAGCTGCGGGTTGTCGCTTGATCTACTTCGACGGATTCACATAGATCCATTAGAATGCCGCGGATGCCGGAAATATCTCTGACTTGCCCTCCCAAGTCATATTTGAATGGCACGTGGATACTTATGGCGGACTCTCGCATGACGAAATCCAGTCCTACAAACGGTGACCGGTCGGCGGCCCCACGGCGCGGCCGCCGACGAGAATCTTGCGCAGCCGCCCGACGTCGGCCATTCGCCGCTCGGCGAGATGATCGGCCGCGACGGCCGGAGGAACACCGTCGCGCTCGGCCAGCGCGAAGATCTCCCGTGTGGTGTCGAAAATCTTGGCGACCCGAGCTTTGGCCCGCTGGAAGTCAAAGCCCCCGATCTCGTCGGCAACCTGAATGACCCCGCCGGAGTTCACCACGTAGTCCGGTGCGTAGAGGATGCCTCTCGCGTCGAGGAGCTTCTCCAGGCCGGGGTGCTCCAGCTGGTTATTCGCGCCCCCACATACGATCTTGGCCTGCAGCGCAGCGACGGTGGGATGGTCGAGCGCCGAGCCGAGCGCACACGGGGCGTACACATCAATCGACTCCCGCACCAAGGCCTCAGTGTCCGGCGCCGTGACCACCTCGGGGTGCTCGGCGCGAACCCGCTCGATCGCCGCTGCGCTGACATCGGCCACGATCACCGCTGCGCCGTCCGCAATCACCTGATCGACGAGGAGCCTGCCGACCTTGCCAACCCCTGAGATACCCACTCGACGTCCGGACAGGGTGGGCGCGCCCCAGACGTGTTCGGCGGCCGCCCGCATGCCCTGGAAGACGCCGAATGCGGTCAGGATCGAGGAGTCGCCGGCGCCACCCTGGGCCACTGAGCGCCCGGTGACGAATTCCGATTCCCTGGCGACGACGTCCATGTCGTCGACGTAGGTGCCCACGTCACATGCGGTGATGTAGCGCCCGCCCAGCGACTGCACGAAGCGTCCGTAAGCGCGGAGCAGTGCTTCGGTCTTGTCCCGGGTCGGATCGCCGAGGATGACGGCTTTGCCACCGCCGTGGTCCAGGCCGGCGAGTGCATTCTTGTAGGACATCGCGGTGGACAGGTGCAGCACGTCGAGGAGGGCGTCGTCCTCACTGGGGTAGGGATGGAACCGGGTGCCGCCGAGGGAGGGTCCCAGCGCGGTGGAGTGGATAGCGATGATCGCCCGGAGCCCGGACGGCTCGTCGCGGCAGAAGACGACCTGTTCGTGGTCGCCGGATTCGAACACCTCGGTCACGGTGCCCCTTCCGCTCGGTGGCGCGGACTGCTGTGCGCAGCGTATGCCTGCGCTGGACACATCGGACCCGGACAACGGGTGGCACCATCTAGCAGGTACTGACCGTGCCGACCTGGCCAAGTTCGGCAGCGTCAGCTGGGGTTCGGTGAGGCGGTTCAGCGGTTGCGCTGGTGCCACCACCAGCGGATGAGCACTACCAGGGCGGAGAGCAGGCCGAAAAGGATCACCAGCTGCCCGGCGGTGGAGGACAGCCCGGTCGGATCGTCCGAGGTGAACACCCCGTCACGATAACCGCAGACGTGCGCTTAACCTGGATCAGTGCGAACTACCCACTTCCGGCAGCGGATGGACGAAGAGTTCGGCCCGGTCAGAGCGGCAGCGCTGGCTCATGATCACGTATTCGCCGAACTGGGCGGCCGGACGGTGAACGGCGCGCTGGAGGCGGGTGTTGACACCAAGCGGGTGTGGGCCGCGGTGTGCACCGCATTCGAGATCCCGGAAGAGCGGCGCTGACCAGTCTCTCGCACCCGGCGTGTCGGTCTCTCGTGCGCGGCGTGTCGCGTGCCGGTGCGCGCCATGGCGCGAGGAGCTAGCGCATCGGCGTGTCACCGAGCATGTCGAACACGTGTTCGTCTAAGCTGTTGTCCACAGTTGACCCCTTATCCACAGACCCAGCCGTACGTGTTCGCAAACTGTCGGTCCTACCGCCTAGCGTCGGCGCCGACCTGAAGAACCCCAACCAGCAAGGTGGACCGTCAGATGGCATCAGCACCGGATCGGGAGAAGGCACTCGAGATCGCCTTGGCGCAGATCGAGAAGCAGTGCGGCAAGGGCTCGGTGATGCGCCTCGGCGAGGAGGGGCGCGCCCCCGTTGAGGTGATCCCCACCGGGTCCATCGCCTTGGACGTGGCCCTGGGCATCGGAGGATTACCGCGCGGCCGGGTCGTAGAGGTGTACGGCCCGGAGTCTTCCGGGAAGACGACGGTCGCCCTGCACGCGGTGGCCAATGCCCAGCGGGCCGGCGGGATCGCCGCGTTCATCGACGCCGAGCACGCGTTGGATCCCGACTACGCGAAGGCGCTCGGAGTGGACACCGACGCCCTGCTGGTCTCCCAGCCCGACACCGGGGAACAGGCACTGGAGATCACGGACATGCTGATCCGCTCCGGCGCGCTCGACGTTGTGGTCATCGACTCGGTGGCAGCCCTCGTGCCGCGGGCCGAGATCGAGGGCGAGATGGGGGACGCGCACGTTGGGCTGCAGGCCCGGCTGATGAGCCAGGCGTTACGAAAGATCACTGGTGCGCTGAGCAACTCGGGCACCACTGCGATCTTCATCAACCAGCTTCGGGAGAAGGTCGGGGTGTTCTTCGGCTCCCCGGAGACCACCAGCGGCGGTAAGGCGCTGAAGTTCTACGCTTCGATACGGCTCGATATCCGCCGGATTGAGACGCTCAAAGACGGATCGGATGCGGTAGGCAACCGCACCCGAGTCAAGGTGGTAAAGAACAAGTGCGTGGCCGCCGGAACCCGCGTGTTTGACCCCGTAACGGGTCAGACGCATTTCATCGAGGACGTCGTCGACGGCCAGCTTCCGGTGCACGTGGTTGCCATTGATAAGGCGGGGATGCTGCACAGCCGACCGGTGGTCTCCTGGTTCGACCAGGGGGAGCAGGATGTGATGGGGCTCCGGTTGAGGGATGGGACCGAGCTATGGGTGACGCCTGAGCACAAGATCCTCACCGAGGCCGGCTGGCGCCCTGCGGGTCAACTAGCAGCCGGAGATCGGGTGGCGCGGCCGCGCGAATTCCACGGGTTCGGGGATGCCGAGCCGGTTACGCCGGACCACGCTCGTCTGCTCGGCTATCTGATTGGCGACGGCTACGTCGGCGGCAAAACTCCGGTAACGTTCATTAACGTCGTAGAGGCGCTCCAAGCTGACGCAGCCAGGATCGCTGGGCAACTCGGGTGCGACGCAAAGCGGCGCCCCGATGGTCTCCAGTTCGCCTTCTCGCACCGTCCGGGGGAGAAGAACGGGGTGCTTGAGCTTTGTCGACAAAGCGGAATATGGGGCAAGTTAGCGCCGGAAAAGCAGATACCGACGTTCTTCTTCGGCGCAGACGTCTCCGCTGAGGTGGTCGCTAACTTGCTCTTTGGCCTGTTTGAGTCCGACGGACACGTTAGTCGTGAGCAGACCGGTGGGATCCGGCTGGGGTACACGACCACGTCAGCTCAGCTCGCTCAGCAGATACACTGGCTACTGTTGCGGTGGGGGATCGGCAGCACAGTGAGCCATCGAGATCCGAACGCTCAGCGGAGTAGTTTGATCAGGGGTCGGCGAGTCAGTGGGAGGTTGACCACCTGGGAAGTGCGGATCACTGGCGTCGACAACGTCAGTACCTTCGCCGCTGTCATTCCCATGTGGGGCCCGCGCGGGACTGTGCTCGTCAAGGAGCTTGCATCGCTCGACGGCCGGTATCGGGGATCCCAGCGGGTGTACCTGTCCGACGATGTGACAGAGCCGGTGCTCAGCCACCTTGTTGCCCGCGGAGTGACCGCACAGCAGGCGGCTCAGTTGATCGGCCAAAGAGCAGGTGATCCTCAGGGTGGTATGAGGCAGGTATTGGGTGCGAGCCGACTCCGCAGGGACCGACTGGCGCTTCTCGCTGAAGCCCTCGACGATGCATTTCTTCAAGAGATTGTCGCTGAGGGGCTCTGCTACTCGCGGATCGTGGCCATCCTGCCGTCTCGCCGGTGCCGGACGTTCGATATCGAGGTCGATGAGCTACACAACTTCGTGGCGAACGATGTCGTAGTCCACAACTGCGCGCCGCCATTCAAACAAGCAGAATTTGATATTCTGTACGGTCATGGAATCAGCAAGGAGGGCTCGCTGATCGATCTCGGTGTGGAGCAGGGAATCGTTCGTAAAGCAGGCGCCTGGTACACGTACGAGGGTGACCAGCTTGGCCAGGGCAAGGAGAACGCGCGAAAGTTCCTCGGTGACAACCCCGACGTCGCTGCCGAGATCGAAAAGCGGATCAAGGACAAGCTCGGCATCGGTGCGAAGCTGGATGACGACCAAACCGTGCCGGCCCCGGTGGACTTCTGATGCGCACGACCCGTACCGAGGAGCCACGGGCTGCGAATCGGGGGCACGGGCCTGGCGCCCACGGATCTGGGACGGAGGCCATTCCGGATCGCAGTGTCATCAGTCCGGCCGCGGAAGCACAGCGCATCTGTCTGCAGTTGCTCACGGCGCGCCCTCGTAGCCGAGCTGAGCTAGCTGATGCGCTGCGCCAACGCGGGATCCTCGACGAGGTCGGTGAACCCGTGCTCGACCGGCTGGGCGAGCTGGGCCTGGTGAATGATGCCGCCTTGGCCGAGGCGGCGGTGTATTCCGGCTACCGGCACCGCGGCTTGAGCCGGCGGGCTCTGAGTACGGAGCTCCGGCGCCGGGGAGTGTCGGAGCAGGTCGTCGGCGAGGCCATATCGGCGGTAGCGCCCGAGGATGAAGAGGCTCAGGCTCGCGAACTGGTCCGGCGCCGGGTAGGTACCAACACCGTGCGGGACAATCGCTTGGCCCGCAAACTGCGTGCGATGCTGGCTCGCAAGGGTTACTCCGAGGGGCTGGCATGGCGTGTGGTGCGAGACGAGATTGGCCCAGACGCCTGCCCTGCTGAGACCGAGCCATGTCCGGATTGATCGCTGGATGGTCCGCTTGGAGAGATGAACTCGACGCCGGCGGGCAGGCCGCCCTGGGTGTGCGTGCCGCTGAGCAGCTGCAACAGTGTGGAGCGGAACTCGTCAGCGGCTCGGGTTGGGCGTACGTCGCTGCGGTGCGCCAGGGCGATCGTCCGAGTCGGAACGGGTGGCGCGAAGGGCACGGCCCGAAGCTTGGGGCGATCCTCGACGACCATGCTGGGCACTACAGCGATCCCCAGGCCAGCTTCGACGAAGCTGAGCACCGCATCCATCTCGCCCCCCTCGATGGCGAAACGCGGTTGAAACCCTGCTCGTTGGCAGGCGGTGAGCGTCATCAATCGGAGGTCATAACCTTCCCGGAACATCACCAGCGGGCGGTCTCGGAGGTCCTCGATCCGGAAGAAGTCGAGCTCAAGGTTCATGGTTCGCGGCACGGCGACGGTGAGCTGCTCGCGAAGGATAGGGACGGTGTCCAGGGTGGGATCCCCGCGATGCACCGGCGAGGTGAGCATTGCCAGGTCGATGGCTCCTTCGGCGAGCTGCCGCACGAGATCCCGGGATCCACTTTCATCGATGATGAGCTGGATGCCGGGGTAGCGGCCGCGGAATCGGGCGAGTGCGTGCGCCAGCGGTCCGGTGCACAGGCTTGGGGTGGCGCCCAGCCTCAGCCGTCCGCGGCGTAGTTCGGCCAGCTCGTGCACCTCCAACCGGGCGGTTTCGACGTCAGCCAAGATCCGCTTGGCGAAGGGGATGAGCGCTTCGCCGGCTGGGGTGAGCGTCACGTTTCCCCGGGCCCGGTGGAATAGCTCGCTGCCTAGCTCACGCTCCAGGCAGTGGATCTGTTTGCTCAACGATGGCTGCGCCACATGGGTGAGCTCTGCCGCCCTGGTGAAGTGCCGGGTGCGAGCGACGGCCAAGAAGTACACCAGCTGCTGGAGCTGCACAGTCATAGCCTATCGCTATCGACACCAGCATCACCATATCTTGGACCTGCACCTAAGATCGGGCCTACTCTCGGTTTCAACGCCGCCAGAGCCACCGACCCGCCGCGATGGCCAGCCTGTGACTGTGCTGGATTTGCCGGCCCGGTCAGCGGTCACCGCCAGCGACACCGACCAACGGTGGCCCGTCCCTCCGACCCGAATCGACCTCATGACCACGACTTCCCCTTCGCCGCCCCCTGGGGTCGCCCCACCTGGGCGGATCCAGCGTGGTGGGACTCAGCCTGCTCGGGCCGCGATCTCGGCGCGAACCCTGCGCACCGATCGCTGGTGGGTGTCACCGGTGGTGACCGCCATCGTGCTGGGCGCCTTCATCGTCTACACCACGGTCCGACTGTTCATGCGGGCCGATTACTGGGTCGGTGAATACCACTACCTGACTCCGCTGTACTCGCCGTGTCTGAGCGAGTCGTGCGCGCCAGGTTCATCGCATTTCGGCACTCTGCTGCCGGCTTTCCCGCTGGCCCTCCCGTTGCCGATCCTGATATTCCCCATTCTCGCCGGATTTCGCGCGAGCTGTTACTACTACCGCAAGGCGGGCTATCGATCATTTCTTCAGTCGCCGCCTGGATGCGCCGTCGCGGAGCCGGCGAAGAAGTACACCGGGGAGACCCGTCTGCCGCTGATCCTTCAAAACCTGCACCGATATTTCTTCTACCTCGCATCGGCACTACTGCTGATCAACACCTATGATGCGGTGCTGGCGTTCTTTCCCGCCAAAGGCGGCTTCGGGGTAGGTCTTGGCTCGCTTATCCTCCTGGTCAACGTCACCATGCTGTGGCTGTACTCGCTGTCCTGCCACGCATGCCGGCACATTTTCGGAGGCCGGCTCAAGCACTTCTCGAAGCATCCCGTGCAGTACTGGTTCTGGACCCGGCTCTCCAAGATCAACGGGCGCCACATGCAGTTCGCCTGGACGTCACTGATCACGGTGATGCTCACGGACTTCTACATCATGGCCGTTGCCGCGGGCTGGATCGCCGACCTGCGCCTGTTCAACTGACGAGGATCCGATGACCGAGATCGAGCACTACGACTACGACGTAGTGGTGATCGGTGCAGGCGGTGCCGGGCTGCGGGCCGCAATCGAAGCCCGAGAGCTGGGCAAGCGCACCGCTGTTATCTGCAAGTCATTGTTCGGTAAGGCTCACACCGTGATGGCTGAGGGAGGCATCGCGGCGTCGATGGGCAACGCGAACCCACGGGACAGCTGGCAGGTGCATTTCCGCGATACGATGCGCGGGGGCAAGTTCCTCAACAATTGGCGGATGGCGGAGCTGCACGCGAAGGAAGCGCCGCAGCGGGTGTGGGAGTTGGAGTCCTACGGCGCACTGTTCGACCGCACCAAGGATGGCAAGATCAGCCAGCGGAACTTCGGCGGGCACGAGTACCCGCGGCTGGCGCATGTGGGTGATCGCACGGGTCTGGAACTGATCCGCACGCTGCAGCAGAAGATCGTGTCGCTACAGCAGGAGGACTTCGCCCAGCACGGCGACTATGAGGCGAACATCAAGGTGTTCTCCGAGTGCACGATCACTGAGCTGTTCACAGACGGCGACGCAATCTCCGGAGCGTTCGGCTACTGGCGCGAGACCGGACGCTTTGTCCGGTTCGATGCACCCGCCGTGGTGCTGGCCACCGGCGGCATCGGCAAGGCCTTCAAAGTCACCAGCAATTCCTGGGAGTACACCGGAGACGGGCACGCGCTCGCGCTGCGCTGTGGGGCGGCGCTGATCAACATGGAGTTCGTCCAGTTCCATCCCACCGGGATGGTGTGGCCGCCCAGCGTCAAGGGGATCCTGGTCACCGAGTCGGTCCGTGGCGACGGCGGTGTGCTGCGCAACTCGGAGAACAAGCGATTCATGTTCGACTACATCCCTGAGGTCTTCAAAGACAAGTACGCGACGTCGGCCGACGAAGCAGACCGCTGGTATGACGACCCGGACCACAACCGCAGGCCGCCAGAGCTGCTGCCTCGGGACGAAGTGGCCCGGGCGATCAACTCCGAGGTCAAGGCGGGCCGGGGGTCACCCCACGGCGGGGTATTCCTTGACGTCTCCACCCGGCTGCCCGCTGAGGTCATCACGAAGCGACTCCCCTCGATGTACCACCAGTTCAAGGAACTGGCCGACGTCGACATCACGGCCGAACCGATGGAGGTCGGCCCCACCTGCCACTACGTGATGGGCGGCGTGCAGGTCGACCCGGACACCGCAGCAGCATCGGTGCGCGGCCTCTTCGCTGCTGGTGAGGTCGCCGGCGGGATGCACGGCTCCAACCGGTTGGGCGGCAACTCGCTGTCCGACCTGCTGGTGTTCGGTCGGCGGGCCGGCCTCGGGGCCGCAACCTACGTGGATTCGCTGGGTGCGAACAGGCCGTCGGCCCACGCGGCGAACGTCGAGGCTGCCGCCCAGCGTGCGGTCAGCCCCTTCCATGCGGAGACTCACGGCGAAGGCGCCGAGAATCCCTACCAGCTGCACCAAGAGCTTCAGCAGACGATGAATGACCTGGTCGGCATCATTCGCCGAGCTGACGAGATGGAACTCGCACTCAAAAAGCTCGGCGAACTGCGCAGGCGAGCTGACCACGTTGTGGTGGAGGGTCACCGCCAGTTCAATCCCGGCTGGCATCTTGCGGTGGACCTGCGCAACATGCTGGTGGTGAGTGAGTGCATCGCACGGGCAGCGCTGGAGCGCACCGAAAGCAGGGGTGGGCACACCCGGGACGACCATCCGGTGATGGACGCCGAATGGCGAAACGTTCTGCTGGTCTGCTCGCAGGACGCCGAGGCTGGTGTCCACGTCGAACGCAGGGAGCAGGTCCCGATGCGGGTGGATCTGGTTCAACTATTTGAGCTCGATGAGTTGAAGAAGTACTTCACGGCCGGCGAGCTCCCCGGAGGGACGGACTGACATGGGCACCGAACGGCGCTTCCGGATCTGGCGCGGTGACGTCGGCGGCGGGGACCTGGTCGACTTCGACGTACAGGTCAATGAGGGGGAAGTGGTTCTCGACGTGATCCATCGACTGCAGGCCACCCAAGCTCCTGACCTTGCGGTGCGGTGGAATTGCAAAGCGGGCAAATGCGGATCGTGCAGTGCCGAGATCAACGGCCGTCCGCGGCTACTGTGCATGACCCGGATGTCCACCTTGCCGGCACAGCAGCCGGTCACGATCACGCCGATGCGGACGTTCCCGATTATCCGGGACCTCGTCACCGACGTCTCGTACAACTACCAGAAGGCGCGCGAGATTCGCGCGTTCATGCCTCCCAAGGGGGTGCAGCCAGGCGAGTACCGGATGCAGCAGGTCGATGTGGAACGTTCGCAGGAGTTCCGCAAGTGCATCGAGTGCTTCCTGTGCCAGAACACCTGTCACGTGATCCGCGATCACGAGGAGAACAAGGCGAGCTTCTCCGGGCCACGGTTTCTGATGCGGATCGCTGAGCTGGACATGCATCCGCTCGACGCCGCTGCCGAGGAGGGTGTGGATCGTAAACAAGCCGCGCAGGACGAGCACGGTCTAGGTTTCTGCAATATCACAAAGTGCTGCACTGAGGTGTGCCCGGAACACATTAAGATCACGGACAATGCATTGATCCCGATGAAGGAACGGGTAGTCAGCCTTCGCTTCGATCCGCTCGCGAGGTTGTTCCGCCGCAACCGGGGCTAGGTCGGCAGGCGGTCAGCCCGGCGGAAGGTTAGCGCAGCGCAGGGGGGCTGGGTACTGGAGCGCCGAGGTACTCAGCGTAGAGGCGAGCCCAGGTGCCGTCCTCGATCGCGCGCCGCAGGACCGCGGTGATCCGATCGTGAAACACCGGGTCATCCGGAGGCAACCCGACGCCGTACTCGGTGGTCCCCCGGCGCACCAGGTAGGGGCCCGCGATACCCACCTTGGCGCTGTGCTCTGCGGTGATCTCGTAACCACCGAGCAGGAGATCCGATTCACCCCGGCTCAGCGCCGCCTCACGGCTACTCGGGGCCAGCGGCTTGAAGCTGGTGCGGGCAGGATCCACGCCCAGATCCCGAGCGATCAAATCGAGCAGCGCGATGTCGAAGCCGGTATAGCTGCCGGAACTGAGCGAGCGCTGCGCTAATCCAGGTACTTCCTGGATCGCGACGATGAGCTTGCCGCGCAGGACGATCCGGTCGATGGTCGGCGATCCGCTGCTTGCCGGGCGTGCTGGGGCGACCGGGTCGAACGGGCTGCCGGCGACCGGGGCGGGGTGAGCACGGAACTGATCAGCAACCCCATCGACGACTCGACCCAGCAACCACAAGGCCGCGACCCAGAGCAGCAGCAACAGCAACAGCAGGCAGCCGAGCCGGCGCGGCCGCAGCCATCCGCGCCGACGCATGGCCCGCAGCACCGACCAAGCCCGGCTGGAGGTTGACGGCTTCGACTCGGCGGATGGTTCTGGCTGAGCCCGCCCAGCCGCAGTGTCAGCCATCGCCGATCCGACCTCGAGTCACCGGTTGCCTGCACACCGCGACGACTCTAGGCGTTCGCGGGAAGCGCGGTCGATCGCGTCCGTGCGGGTCGGGCGGTGAGCTGGGGTCAGCGGGTGCGGTGGCGCTGGACCGCGGCGGTGTTGGCGCAGCGGACTGTGCAGTGTCGGCGGCGCCCGTTGCGGGAGATGTCGACGAAGACGGTGTTGCAGCCGGTACGGGCGCAGCGGCCGAGCCGAGTGCCGCCAGCGAAGCAGATCATGTAGGCGAGCCCCGCGGTGGTGACGGCGTGAACCCGGGAGACCAGGTCGTCGTCGGGAGAGCGGTAGTGCAGGTGTGGCCGGTGGCCGTCATGGACGGAGATGTAGGGCTTGCTGGCCGCCGTGGCGAGCAGCTCGTTGACCAGTCGGCACTGTTCGTGGCTGTGTTGGGTCCCGAAGCAGGGGGCGAGGCGGGCGGCCCAGCCGAGCAGCTGGCGTGCTTGATCAGAAGTGGGCTTGGGATCAACCACGCCGTGAGTGGTCAGGACCGCAGCGACGTCATGCGCCACGCTCGATGGTGGCAAGTTGACGAGGTCGGCGGCCAGCAGAGCGGCCTCCCCGCCGTAATGGTTGAACTGCATAAGAACATGACAGCACGATGGGGCCTGCGCGACCAGCCGGCTCGCGCGGTGTTCAACTTCGATGACCTGGAAAACTGCGGGTGACACGCTTCTCGAGATCGGCCCTCCACTACGGCGGCGCCAGCACGCCGGCGCACAGCACGGTTAGCCCAGCCGGCCTGGTCCTTACCCAGATCGCCAGCCTGCAGCTGGGCTCGGCGGTCGCGAAGGATCTGTTCGGCCGCGTTGGCCCCACCGGGCTGGGGGGCCTGCGCATCGCGTGGACGGCCCTCGTGTTGTGTGCCCTGGTCCGTCCTCGGCTCCGCGGGCTCAGCACCCGCCAGCGGAGCACTGCCCTCGGTCTTGGTCTCGTCGTGGCCGCGATGAACGTCACCTATTTCCACGCGATCGCACGGATCCCCATTGGGGTCGCGTCGAGTTTGGAGCTACTCGGCCCGCTTGGTCTCTCGCTGGCGCTGTCTCGACGCCGCACTGACCTGCTGTGGGTCGCGTTGTCCGCGATCGGGCTGTCCTTGCTTGCGATAACCCACCGGGATCTGGACATTGCCGGTCTTGTGTTCGGAACCACGTCGGGCCTCTTGCGCGCCGGTTATGTGCTCCTCAATCGACGCATCGGCGAACTGTTCACCGATTGGAGCGGCCTGGCGCTGGCCATGGCCGCCGGTGCTGTCGTTCTCGCCCCGCTAGCGGTTCTCACCGGCGGTGAACAGCTGAGGCACGCCGATGTGCTCATCCGCAGCCTCGGCGTCGCGATACTGTCGTCGTTGGTGCCCTACGCGCTCGACCTGCGCACGCTGCAACGGATCAACCCCGGCGTGTTCGGCATTCTACTCAGCGCGGGTCCGGCGGTCGCCGCGATGGTCGGTTACGCGGTGCTCGGCGAGTCCCTGACCAGCAGGCAACTCCTCGCCGTCGGCTTGATCACTACCGCCAACATTGTCGCCGCAAGGCGGCGGTAAATGATGACGACAGCTAGCGACCGTGGCGAATACCGGCAGCTGTGGAGGCCGCGATGACGCGGTCCGATCCGTGTGCGTTTGAGCCGCGAGGCGGCGGTAAACGATGACAGCCGATAGAACGATCGCAACGGTGCTGACGATTACCGCACCGTCTGGTGGGATCAACTCGGTGCGGATGAGCGCTTCGGCCAGGGGATAGAATCCTAGGAAGATCAGGATTGGGCCGGCGATACGTTCGATGCGTTCGCGCAGGCGTTCGCTGATCCGGGCACCAAGAGACAGTCCGAGCTGTGACACGACAAGCGCTTGAATCGTGATGATGGCAACGATGGTAGTAGGTGCGGCGAGAGTGGCGCCAAGGCCGAAACTGAATCCAATCGCCAGCTCATCGATGCTGATCGATAGGGCCAGCCCGATAAGGGCGAGGCCGCGAGCGCTGACGAGCCGCCGAGCTTTCGCCACCTCGTCATCGTCGTCATCATCGTCGTCATTGGACCACCATAGGTAGCTGCCGAGTAGGATGAGCAGAGCGCCAGAGAAGTATTCGGCGGTGCCTCCGACCGCTTGTCCGACCGATGAGCCGAGGCCCAGACCGATCAGTGGTGTACCACCTTCACAAATGGCGAAGATCATTGAAATCCGCCACCGGCTCCAACCGGAGATCCGGTTCGCTCCCACCGCCGCGGTGATCGCGAACGTGTCTACGCCCAGCGGTAACACGAACAACAGAAGAGTAAGAGCGTTGCCCATCGGGCGCGTTATCTCCAATCCTCTGGTGTCACTGGCTTCCTTGTGGTGGACTCCTGTCCCGGCGCAGCGATGGCCCGAGACCGTACCGTGCGCAGCGATGCTCGTCGAAGAGATCGCGTGGACTCCTCGCCGAGGCGACACGGGGACGCGCCGGGCGGCGCTGCGCATGAGAAGGACTTCGGCCGAACAGCCTAATCAGCTCCGGATTTTCGGAGCAATCACCGGCCCTGCTAGCCCCCATGGTGCGCCACCAAGCGCAGCGGGCCTGCGAGAATTCTCAGGTCTTGACGAGCCTACGTCCAACTCTCTATACGTTGTTGTTGGGCGGTCCGCTGCGGTTCCCAGTAAAAACTACCAAGCATTCTTGATCGACTACGCTGAGTAGGAATTGAATTTATGCTGAGCGCATTGGCCAAGACCGTGATCTTTGTGTTGCCATTGGGCCTGGACGTACTGTCCGTCTCAACCGCACTCGGCGCCCTCGGGCTGTCCGGTTGGGCACGATGGCGGGTGTCACTTGTGCTCGCTAGCTGTCAGGTCGCTGCGATGTTGACCGGCCTGGTGCTCGGTGCTGAGCTCGCCGAGGCGATCGGGGAGCCGGCCGGTTACGTCGGCGCCGGCGTCTTCATCCTGCTGGGCGCTTACTTACTGCTGGACCGGGACACGAGTGAGGTCGAGCGGGTGCGCAAGCGCATGAGCGAGGATGTTTTCGGACTGATCGGGCTCGGCATATCAATCAGCCCTGACGAGCTCGCGGCGGGGTTCGGACTCGGGCTGGCCCATATTCCCATTGCCGCCGGTTTCGCCGCCATCGCTATCCAGGGTGTGGTCGCTTCTCAGCTCGGGTTGTTTATTGGGGCGCGGCTCGGCGAACGATTCCGCGATGCAGCGGGGCGGCTCGCTGCTATTGGCCTGCTCCTGATCGGTGTCTACCAGCTCGTCGAGCAGGTCACCGGCTGAAAAACCGGCCCAACTATCAGCCTCCTGCCGCGCTGGTTCCGGCCAGTGTCGTCCCTCCCGGCAGTGGTGCCATGGCCTGCGGCACCGCTATGCCCCGGCGCACGCGGTGAGTCAGCCGTCGTTCGGTCCAGACGGCCAGCCTGCTCACTCCGTAGTTGATCAGAATGAAGATCGCGCCCACGGTCAGGTAGAGCTGAAGTGGGTTGTGCAGCTCCTGAATGGCGATCCCCACGAACCGTACCGCCTCGATGTACTGGATCACAAAACCGAGTGAGGTGTCTTTGAAGATCACCACGAGCTGGCTGATCAGCGCGGGCAGCATCACGCGAACGGCTTGGGGGAGCAGGATCGAGCGCAGTGCCTGCCCGCGGGTGAGCCCGACCGCTGCCGCGGCCTCAGCCTGGCCACGGGGCAGCGAGGCGATGCCGGCCCGCACGATCTCGGCGATGATCACCGAGTTGTACGCGGTGAGCCCGATCACCAGGTACCACAGCAGCGGCAGATCCACGCCCAGATCGGGCAGCACCCGGGCCGCGAAGAAGATCGCTATGACGACCGGTAGACCGCGGAAGAACTCAATTGGCACCACCACGCTCCAGCGCCCCCAGCGGGGCAAGCCGATCCTGGTCAGGGCCAGCACGGTGCCCAGCAGCAGCGAGAACACCATCGCCAAGAAGGCGGCTTCGACGTTGTCCAGCAAAGCGAGTCCGAGATTCACCCACAACGCCACGAACGACGGGTTCGCCGGGTTGACTACCGGTCCCCACTTCTCCTCGGTCAGCTGGCCTTGAGCCGCCAGCCGCACCAGCACCGCGATCACCAGGACGGCAAGAGCCACGCTCACGGCGACGCTGCCCGCGATGATTCGCCGGCGGGTGCGCGGGCCCGGGCGGTCATAGAGAACTGTGGTGCTCACCGCGCCACCGCCACCCGACGCTCGATGACCCCGAGCGCCACCCCCGCCGGAATGGTGATGATCAGGTAACCCGCCGCCACTCCGAGCAGTACCGGAATGAGCGCGAGGCCCTGCGCGGAGGTCAATCGGGCCTGCACGCTGAACAGGTCACCGCCGACCCCGAACGCGCCGACGATGGCCGAATTCTTCACCATCGCGATCATCACACTGCCCAGCGGTGGCACCGCGCTGCGCAGCGCCTGCGGCAGCACGATCTCTCGCAGCGACTGGACGAAGGTCAGCCCCACCGCCCGAGCGGCCTCGGCCTGCCCAGCGGGAACCGCGTTGATTCCGCTGCGCACGGCCTCGCACACGAACGCCGAGGTATAGAGCACCAAGCCACTGACGCCGAACCAGAAGTAGGCGCCGTGGAGGCCAAGCTCGGGCAGCCCGAAAGCGCAGAAGAACAGCACAACGGTCAGTGGGCAGTTGCGGAACACCGTCACCCAGGCCGTACCTGCCGCCCGCAGCGGCGGGAACGGGGAGATCCGGAACGTGGCGATCAGCGTGCCGAGCACCAGCGATCCGATTCCCGCGTAGAAACAGATCAGCAGGGTCGTGAGCAGACCGTCGCGGTACAGACCGATGTTGTCGAGGATTATGTCCATTGGCGTTGCACGGTCAGCTGCAGGTATCCAGGGTCGGCAGCTCAGGTGTCTGCGCCGCCACCTTCCCTGCCGTCGTCTTCCAGGCGTCGGCATACGCGCCGGACTTGGCTGCCTGGGTGAGCGTGTCGTTGATGAACGTGCAGAACGCGACATCGCCCTTGGTGATGCCGATGCCGTAGGGCTCCTTGGTGAAGGTGTCACCGACCAGCTTGAATCCGCCATTGCTGTTGGACACGAACCCCAGCAACACCACGTTGTCGGTGGTCACCACATCGACCTGGCCGGTGCGCAGCGCGTCGGCGCACTTGGAGTAGACATCGAACACCGTCAGCTGGTTGGGATCAATGTACTTGCGGATGTTCTCCGCCGGGGTCGAACCCTGTACCGAGCAGACCCGGGCTTTGGTGTTGCGCAGCGAGTCGGGCCCGGTGACGGTGTTGTTGTCGGACTTGACCATGAGTGACTGACCAGCAACGTAGTACGGGCCTGCGAAGCTCACCTGCTGGCGGCGCTTGTCGTTGATCGTGTAGGTCGCCACCACCAGGTCGACCTTGCCCTGTTTGATCAACTCTTCGCGCTGTGCGGAGGGTGACTCCACCCACTTCACTTGGTCAGGCGCGATCCCGAGCGCGCCGGCGATGATTCGCCCGACCTCGGTGTCGAACCCGCTGAGCTGGCCGCCTAGTGCTTGCTGACCGAACAGCGGCTGGTCGAACTTGGTGCCGATCCGGATGGTGTGAGCCTCGACGATCTTGGCCATCGTGGTGCCTGGCTCGAAGTGGACACCTTGGGCCACCGATGGTGTCGACCCGCCGCCACCCAGACTCTGCTGCTGTCCACATCCGGCTGCGGCCATGGCTAGCGCGGCCAGCGCCGCCCCCACCTTGAGTACAGCGTTCCAGCGCATTCGCTACTCCTCACGTCTTGGTAGGACCGGAAGTGGACCAAATCAGTGTGTCAAGATCTTTCCGAGGAAATCCTTGGCACGAACCGAGCGTGGGGCGGTGAAGAACTGGTCGGGTGGGGAATCTTCCACGATGTCGCCATCGGACATGAACACCACCCGGTGTGCGGCCCGACGGGCGAACCCCATCTCGTGGGTCACCACGAGCATGGTCATGCCCTCCGCGGCCAGTGAGGTCATCACGTCGAGCACCTCTTGAACCATCTCGGGGTCCAGCGCCGACGTCGGTTCATCGAAGAGCATCACCTTGGGCTGCATGGCCAGTGCGCGGGCAATCGCGGCCCGTTGCTGCTGACCACCGGACAGCTGGGCGGGGTACTTGTCGGCCTGATCGACGATCCCGACCCGGGTGAGCAGTCGCAGCGCCGCCTCGTGCGCTTCCCGCTTGCCGATCCGGCGCACCCGCACCGGGGCGAGCTCGACGTTCTCTGCGATGGTCTTGTGGGCAAAGAGGTTGAACTGCTGGAAGACCATGCCGACATCGGCCCGCAGCCGGGCCAGCGCGCGGCCTTCCTCGGGCAACAGCGACCCGTCGATCTCGATGCTGCCGCCGTCGATGGGCTCCAACCGGTTGATCGTGCGGCACAGCGTCGACTTGCCGGAACCGGACGGCCCGAGTACGACGACCACCTCCCCGCGCGCAACCTCCAGGTTGATGTCGCGCAGCACGTGCAGCGAGCCGAAGTGCTTCTGGACCCCCGTCATCCGGATCATCGGAGGGTCGGTTAGTGCGGGCGAACCCATCGGCGAATCCTCCGGGTGGGTGAGGGCGTCGGAGTCATCCTTACCATGAGGATGCGCGCGGACCACCATCGGTGGGATGAGGGCAGCCCGACCGTGGGGTACGACCCGGTCTTACCCTGTGCGGGTAAGGAAGGACGATTAGCAGATGCCGGCGAGCACCGAGCAGCACCCACGCAGCTACCGCGTGCGTACCTACGGCTGTCAGATGAACGTGCACGACTCCGAACGGTTGGCGGGGTTGCTCGAGGCTGCTGGATACGTGCCCGCCGGGCAGGACGCAACCCCCGACGTGGTCGTGCTCAACACCTGCGCGGTGCGGGAGAATGCCGATAACCGGCTCTACGGCAACCTGGGCCAGTTACGCCCGGTCAAGCGCGAGCATCCCGGAATGCAGATCGCCGTCGGGGGTTGCCTGGCCCAGAAGGACCGCGGCGAGATCACCCGGCGGGCGCCCTGGGTCGACGTGGTGTTCGGCACTCACAACATCGCCTCGCTGCCGGTCCTGCTGGAGCGGGCCCGCCACAACGACGCTGCCCAGGTCGAGATCGCCGAGTCGCTGGAGGTGTTCCCGTCCGCACTGCCCGCGAAGCGGGACTCGGCGCACTCCGCGTGGGTCTCGATCTCCGTCGGGTGCAACAACACCTGCACGTTCTGCATCGTGCCCGCGCTGCGCGGCAAGGAGGTCGACCGGCGGCCCGGTGAGGTGCTTGCGGAGATCCAGGCACTGGTGGCCGAGGGTGTGCTCGAGGTGACGCTGCTGGGGCAGAACGTCAACGCCTACGGGGTCGGGTTCGGCGACCGCCGCGCCTTCGGTGACCTGCTGCGCGCCTGCGGGCGGGTCGACGGTCTGGAGCGGGTGCGCTTCACCTCGCCGCACCCGCGGGACTTCACCTCAGACGTCATCGAGGCGATGGCGACCACCCCGAACGTGTGCCACCAGTTGCACATGCCGCTGCAGTCCGGTTCGGATGCGGTGCTGGCGGCGATGCGCCGCTCTTACCGCGCGCAGCGCTACCTCAAGATCGTCGAGGAGGTACGGGCCGCGATGCCCGACGCGGCCCTGTCCACCGACATCATCGTCGGTTTCCCGGGCGAGACCGAAGCCGACTTCCAGGCCACCTTGGACGTGGTGCGCCAAGCCCGCTTCGCCCAGGCGTTCACCTTCCAGTACTCCCGCCGCCCGGGCACCCCGGCCGCAGACATGGCTGGTCAAGTGCCCAAGGCGACCGTACAGGAACGCTACGAGCGGCTGGTGGCGCTGCAGGAGGAGATTTCCTGGGAGCTCAACCGGAGCCTGATCGGTAGCGTGGTAGAGGTGCTGGTCTCTACCGGCGAGGGCCGGAAGGATGCGGCCACCCACAGGATGAGCGGGCGGGCCCGAGACGGTCGGCTGGTGCATTTCGAGCCGGGTGAGATCGAGGTCCGCCCGGGCGACGTGGTGCATGCGGAGATCACCTATGGCGCGCCACACCACCTCGTATCCGAGGCGGCGTTGCGGGCCCATCGGCGGACCGCCGCGGGCGATGCCTGGGTGGCCGGCCGACGCCCGACTACGCCGGGGGTAGCACTGGGGTTGCCATCGTTCGGGCGGCCTGGGACATGACCCCTGATCCGGATGGCATCGCTGGGCTGCGCGCCGAGATCGACGCGGTGGAGCGGTCGGTGTTGCGTCAGGTTGATCCTGGTGGTCGCGCGGTGGTGATCTCCGGTGCGATCATGGTGCTGCTGCTGGCCGTCACGCTGCCGTGGGTGGGTCAGGCCAGTGGCTGGGATGTGCTGAGCGGCACGGCCAATCCGGCTGACCGGGTTGGGCTGCTGCCCCGGCTGTTCGGGGGAGCGGCGCTGAGTTTGGGGATCGGCTTGTCCGTGCTGGCGCTGGTCACCCGGCGCTGGGGCCTGGTCTGGGCCAGCGCGCTGGGCTGCGCCTATTGCGTGCTCGACGGGGTGTGGGCGATCTGGTCCCGGCAGACGGTACACGGCCCTGGCCCTGGCATCGGACTGGTACTGGCCGTGCTGGCGATGACGGTGCTGGCCGCGCAGTGGCTGCGGCTCGCGCTGTCCCGCCAGTAGCCGGCTACCCGTCACCGGCTGGTGACGGCTCGTTCCGCCGCGGCCAACCATTCGCGCCACTGATCAGCCTGGGCCTGCGCGGTGCTCGCCCGGCGGTCGTCTCCGGCAGCGCGCGCTTTGGCCGCCTGGGCCTCGTACTGTTCCACCCGCTCCCGGAACTGCGCTACCCGCGCTTCGGACTCGGGGTCGGCCTGCCGCCACTGAGAATGGCCAGCCGAGCGGACCCGCTCCTCTACGGCCCGCAACCGGGCTTCGAGCTCTTTGACCCGCTCGCGCGGGACCTTGCCGACCGCCTCCCAACGCTCCTGAATACCGTGCAGCTGCGCTCGGGCCGCTTCGATGTCACCGGTGGGATCGATCCGTTCCGCGGCGGCGAGGAGCTCCTGCTTCTGTGCCAGGTTGCGGTCCATCTCCGAATCCCGGCCGGAGAACTCGGCGGAGCGCGCGCTGAAGAAGGTCTCCTGGGCGGTGCGGAACCGCTGCCACAACGCGTCGTCGGCTTCTTTCGGGGCGCGTCCAGCGGCCTTCCACTCCGCCATCAGGTTCCGGAAGCGACTCGCCGTGGCACCCCAGTCAGTGGAGCTGGCCAGCTTCTCAGCCTCAACGACCAGCTCCTCCTTACGGGCCCGGGCTCCGATCCGCTGCCGGTCGAGCTCGGCGAAATGCGCGCCGCGGCGCCTGGCGAAGGCGTCCCGGGCCTTGGAGAATCGGCGCCACAGCGCCTCGTCGGCCTTCCGGTCCGCACCTTTGATCGTTTTCCACTCCTCCAGGATGGTGCGTAGCCGGTCGCCGCCGGCTTTCCACTGGGTGGACTCAGCGCCGATCTGCTCCGCTTCCTCGGCGAGTGCTTCTTTGCGGGCGGTCGCTCGCGCCTTGGCCTGTTCCCTGGCCGCTTTGGCCCCGGCGAGGGACGCCTCGGCGTGCCGCTGCAGGTAGTCCAGCAGCGCCGTGAGACCGGCGAGGTCACCCATGACGGCTGGTTCGGCGAGCTCATCACGCAGGGCGCGGACCCGGGCCAGCGCCTGCTTTGCGTCGCCCACCCCGGAGCTCAGCCGGGCATGAAGCAGCTCCGCTTCGGTGAGCAGGTCGTCGAAACGACGGGCGAAGTGCGCCAGACCTTCCTCAGCTGTCCCGGCCTGCCACGAGCCGACTGCTCGCTCGCCATCGGCGGTGTGGGTGTACACCGTGCCGTCCGGGGCTATCCGCCCCCACTGTTGCGGATCCCGGCAGGCGCGCGCGACGCCGGGTGGCGGACCGTCGGGGGAACCGGTCTCCAGTTGTTGCTCTGTGGTGCTGTGCTCGGTCATGCCGGCCTTCCTCGACCTCGTGCCCGCCGTCTCCTGCGGGCGCCCCGACTGCACAAGCTGTGCACCTTCACGAGGCTGCCCCGAAACGCCCGGCCAGGGCCGCATTGAAGCATTTCAGGCACGCGGGCAGGAGAGCAGGTGCGAAGTGGGCACTAACCTGCAGCGGTGATCGTACGCGTGGCGGTGGTGCCACATCCACCGCTCCTGGTACCGGAAGTGGCTGCCGGCGCCGCTGCGGAGATCGCGCCATTGCGGAATGCCTGCCTGGCCGTGGTAAGTGCGCTGGCGCAGCGTTGCCCACACTGGGTGGCGGTCGCGGTAGCCGATCCGGTTCCGGTGACAGGGGGATGGGGCACCTTTGCCGGTTATGGTGCAGACGTCCAGGTCACTCTTGATCCAGATGGGATGTCTGCCGGTCGCGTCGAGCTGCCGCTGCCGTTGCTGATCGCGGGCTGGCTGCGGGCGCAGGTCTGCGCGGCGCACATCACGGTGGCCGTGTCGCCGGTGGCGCCAGGATCCAGTACCGCGCAGTGCCGCCGGATCGGTACCGAGTTGGCGCAGCGGTTGCGCTGTGAGGGCCACCCGGTGGGGCTGCTGGTACTCGGCGACGGCGCAGCGACGCATACCCTTCGGGCACCGGGATATCTCGACAGTAGGGCCAAAGAACTGGACGGGACGGTGGCGGCGGCACTGGCCGCAGCCGATCCCCCCGCGTTGCTGGGCCTCGACGCCGCATTGGCCAGCGAGCTGTTGGTTGCCGGCCGGGAGGCGTGGCAGGTCGCGGCCGCAGCTGCCCAGTCCCTGGCCCCGGCCTACCGAGGGGAGCTGCTCTATTCGGCTGCTCCATACGGGGTGGGATACCACGTGGCGTTGTGGGATGCCGTGGATCCGGACGCCCGATGAGGAATCCAGGCACGAATCCCGTCGGGGGTCCGCGGGCGCTGGCCGTGGTCGGGCCGACTGGCACGGGAAAGTCCGAACTCGCGGTCAAGCTGGCTCACCGGCTGGGTGGCGAGGTGGTCAACGCCGACGCGATGCAACTGTATCGGGGCATGGACATCGGCACTGCCAAGCTGCCGCCCGCGCAGCGGTGCGGGGTGCGCCACCATCTGCTTGACGTTCTCGAGGTCACCGAGACCGCTTCAGTGGCCGCCTACCAGCGCGACGCCCGCGGCATCCTGGAGGAGTTGCTCGCCGCGGGCCGGGTGCCGGTGATCGCCGGGGGTTCGGGGCTCTATGTGCGAGCCGTACTTGACGATCTGGAGTTCCCGGGCACCGAGGCTGAAGTACGGACCCAGCTTGAGGTGGATCTGGCCGAACAGGGGGCACCGGCGTTGCATCAACGGTTGCATCAACTCGACCCGGCGGCGGCTGGGCGGATCCTGCCGAGCAACGGTCGCCGGCTGGTGCGGGCGCTGGAAGTAATCCGGCTCACGGGACGCCCGTTCTCGGCTTCCCTGCCGCAACCCGGTCCAGCTCGCTACCGGGCCACGATCATCGGGTTGGACACCGATCCGGTGATCCTGGACTCGCGGGTCGACGCGCGGGTGGATCGGATGTTCGCCGACGGGCTGGTCGCGGAAGTGCAGGAGCTGCTGCCACGCGGTCTGCGGGAAGGTCGGACGGCCCCTCGGGCGTTGGGTTACCGGCAGGTCCTCGCGGCACTGGAGGCTGGCGCCGATCCGGCAGACGCAGCCGGTCCGACCGCCCAGGCGACCCGGCGCTTCATTCGCAGGCAGCGCAGCTGGTTCCGGCGGGACGGCCGGATCAGCTGGCTGGATTCCCAGCACCCGGACCTGTTCGGCGCAGCACTCACCCTGCTGACCGACGGATAGAGTCATTGATGATGGAGCTAGGTATCGAGTTCGTTAAGGGACATGGAACAGAGAACGACTTCGTCCTGCTCCCTGACCCCACCGGCACGTTGGACCTCACCCCGTCCCGGGTGCGGGCGCTGTGCAATCGGCACCGAGGGCTAGGAGCTGACGGAGTGTTGCGGGTGATCCCCGGTGCGCTGGTGCCCGACCCGCCACCGGGGACGTCACCAGGAGACTGGTTCATGGACTACCGCAACGCCGATGGCTCGGTCGCCGAGCTGTGCGGCAACGGGGTACGGGTATTCGCTCGCTATCTAACCGAGGCCGGGCTGGTCGCCGCCACCGAGTTCCCGGTCGGCAGCAGATCCGGTCCACGGCAAGTGCGGTGCAACTCCGACGGCACGGTGACCGTCGAGATGGGACGAGTCCGGTGCAACGGCACCTCCACGGTGACCGTCGAGGGCACAGCATTCACCGGCCTCGTGGTTGATGTCGGCAATCCGCACCTGGCCTGCTTGACCGAGCTGCCGGTGGAGCAACTCGACCTCACCCTGCCGCCAGGACACGACCCCGGGAATTTTCCGCACGGCGTCAACGTCGAATTCATCAACGTGCTCCCAGCGGGGGAGTTGCGCATGCGGGTGCACGAGCGAGGCGTGGGGGAGACCCGCTCCTGTGGTACCGGAACGGTGGCGGCGCTGGCCGCGGCGCTGGACGCGTGGGACCGCACCACCGGTGCGGCCGACGTGGAGGTTCCCGGAGGTCGGCTGCATGTGGCGATTGATGCGGACGGCAGCAGACTGACCGGGCCGGCGGTGCTCGTCGCACGGGGAAGGCTGACCTTTGACTGGTGGTCATCGCACTGACACCGCACGTCGCCGGGAATTCCATTGGTCGTTGCCGGCCAGAACGTGTCACGATGAGAGGCGTATGACAACCTCACCGATTCTTCCGTCCCGTGATCCCGGCGCTACCTCCCGAGGTGAGCTGGATCTTGCGGAGCGCACGGCGTTGCGTCGCGTGCCGGGCCTGTCCACCGAACTCGTTGATGTCACCGAGGTCGAATACCGGCAGTTGCGCCTGGAGCGCGTGGTCCTCGTCGGAGTGTGGACCGATGGTTCCGCTGCCGAGGCCGACGCATCGCTGGCCGAACTGGCCCGCCTTGCCGAGACTGCCGGATCACAGGTGCTCGATGCGCTCGTCCAGCGCCGCGAGCGCCCCGACCCGGCAACCTATATCGGCTCCGGCAAGGTCATCGAGCTGCGCGAACGGGTACTGAGCACCGCTGCCGACACGGTGATCTGTGACGGTGAGCTCACCCCAGGCCAGTTGCGGCAGTTGGAGGCCAAACTCAAGGTCAAGGTCATCGATCGGACCGCGTTGATCCTGGATATCTTCGCCCAGCACGCCCGTTCCAAGGAGGGCAAGGCGCAGGTCGAGCTGGCCCAGTTGAGTTATTTCCTGCCGCGGCTGCGGGGCTGGGGGGAGTCGCTGTCCCGGCAGGCCGGCGGTGCCGGCGGCGGTGCCAGCGGTGGGGTGGGCACCCGCGGCCCGGGTGAGACCAAGCTGGAGACCGACCGGCGACGCATCCACCGGCGCCTGGCCAAGCTACGCCGGGAGATCGCCGCGATGCGTACGGTCCGCGACACGAAGCGGGGGCGCAGGCGCGCCAATGAGGTACCCACGGTGGCCATCGTTGGCTACACCAACGCGGGTAAGTCCAGCTTGCTCAACGCGATCACCGGCGCCGACGTATTGGTGCAGGACGCCTTGTTCGCCACCCTGGACCCCACCACCCGCCGAGCCACCACGCCACATGGGCAGGAGTACACACTGACCGACACCGTCGGTTTCGTCCGTCACCTGCCGCACCAGCTGGTGGAGGCGTTCCGCTCCACCCTGGAGGAGACGGCCGACGCGGACCTCCTGCTGCACATCGTGGACGGCGCTGATCCGATGCCAGAGCGGCAGGTAGAGGCGGTACGCGAGGTACTCGGCGAGATCACCGATGGGCATGACGCGCCGATGCCGCGCGAACTCGTGGTGGTGAACAAGATCGACGCCTCCGAGGAATTCGCGCTGTCGCGGTTGCGCTGCCTGCTGCCCGAGGCATCGTTCGTCTCTGCGCACACCGGGGCTGGTATTGCTGGCCTGCTCCAGAGGATTGCCGATGCATTGCCGCAACCGCAGGTTGAGGTGGACGCATTGCTGCCGTGGACCCAGGGCGCCCTGGTCGCCCGGGTACACGCCGAAGGCGAGATGCTGGCCACCGACCACACCGAAGACGGCACCCGGCTGCGCGCGCGGGTGCGGGCCGACCTCGCAGGGGCGCTGGCCGAATACCTGGTCAAGACCTGACAGCCCGAACGGCCCTGAGATTCTTCACAGCCGCGGTTCACAGCCGCCGCAGGACTGCCACCACCCGGCCGAGCACGGTTGCATCGTCTCCAGGGATCGGCTCGTAGGCAGCGTTGTGTGGCAGCAACCAGAGATGCCCATCACGGCGTTTGAAGGTCTTCACGGTCGCCTCGCCGTCGATCATGGCGGCGACGATGTCACCGTTCTCGGCGTTGGGCTGTTGGCGCACGACCACCCAGTCCCCATCGGTGATTGCCGCGTCGATCATGGAATCACCGGTGACCCGCAACAAGAACAGCGAGCCCTCACCAACGATTTCTTTCGGCAGCGGGAAGACGTCCTCGATCACCTGCTCGGCAAGCACTGGACCACCGGCGGCGATCCGGCCGACTACCGGAACGAAGACGGGGCTGGGGCGGGCGGGCTCGCCGTTGAGGGTCTCCTCGGTGGCATCCGGCGGGTTGTCGGCCGGCCGGACACCGACTGCCCGGGGACGGTTGGGGTCACGACGGAGGTATCCCTTGCGCTCCAGCGCGCGCAGCTGGTGCGCGACCGATGACGTGGAGGTGAGGCCGACCGCTTCGCCGATTTCCCGCACGCTCGGTGGGTAGCCCAAGCGTTCCACCCACTCCCGGATCACCTCAAGAACCCGTCGCTGGCGAGGGGTGAGGCTCTCGCTGGTGCCGTCTTCGAGATCGGGGAAGGTGTGCATCTGTGCGGTGTTGCTCAGACCGGGCGCACTTCGCTCCTGGTCGCCCTGCCTCTGGTCGCCCTGCCTCTGGTCGCTTCGTCCCTGGTCGCTCCGATTCTGGCGCGGGTCGCCGGAGCCGGTCACCTCCGGCTCGTCGTTTCGCTGTTGTCCCACCGTTCCTCCTTGGATCACTGTCGGACTGCGCCAGATCGAACTGGGCCAGATCGAACTGGGCCAGAGCGAACTGGGCCGAGTCGGATTGGGCCGGCCCGTCGCGAGGCTGACGCTAACCGCCCTCTGGCCAAAGATCAAACATCTGTTCGAACAACACGCCGTGTGGTCACTGATTCTGTCGGACCACCGTGATAGACACCGCTCAACAGTTCGATCGAACCCGCGTTCGATGATACTCGCAGCTGAGGAGTCTCGATGACGGCATCGGCACAGTTGGGCAATAGGTTTGTCGCGAAGGATGGGACGGCAGGCGGCGCGCAGGTCCCATCACGGGGTACCAGGCCGGTCCGGTCGGCGGTGCTCCTCCGGCCGCTTCCGGTGCCACCGATGCCCATGCCGCCTGTCGTGCGACGGCGGCAGGCGCCCTCTCCGGCGCACCAGCGGGTGCTGGCTCCTGCGGCGCGTCCGGCGCGGGCGCTGTCTAGACGGGCGCTGTCTAGACCGGTATTGCGGTTGGTTGCGGCCGCCATGGTGACGATGGTTGTGGTCGGCGGCCTGAGTTACCTCGGTCAGGCCAGGGAAGCAGGGCTTCCCACCCACACGGCGGTGGCCCGAGTAGGCGCAGGCGAGACCGTGTGGGATGTAGCGGCCCGGGTAGCGCCCCGGTCCGACCAACGCGCGGTGGTGGAACGGATTCTGCAGCTGAACGGCCTGGTGGGCTCCGCGGTAAACCCTGACCAGCAGTTACAGGTCCCAGCCGGACGGTAGCCGAATCCGCCGTAGGACCGGCAGCCGATTGCGGCAGAGGCTACTCGCTGTGGCGGCTCGACAGATGGGAGTACCCCAACATATAGTAGTTACAGAGATGTTGTTCGACCATCTGTTGGGTATCACGGCTTGAGCGTCACGGGTGGGCAGTCTTGCCGTTGGTCACCCGACGGACTTGGTCGCATGGCATGACGCAGAGGCAGGGGTGAGGAGCATGCGCTGTCCGTTCTGCCGGCACTCTGATTCGCGAGTCGTCGACTCCCGCGAGGTGGTGGATCGTCAGGCGATCCGGCGGCGCCGATCGTGCCCGGAATGCGGTCGGCGATTCACCACAGTGGAGGAACTGGTACTGGCCGTGGTGAAACGCTCAGGGGTCACCGAGCCGTTCAGTCGCGACAAGGTGGTCCGCGGGGTACGCCGGGCCTGCCAGGGACGACCGGTGGAGGAGGACGCGCTGCAACAGCTTGCGCATCGGGTTGAAGAGAGCATCAGGTCCTTGGGCAGCGCTGAGGTGCCCAGCCAGGAGGTGGGGTTGGCCATCCTTGGCCCGCTACGGGATCTGGACGAGGTGGCGTACCTACGGTTCGCCAGCGTGTACCGGTCGTTCTCCTCGATCGAGGACTTCGAGAAGGAGATCCGCGATTTGCGCGATCTGCCAGGCCACCCGTTGCGACGCTGCGAGGAGGAGCCGGAGGGGACCTGAGGACTCGTAGTCGCCGACGAAAGCACCACACAGCATCCGAGGTGCTCCGGACGGGAGACCCGGACCCGGGAGTATGCACACCGCGATAGAGAGGGACGAGGGATGACCGACACCGTAGGGACTCCGGCCGGCATTGTGGGATCTCCGCCCGCTGCGCAGCCCCAGCGTGCGCTGCGGCTAGAGCGGGTCTACACCACCGAGCACCGGCATCCCTATGACGAGGTGACGTGGCAGCTCCGGGACGTGGTGATGACGAACTGGCGAGATGGCACGGTCAACTTTGAACAACGCGGCGTCGAGTTCCCCGACTTCTGGTCGGTCAACGCGGTCAACATCGTGACGAGTAAGTACTTCCGCGGTGCGGTGGGCAGTGAGCAGCGCGAGTCGAGCCTGCGCCAGCTGATCGATCGAGTGGTGATGACCTACACCGCCGCCGGTGTTCAGCATGGATACTTCGCCACCGATACCGATCAGGAAATCTTCTCGCAGGAGCTGACCTGGATGCTGCTGCATCAGGTGTTCAGCTTCAACTCCCCGGTTTGGTTCAACGTCGGCACCACCTCCCCGCAACAAGTGTCAGCCTGTTTTATCCTTTCTGTTGACGATACTATGGACTCGATTCTCAACTGGTATCGGGAAGAGGGGCTGATCTTCAAGGGCGGTTCGGGTGCAGGTCTGAATCTGTCCCGTATTCGTTCTTCAAAGGAACTGCTCTCCTCCGGCGGTACCGCGTCCGGGCCGGTGAGCTTCATGCGCGGAGCGGATGCTTCGGCGGGCACCATCAAGTCAGGTGGTGCTACCCGTCGAGCTGCCAAGATGGTGGTGCTCGACGTCGATCATCCCGATATCGCCGAGTTCGTGCAGACCAAAGCATCCGAAGAGCGCAAGATCCGGGTGCTCCGTGATGCCGGGTTCGACATGGATCTCGGTGGCAAGGACATCACCTCGGTGCAGTATCAGAACGCGAACAACTCGGTCCGTGTCTCCGATGAGTTCATGCGGGCAGTGGAGATCGATGGTGAGTTCGGTCTGCGCGCCCGAACAACGGGGGAAATAATCGAGACAGTGCGGGCCAGGGATCTTTTCCGTGATATTACGAAGGCTGCCTGGGAATGCGCTGATCCGGGCCTGCAGTACGACGGTACGATCAATGACTGGCACACCTGTCCGGAGTCCGGACGTATCACAGCGTCCAATCCCTGCAGCGAGTACCTGCACCTCGATAACTCGAGCTGCAACCTTGCCTCGATCAATCTGATGAAGTTCCTCCGCGAGGATCTCACGTTTGATGCCGAGTTGTTCGTCAAGACGGTGGAACTGGTCATCACCGCCATGGACATCTCGATCTGTTTCGCCGATTTCCCGACAGAGACCATAGGAGACACCACGAGGACGTTCCGGCAGCTCGGAATCGGCTATGCCAACCTTGGCGCCTTGCTGATGGCCACTGGGCATGCCTATGACTCGGATGGTGGGCGCGCACTGGCCGCGGCGATCACCTCGCTGATGACTGGCACTGCATACAAACGATCTGCTGAGCTCGCTGGGGTTGTCGGACCGTATGAGGGCTATGCGCGCAACGCCGAACCGCATCAGCGGGTGATGCGCAAACACGCCGCCGCCAACGATTTGATCCGTACCTATGACCATAATGACCGCGCCGTGCAGAAGGCGGCGACGAAGGCCTGGCAGGACGGCATGCGGATCGGCGAGAAAAATGGTTGGAGAAATGCTCAGGCCAGTGTATTAGCGCCGACTGGCACTATTGGTTTTATGATGGATTGTGATACCACGGGAATCGAGCCGGACTTCTCGCTCGTCAAGTTCAAGAAGCTTGTCGGCGGCGGATCCATGCAGATCGTGAACAAGACCGTTCCTAAGGCGCTTGCGGCGTTAGGGTACCAGAAAGAACAGAGCGAAGCCATTGTCGAATACATCGCAGAGCATGGCCACGTGATCAATTCTCCAGGGCTGCGTCCAGAACATTACGAGGTGTTTGATTGCGCGATGGGGGAGCGGGCTATTTCGCCGATGGGTCACGTCCGGATGATGGCGGCCACCCAGCCATTCATCTCGGGAGCCATCAGCAAGACGGTTAATATGCCGGAGACGGCCGTCGTGGCCGACGTCGAAGAGATCTACCTTCAGTCATGGAAGATGGGGCTCAAGGCCCTGGCGATCTATCGGGATAACTGCAAGGTGGGCCAACCACTGTCCACCGCGAAGTCTACCGCTACTGTAGCGGATAAGGTTGCGGTCGAAGCCCGGCCCGTGCGCAAGCGGCTGCCCAAGAAGCGGCCCAGCGAGACGGTGTCCTTCACTGTTGGCGGTGCCGAGGGTTATCTGACGGGGGGGTCTTATCCGGATGGCGGGCTCGGCGAGATCTTCGTGAAGATGTCCAAGCAGGGTTCCACGCTGGCCGGTGTTATGGACGCGTTCTCGATGGCGATCTCGATAGCGCTGCAGTACGGTGTTCCGTTGGAGACGTATGTCTCGAAATTCGTGAACATGCGCTTTGAACCTGCGGGGATGACCGACGATCCCGATGTCCGGATGGCGACGAGCGTGGTGGACTACCTGTTCCGTCGAATTGCCCTGGACCATCTGCCCAAGGACAAGCGCGATCAACTGGGCATTCTGTCGGCGGAAGAGCGCACTACCCGGGTGTCTGCTGACTATGGCGCCGATACGGACAGGGATGTCGATGTCGAGTCGCTGCGTACCTCGGTGGATTCGAGCACGCCCGCACCGATGGCACAGGCTCGGCCAGCGCCGGTTTACGTGGGTAGTTCCACTGAGCTCGTGGAGCTGCAGCTGGGTAAAGCTGCTGACGCGCCGCTGTGCATGACGTGCGGGACAAAGATGCGGCCTGCGGGATCCTGCTACGTTTGTGAGGGCTGCGGTTCGACCAGCGGCTGCAGCTGAAACTGTGCGAAATTGCAATTGATGCGTTGGCCGTTCGCCCATGGCGGCCGGGGCTAGACGAAGTTGCGGGAACGCGCGGGCAGGGGTGCTGCGCCTGAGGATCTCGGAGGTGATGCCGTGACCGCATCGAAGGGTGCCGCTCGTGCACCGTTCGCTTGTCATGGCTTGCTCCTGCTGAGCATTGCGGCGATCTTCCTGGCTGGATGTGCCGCCGCGCAGACTACGTCCAATTCGTCGTTGGTGCCCGCGAATGCGCCCGCACTGGAGCAGGCTTACATCAGCGTGGTAACCAAGGTGCTGCCGTCCGTCGTGCAGATCAATACAGATCGTGGCCTCGGCTCCGGCGTTGTCTTCGACACCAAGGGCAACATTGTCACCAATGCCCACGTCGTGGGTCGGGCGACGAAGTTCCAGGTGCGGCTGGCGGATAGCCCGAAGACGGTCCCGGCGACATTGGTCGGTGCCTACCCGCCCGACGATCTCGCCGTGATCAAGCTCGATGAGCCGCCGTCGTCGCTGCAGCCAGCGCACTTCGGTGATTCCACCAAGTTGCAGGTCGGCGAGATCGTGATGGCCATGGGCAACCCCCTTGGGCTGACCGGCAGCGTCACCAATGGCATCGTCTCGGCCACTGGCCGCACCGTCACCGAACCCGCCGGGGAAGGTCCCGGCGCGACGCTGCCGGATGTCATCCAGACCAGCGCCGCGATCAACCCGGGCAACAGCGGCGGGGCGCTCGTCGACCTGACTGGCAACGTCATCGGCATACCGACGCTGGCTGCGCTTGAGCCTCAGGCCGGGGGTGGTGGGGGCTCGGCGGCGCCGGGCATTGGGTTTGCGATTCCCAGCAATCTCGTCACCGACATCGCGGGGCAGCTCATCGCCCATGGTGGCCATGTGGTCAACTCTCATCGCGCCGAGTTGGGTGTGCGAGTGGTCACCATCGTCAGCTCGGGCGGCAAGCCATCCGGAATGGGAATACTCCGCGTGAACCCCGGCGGCCCGGCTGCAGCGGCAGGGATCCAGGTCGGCGAAGTGATCACTGCGGTCAACAACACTCCCGTGCATCAGGCCTCCGACCTCGCCGAGGTGCTGGCCAACCTCGACCCAGGGCAAACGGTCCGAGTCAGCCTGACCGGCCCACAGGGCAACCCGCGCACTGTCATGGTGACCCTCGGTCAGTTGGCCGGTGGTTGAGCTTCAGCGAACCGGACCTACCTCCGGTCGGCGGGTAGATCCGGGTTAGCTCCCGGATGAGCCGTCCTGCTCGGCGAGGAACTGCTCGAGCTCCGCGGCGATCTCATCACCGGTGGGTAACGGCCCGGTGCCGCTGGGCAGTAAGGGCCGCTGGGGGGAGTCGTTCATGAGGGCGTCGAAATGTGTCTCCAGGTCGGCCACCGCTGACATGCTCTCGGGGGAACGGGCTACCTGTTCGTTGACCTCGGCGAGCGCCCGCTGTGCGGCGGGGAGCAGGGCGTCCACAGGCAAGCTCAATCCGCTGCTGCGAGCCAGGTGCTCCAACAGACCGCGAGCCGATTCCGGATACTCGGCCCGTGCCAGGTAATGCGGCACATGTACCACAAAGCCCATCGCGTCGTGTCCCACCTCGCCGAGCCGCAGCTCTACCAGCGCCCCAGCGTGACCGGGGATCTGCATGGTGTTGAACCACCGCTGATAGCCGGAGATCAACTCGCGACGCGTCGCGTGCGCAGTCACCGTCGCTGGCCGGGTGTGCGGAACTGCCATCGGCACCGCCCCCAGACCGACGGTCAGCCCGATCCCGAAGCGCTCGACCAGCTCACGGATCGCGCTAGCAAACCGCTCCCACTGCAGATCCGGCTCCGGGCCGGTCAGTAGCAAGAACCTGGTACCCGCGCAGTCCTCAACCTCGTAGAGCACCAACTCGGGCTGCTCATAAGCCGCCCACCGATCCTCCTCGAAGAGCATGAGGGGTCGGCGGGAGCGGTAATCCAGCAGCTGGTCGATGTCGAAGGTGGCGACTACACGGTGCTCCAGGGTGGCCAGCAGATGGGCAACCGCCAAGCCGCCCGCGTGGCCGGCATCGACAAATCCGGTCAGGGAGTGCACAAGTACCATACCCAGCCCGCTGGGAGGCTCATTGATTTGATACAGCTCGATACTCACACTAGTGGTAACGCCGGGTGTAGGCAGAATCATCCCATTCGGGGCTCGACTTGACCGGATACAGCTGGTAGGTCGCAGAGATCGATTTCACAAACCCAACGTCCCGGCGGCAAGATCTGGCACCATGCCACTGCTCTCGCCGCACGTTGTCGCGTTCCTCGCTGCCGTGCTGCGCAGTCCCGCGACAGTGGGCGCGGTGGCGCCGAGCTCTCCGCAGCTAGCGGCGCGGCTGGCCGCAGTGGTGCCCCGGGTGGGGAAGCCGGTCGTGGTCGAGCTCGGGCCGGGCACCGGATCGGTCACGACCGCGATCGAATACCGGCTCGGCGGTCGTGGACGGCAGGTGGCGGTGGAGATCGACCCGATGCTGGCCAGCTACCTGCGCACCGAGCACCCGGGTGTTGCTGTGCTGGTCGGGGACGCCGTCGACCTGGAGCGGTTGTTCGCTGAGCATCAGGTACCGGCAGTAGACGCCGTGATCAGCGGGCTGCCCTGGTCACTTGTCGAGCCGGGCGCGCAGCGCACGATCGTGGAGGCGACGGCGCGCTCGCTGGCACCCGCAGGTTGTTTCACGACCTTTGCCTACGTGCACGCGCTGTCGATGTCCCGAGCGCGTGAATTCCGAGCACTGCTGGGAGAGGTTTTCGACGAAGTGCTCACCACGCGCACGGTCTGGTGGAACCTTCCTCCGGCGGTGACCTACGTCTGCAGGCGGCCGCGTGGGATCCCATCGGGAGCCGACGGGCGTTGCGGCGCGGCAGGATAACCATCTGCTCCGACATCGTGCTCACCGCGCCTGCCCCGAAGGCTAAGTAGTCCACACCGCCCCCTGCAATCCACAGCTGGTGATCACGTGGCTTCTCCCCGCGGGGCTGCGGGAGGACCGTTCAACGCCATGAGCGCACCTACCGCCGGGCGAATCCGGCTATCTGACCCGTCCGAGCTGATCGCCGCTGTACCCCATCTGCTCGGATTCCATCCGCACCACTCCGTGGTCCTCATGGCCTTGCACGGCAAAAACCTCGGGTTGACGTTGCGTGCCGATCTGGTCACAGTCGACCAGGCGCGGCGACTGGCCGAGCAGTTGGTTAAGCCGATCGCCAGGCAGCGGCCCACTGGTGTCGCGTTGGTGGTGATCGGGGGTGAGACCACCCCGGATGGCGACCCCCCGCACCGCGCATTGGTGGATGCTCTCGACGACCTGCTGTCCGGCGCGGGGCTTCGTGTGGTGCACGCTGCGTGGACGACGGAGACGGCAGCTGGGGCGCCGTGGCGCTGTTACGACGATCCCCTGTGCGCTGGCACCGTCGCCGATCCTGCGACGAGCCCGCTGGCGGCCGCGACGGTCGCGGCTGGTGCGGTGACCTTTCGTAGCCGGGAGGAGATGGCTGAGCTCTTGGCGGCGGAGGACCCCGTGGCGTTGCAGCGTCGCGCGGCGCTCCTGGACGCCGCCGACGATGAGCACCCGATGAGCGCCGGGCTCGTGGATCAGCGGCTTGCCCAGTTGAGGCAACTGCATCGAGCGTCATCGGCCGGTGATCTCGTGCTGAGTGACAGCATCGTCGCCGAGGTGGCCTCCGCGCTGTGTGACCACCGGGTCCGGGACGCCTGCCTGCCCTGGTGTACGGGTGCCGGCGCCGCCGGTGCCGAGCGGCTATGGCTGGCCCTCGTGCGCGCGACCCCTGCACCGGAGCGAGCCGAGCCTGCGGCATTACTGGCGTTCACCGCGTACCTCCGCGGGGACGGTGGCATCGCGAGTGTGGCATTGGAGGCCGCTCTACATGCCTGCCCGCAGCATTCGTTGTCCGGGCTGCTGCGTGCCGCGCTGGATGGAGGGCTGCCGCCGGAGCTGCTGCGTGGTATCGCGAGAGATGCCGCAGCAGCTCTTCGACGACCTACCCCTAGATCCGCCAAGCGACGATCGCGGCGGAGGCGGTGACCGTCGCCGGCGACGGCGCCGTCAGTGGGCGTCGCGCGGCGAGTCGCGGGCGAAGCGCCAGGCATCTGCGACGATCGTGGCGAGGTCGGAGCGCTCTGGCTTCCATCCCAGCTCGTCGTGCGCTCGATCGCTGGAGGCGATCAGGACCGCCGGGTCGCCGGCCCGCCGAGCTGCGGGCTGCGCTGGAATCGGGTGTCCCGTGACCTGTCGGCAGATGTGCAGCACCTGCTGTACCGAGAAGCCGGTTCCATTGCCCAGGTTGTAGATCCGGTGCTTGCCCGGTACGGCCTGCTCGAGGGCCCGCTCATGGGCGTCGGCGAGATCCACCACGTGGATGTAGTCGCGGATGCAGGTGCCGTCCGCGGTGGGCCAATCCTGCCCGAACACCATGATCTTCTCTCGGTGGCCGTGGGCGACCTGCAGGATCAGCGGGATGAGATGGGTTTCCACCGTGTGCCGCTCACCGTAGCGGCCGTAGGCGCCCGCGACGTTGAAATAGCGCAGGCTCACGGCTGCGATGCCGTGCGCGGTGGCATAGGAGCTGATGGCATGGTCGATCGCGAGCTTGGTTGCACCGTAGGGGTTGGTTGGCCGGGTGGCCGTGTCCTCTGTGATCGGCACCGACTCGGGTTCCCCGTAGGTGGCCGCGGTGGAGGAGAAGACCAGCCGGGGAGTGCCGTGTTCACGTATCGCCTCAAGCAGCCGCACCGTGGCCACCACGTTGCCCAGCCAGTAGCGCTGCGGCTGCGCCATGGACTCTCCGACCAACGAGCGAGCCGCAAAATGCAGCACTCCGTCAAAACCCTCGCCCAGGATCGCGTTCGCGTCCTCCACCGAGCCATGAACGAAACGGCAGCCGGGCGGCACCGCGTCCCGGTGCCCAGTAGACAGGTCGTCCAGGACCACAACCTCGTGGCCGACCTCGATCAGCCGCGCGGCGCAGACGCTGCCGACATAGCCAGCACCCCCGGTGACCAGCAGCCGCATCCGGTTAGATCCAGTCACGAGGACAATCCGGTCACGAAGACAATCCGGGTCACGAAGACAATCCAGTCACCGCCGACGGCCCATGACTGCGTGTGCGAGGGCACCGGCCACCCTGACCGTGGACCCCCGGCCGGAGAGCACCACGGGGTGGCTTGTCCGGGCCTGGGCAGCGACCTCCACCACATTGCCAGGCACTGCATCGACTTTGTGCAGGTCTGCCATCAGGGCGGGGTCTAGCTGCACGTGTTCGGCGATGCGGCGCACCTCCACGGTGCCACCGCCGCGACGGGCCACCTCGTCCAGCCGCACCAGATCGGGTTCGATCGGGGCAGCGGGCTCTCCGACGCCGAGCTCATCCAGCCCGGGTATCGGGTTGCCGTATGGAGAGGTAGTGGGGTTGCCCAGCAAAGCGACCAGCTTGCGTTCCACCGCCTCGCTCATTACGTGCTCCCAGCGGCAGGCCTCCGTGTGCACCTGCTCCCACTCCAGCCCGATGACATCGACCAGCAGACGCTCAGCCAGCCGATGCTTGCGCATCACAGAGATGGCCCGGCTGCGGCCCGCTGGGGTTAGCTCGAGATGCCGGTCATCGGCCACGTTCAGCAGACCGTCGCGCTCCATGCGGGCAACGGTCTGGCTGACGGTGGGGCCGCTTTGGGCAAGGCGCTCGGCGATCCGCGCCCGCAGCGGGACCACACCTTCCTCCTCAAGCTCGAAGATGGTGCGGAGGTACATCTCAGTGGTGTCGATGAGCTCGTTCACACCAGTCTCCCTCGGTTGCATCTATGGTAGAGGCCGACTGGGGCGCTGCGGAGTCTACGTGTCAAGGCGGCAGGATTTTGGCATGCACCCGGTGATGACACCTCAGGAGCTGGCCACCCAGCTGAATGGCCTCGAGCCGCCGACCGTGGCGGACGTCCGATGGTCTCTTACCGGGCCACCCGGGCACGTCGACTACCGAGCTGGCCACCTGCCAGGCGCGGTCTTCTTCGACATGGACGCCGATCTGGCGGCGCCGGCGGGACCGGGCGGTCGGCATCCCCTGCCGTACTCCGCGGCACTGGAGGTCGCATTGCGTGCCGCTGGGGTCGGCGCGACGACCCCGGTTGTCGTCTACGACGCGGCGGACGGGTCGGTGGCGGCACGACTGTGGTGGCTGCTGCGCTGGGCAGGGCACCCTGCGGTCGCGGTGCTCGACGGAGGCATCGCGGGGTGGCGAGCGGCCGGACTACCGGTGATCGCCGAGGTGCCCCACCCGCAGGCTGGAACATTTACGGTACGGCCCGGTGGGATGCCGGTGCTCGACGCCGCGCAGGCTGCGGCCTTGGCCCGCAACGGGGTGCTGCTCGACGCCAGGGCAGGGCCCCGCTACCGAGGAGAGACCGAGTCGGTGGATCCACGCGCCGGCCATATTCCCGGGTCGACCAACGCCCCGTTCAGCGAGCTGACCGACGCGCAGGGGCGCTGGCTACCGCCGGGCCGGTTGCGCGAGCTCGCGGGGCGGTGGGGAGTCGGTGGTGCGGACGTCGGCGCATACTGCGGTTCCGGGATCAATGCTTGTGCCCTGGTTCTCGGACTCGAACTCGCCGGGGTCACGACTCCCCAGCATGCGGCGGCGCTGTACGCCGGATCGTGGTCACACTGGTGCACCGACCCGGACCGTCCGGTGGCCACCGGCCCGGACCCCGGGTAACCGCCATCCGTCGATCCCGCCATCCGTCGATCGGAGTCCCCGGCGACCGGTAGCGTGCCGGGGCATGAGCTCCTCCCGCGCGGTGGTCGTCTGGGACGAGGCCCTCCTCGGTTACGACCTCGGTGGGCGGCATCCGCTGAACCCGATCCGGCTCGACCTCACCATGCGCTTGGCTCGTTCACTGGGCGTCCTGGATGGTGTGCAGCCGCTGGTGCCGGTGCAGGCCACTGACGAGGAACTATGCACGGTTCATTCCAACGACTACGTCGCCGCGGTGAAGCAGGCGCCTCGCGGGCGGGCCGGGCACGGACTGGGCACCCCGGACAATCCCGTTTTCCACCGTATGCACGAGGCCTCGGCGCTGGTCGCCGGTGGCTCGCTGCGCGCTGCCGACGAGATCCTCACCGGTCACGCGGCGCGGGCAGTGAACATCGCCGGCGGGTTGCACCATGCCATGCGTGACTACGCCTCGGGTTTCTGCATCTACAACGACTGCGCTCTGGCGATCCGCCGGTTGCTCGACGGTGGCGTGTCCCGGGTTGCCTACGTCGACATCGATGTGCACCACGGCGATGGTGTGCAGGAGGCCTTCGCCGATGACCCTCGGGTGCTCACCATCTCGCTGCACCAGCATCCGGCGACGCTTTTTCCTGGCACCGGCAACTCAGCCGACATCGGCGGTCCTGGTGCCGAGGGCTCAGCAGTCAATGTGCCGCTTCCCCCCGGCACCGGCGATGAGGGGTGGTTACGAGCTTTCCATGCGATCGTGCCAGCGCTGCTGCGCGCGTTCCGGCCGGAGGTCTTGGTGACCCAGCACGGCGCGGACACCCATCTGGAGGATCCGCTCGCGAACCTCGCGCTGTCGGTGGACGGTCAGCGAGCTGCGCACCGCGCGTTGTCCGACCTCGCTGACAGCACCGCCGGCGGCCGCTGGCTGGCCCTGGGCGGTGGCGGGTACTCCTTATTCCGCGTGGTCCCGCGGTCATGGGCGCATCTGCTGGCCACCGTGCTCGGTCGCGAGCTGGACCCGCACGCGGCTGTGCCTGCGGGCTGGACCACCTATGCCGCCACCGTGGCGTACGGCACGCCGCTGCCGACGTCGATGACCGATGGCGCCGAGCCTCGTTGGACGCAATGGGATGGTCTCGGCGACACCGCGCTGGATTGCGCAATCCAAGAAACCCGGCGCGCGGTCTATCCGTTGCACGATCTGGACCCCGAGGATCCCCGGCTCTGACCACGACGACGACAAGCATCCATGTGGCTGGTCAAGAGGGTCATCCTTGTCGCTGCCCCCGCTAGGTGGGGAGACTGGTTTGGTGGAGCCGCTCGGCTGGGGTGATCCGCTGCCGCACCGGCCCCGGCGGGTGCTCGTCGCAGGCGTCAGCGGGTCAGGCAAGAGCACACTGTCGCGGGTCCTCTCAGTGGCGCTGTCGGTGCCGTACTACGAGCTCGACGCGTTGCGCCACGGCCCGCACTGGGTGCCGCGGCCGGAGTTCACAGCCGACGTCACCGCGTTCGCGGCCACGAATGAGTGGGTGACCGAATGGCAACACTCCGGAGTGCGCCCCCTGCTCCTTGCCCGGGCTGATCTCGTGGTGTGGCTGGACCTGCCGCGATGGCGGGTGATGTGCCAGCTCGTGCCCAGAACACTCACCCGGCAGCTGCGTCGCGTCCAGCTGTGGAACGGAAACATCGAGCCGCCGTTGTGGACACTGTTCACCGATCGCGACCATGTCCTGCGGTGGTCGTGGTCGTCCCACCTGCGCACCCAGCAGCGGATGCGCGACGTGCTCGCGGCCCCGGACGGCCCAGTTGTGGTGCGACTCCGGAGCCGCCATGAGATTCAGAGTTGGCTGTCCGGCCCACTCCAGCTGGCAGCTCACGTGTCGAGATGATCCTGGGTACTCGAGTCAACCACGGCTAGAGTCCACCGCTGTGGAGGCTATCATTGCTGCTCTTGATGATCAGCAGGCCGAACTTGACGATCTGCTGGGCGGCCTCGAGGATGCCGATTGGGTCAAGCCGTCCCGATGTTCTGGCTGGTCGGTGGCCGACGTGGTGCTCCACTTGGCGCAGACCACCGAACTGGCCGCAGCCGCTGGCGATTCTTCGTTCGCCCAGCGGCTCGGCCGGTTCATGCCCGCTGGAGCCCGCACGGTGGACGAGGGTGCCGAGCGGGCGGTCGTGGCCGAGCGTGGCGCTGGTGCAGCGCAACTACTTCAGCGGTGGCGGGACGCTGCGGCGGCGCAGCGGCGGTTTTTGGCCGAGTCCGAACCAGGTCGGCGCCTACCGTGGGTGGTCGGTGAGCTGTCGGCTCGAACCCTCGCCACTACCCGGCTGTCAGAGATGTGGATTCACACCGCAGACATTGGCGCCGCTGTTGGCGTCGCGCTCGTCCCGAGTGATCGGTTGTGGCATGTCGCTCGTCTGGCTTGGCGTACGCTTCCGTACGCCTTTGCGCGGGCCGGTGCGGTGCTGCACGGACCGGTCGCCGTTGAAGTGAGCGGACCCAGCGGGGTGACATGGTCGTGGGGTACCGACGGCGATCCGCTCACGATTGTTCGCGGCTCGGGTGTGGAATTCTGTCTGGTCGCTGCACGGCGGCTCGATCCGGCTGATACCGACCTGGCAGTCAGTGGCCCAGACGGGGAGCAGGTCCTGGCCCTTGTGCGGACATATGCATGATCCGCTTGGTTCCTGGCCAGCGTTTGCCCCTTCACAGGACGTGGGAAGGCCGGACCCCCGACGAGCCCGACCTTCCGCGGCGCGCGACCGCCTGTGCCTGACGTCGCGTGGTCTTTATCACGTCTTGAAAAGTGTCACGTCGTGAAAGTGACAGTGCCGGTCCAGCGTGACGGCGTCAATGCTGCCATTCGAGCGGTGACGCAGTGCAGCCAAGCGCTGGTCAGCTGGCGTATGCCCGGAGTCGTTCCGCACGATCCCCATGACGGAGCTTTGCCATGACCTCGCGTTCGATTTGACGCACCCGCTCGCGGGAGAGCCCGAAATGCTTACCGATCTGGTCCAGCGTGTGCGGCTGGCCATCGTCGAGGCCGTAGCGCAGCCGGATGACCCTCTGTTCCCGGTCTTCGAGAGTCGCCAGCACTCGTCGCAGGTCGTCTTGGAGCAACCCAGAGATCACCGCGGACTCCGCGTCGGTAGCCTCGGCATCCTCGATGAAGTCACCCAGCGGTGCCTCCTCCTCGGCGCCGACCGGCATGTCCAGGCTGACCGGATCCCGCGAATAGTCCAGCAGGTCCGCCACCTTCTCCAGGGGGATTCCGGACTCTTCGGCCATTTCCTGGTGGGTGGCCTCCCGGCCCAGTTGCTGATGCAGATCGCGTTTGACCCGGGCCAGCTTGTTCACCTGCTCGACCAGGTGCACTGGCAGTCGAATAGTGCGTCCCTGGTCGGCCATGCCACGGGTGATGGCCTGCCGGATCCACCAGGTCGCATAAGTGGAGAACTTGAAGCCCTTGGTGTAGTCGAACTTCTCGACCGCGCGGATCAGGCCGAGGTTGCCCTCCTGGATCAGATCCAGCAGGGGCATTCCGCGGCCGGTGTAGCGCTTGGCCAGCGACACCACCAGCCGGAGGTTCGCTTCCAGCAGGTGGTCCTTCGCCCGGTGACCGTCCCGGACCAGCCGGGCCAGATCAGCCCGCCGGCTGGGTGACAGCCGCGGCGCGGTATCCAGGATATGACGGGCGAACACGCCAGCCTCGATCCGCTTCGCGAGCTCGACCTCCTGCTGCGCGCTGAGCAGAGCGGTGCGTCCGATACCGTTGAGGTAAACTCGGACCAAGTCCGCTGCCGGGCTCTGCGCGTCAAGGTCGGCCTCGAGGATAGTCTCTGGTTCCACGGTAATCTGCGCGGCGGTCATCAGGTTCCTTTCCTGCGACGGATCCTCGTGCCGACTTGCGGTGCGTTCGGCGAATCGGCGCGCGACGCTGCACGTGTCTGGCCATCGGGTACCCGCGGCGATGACCATTACAACGTCGGGAGCCCGGATTCCGTTCCCGGACTCTCACCCCGAACGACGAACGAGTAGACGGCGAAGTGCCCGCTCCGCGCCGACCCTCAGACACTTCTCAGGTTGGTCGCCGTTAGCGCAGTAATCGCCCCGGTTGGTGGTTCCTGACGAGCGTCACACGTCGAGCAGGACGGTGAACGGGCCGTCGGCCACGCTGCGCACGGCCATCGTCGCGCCGAAGCGCCCCGTGGCCACGGTCACACCGCGGGCCCGCAACCGGGTGACCACCTCGTCGATCAAGGGTTCGGCATGCTCCGGTCGGGCGGCCGAGGTGAACGACGGTCTCCTGCCCTTGCGGGTTGCCCCGTAGAGCGTGAATTGGCTGATCACCAGGACCGCGGCGCCAGTGTCGGCGACTGAGCGCTCGTCCCGCAGGATCCGGAGTTCGTGCAGTTTACGTGCCATCGTTTCGGCTTGCGCGGATCCATCATCATGGGTGACGGCCAGCAGTACCAGCAGGCCGGGCCGGTCCAATTCACCGACAACATGATCATCTACGAGTACTGCTGCTTCGGTGACCCGGCTTACCACTGCTCGCACGGCGCCGGATACTGCCAGACCCCGTGGCCACGGCGCCATGCCAGGCCACTTGCATTGCGGCCGCTGCATCGGGACGCTCGTAGGTAGGACGGGGTCCCTTGGACCTCAAGGTGGAGGTGGATTCGTGACAGTGTCGGCGAGGTCGACCGGCGAGGTCGGCGATCCAATGGACGAGGTACGCCAGGACGCTGCCGAGATCGCCTCGTCCATGCGATCGATTCTTGGCCTGGACTCAGCGATGGCTGAGCTGGACCCCGCCGGGCTGGGTCAGGCGCTGGGCAGGCTCGCGATGTCGGTGGCCGGGAACCCAGCAGCGTTGTCGCAGTCGGTGATGGAGTACGGCATGCGTAGCGCTCAAGCCGCCGTCACCGCGACGTTGGGCACCGTCGGGTTGGGCTGGATGGGGTTGGACCAGCAGGGACAGGTCCAGCAGGGACAGGTCCAGCCGGAGGAGGATCGGCGGTTCTCCGACCCGGCCTGGACCGGCAACCCCCTGTTCTCCCTGGTACGCCAGCAGCACGCCCTGCTGACGGAATTCCTGCTGAACCTGCTGGCTGAGGCGGACCTGGATGACGCCACCCGGCGAAAGGCCGACTTCGCGCTGCGGCAGGCACTCGACGCCGCCGCGCCGACCAACTGGCTAGCCACCAACCCGGTAGCGCTGAAGAAAGCCTTCGACACCGGAGGCCTGAGTCTGCTGCGGGGCGCCAGCAATGCGCTTCGCGACCTGGCGACCAATAACGGCATGCCCCGCCAGGTCACCCCAGGGCAGTTCCGTCCCGGCCACGAGCTGGCTGCGACTCCGGGCAGTGTGGTGTTCCGCAACCGGCTGATCGAGCTGATCCAGTACGAGCCGCAGACCGGGACGGTGCATGACCTGCCGCTGCTGTTCAGCCCACCGTGGATCAACAAGTACTACATCATGGATCTCGCGCCGGGAAAGAGCCTGGTCGAGTGGGCGGTCCAGCACGGGCATACGTCCTTCATGATCAGTTATCGGAACCCGGACGAGACCCTGGGTGACCTGGGCATGAGCGATTACCTGCGCGAGGGGCTGCTGGCCGCACTGGAGGTCGTCGAGGAGATCACCGGAGCCCAGCGGACCAACGTGGCGGCGCTGTGCCTTGGTGGCACCATGGCCGCGGCCATGACCGCGTGGCTCACCGCTCGAGGACAGGACCGGGTCGCTTCGCTGACCTTGATGAACACCCTGCTCGACTTCAGCCTGCCCGGCCAACTCGGTGTCTTCACCGATGAAACCGCGGTCCAGCGGCTCGAGGGCACGATGGCGCGCACGGGGTACCTGCCGTCAGGCAATATGGCCACGACGTTCAACCTGTTGCGGGCCCGGGATCTGGTGTGGAATTACGTGGTCAACAACTGGTTGCTTGGCGAGGATCCGGCGCCATTCGACATGCTGAGCTGGAACTCCGACTCCACCCGGATGCCGGCTGCCATGCAGACCGAATACCTGAGGTCCTTGTACCTGGAGAACCGGCTGGCGAAAGGTGAGCTCGACCTTGGCGGGGAGCGGCTTGATCTGTCCCGGATCAGTCAGGACAGCTATTTCGTTTCCGCCGAGAAAGACCACATTGCGTTGTGGAAGGCGGTCTACGCGGGCGCCAGGCTCATCGGCGGCACCGTACGGTTCACGTTGTCCAACTCAGGACATATCGCTGGAGTGGTGAACCCACCGAATCCAAAGTCCAAACACTGGGTCGGTTCGGCGGAGACGTTGCCCAAGGATCCGCAGGAGTGGCGCGCGCAGGCCACCGAGGTCGCGAAATCCTGGTGGCTTGACTGGACACCGTGGATCGCCGAGCGTGCGGGTGGCCAGCGGACCCCGCCTGCAATGGGCAGCGCTATGCATCCGCCGCTGGAACCGGCCCCAGGCGGCTACGTGCTCGAGACGTGACGCGGCATGATGTGAGCCATGGAGAGTGCAGATCAGGGCGCCGAGAACTCCGATGCTTGGCAGGCGCAGCTGGGGCCGCTCGGGGCGTTCATCCGCGCCCAGCGGCAGTTGGCCGACCTGTCGCTGCGTGAGATGGCGGCCCTGACCCGGATCTCCAACGCGTACCTCAGCCAGGTCGAACGGGGCCTGCACCAACCCTCGCTCACGGTGCTGCGCGCCATCGCCGACGCGCTGGGGCTGACCACCGAGCAGCTACTGGCCAAGGCGGGATGGGCGCAGCCCGGGCCGGTCGAGACACCTGCCGATGTCCCCAGCGAACCGTCGGCCAGCCCGGAGGACAGCATCCGAGCCGATCCGCGGCTCACCGATGCCCAGCGCGAGGCGCTGCTCGGGGTGTACCGCAGCTTCGTCGGGGGCAAGGCAGAGTGACAGTTCGCCGGCCGGTCACCAGAGTTTGACATAGTTATCACCCGTGCGTACTTTGATGATCGAGCCCTGCCAATTACGGAAAGGTGATGACGATGACGACATCGGAGACCATGACCGAGGTGACCCGCCGCAGTCAGGAAGCCTTCTCCAGCGCCGTGCAGATCTGGGCCGAGAGCCTGCAGCGATTCGTCGGCCTGTTGCCGGCTCCGGAGGCCAAGGTGCCCAGCCCCGAGGAGGTCGTGGATAAGACCTTCGACTTCGCCGCGCAGGCGCTGATCACCCAGCGGGAGTTCACCAAGAGCATGCTGGCTGCCACCCGGTCGGCCGCGAGCAGCACAGCCTGGGTCACCCAGGCTATGACCAAGAACACGAACTCGAAGAAGAGTTGACGGGGCTTTTTCGACGAAACCCTGCGGCAGCCGTTCGGGGGACCTGCTGCCCGCAACCCAGCACTGCCCTCGCCAGGCGCTCACATCGGCCCCTACGATGACCCTCGGGACACCGAGCAGCCGACGCCCGATCCACCGATCGGTGCGAGCGTGCTGGAGGAGGGTCGATGGGGCATATCGGGCTCCTCAGTGGGTCGGCGGATCGGGCGCAACGGATTTCGCAACTGCTGAGGGACGCGGGCGCCGATCCCGTGGTCATCACCGACCCCGCCGCGTTGCCGGGTGAGCCGGGCAACGACGGCCTGGATTTCTATATCCAGCTGCCGATCACGATCCACCCCGACGGCGACACCGCTGTCGCGCGCGTGGGGTCGTTCCTGTCCGCGGGCTTGCTCGCCCGGTTCAGCGCCGTCGATCGGGTACTTCCGGTATTGGCTCCCGGCGCGACGGTGGTCTTGGTGTCCGGCAATACCCCGGATGAGGTGTTGCTGCCCGACGACCAGCACTCCCGGCTCGCGTTACTCCATTTGCTGGCGCACGCCGCCCGGGCCGAGCTCGCCGCCAAACACGTCGAGGTCAAGGTGGTCAGCAGCCGGCGCAGCGACCAGGAAATCGTGCACTACGCCCTGGGCGGTGGCGACGACTCGCAACCCCACCCGGATCTCCAGGACCGGGCCCAGGCGGCCACCGCCTACCAGGACTGGCGCGCTGAGGTGATGGGCTTGGTCGGGATCGACATCTGATCGGGCAGATCCGCGTGATAACTCACACCGCCGGGAGGTGGTTGATGGCCTTGATGTTGAGCCAGGACGTAACCGCTGATGCTTTGCTGGACCGCGATCCGCTGGCATTGCTACTGGGCATGCTGCTCGATCAACAGGTGCCGATGGAACGGGCCTTTGCCGCGCCCTACCAGCTCCAGCAACGCCTCGGCCATGAGCTGGACGTTCACGAACTGGCCAGCTACGACCGCGACGCGCTGACGGAGCTGTTCGCGACGCCGCCTGCGTTACACCGTTACCCCAGGTCGATGGCGGTGCGGGTGCAGGATATCTGCCGGGCACTCGTCGAGCGTTACGACGGCGATGTGACCGGTTTGTGGCGCGATGTCGCCGACGCCAGCGAACTACTCGACCGGCTGGTCGGGCTGCCGGGTTACGGGATGCAGAAAGCGCAGATCTTTGTCGCGCTGCTCGGGAAGCAGCGTAATGTGAAGCCGGCAGGCTGGCGCGAGGTGGCCGGCCCCTACGGCGATGACGGGGTGTATCGATCGATCGCCGATGTGACCGACGCCGACTCGCTGGCCAAGGTTCGCGAGCACAAGCAACAGGTGAAGATGGCGGCCCGAGCGAAGAGGTAGGGGACGCAGAGCATCGAATCGAGGCGTGAGGGCGTGCGGGATCCACATGAGCAGGGCCGCCGGCGAGGCGACGCGGCTGTTCTGATCACGGCGGCGGAACCGTCCTATGCCGAGCAGTACGCCACCCGCCGACGCAAGTACGCGATCCTGATGTCGGCCCGCATTCCCTGCCTCGTGCTGGCTGGCGTGTTCTATCAGACCTGGTGGCTGGCGCTGGGCTTCGTGGTGCTGTCGGTGCCCCTGCCCTGGATGGCGGTGCTCATCGCCAATGACAGCGCGCCCCGTAAGGCTAAGCACGTCAACACGATGGGCCACGGGCTCGAGGCCAGCGATCGTCCGCAGCGTGAGCTGGACAGTGGCGCTCACCCCGTCATCGACGGGTGATCCCGGGCCGCGCACCCATGCCCATCGACCCGATGCGGCATCATGGTGTGCGTGAGCGCGCCTACTCAAACGTTGCCCGAGGTCGACACCCGGCCCGAGGGGACCGACACCACCGGCAACGACACACCCAAGATGTTCCACTACGTGCGGAAGAACAAGATCGCCGAGAGTGCGGTAATGGGCTCCCGGGTAGTGGCCCTGTGCGGTGAGACGTTCCCCGTGACCCGCGCGCCCAAGCCCGGCTCGCCGGTCTGCCCGGAGTGCAAGGAAATCTACGAGTCGCTGCCCAAGGGTGGCGACGCCGGCTAGCGCACGCCGGTCAGTCCGTCCACACCTTGCGGGGTCCGCCGTCTGCGGGAGGGCGGGTGGATTCCCAGATGCGCCGCCATGGAGCCATGTCGCGGTCATCGGCGGGCTGGCCGGAGGTGGTGGTGGGTAGCACGCTGCGCGAACCGGTGGGCAGGGCCAGCGTGTCGTCGGCTGCCGCCCGGAGAGCCCGGTACCAGCCTAGATCGTCCTCGGCCCAGAGCGTGGCGACCGCACGCACCAGCCTGGCGCGGAACTCGGGAACCGACTCCTGCGCTCCGACCTGGATCGGCCGCCCGATCCGGACGGTGACCCGGGGACGGCCTGGTCGCGGCCAGCGCCGGCCACGGGGCATGGCGGCGAACGTGCCACGCAGCGCGATCGGCACTGCAGGCACCTGCTTCATCGCGCACAGCTGCGCGGCACCCAGCTTGAACGCGGTGAGCCAGCCGTCCACGGTACGGCTGCCCTCCGGGTACAGCAGCAGGCTCCAGCCGTCGTCGACCAGCTCGGCGGCCAGGCTGCGGCCCCGCCTTGATCCGCGCCGATCCACCGGAAAGGCGTTGAACAGCAGGGTGGTCGCCGCGGCGATCGTGCCGGAATCGAAGAAGTAGTCGGCGGCCGCCCCCACGGCAAGCTTCCTGGTGATCCGCGGAGGTAGCGAACCCAGGACCAAGGGGGTGTCCAGGTGACTGGAGTGGTTGGCGACGAAGATCGCCGGCCCGCGGATACCATCCAGGTATTCCCTGCCGTGCACCGTCGGTCGGGTCTGGCTCCAGATCACCGGCTTGAGCACCCCCTGCTGGAGGGCGTGCCGCAGCGCTCCGGCAGCGGCGGTTCGAGCCCATGCGGTGGGGAAGTCGTCGCCGGCCTCCGGCAGTTCCCAGCGCTGCGCCGAGCGCGGCACCCGGGCCCGGCCCCGCCAGTCGCGGCCGTGGCGCAGCAGCCGTAGATCGTCCCGCAGGCTGCTCATCGCACGTCCGCCAGCACCATCGGCGGGGCATGCAGGTAGCTGATCTGCGGATCGCTGCCCACCGTGTCCCGAGCCAGCTCCAGCGCGTCAGCCAGGCTGGACGCGGCACGGAAGCCCAGCCTTCCGGTCGTCGACCGGTCGCCGCCGATGAAGATCACGTTATCCAAGTGTTGCATGGCGTGCGCCCCCCAATACCACATATAGAACGGATGCACGCCGTGGTAGGCGTAGCTGTTCCGGTACAGGTGGATGTACCACGGATCGGTCGCGAACTGCTTTTCGTACTTGGTCTCCAGCATGACCGGGTCGGTGGTCTCGGCGAGCAGCTCGTAGAAATCGATGTAGCTCGGGTGGTGCACCGGGTGGAACTCGTGCGGCATCGGGTGGTAGTAGATCGCCACGCCGCCTTGGCGCACGATCGGCCGGCCCCGGTAAAGATTGAAGAAGTAACCGAGCCCCAGCGACATCACCAGGATCGGATTCATGATCGAGTTCACGTTGTACGGGCAGATGTAGGGCAAGCCGAATATTGCCACGTCGGCTTGCCCGTGCACCTCGGTGAGCTGCTGGCGGTGCACCGCCGCCAGGGTGTGCGGGTGCACCTGGCTCGGTGCGCCGGCGTGCACCCCGGTGACGCCGTAGGGCGCTTCGGTGGTCTGCCAGATCCGTCGTCGCAGCTTCGGGGTGGCCAGGTCGTTGCTCCGTTTGACCGCCAGGTAGCTGGCCTGGTCGGTGAGGTTCCACTCCCATTCACGCCGGGTGAGGAAGCGCAGTGCCGCGGGGAACGTCTCATTGTTCAGCGTGGTTTCGATGGTAAACACCGGCACGTGGCCGCCGATGATGTCAGCCATCCGGTCGTAGGAGTGGTGCATGGCCGAGTTGGCGGGATCGTTGAACGAGCGCGAGTGCCGCAGCGTGTGCACGTTGTGGTGGTGGCGCAGGCTGGCGTAACTCGCCAGCCCGACCGCCACCGATTTCGAGCCGCCGTTCATCGCGGTGAGGGTGATGTTGACGTAGACGATCAGGTCGCTCTCGGCGGCCCGCCGGTTGATCTCGACGTCCTCGCCGTGCGGCGTGGTGCCCAGATGCGCGAGATCGTCCGGGTCCTCGGCATCGTGGTTGCGCAGGTGATCGGGGTGGAAGGCACGGAACACCCGCTCCCCGACGGTGCGCTTGAGCTCTGCCGGGGTCATCCTCCGGTGCAGTGAGTTGGCGGCGATCAGCTCGACGTCGTCCACCCCGGCGGTGGCGGCCAGCTCCAGCACCTGCTCGATCACCCGCTGCCGGACGTCCGGGGTGCGCATCGGCGGTAGCGGCAGGGACAGATCGTCGAACACGATGGTCAGCCGCATCCCACGACGCAGCAGTTGGGGTAGCGGGTCGCTGCCGTGGGGATGCGTCAAGGCGTGGCGGATTGCGCCCTCGAGGTCGACGATGGCCGGCAGCGACTCCGGCGGGTAGATGACCCGGCTGCCCAGCGGCAGGCGCTCCAGCCGGAACCCCTCACCCTCGTGCATCAGCAGCGGGGGAGTCCGCTCGTCGACGTCAAGCACGAAACCTGGTCTGCCCACATTCACTCCTGCCCCTACGTGCAGCGCCGCGCGCTCCGGTGACTATTAGCCTCTGCTGGGTGCGAAGACGACCTTGATGGTGCCCAGCCGGCCGGCCGCGGCAGCGTGATCGACCGCGTCACGCCACTTGTCCAGTGGATATTTCGTGTCAACGTATCCGTCCAGAGGCGCCGTCGTCGCCAGGGCGATGGCCTCCGGGAAGTCCCCCTGGCTGGGCTCTTCACCGATTGCGGAGGCGTAGGCCCCGACCAGGTGTAGCTCCCGGTACCACAATGGAGTCAGATCCACTCCGCCTGCCGGCATTCCCGATGTGACGACCGTGCCACCGGCGCGCAGCGACCGCAGTGCGGTGGTCAGGCCCGCCGAAGCGCCGGTGCACTCGAAAGCCAGATCGATCCCGCCGAGCAGGTAGTCCTCGCCGAGTTCCGGCTCGACCAGCAGGGCCCCGGTGCTGCGACGCAGCGCCCTGGCTGCGCCGTCGGTGCCGATGACCTGGGTGGCGCCGAGTTCGCGGGCCCGGTCGGCTTGATGGCGGTGTTTGGCGATCACGTGCACCTCGCCGGCCGCAGTGAGCTTGCGCAGCGCGAGCACAGTGAGCAGGCCCACTGTTCCCGCGCCGATCACCAGTACCGATGCACCCGGACTGACCGGTACCCGGCGCGCCGCATGAACTGCGCAGGCCAACGGCTCCACGAGGACCGCGATCTCGTCGGGCATCGAGTCCGGCACGGGGTGCAGCTGGCTGGCATGCGCCAGCATGCGGCGGCTCCAGCCGCCCCCGGTATCAGCGCAGAACCCGGTCTGCAGGCCGGCCGCCAGGCGTCCGGTGGTGATGCGGTCACAGCGGCAGGTATGCCCGGTGAGGCAGGCCGGGCAGGACGGCAGGCCGCGCGCGGCGCACCGCAGTACCGGGTCGATCACCACCCGGCTGCCCCGCGGCAGCTCGGGAAGCTCGTCGAGGGTACGCCCCACCACCTCGTGGCCCAGGACGAACGGCATCGAGGTCAATGGTCCGAGGTAGGGCGAGGACCGTCCGGTCAGCAGGCCCAGGTCGGAGCCACAGATCCCGGACAGGGTAGGCGCGACCCGGGTCCAGGACTCGTCACCCGGAACGGGATCGATCTGTTCGACCAGCCGCAGCGGCGCCATATTGCTGGCCAGCGCTCCGGCCAGCCGCCCACCGGTGCGGGTGGAACTGACCGCGCGCGCGGCGAAGTAGCGTCCCGCGGAGCGGTGGTATTCCAGCGCCAGGTTCATCGCCGCACGCTCGTGACATCTGTCTGGCCGGCTCCGACAGCGGTAGCGCGGGTGACGTCGAGCAGCACCTCGAGCAGCCCGCCGGTGTGCGCGCCCCAGCGGTGCATCACCCAGCGTCGCCGCCGGGCGTACCGGAAAAGCTGGGAATCCGGGTTGACCACATGCGGATGCCCCACCGCCTCCAGCAGTGGGCGGTCGGAGTAGCTGTCGGCGTAGGCGTAAGAGCGATCCAAGTGCAGAGCGTGGGCCTGGGCGTATTTCCGTAGCCACGCCGCGCGCGCCTCATCGACCAGGGGCGGGGACTCGAGAAACCCGGTGAACACGCCATCCCGGACGTGCATCCGGCTGGCTACCACCTCGTCGAACAGCACCGACAGTGGTTCGACGTGCAGGTCTACCGCGCCGGTGATCAGCACGGTGCGGTGCCCGGCCTCGCGGTGCCGGCGGATCTGCCGGGTGGCTTCAGGCATCACCCGGTGCAACAGAGCGTCACCGAGTACCTCGGTGACCAGCGCTCGCAGCTCTTCAGCGCGGGCGCCGGCGTAGCGGCGCAGGAAGGCGCGCAGGAGTTCCCCGCGGTCATGGCGTTCGGCGTAGAGATACCGCGGGGCGCAGCGGGCCAGATCGGCGAGCTCACGTAGCCAGCCGGAGCGGGGCATCGTGGCTAGCCGGGCCCACAGGTAGGACTCGACGACATTGGAGTTCACGATGGTGCCCTCCAGGTCGAATACCGCAGCCACATCGGTGCGTTCGGGCAGCGAGATCAACTGCGATCCGCGCTGACCTGTGGTGGGGCGTCCCCGCCGCTGCCCAGCCCGGCGGAGGGTGGCCGTGATCGACGGGCAGTGCACGTCCTGCAGGTAGGCTCGCCAGTCGATGACCGTAGGATCGAAGCCATGATCGGCCCTGCGCTGCGGTGGCAAGGTAGCGTGCAGTTCCTGCAGCCGGCGATCATCGTAGATCACCTCGGCGCGGGCGTAGACGCCGTAGAGGTCGGCGTATTCCCGCAACTGCACCAGGTCCTGCTGCTGGCGACCCAGACTGGTCAGCCAATCCTGGGACCGCTGCGATGGTGGCAGTGCCAGCAGCACCTTCTCGGCGAGTGCCGCGGCCCGTTCCCCGGCGCGTAGGGTCAGCTCCACCTGCTGGCTGCCGGGGAAACGCCAGGTGGGGGGCGCAACGTGACCGCGATCACCGTCGGGCATCGGGTGGTCGTTGAAGTACCCCCGGCACAGTGCGTACATGTTCTGGAAGGTCAGCGGGTTGCTGGCCCCGGAGCTGACGTGCAGGTATGCCGGAGCAGTGCTGGCTGGGCGGGCAGGGGGCCGGGCCGCGACCGCGAGGATGGCGTTGACCACGAGGTCGACCGGGATCACGTCGAGCACGGAGTCCGGGAGCCCAGGGAATTCGCGCAGTAGCCCTCTGCCGAAGGCGATGATCAACGGGTCGGCCATCTTGAAGCCGTCGATCCACCCCGGGTAAGGATGCCGAAGCGCGCTCTCCACGATGGCGGGGCGGACCACCGACAGCGGCCTGCCTGCTTGTGCCCACAGCTGTTCGGCGACCCGTTCACCCAGCGCCTTGGTCAGTGTGTAGACATCCGGCCAGCCCAGACTCCGGGCCCGGGTCCGGCCGTAGTCCACCAGCCGGCGGGTGACCCACTCGGTGCGCAGCCGCTCGGTGTCAGCGGCGGTGGACTGCGGGCCGGCTTTGGCGTGCTCCCCGCCGGCTTGCGCCAGCGCACGGCGCAGCACCTCCGGCCGCCGGGAGTCCCGCTCCACATCAGTCCGGGCGGCCAGCGCCATGTCCAGCTCGAGACGCCAGTCCACCTCGTGGTCCAGGGCTGCCTCGGCCACGACACCCTTGCGGGTGCCAGCGACGTAGGCGGTGGAGATGTGCACGACGTGCGGTGCGCCGGTGAGCGCTTCATACAGGGTCGCGACGCCCGAGACGTTCGTGCGGAACGCCTCGTCGACCGGTGGATCGAAGGACACCGTCGAGGCACCGTGGATCACGACGTCGAGATCGGCGGGCAGGGTGACCGAGCCGAGGTCACCCTCGATGATGTTGACCCGCTCGCGCACCACTCGCGCCACTGCGTCCGCCCCGAGCAGCTCGGTTAACGGGCGAAAGACGTTCTTGCGCAGCAACGCGCCTAGCCGGTCGGCCGCGCCGCGCTCGCCCCGCGGCCGGATCAGCACTGATACCCGGGTGTCCGGGTAGCTCGACAGCAGCCGCTCCAGGGTCGCCTGGCCCAGGAAACCGGTGGCGCCGGTGAGCAGAACGTGCGATCCGGCCAGCTCATCGGGACTCATGGCTCGACCCTAGGGGCGCTCCGCGCCGGTGAGCAGCATTGAGTGCGATAACACTGTTTGCCACTCACGGCTGGGCCGGATGGTCGCGGTGGTAGGCGGATAGGGCGGCCTCGCAGACCCGTCGCACCGGCCAGCCCAGCGCCTGGGCGACCCGTTCCGCGTCGGCGAGTTCAGGTTTGGCGGTCCGGCCTCCCGGCCCGGCGGCGACCTTGACGGTGATCTCGTGTTCCGCCCCGAGTGGCCCCACCGGCACCGGCACGGTGATCCGCGGCAGCGTCGTGCGTTGCCAGGGCGTCCATCGCACACCGAGCGTGGTGCTGTGCCGGAACAACGCATCCACCACTGCGGGGCGGACCTGCTCGGTGCACAGCGCGGTGAGCACCTGGCCGGGCCTGCCGTGCCGGCCGATGGTGGCGGTGGTCCAGCAGTCCCACGCTCCGGCCGCCCGGACGGCCAGCAATACCCCCGGCCATAGCTCCGGCTCAAGATCGTCGACGGTGGTCTCCACGACGACCACTGGCTCCGCAGTTCCAGGTGTTGGTTCCGGCTCGGTACGGCGGCCGATCAGCACCCGGGTGATGTTGGGTCGCTCCGGGTTGTCGCGGTAGCCGGCGCCGCTGCCGACCGTACTGACGGTCATCGGCGGCAGCGGGCCAGGGGTGGCCAATATTGCGGCCAACGCCGCACCGGTGGGCGTGGTGCGCTCGCCGGCGAGGTGACCGTTGGTCAGAGACATATTACGGAGCGCAACGATCTGGAGGACGGCCGGTGCGGGCACCGGGATCGCGCCGTGCGCGCTGCGCGCCGTTCCGCTACCTGCCGCCAGCGCCGAACACCGCACCAGCGCATCATCGGCGAGCATCCCGAGCTGATCGGCGGCGACCGCGGTGCCGACCACGTCGGCCAGCGCGTCAGCGGCGCCTACTTCATGGAAATGCACCAGCTCGGGAGGCATGCTGTGGACCTCGGCCTCGGCGTGGGCGAGTAGCCGGAAGGTGTCAGCGGCCATCAGGGCGGCGGCTGGGCTCAATGCGGCGCCCTCGATGGCGGCCAGCACATCAGCCAGCCCGCGGTGGGGTTCTCCGATACCGGGGGCGATGACCACTGCTCTCGCGCAGCGCAGCCCGCAGCGCCGGGTCTGCTCCACCCGGATGTCCAGGCCGGGCACACCCAGCGAACGCACTGCCGTGCGCACCGGGCCAAAGTCAGCTCCAGCGTCGAGCAACGCGCCGAGCAGCATGTCACCGGCCACGCCTGCGGTGCAGTCCAGGTACGCTGCCCTCGACTCACTCATCGTGACCCGTGTCATCGTGACCCGTGTCATCGTGCACTGTGCCACCGTGCAGCTTCTCAACGATCTTGACCGCGTGCGCCGCCGCGCCGAAGCCATTGTCGATGTTGACCACCGCCAGCCCAGGCGCGCAGGAGGCGAGCATCGTCGCCACGGCGACGTGACCGCCAGCGCTGACTCCGTAGCCCACACTGGTGGGTACGCCGACGACCGGTGCCCGGATCAAGCCGGTCACCACCCCGGGCAGGGTGCCTTCCATCCCGGCGATGGCGATCACGCAGTCGGCCGCGGACAGGTCGTCAAGATAGGCGAACAGCCGGTGCAGGCCCGCGACTCCGACATCGGCGATCAACCGGTGCCCGGTGCCCAGCGCTTGCAGGGTGGCGATCGCCTCGTGCGCCACGGGCAGGTCCGAGGTGCCTCCGGTGACCACCACGACGAACCCGTGGGCAGGGGGCAGGGCACCGACAATCACGGTCCGGCCGACCGGATCGACCACGACTGGATCGGCGGGGAAGGCGCTGCCCACCCGGTGCAACACCTCGTCGGGGCACCGGGTGGCCAGGGCGGGGAATCCGGGCGCGCCACGGCGGGTAGCGGCCAACAGCCGCAGCGTCTGCTCTGCCGTCTTGCCGGCGCCGAAGACGACCTCCGGGACGGCGGTGCGTCGCCGGCGTTCCAGATCCAGGTGGGCGATGCCGGTTACGTCACCGCCGCCGCCTGCGCAGGCCGGATCCTGCCCTGGACGGGGAGCTGAGTCGACCACGGCGCCGACTATCTCACGCGGTCCGGTGCACCGGTGGACGTGCGAGGATCGTCGACCATGGTGGAGTTCTGCAGCGCCCAGTCGGCGGCGACGATTCTGCTCGCCCGGCTGAGCCGGTTGGGTGGGGTGGTGGTGGCCTTCTCGGGCGGGGTCGACTCCGCAGTGGTGCTGGCCGGAGCCGTCCAGGCGCTTGGCGCCGATGCCGTGCTGGCCGCCATCGCCGACTCGCCCAGCCTGGCCCGCGCCGAACTCATGAACGCGCGCCGCGTCGCCGGCCAGATCGGGGCAGAACTGGTGGTATTGCCTACCCGCGAGCACGCCGACCCGGGTTACCGGGCCAATGCTGGTGATCGCTGCTACTTCTGTAAGCGCACGGTGCTCGCTGCGGTCAGTGGCCTCGCGCACCGGCGTGGCGTCGAGCACGTCGCTACCGGCACGCACGTTGATGATCGGCGCGCTGCGCACCGCCCCGGACTGCGCGCTGCCGCTGAGCTCAGGGTGTGCGAGCCACTCGCCGACATCGGGGCCACCAAACATGTCGTGCGCATGCTGGCTGCGCACTGGGATCTGTCGGTGCGAGATAAGCCGAGCACCCCATGCCTGGCCTCCCGGATCGCGGTCGGGGTGCCGGTGACGGTCAACGCGCTCGGTGTGGTCGAGAGGGCCGAACTGGCCGCTGGCGGATATCTCGGTGAGCAGCAGGTGCCGGTCCGCGATCTGCGGGTCCGGTTGTTGGGTAGTGCGGGCTTCCGGGTGGAGCTCGACCAGGCCGCTCTCGATGTCGTCTCGGTCCAGACCCGAGCGGGGTTGCTGGCCCGGGTCGCGGAAGCGGGCGTCCACGGGAAAGGTGAACTGGCGCGTTATCACTCGGGATCACTCAGCGGCTGAGCGAGGGGTGAGCAGCACCGACCACGGCAGGACCGTGGCTCGGGGGACTCGAACTGCGCCGTGGCCACGGGCGCCTGGCCCCACCCCGTAGCGAGCAGCAGCCCGGCGGACCAGGTGCAGGCCGGCCAGACCGGGCAAATGGTCGATCTTGTCATCGATCTGCTGGATCATCTGGGAGCCCTCGGCGCCACCCATCAGATAGCGCAACAGGAACGCTGTCTCCGCCGCGGGCATGATCCCCGACCCGACCGGGGTCCACAATGCCCTGAGTACGAGCCTGGTCAGCAACCGAGCCGCCCGGGAGCGTTCCAGTCGTCGCCGGGCCTGGCTGGCGTAGAACGCCACGTGCCGGGTCTCCTGGCGCTGGATGCGGCTCACCACCTTGCTCAGCTCGGCATGGTCAGTCTGAGCCAGCAACCGGCCGTATGCGGCGTAGGTGGACCATTCGTTGATCACTCCGAAGGTCATGTGCACCGCGATGAAGTCGTCACCGACCAGGTTGGCCGCCAGCGCCTGATAGATCGGCGAAAACCGATCATTCCTTCCCTGGCTGAGCCGGATTCGGCGAATCCGCTCGGGGCCCACGACTCGGCCGTGCGCGGCCAGCACCTTGTCCAGCACCTCGCCGTGCCAGAACTCCTCGAAGGCCCACATGGTGAGGAACGTGGTGATTTCCGGATCTTGGTGTGAGGGTGTGACCAGCAGATCTCGCAGGTAGCAGATGGTGTGGCTCTCGACATCGGACATGTACTGCAACGCCCGCAACGCGGGTTCGGGTAGCGGATCGCGCTCGAAAGCGGTGTAGTCGACGTCGTCATCCGCCACCCGGCGGGCGTTGGCGCTGTAGCTGGCGATGTCGAATGACATAGGCACGCCCTCTCGTGTGTCCCGCGGGGACTCGGGTGCGGGTGTCCCGCGGGGACTCGGGTGCGGGTGTCCCGCGGGACCCGTGGGTGTCCCAGGCCCGCGCAACCCCTCAGCATTCGCCGGTGTGGGTCACGCGGTTCGCTGACGCGTGGCGCCATCCTGGCCACTCAGCCGATCGGCACCCTGGACGGATGAGGGCTGCGACTGATCGTTGCCGGCCCGGTCGCCGTTGGGCCGGGTGCGCGCCGCCAGGCGAGCCATCGTCCGCCGCCGCCCACGTCGGCGATCCCGCCTGGTCGGGTGAGCGGGCCACATCTCCTCGATGGCGCTGTTGAACTCTGCGCCGAGCACGATGGCCATCGCGATGAAGAACGAGAACAGCAAGTACGCGATCGGGGCGGCGAGCGCCCCGTAGGTGTACCCGGTACCGGTTACCGACGAGATATAGAGCCGCAGCACGGAACTGGTGACCAGGAACACCACCATCGCCAGCAGCGCGCCGGGCAGTCCGCGGTGCCAGGGCAGCTTGTTGGGAAGCACCACCTTGTACAGCGTGGCCAGCCCAATCATCAGCAGGGCACCGAGCCCAGGATAGTAAAAGATGCCGATCAGCTGGGTCACCGTCGGTCGCACCGCCACCGGAAGTAACTCGGGGATCAGGTCCGGGCCCAGCGCGGTCAGCGGGAGCAGGAACACCGATCCGATCAGCGCGACCGCGTAGAGCAGCAGGGCGAAGATCCGCTGCCACACCGGGTGGCGGACGGCGTGCTGGTGATAGGCGGCAGTGATCGAGTCAACCAGGGATGCCAGCGCCGAGGAACCGGCCCACAACGAGATGACGAAGCCCACCGAGACGATCGAGCTGTGCCCCTGGGTGAGGATGTCGGACACCGTGGGACGGATGATCTGATTGACGACATCCGCGCTGAACACGCCGGTGGCCAATCGCACGATCTCCCGCTGCGCCGCCTCGACTGTGGACGGGCCCAACCAGCTGGTGACGAAGCCGAGGCTGCCCAGCAATCCCAGCAGCAGCGGCGGCAGCGACAGCGTCATCCAGAACGCCGCCTGAGCAGACATCGAGACGAAGCTGTCATGCCACGCTTTCGCCGCGGTCCGGGTGATCAGGCGCAGCGGCCAGCGCCGGACCTGCCGATCGGCAGTGCCAGCACCGCCCGTGGCGCGGCTGTCGCCGGCGGTGGAGTCGGCCGAGGCATTCATGTTGTGGTCCAGGTTATTAGGGGGGGTCACACTGCGCGCTACCCCCCTCGCGAGTGGCAAACCGGGTCGGTGACACTGTGAGCCACTGACGAGGGCAGCGACCGAGGGGAGCGCACATGCGGCCGCTGCGCGCCTGGCAGCGCAGGGCGCTGACCAGGTACCTGGCCAACGCGCCGCGAGACTTCCTAGCAGTCGCCACGCCAGGAGCCGGGAAGACGACCTTCGCCCTACGGGTAGCAGCCGAGCTGCTGGCCGACCGGACCGTGCACGCAGTGACCGTGGTCACTCCCACCGAGCACCTCAAGCATCAGTGGGCGGGGGCGGCCGCGGAGGTGGGCCTGGCGCTGGATCCTGAGTTCTCGAACTCGGTGGGCGCCACCTCGCGTGACTACCAGGGCGTGGCGGTCACCTACGCTCAGGTCGCGTCGCATCCGACCCTGCACCGGATGCGTACCGAGGGGCGCCGCACCCTGGTGGTGCTCGATGAGATCCACCATGCCGGGGACGCGAAGAGTTGGGGCGAGGGGGTTCGGGAGGCGTTCACCTCAGCCGTGCGTCGGCTCGCCCTGACCGGCACCCCGTTCCGCAGCGACGACACACCGATCCCGTTCGTCAGCTATGAACCGGACGGCGCCGGCGCGCTGCGATCTACGGCGGATCATTTCTACGGTTACTCCGAAGCGCTGGCCGATGGGGTGGTGCGCCCGGTGATGTTCCTCGCCTACTCGGGGGAGGCCCGCTGGCGGACCAGCGCCGGGGACGAGTACTGCGCGCGGCTGGGGGAGCCGCTCACCGCCGAGCACACCGCCCGGGCCTGGCGCACCGCGTTGGACCCGGCGGGGGAGTGGATCCCGGCGGTTCTCACCGCGGCGGGTACCCGGCTGGCTCAGCTACGCACTGGCGCGCTACCCGACGCGGCCGGCCTGGTGATCGCCACCGACCACACCGCGGCCCGGGCCTACGCCGGGATCCTGCAGCAGATCACCGGTCGGCGGCCGGCGCTGGTGCTGTCCGACGACCCGTCCGCCTCCGGCCGGATCGCCACGTTCGCCGACTCCGACGAGCCCTGGATGGTGGCGGTCCGGATGGTGTCCGAGGGTGTTGACGTGCCCCGGCTGGCGGTCGGGGTATACGCGACGTCGGCGGCTACCCCGCTGTACTTCGCCCAGGCGGTCGGCCGGTTCGTCCGGTCCAGGCGGCCCGGCGAGACTGCCACGGTGTTCCTGCCCAGCGTGCCGGTGCTGCTCGGGCTGGCGAGCGAACTCGAGAAACAGCGTGATCATGTCCTTGGTGCACCGCACCGGGCGGAGGAGGGCTGGGACGACGAGGCGCTGGCGCAGGCCAACGCGCAGCGCGACGAGCCCGGGGAGCAGGAGCGCGCGTTCACTGCGCTGGGTGCCAGCGCGGAGTTGGACCAGGTCATCTACGACGGGGCATCGTTCGGTACCGCGGCGTTCTCCACCACGGAGGATGAGCAGGATTACCTCGGACTGCCTGGATTGCTCCAACCCGACCAGATGCGGGCCTTGCTGCGGCGGCGTCAGGAACAGCAGCTCGCCCGAGCGACGGAGCGCTCGTCCGGGTCGCCCGTGACCACCCGACTGCCGACGACGCGGGAACGCATAGCTGGGCTACGCCGGGAGCTCAACACCCTCGTCGCGATGGCGCATCACCGCACTGGCAAGCCGCACGGGATGATCCACCAGGAGGTTCGCGCCGCGTGTGGTGGCCCGCCCACCGCGATGGCCACCGCTGAGGAGCTCCACAAGCGCATCGCCTACCTACGTTCCCAGTAACGGGCCGGACGGGCCCTTATGCCCCACTGCCCTGGATGTCCGCCGCGAGCTCCTTGAGCTTCGACGAGTGCTCGCGGGCATGGTGGTTGCAGAACAGCAGTTCTCCCCCTGAGGGCAGCACTGCTCGGACGCGTGCGGCGGCGCCGCATCGATCACAACGGTCGGAAGCGGTCAACTCAGGGCGGGTGAGCGTGCTGGTCATGACTTCTCCCTCCGTCCTGGTCAGGTCAGTGCGACCAGACCGGGTCGAACCGGCGGTGGTACTCACGGGATCCCCCGTCAACCCTAGACATCGGATCTCAGGGTCCCACTGTTGCAGACGAACGCGGTTCTCGATCTGTTCCCGAGGTGACGAGTTACTTGTGTGGAGCTAGTACCGCACCCCGGGCGCCGCTGCGCAAGTGCGAGTCAGGATCGGATGGTGGACAGGTGGCTCGGGCGGGTGGGAGACAAGCTCCGGCCCCGCTGCTCTTTGTGATCGGCGGCTGCTCGATGTACCTCGGCGCCGCGCTGGCCGTGCTGCTGTTTGATCGGTTCAGCCCGGCCGGGGTGGCCTGGCTGAGGATGCTGGTCGCCGCGCTGGTCCTACTGGCCTGGCGGCGCCCGGATCGCGCTGCGTGGCGTGGCAGCCGGCTGATCCTGGCGGGTGGCTTCGGCCTGGTGACCGGGTTGATGAACGTCGCGTTTTATGAGGCCATCGCCCGTTTGCCGCTCGGCACCGCGGTCGCGGTGGAGTTCTGCGGGCCGATCGTGGTGGCCGCGATGGGCTTGCGCAGCGTCCGTGGTGTCGTGGCGCTGATCCTGGCCGCGACCGGTGTGGCGCTCATCGCAGACGTCCGGGTGGCCGGCAGCCGCACCGGACTGCTGCTGGCGTTGTTGGCCGCGCTGATGTGGGCGGCCTACATCGTGCTCGGCAAGTGGGTGGCCCACGGCGGCCACGGCCTGGATGACATGACCGTCGGGTTCACCCTCGCCACGGTGCTGCTATGCCCGCTGGCGGCCGGCACGGGCCCGGTATGGGGTTCGCCGACCTTGCTCGTGATGACCGCCGGAGTGGGAGTGCTGTCCACGGTGTTGCCTTACGCCCTGGACCAGATGGTGCTTCGCCGAGCCGGTCAGGCCCGCTTCGCGCTGCTACTCGCACTCTTGCCGGCGACGGCATCGGTGATCGGATTCCTAGCGCTGGGTCAGCTGCCGCACCCGCTGGAGGCTGCGGGCATTGTTGCCGTGGGCGTAGGAGTCGGTGTGCACACGGTCGGCAGCCGCGCCCGCTGTGACGGCGACATCAAGGGTGTTCTTCGGAGAAAGTCCAGCGCGTCGGGGAGCCGACGAAGTCCGCCTCCCGCAACGCGATGACCACTCGCGGCCGGACCCGAACTGTGGCGTTCACGTCAGGGTCAAGGAAGTCCGGTTCGATGTGCGCGTCGTACTTGACGTTGACCGCGGCACGGAAGGACTCTAGCTGATCCCCGTGGCGGATGATTTCCGCGGCGCCCTGCAACATCACTGGCATCTCAGGGTCCTGCGTGGTCACTGCGCAGCGCGTCTGATGCGCGAGGTTGCGCCGCTTGCGGGAACGTCCGCTGCAGGAGAACCACAGCGCGCCCGCCAGCCAGGTACCCCAGACCGGCAAAGCGTGCGGTTGCCCTTCCGGACCCACGGTGGCCAACCAGTAGTTGCGGGATGTGGTCAGCTGTTCCTCTGCCCAGGACCAGGACAGCAGGCCGCTGCCCTGATCGGCCGGAAGGATGCCGTAGCCGGGCATGAGCGGGCGGGAGCTATGCGGTGCGGACATGCGGGGGACGCTAGCGGTCGGGACCGACAGATTCCCGGTACTGACCATTCACGGTCCGGCGCGCTAGCCTGACCGCAACCATGATCGGGTGACGGTGTGGTCGGGTAGGAGGACGGACATGGTCGACGCAGGTGCTCTGGCCAAGGACCTGGCCGCCAACGGCGTCGCCGGGGTGACCATTACCTGGGCGGACAACAACGGGATACCACGCTCCAGGACGGTGCCGGTCGAGTCGCTTCCGCAGGTCGCAAAGCGCGGGGTCGGGGTCACCCCGCTGTTCGCGGTGTTCGACACTCATGACGGGATCACCTTCGCCCACGAGGGTCTGTCCACTCCTTCCGGCGATGTCCGGCTGATACCGGACCTGAGTGGGCTGACCCGGCTCGCTGGCCAGCCCGCCTTCGCCTGGGCGCCTGGTCGGCAGGTTACCGTGGATGGCTTGCCGTGGCCCTACGACCAGCGCGCGGTGCTCGAAGCACAGGTCGAGGCGGCCGCCGCCGAGGGATTGGAGATCAAAGCCGGCTACGAGATGGAATTCGTGCTCACTCAGGTTGGCGACCCCGACGGTTCCGACGCCGAACCTCGGCTGGCCTACCAGGCCCCCTGTTACAGCCCACACGCTCTGCTGGAAGTGGACGAGTTCGTTGCTGACCTGCTGACCGATCTGGCCGCCAACGGCGTGCCGGTCAATCAGCTGCATGCCGAGTACGGTCCCGCTCAGGTGGAGCTCAGCATCGTCGCGTCCGACCCGATCACGGCCGCCGATCAGCAGCTGCTGACTCGCCAGACCATCCACGCCGCGGCCAGGGCGAACGGACTGCGGGCCTGCTTCGCGCCGTTGTTCACCGCGGCGGGCGTGGGGAACGGCTGGCACCTGCACACCTCGGTGTGGCGCGGCGGGCGCAACCTGCTGGCCGGTGACGCGCAGCGCGGCCCGGGCCCGGACGGTACGGGCTGGCTGGGCGGGTTGCTGCGTGATCTCCGTGCCCTGGCCGCGATCACCGCGCCGAGTGTGCCGTCGCTGGCGCGGCTGCGACCGGGCTACTGGGCCGGCGCCTACCAGTTCTGGGGAGTGGAGAACCGCGAGGCGCCGCTGCGCTATGTCGTCGGCTCGGAGCTGCTCGGCGCCGATCATGCCAATGTCGAGCTCAAAGTCTCCGATGCCTCCGCCAATCCCTATCTCGCGCTGGCCGCGGTCATCGCGGCCGGGGTGGCGGGACTGCGCGACGGCGTCGATCCCGGCGAGCCGATTCAGGCCGACCCAGGTGGGTGGAGTGAGCAGGCCCGCGCCGCCCACGGCGTCACCCGGCTGCCGGCCACACCGGCTGAGCAGGAGGAGGCACTCACCACCTCCAAGCGCCTCACCGCAGTACTAGGCGAACCACTCCTGGGCGCGTTCCTGGCGGTACGCCGATCCGACGCCGCCTGGGCCGCCGACCGCCCCCTGGACGAGGTAATAGCCGCCCACCGCTGGCGTTACTGAGGCCACCGGCCCGCATTCAGCGGGCTCAGCGGGGCTATTCGACCCGCCGTAGCCCCGCTGAGCCCGCTGAATCGGGACTATCGGCATCGGTGGACCACGCCTGGACGAGTGCTTCAGGAAGGCCCCACCAGCCCAGCGGAGTGAGGCGCTCGCGATCGTCCAGGGCGCCGAGCAGCTGCCACTGTTCGACGACCGGGCTGAACCATCCGGCCAGCACGTCGATGTCGTCCCCGTCCTCATTGGCACCTGCGGTGAACCGGGCGAGGTCGTCGGCGGACGCGGGAGTCCCTGGACCGCCCCGAGCTAGCGCCTCGACCGCCCACAGCCACTCTTCGTGATCGAGAGAGGTGGCGGACAGTTCCTCGATCGGGATGTCCTCTGGTGGCTCTTCCACCGGGTTGATGACCCCGGTGGCCAACCGGAGCCACAGCTGCTGGTCGTCGGGGTCCAGGTTGCGGGGATCGACTCCACCGCCGGCCCGGAGGAGATCGGCTGGCCACCCCCCGCGCCCCAATGCGACCCGCAGGCTCCGGCAGGCCGTCTCCAGCTCCGAGTCCGGGCGGGGTCGTTCACCCACCTCGTCCAGGATGTCCTGGAGCTCATCGAGGGCGGCCAGCTCAGCGGCGTCCCACTCGGCGAAGAGATCCTCATCCGCTTCGTCGAGCAACTCGGTCATGGGTACCCGGCCGTCCGGTAACGGCGAGGTGAGCCAGCGTTCCTGCAGCGCCCGATAATCCTGTAGCGCCGCGAGGTTGTCCGCGAGCAGCTCGTCGGGGTCGATGTCGCCCGCAGCGAGGCGCTCTTCGAGGTGTGCGACGAGCAGGTCATGCATCTCATGCGCGAGCTGCGTGCGCGATGGTTCCTCTTCCCACACGTGCAGCCCGATTATCGCGGTCGGTTCGGTCCCGGTTGCCTCGATCCAGCCATGCACTTCACCGACGGTGGCTACGCTGGCGGCGATCTGATTGAGGACGGCCTCGGCGGACTCCCAGAACCTGGCGGAGAACGGGTTGCGAGCCGCGAGCAGCTCGCGGCGCAACGCCGGCATCGCGGCTAGCGCATCCGTCGAGGGCACGCTGACGATCAGGCGGGCGACATCGCGCCGGGTGAGCTCGGCAGCTGGGCGGTGCGCGTGAGCAAGCAGCGCGGTGGCGTCAATCGGCACGCGCCGATGTTAAGGCGCAGTTCGGTTCGTTCGACGTCGAGGGGTCCCGGCTCCGAACAGCGATGATGCCAACTGCGGCTGCGGGGTAGCGTTGTTCGGGTGGCGAGCATGCTGGAGCGGGCCCACACGATCGCGGAGGAGGTGCTGTTCCCAGCAGCCATTGAGGTCGACGCGCTGGGGATGATCCCGCGCAGTCACTTTGACCTGCTCGCTGAAGAGGGCTTCTACGGCTTGGCCGCTGGGCCTGAGCACGGTGGGATCGAGGTCGACATCCCATCGCTGGTCGGCATCCTGGAGACGTTGGTCAGTGGGTGCCTCGCCACGACCTTCACCTGGATGCAGCATCACGGTGTGGTGCGTGGCCTCGCCGGCACGGCGAACACGGAACTGCGGGACAAATACTTTGGTGCGGCGATCCGGGGGGAGCTGCGCGGCGGGGTGGCCTACGCCGGCGCGATCCCGCAACCTCCGCGGTTGTGGGCAACGGCCACCGGCGGCGGCTGGCTGCTCAACGGTGCGGCCCCGCTGGTCACCGGCTGGGGCATCGTCGACGTGCTGCAGGTCTCGGCGCGTAACACCGCGATCAGGGCGGGGGAGTCCGCGGGTACCATCATCAGTGGATTGGTCGACGCTGCGGCCGGTGCGGGCATCGCCGTCGAGGAATTCCGCATGGTCGCTGCTCAAGGCAGCAATACCGTCCGGCTGCGCTTCACCGACTATGTGTTGCCGGGCGAGAAGGTCATCGCCGAGGTCTCGCACCGCGATTTCCTCGCCAGGCAACTGATGAACGCGCGGCTCAACGGCTGCCTCGCGATGGGTATCGCCCGGCGGTGCATCAGGTTGATCGGCGAGGCAGGCCGAGGAGAAATCGGGGAGCTGCTGGACACCGAGGGGCATGCGATCCGTCAGCGGCTCGACGGTGGGTTCGCCGAGCCGTCGACGATGCCGGCCGCGCGGGCCGCCGCCTCCGAGCACGCCTACCGCTGCGCAGGTGCACTGGTGGTGGCGGTGGGCAGCACCGGGATCCTCGCCGGGCAACATGCCCAGCGGCTGGTCCGGGAGGCGGCGTTCACCCTCGTAGCCGCGGGCCGGCCGGAGATCAAAGACCACCTGTTGAACGTCCTCGGGCGGGTCCATGAGTAAGCTCACCCGATGAAGGGGTCCGGTTGCGCGATGTGGTCACTGCGGTGTGCTCATCGCGGGTGTGACCATTTACTGTGCGGCGAAGCGCGGGTAAGGCGGAGGATTCTGGGATGAAGCGTGGATCGAGGCTGTCGATCGGGCTGGTGCTCGCCACGGTGGCGTCGCTCCCCTTGGCGTGCGCGTCCGCCCCTGGTGACACCGCGCAGCGGGCACCTGCCGGCGTGGTGCCAGCAGGCCTGGGACAGTTCTACGGCCAGCATCTGGCCTGGACCGGCTGCACCTCTTTCGCTGATACCCCTCGTGACAAGACGGCCTATGCCGACCCCGGCCTCCAGTGTGCGTACCTCAACGTTCCGCTGGACTACGCCAACCCGGGCGGCCGGGCCATCAAGATCGGCCTGCTCCGGCGACCCGCGTCGGATCAAGCGCATCGCGTCGGCTCCTTGGTCATCAACCCAGGTGGGCCCGGCGGGTCCGGTATGAGTACCGCGGCCAGCCTCGCCGAAGAGGTCGCGACCAACGACATCGGGCAACGCCTTGACTTCGTGGGATTCGACCCACGCGGAGTGGGAGCCAGCGAACCGCAGGTGCTGTGCCGGACCCGGGAAACACGCGATGCCGAACGGCTCATGAACCTCAACGTCGACTCCTCGCCGGCCGGGGTCGCGAAGACGGAGAATCAGGAAAAGGCCGACAACGAAGGATGCGTCACCCGCACCGGCAAAGACGTACTCGCCAATATTGGCACTCGCGACGTGGTCCGTGACATGGACGTCATGCGGTCGGCTCTCGGTGACGAGAAGCTGACCTATTTGGGCTATTCCTATGGTACCCGGATCGGCGCGAGTTACGCCGAGGCCTTCCCCAAGAATGTCCGGGCAATGATTCTCGACGGCGCTGTTGACCCGGCGCAGGATCAAGTTTCCGAACTCATAGATCAGGGCAGAGGATTCCAGAAGGCTTTCGACGCCTTCGTGGCCTGGTGTGTGGGCCAACCTGATTGTGGCCTGGGCAAGGATAGCGGTCAGGCCGTCAGCAGGTATCAGGCTCTGGTTCGCCCACTGATCGACCAGTCGGCCGGTGTGTCCGATGGGCGCAAGATGTCCTACACCGACGCCACGATCGGTACCGTTCAGGCGCTGTACCTCAACAGCCTCTGGCCAACGTTGAATCTCGGTCTGCAGCAACTTGCGCAGGGCCGATTGAATGCTGATTGTCAAGCCCTGAACTCTCAGATTTCCTGCCTGATGCGCTTGGCCGACATCTACTATGGACGTTCACAGGATGGCAGCTACTCCACCGAAATGGACGTCTTCCAGGCAGTTCACTGTGCCGATGATCCGGCCATCAAGGATCCAAATGTGGTCCGTGACATCGACGTTCAGTACCGCAAGGTCGCTCCATTCCTCGATAATGGGCAACCACCGTCGCCGGCTCTTGACAACTGCGCGTTCTGGCCGGTGCCTGCCACCGGTGGACCCCACCAGCCGAAGACTCCGGGGCTGCCGACCGTGATGGTGATCTCTACGACCCAGGATCCGGCGACGCCTTATCAAGCGGGAGTGAATCTCGCCAATGACATCAAGGCGCGCCTGCTGACCTTCGAAGGCACCCGGCACACCGCCTTCCTGCAAGGGAACAAATGCGTTGATGAGGCCGGTATCCGCTACCTGACTAACCTCGAGCTCTCAGCTGATGGATTGCGTTGCAAATCTGATACCTGAGGTTGCCGCACCAACCAGTGGTCGTCATGACGCCGACTGGTTCTCCGCGTAGTAGTGCTGTCGATCTTCCGTCCGCAGAGCGGGTCACCTTGATCGGTAATGCGGTCATCTGACGTGGCAGGTCCTGCATGGCGGCGCCGGCGTGGCCCATGATCGCTGGTTGTGTGTGTGGAACGACAAAATCTGTCATTTCTCACACACAAACCGCGATCATGACGACTTCGCTGACTGATTCGATCTTGGGCGAACTCACCTGGGGATCCGCCGTTACGATCGGCAGACGGCCGCCGCCCACTGCGCCGAATCCGTTCACTTAAGTGATCGGCCCATGTCACCCAACGTTACTGGTCAAACCCAGTGTGCGCACTGTTGACCAAGGCAACTACAACGGGTGACGTGCCAAGACTCTGCTCAAGTTCATCAACCTTGGCCGATCATGGATCTTTGGTGTCAGGAGGCCGGGCAACGGATTCTGGTTGCGGGTGGCCTCGGTCGGAGCGCATGCTTGCCCCGTACAATTATTTGTATGACGCAACCAACAGGTGTGGGCGTGCGTCCTGCTGACGGGGCTGGGGTGACCGTCGCGGTGGCGCGCACGGCCTCGCCACACAGGAAGGACCCTGTTCATGACCTCCGCCGTGGCGGTGGCGCCGGAGCGCGACCACAACCACAACCCGCGGGCGCCGACGCCCGGAGTTTTCACCCACCGCCAGATCCAGACCATCCTCGGCGGGTTGATGCTGGGTGTCCTGCTGGCGGCGCTGGACCAGACGATCGTGTCGACCGCGATTCGCACCATCGCCGATGACCTGCATGGACTGAACCTCCAGGCCTGGGCGACGACCGCCTACCTGATCACTGCGACGATCTCCACCCCGTTGTATGGCAAGCTGTCGGACCTTTATGGGCGCAAGCCGTTCTTCCTCGCCGCCATCTCGATCTTCATTGTCGGATCGGTGCTGTGCACGATCTCCACCTCGATGTATGAGCTGGCGGCCTTCCGTGCGGTGCAGGGGCTGGGTGCCGGTGGCCTGATATCGCTGGCATTCGCCATCATCGGTGACATCGTGGCGCCGCGGGAGCGGGCCCGCTACCAGGGTTATTTCCTGGCGGTGTTCGGCGCCGCGAGCGTGATCGGGCCGCTGGCCGGCGGTGCGTTCGCCGGGGTCGACTCGATTCTGGGGATTGCCGGATGGAGGTGGGTGTTCCTGGTCAACGTCCCGATCGCCGCGGCCGCGCTGGTCGTTGTCGCGCGAGTGCTGAATATCCCGCACACTCCACGTAAGCACCGCATCGACTGGCCGGGTGCGGTGGCGCTGATCGTCGGGGTCGTGCCGATTCTCGTGGTGGCCGAGCAGGGCCGGGATTGGGGCTGGGGTTCGGCCGCTGCAGTGGCCTGTTACGGGATTGCCGCGGCGGGTCTGATCGGGTTCGTGATGGCCGAGCGATGGATCGGCGGCGATGCGTTGATACCGCTGCAGCTGTTCCGCAACAGCGTGTTCAGCGTGACATCGGCCGGGGGACTGATCATCGGCACGGGGATGTTCGGCGGCCTCGTCCTCATGCCGCAGTACCTGCAGATCGTCAAGGGGGCGTCACCCACGAAGGCCGGCCTGCTGCTGCTGCCACTGATGTCCGGGATCATCCTTGCCTCCGTGGTGTCCGGGCAGCTGATCTCCCGGACCGGCCGTTACAAAATCTTCCCCGTGGTGGGGGCCGCCTTGATGGCCCTTGCGCTCCTGCTGCTGAACCTCCGTCTGGGGGTCGATACCGCCCTGCCCGAGGTCGATGTCTACATGGCGGTGTTCGGGATCGGGCTCGGAGGCTGTCTGCAAACGTTGATCATGGCTGTGCAGAATGCGGTACCGCCCCGTGACATGGGCGTGGCCACCTCCTCGGCCACGTTCTTCCGGCAGATGGGCGGCACCATGGGCGTCGCGGTGTTCCTGTCGATCCTGTTCTCCACCGCCGGAAACAAGATCGCCGATGCGTTTCGCACCATCGTGCCCACCCCGGAATTCCAGTCTGCACTCGCCGACCCGGTTGTCCGCGCCAACCCCGCCAACGACGTCGTCGTGCGCGCCATCCGGTCTGGTGGAGCCATGGCGTCCGGCAACGCCGGCGGTGTACTGCAGGACTCCTCCTTCTTGCAGCACATCGACCACAGGCTGGCCAGGCCGTTCCTGGTGGGTTTCTCCGACGCCATGGACGAGGTCTTTCTCGTCGCCGCGGGGGTGATGTCCGTCGCCTTCGTGATCATGCTTTTCCTGCGGGAGATTCCGTTGCGTACCCAATCCGGCATCGAGGCACTCGCTGCCGAACGCGCTGCGGAGGCGGGGGAGCCAACAGGAAGTAGAGTGCAGGAAAGGAACTTTTCGGACATCAAGGAGGAGGTACCCATGCCAGCTGTACCTACCCCACCGGTCGTGGCGACCGACCTGGCCAGCGTAGATCACCGGCCGGGGCCGGTGATCTACGGGCAGATCAGCGAGAGCGGGCACACCCCACTCCCGGGCGCCACTCTCACCCTCACCGACCTGTCCGGCCGGCAACTGGACCGCAACCAGTCCGACGCCGGCGGGCAGTACCAGCTCGGTCCGCCCAGTGGTGGCAGCTATCTGGTCACCTGTGCGGTGACGACACACCAGCCCGGTATCGCGCTGGTCGTGGTGGCCGATTCGCCGGTGCGTCACGACTTCGTGCTGGAGGGAGCAGGCTCCAGCCTGTCCGGCACGGTGCACAGCGCCGGATCCGGGCATCCCCTCGGGGGCGCGGTGGTCACTTTGATCGACATCCGTGGTGACGTCGTGGTCACCACCACCACGGGGTCCGACGGCCGATTCAGTTTTTCCGGCCTGGTCCAGGGTCTCTACACTTTGACGGTGGCAGCCACCGCGGTGCACCCAGTAGCGCGCCCCGTCGAGCTCCCCGGCTATGGGGACGTCACCCACGACGTCGAGGTCGCCTCCCGGGCACAGCTGGTGGGCAGCGTGCGCACCGCCAGCGCTGGAGCTCCGGTGCCCGAAGCGCTGACCACCTTGCTCGACTCTGACGGTCATGTGGTCGGTTCGGCGATCACCGATCACGATGGTGAGTTCATTTTCGATGACCTGCAGGCGGGGGCGTACACCGTGATCGCCACCGGGTATCCGCCGGTGGCTACCGAGGTGCACCTCAACCCCGGCACGCCCACCGAAACCGTGATCACATTGCAGCCTGCCACCGTGGCCGACGCTGCCGGGAACGGCACTGCCGGCGCCCACCTGCGGCGAGAGGTCGACCAGCATGGCAACTGGTGAGGGCGGCGGGGTGATCACCGGCACTGTGGTCACCCGCGATGGATGGCCGGTTGAGCACGCCATCGTCACCGTCGTCGACGCCACCGGCACCCAGTCCGGCCGCACTGTCGCCGGCCACGACGGTCACTTCGCCGTGGCCGGGCTGGGCCCTGGCAGCTACACCGTGATCACCGCCGCGGTCGGTCATGATCCGCAAGCCCGTACCGGCCAGGTCAACGGTGCCGGACCGGTCGATCTGGGCCGTTTGGTGCTCTCCCGGGCCGGCGCGACCGCGCTGCCCAGGCCCGGGACCTGGCAGATCGATCCCGTCCACTCCACCGTGGCGGCCACCGCGGTCCACCTGGGTTTCGCCAAGGTCCACGGCCGATTCCGCCGGTTCGCCGGCACGCTGACGGTCGCCGACTCGCTGGAACACAGTTCAGCCGATGTGGTCATCGACGCGGCCAGCATCGACACCGATAATCCCGACCGGGACGCGCACCTGCGTTCGCCGGATTTCCTGGACGTGCAGGCCTACCCCCAGATCCGCTACACCGGCCACCGGCTGACCGTGCTCCGCCCGGACACCTGGCAACTCGATGGCCGGCTCACGCTGAAGTCGGTGACCCAACCCGTCACGCTGGACATCACCTACCTGGGTACGGCGGCCGGTCCCGCGGACGACATTCGTGCTGGATTCGAGGCCAGCACCCAACTCGACCGCGACCAGTTCGGCATGATCTGGAACCAGTCGCTGCTCGCGGGGGTGCTTGCCGTTGGTCGCACCCTTCGCGTCACCATCGACATCGAAGCCGTCTGGTCGCAGTGACGGTCCCCGACTGCTAGCGTCGGTGCAGGGCAGTGACGAGGAGAAAAGGTGACTGCTGTCTGGGATGGACCCCATTTATTTGCGAGCCGGTCCGGAAAGCGCCCGTATTACGTGTATACTCCGGCCGGTTACAAAACGGGCATGAGTGTACCGCTGCTGGTCATGCTCCACGGCTGTACGCAGACTCCCCGCGTCTCCGCGATCGCCACCCAATGGAACGATCTGGCAGACGAGCACAACATCGTGGTGGTATATCCAGCGCAGACTATCCAGGTGCTGGGGATAACTGCATCCGCCGACCAGCCGACCGGGGACCAACTCGATCAATGCTGGACCGATGGAAACGGAGACCATTGCTGGAACTGGTTCCTTCCGGGGCACCAGGAGCGGGATGCCGGTGAGCCCGGGATCATTGCCGGCATCACGCGTGCGGTGATGGCCGACACCGAGAGGTGGACCATCGATCCACGCCGGGTATATGTCGCTGGGATGTCCGCCGGCGGCGGCATGGCTGTCGTCCTGGGTGCGACGTACCCGGACCTGTTCAGCGGGGTGGCGGTCCACTCCGGTCTGGAATACAAGGCGGCGACCAACGGTTCTGATGCAACCCAGATATTGGTAAAAGGAGGTCCTGACCCGGTCGGTCAGGGCGAGCAAGCTTTCCGTGCCATGGGAAATCAGGCTCGATTGATGCCAGTAATCGTCATTCACGGTAGTGAGGATCGGCGCAATATAGCCTACAACGGAGAATTGGTCGTACGGCAGTGGTTGGAGACCAATCGCCTAGCCTCTGACGGCGACTTCACGGCAGAATTCGACCAGCCGGCGATCGATGTCCGCTACGGCGAACCGATGCAAGGTGGCCATCCTTATCGCGTTCGCCGATGGACAGGCAGGGCTGGCAAGGTGGTGCAGGAATACTGGACCGTCGATGGGCTGGCACACGCGTGGTCCGGCGGCTACTGGCTTGGTTCCTTTGCTGATCCGCGTGGCCCGAGCGCAAGTAGAGCCATGTACGCATTCCTGTTCCGCCAATAGGCGATCGGTTGGTTAGACGCTGTGCCTGCGGTGGCGGTAAGCACGGGTTTCATCCGGTTGCCACATCCTGTGGTGGAGCACCACCGGCCGTTGCGCCAGTGGACGTCGCAAGTCTTCGTGACTAGAATTCGGACCATGAAGGTTCTACCGCTCGCCGAGGTGAAGGCCCATCTGTCAGCGCTGGTGTCCGAGGTCGAGTCGCAGCATGGCCAGATAACGGTCACCCGCAACGGCACTCCGGCGGCGATGGTGGTGTCGGTGGCTGAGTGGGAGTCGCTGCAGGAGACGTTGGCAGTGCTCAGCGATCCGCAAGCCGTTGCGGATCTGCGTGAGGCGGAGTTGTCGCGGTCATCAGGCGAGGTCTACGCCACCGATGATGTGCTGGCTGAATTCGAGGCTCGACGTTCGCAGAGCGCGTGAACGAGCCGCACGGGGTTGTCTGGTCCGGCCGACGAAGCGTGCTATCGGTAAGGAGCTGCCAGAGGCGATCGCGGCCGCTGCTCTTGAGTTGATCCTCGGGACGCTGCGGGAGGATCCGCGCCGGGTGGGCAAGCTGCTGCATGCGCCGATGGAGGGGATCTGGTCGGCCCGCCGGGCGACGTACCGCGTCTTGTACCGAATCGACGACGCCAGCCACACCGTGACCATCGAAATGATCCGGCACCGGCGTAGCGCCTACCGGTAGATCCCTGCGACGGGAGGGCTGGCCGACCTGCATGCCGCAATGGGTCCGCTCCGCGATGCTGGGAGGGCCAAGGCGGCATCGTGCTGTTATCCCGGTGTCAGTGGTCTCAGCTAGCCTCCCACCAGTTTCGGCGCCACGAGGCGAAGCGGCGGGCGAGCCCGCTGGGCGTGGCCACCCACCTATTGATCATGGGAGCAGCGATGACCTTGAGTTACGATCGCCTCTACGACGCCGTTACGAGAGGCAGCGTTGGTCTCCGTAGTCGGCTGGAGCTCGAACCGCTCGGCGGGCCGGGAGACAAGATCTTCCCCCCAACCTATGGCACGTCCGAGTCTGCGGAGACTCGGTACGCGGTCGAGGAACGAACCGTGCCCGGACCGGATGGGCCGACCACGGTCGTCAGCGCGGTGTTGCATTCTGTTGCGGGGCAGGCTAACCACCAAGAGGGTGCGCTGCTCGACGCCGTGCGCTCTGGGAGCCTTAGCGCGCCGGTCACGTCGGTGGACTTCGCCGGCCGAGGTCTGTTCGGGATCGATCGCATCAGCGACTACGAGGCGCCGCACCGCATCTTCGACGCTTTGCTGCGGGACAGCTTCGATGGGGACGATCTGTTCCGGCATGGTCCGACCGGCAGAGCCATTACCGAGGCGACGAGTCGCAACGCGTCTGCGCTGTTCCATCACAGCCCGCACACGCTGGTTTTCGGGGGATGGGACTCCACTGGTCCGAAGGGTGGCCGGGGCGCGAAGTACGAGCGAGCCCTCACCTCGGAAATCGTGGCCCACGGGGTCCAGCGGGGAGTGAAGACAGCTTCGCGGATCGACCCAGTCGGTGTGGAGATCAAGGCGGGCCCAGTCTACGAGTCGGCCGACGCCCTCGGCTGGACGCTGGACGAGCACGACGCGGTGAAAGAGAAGAATCAGGCCAAGCTCTATGCCCGAGGCGGAGACCGTCCCGGGCGCCCTTCGCTGCTTAACCACGGCAACGTCACTCCGTCCATCGACGCCAAGGCTGGCGGTATCACTGCGGAGCGGATCGTCGGGACGACGGTGTTGTCTTTCATTCAGCTTCGCCGGCTCTGTTTCCCGACCACCACCGCGGGGGAACCTATTGCGGCCGATCAGCGGGCGGCGGCCGAGGGTGCGGCGCGTACCGCGCTTGCCGCGCTCGGTCTGGCGGCCACGGTGCTGGGTTATGAGCAAGGGTTCGACCTACGTAGTAGGTGCGTCCTGGTGCCACGGGACAAGCTGAGATTCGATCTCGTGGGACGAGCCGGTGCGGTCGAGACAATCGAAATCGATGGCGCTGCGGCGCTTGAGCTGGTGGCCGAGGCTGCTGACCGGGTCGCGGCACTGCAACTCGGTTGGCGCAGCAGTGAGATGTCGTTGCGGCCCAGTGACCGGCTCGTCGAGCTGATCCGCCGCAGCCAGGATGTCGCAGCTGCCGGGCAGGGCGACGGCTGATGCTCGCCGTCGCGCTCGATCTCCTTACCGGGTGTTACGGAGCGACCGAGTACAACAATCGCCGCCGCGCCGAGTGGCCGCCGCACCCAGCCCGGTTGTTCTCCGCGCTGGTCGCGGCCTGGGCGGATGCCGACCAACCTGATCCAGCCGAACGTGCGGCCCTGCTCTGGTTGGAGGGTCAGGGGGCACCTCGACTCGCGTGCAGTGACGCCAGCGAGTTAGCGCGTCGTCGGGTGGTCACGGTGTATGTGCCCGGGAACGATCCCACTGCGCTGCGGTCGTCGGTCGACGCCAAGGACTCGGCGCGGATTGCGGCAACGCTGGCGATGCAACAGGCGCATCGGTTGGGGGATCAGAAGGTTGCGGATCTGGCAACGAACGCGATGCGGAAGGAGGAGGGTGCCTACCGGGAGGCGCTTCGCAGGGTGACCGCCGCCACCGGCACCGAATCGATGAGCATGATCGACGCAGCGCTGGAAGTACTGCCCGATCATCGGAACCGTCAGCCGCGGACGTTCCCGACGGTCACTCCGGCGCAGCCCACCGTCTGGTTTGTCTGGTCGGCGGCTGACCCCGACGCGGGCACCCGGGCAGCCTTGGACGGGCTGCTCGCGAGGGTGGCCCGGGTCGGGCACTCCTCGACGCTCGTCTCGTGCCGTCTCGCCGAGGCGTGCGAGCAACCTGTGACCCTGGTGCCGCGCTCGAATGGCGGCACCGTGCTGCGGGTGCCAGGCGTCGGTCTGGTTGATCGCCTCGAGCGCGAATACGCCCGGCATCAAGGCACCTCGCCGCGACTGCTGCCGATGGCGATGACCGCCTATGGACCGCCCGAAGCACCCCAGACGCCCGAGCCGGCAGGGTTGCATTCGGGTGACTGGATCGTGCTCGATCTGCCGATGCGGACCGACACCGGCGAACAAAACGTCGCCGTGCACGTGACGCGGTCGCTGAAGCTGGCACGCGCTGTGCGTGATGCGCTTGTCGAGCACCAGCCTCCCACCGCGGATGGTCTCCTCAGTGGGAAGTTCCTTGATGGGCAGCCCCGCCCGCATGTCGCCGTCGTCCCGCTCCCCGACGTCGGGCACCGCTGGGCCGGCGGCACGGTGCGCGGTGTCGCCCTTGTCCTACCCCGTGACCAACCGTACGAGCCTCTGGTGGCCGCGCTGACGAGCTGGCAGGCCGGTGGACTCAGAGTGCGGCTGGGAGATCGGCATGTGACGTTCGGTAAGCCACGTGTCGCCACGGCGGAGGACGGCTGGTCGGAGCACCCGATGCCGCTGCGTCGAACGACCTGGTGCCGCCCTGCGCATCAATGGGTGTCGGTGACACCGGTCGCGCTCGACCGGTTCGTCCGCGCGCTGCACCATCCGACGCAGCATGACGTGTCGGATGAGCAGGTGCGCGAGATCGTCTCCCGGTCCTGTGCCCAGACCGGCCTGCCGGAGCCGGTGGACGTGGTGATCTCGCCGATTGGCATGATGTCCGCTGTTCCACGGGCCACGAATGGACGAACACGAAGCGGTCGAGCATTTCCCCGATTCGTGGCCGCTGGGACCGGGGAACTGAAGCAGACCGTCCACATTGCGCTGACCTTCCGGGAAAGGGTGCGGGGGCCGGTGCTCCTCGGCGCCGGGCGATACCTGGGCTACGGGCTGTTCCTGCCCTTGCGGGATCCGGGGAGTGAGCAATGACCGGCTCGCTGACGGCAGGTCACTTTCCGGATTTCTTCCGCGAACTGCACAGGAGGGACGACCGCGATAAGCCGCCTGAGCCGTTCCCGTGGCAACGGGAATTGGTGAGCCGTGTCGCGGAGACCGGCATCTGGCCCGAACTGCTCGACCTGCCGACCGGTGCGGGGAAGACCGCTGCGCTGGACGCCGCCGTGTTCCTGCTCGCGTTGCGCGAGGACCAGCCCCGTCGAATGGTCTTCGTGGTCGACCGGCGCATCGTGGTGCACCAAGCGGCGCAGCGAGCGAAACACATTGCCGAACGGCTCCAGGAGGCGCGCGGGGGTGTGCTATTTGAGGTGGCGCAGAAACTGCGCAGCTTGACGGCCCCCGATGTCGACCAGCCGCCTTTGGGCTTGGCGGCCCTCGATGTCGACCAGCCGCCTTTGGGCTTGGCGGCCCTCGATGTCGACCAGCCGCCTTTGGAGTACGCCGAGTTGCGTGGTGGCATCGTCCGCGATACCGACTGGGCGCGGCGACCCGATGTCCCCACTGTGATCGTGTCCACTGTGGATCAGGTGGGTTCGCGGCTGCTGTTCCGCGGCTATGGAGTGAGCAGCGGAATGCGGCCCGTGCACGCCGGGTTGCTCGGCAGCGATGTGCTGTACCTCCTCGACGAGGTGCATTTGGCCCGGCCGTTCGCGGAAACCTTGAACGCCATCCGCCACCGCTACCGCCCACCGCAGAAGGTGCTCCTCCCGGACCGGTTTTCGGTGGTGGAGCTGTCCGCCACCCCGAGCAGGAACGTCCCGGAGGACCGCGTGCTGCGCCTCGGGAAGGAGGACCTACTTGAGCCAGTACTGGCCCGACGCCTGGCCGCGTCGAAACCAGCGCGCCTGCGGTTGGTCAAGGTGCCCGGATCGAACCAGGCCAAGCACCACGCCGAGCTGGCGTCGGCGGCTGTGGACGAGGCTCGCAAACTGCTCAATGGTCCTGGCGTACGCACCGTCGGTGTCGTAGTCAACCGCGTCGACACGGCTTGCTGCGTGCACCGTTTGCTGGACGAGCAGAAGATCGACACGGTACTGCTCACAGGACGGATGCGTCCGCTTGATCGTGACTTGCTGCTGGAGCGGTATCGGGAGCGGTTGTACACCGGCCGGACCCGTGAGGACAGCGCAAAGCCGCTGGTTTTGGTGGCAACCCAGGCAGTCGAGGTCGGTGCCGACATCGATCTTGATGGACTGGTCACGGAGTGCGCCGCACTGGACGCCCTGATCCAGCGGTTCGGCCGGGTAGACCGAGCCGGTGACTTCACCGAGAACGGTCGCACCGCCGCATCCGTGATCCTCGCGACCTCCGCCGACGTCACCGCCACAGCGGAGGACCCTGTCTACGGCGACCGGCTGCGGCTTACCTGGAACTGGCTGCAAGAACGCCCGCTCAATTTCGGCATCAACGCTTTCACAATTGATCCGAAGACCCGACGGAAGTTGAGCAGTGAATCGCGTTACGCCCCCCAACTCATGCCGAGCCAGCTCGATCGGTGGGTGCAGACGTCTGTCCGGCCCGATGCCGACCCCGACCCGGCCCACTGGCTGCATGGCGTGCAATCCGGCAGGCCGGAAGTCAATGTGGTCTGGCGGGCGGATGTGCGTCCGGAGGCATTGGGTGTACCGGACGCCGCGCGGATGTTGGTCTCCCTGGTGTCGCTGTGCCCGCCCGGTAGCAGTGAGGCAATGTCACTCCCGCTGCACGCTGTCCGGGCCTGGTTGGCTGACTTGTCGATCGGGGACGGCGCTGCGCCGTCATTGTCGGATACCGCGCTCGACACCGCGGATGGTGGAGATGCCGCTGGCGAGGCGTCCTTAGCGGTCCGGCCAGCTCTGCACTGGCAGGGCGACAAGATCGACAAAACGACCGTAGTGACCACCACGAACGACATCCGAGCAGGCTCAACCCTCGTGGTGCCGGCCACCTATGGGGGCATCCGGGCGGACAACTGGGATCCGGCCGCGCGGGTGCCCGTCAGCGATCTCGGCACAGCGGTGCAGGCGAGGCAACGAACCCGGGCGGTTCTTCGGCTGTATCCGGCACCCGCGCTCGACCCAGATCTCGACAATCTGGACCACGACACAGTGCGTGGCTGGCTCGAGGAACTAGCCGACCAACCCCGCGACCCGAAGTGCCCCGAGTTGGAGCTGCTCGATGAGGTCGTGACAGCGCTGGCGAAGGGTGCTAGGACGATAGATCGAGTAGAGATAGTTCCGCGGCAGGGCAGCCAAGGTCCGGTCGAGATGCTCGTTGTCCGATCCCGTCAGCGTGTCCCAGCGCTGGGACGCCACCGCGAATCGGCTGGTGCCGACTCGGAACCGGCGACCAGTTCGTTCCTTGGCATAGAGGTGTCGCTCAAACAGCATCTGGGCGACGTCGAACACTGGGCGCGACGCCTGGGCAAGGCGTGTCGTTTCCCGCCTGCGATTGTCGAGGATCTGGCGCTGGCGGGGTGGCTGCACGACCTCGGCAAGGTCGATCCGAGGTTCCAGCTCATCCTGCGTGGTGGCGATGTGGTCAGTGGCCCCGCGCTGGCCAAGTCCGTGGTTCCGGCCGCCGACTACCGGCGGCGGCGTAGCGCCGAGGAGGCTTCCCGCTATCCTCGCGGCGCTCGGCACGAACTTGCGTCAGTGGCGCTGGTCGAGCATGACCGGAAACTGCGGGTGCAGGCCAATGATTGGGACCTTGTGCTGCATTTGATCGCCAGCCATCACGGTTATGCCCGCCCGTTTGTCCCGGTGTGCTTCGACGGGGAACCGGAGCAGCTGCGTGCCGAGGTCGACGGCCGGGTGTTGGAGGCGCGCAGTGATCACGGCCTGCTGGGGCTCGACTCAGGCGTTCCACAACGGTTCTGGCGGTGCGTGCGGCGATACGGCTGGTACGGGCTTGCGTGGCTGGAGGCGGTGCTGCGGCTCGCCGACCACCGGGCGAGCGAGGCCAGTGAGGAGCGAGCAGGATGACTCGCGAGATCGAACTGCCAGCGTTGGACGGGACGAACCCGCTCGGATTCCTCGCCGCGCTGGGGGTACTGGACGTTTTGTCCCGGGCTGGGCGGGAACCGACCGTGCGCTGGACCGCTGACCTGGTTCCGGTCCCGGTTTTCCGGGGGGCGGCGGACGAAGACGAGTTGGTCGAGTTAGTCGATGTGGATCGGGCCCGCTGGCAGCACAGCATCGTGTTACACGGGCCGGTGGATGATCGGCTCGACGATGTGAAGCCGTCGCCCGAGGTACACCGCGAGTGGGCGAAAGAGGTCGTCGGCACCCTCGGCGACGCGCGCGCCGACGCGGATCTCTTCTGCGCCTTGCTCGCCGAAGGCCCGGTGGACGGCAAGGGAAATGGTAAGCCGACCCATCTGCACTTTACCGCCGGGCAGCAGAAGTTCCTTGTGATGGCGCGGGAGTTAGCGGGGCGGCTTGATGCCGAGCGGATTCAAGAGGCGATATTCGGTCCATGGCGGGAAGACAGCCCGCTGCCGACGTTGTCTTGGAGTTCGCAGGGAGAGCGCATCTACGCGGTGCGGGCGATCAACCCATCCAGCGAGAAGCGTCTCGGCGTGCCGGGTGCCGACTGGTTAGCTTTCCTCGGTCTGGTGTTCTTTCCCACCTGCGCGGTCACCGGAAATTACGGCCTGCCGGCGTCCCTCAAGACAAGCGGATGCGAAAAGGCGTGGAAGCGAAGTGCGCTTCGCTGGCCGCTGTGGACGGTTCCACTGGAACGGGACACCACCTGGTCCCTGGTGGGTGATGCCGCGGTCGTAGGAAAAGATCGGCGGCTGTCACCTGATCAGCTTCGTGCACGGGGTGTCCTCCAGGTGATGCAAGCCCCGATCCGGAGGTCGGACCAAGGCGGCTACGGGAGCTTCGGGGGCGCATCGGTGTTGCTCGGGAGGGGCTGAGGTGCCAACTCTGGTGCTGCGGTTTCCGTGGGGGCGATATAGCGCCACCCCGTGGGGCAGGCACGTCAACGAGGGGGCGGTGGATCTGCCGCCCTCGCCGTGGCGGCTGCTGCGCGCGCTGTATGCGGTGTGGCGCACCCGAGTCCCGCAGCTCGATGAGGACACGGTGCACGGGCTGCTGGCGGCGTTAGCCGTACCACCGACATTCCACGTCCCCCGGCATTCGGTGTCGCACACCCGCCACTACTACCCGGATACCGTGCACCGCAGCGGCGCCTCCAGCACCGACCGCACCCTCGATGCATTCGCCGTGTTCGAGCGTGACGCCGAGCTCGGGGTGCACTGGCCCGTCGAGCTGACCCCGGATCAGCAGGTCGCGCTGGCGAGGCTCGCTGGCGCGATTCCGTACTTCGGCCGGGCGGACAGCGGGTGCGAGGGTTCGCTGCCCGCCGAGTGGGCTCCCGGGCCGCACGACACCTGGATACCCCTGGATGTGGCCGACTCAGTAGCCGAGAACGCGGTAGTGACCTCGGTGCTGGCCCCGGAACTTCCGTTGCAGCTCGACTCGCTGCTCGCCCGGCCCGTCGACGTCCGCAAGGGCGGTCTACTGTTCCCTGCCGGGACGCATCTGGTGGCCTACCAACGTGACCGTCCACCTCCCCAGCGCCGCTCGCAGCCACGCCGTCGAGCTGAGCCGGTAACCGCGGTGCGGTTCAGCGTGCTGCAAGCCGGGCTGCCGCCGCAGACCGATTCGCTGATCTACACCGATCTGTTGCGCCTGGGTGCGCTCAGCAAGCTGGGCCGGTTACCCGAGGAGCGTACCAACACACAGCTGGGCGGCCGCACGGCCGGTGGCGACGCCATGGAGGGGCACGGGCATGCGCATTACCTGCCGTTGACCACCGATCGTAGGCTCACCGGCCTGGTGGTCTGGACACCCAACGGGCTGCCCGAGGACGAGCTGAAGGCACTGACCACCGTCGATCGGCTCTACACGCCGGCGAACCCGGACTGGCGGCTGACCATTCGAGTCGCCGGGATCGGTGCCCTTGCCCACGTCGCACCCGAGTTGGTGGCACAGCAGCCAGCCAGCGTCTGGCGGTCGGTGACGCCGTTCACCCCGCCGCGCTACCCCAAGCGCCACGCCGGCCAGTCGGACTACCTCCGTACCGAGGTTGCCACCGAGCTGCGCAACCGCAGCTCGCCGGTACTGCGCGCGGTGACGCTGCTGCTGGATGAACAGTGGCAGTCGTGGCGGCGGTACCGCCCGTCAGCCCGCATGCGTCGCGACACCCGGCAGGGTCAGGCCACTCGCGTCTCGGCGTTCCTGCGGATCGAGCTCGCTGAGCCCACGTGCGGTCCGCTGGTGTTGGGACATCTGAGCCACTTCGGTCTCGGGCTGTTCGTCCCGGAGCGCTGAGCCGGGGATTAAGACCTGCGGCGGGGGCGGATGCTCAACGAGTTCGTCCGGTAGCCTGCCTCCACCAGGGCGCTATGTCAGCAAGCCCTCATTCCGGTCCTTGTGGCCGGACCCCATTGAGGCGCGTCACCTTGTGCGCCAGCGCTGTTGGCCTGATCTGACGTGCGCGCGCTCCGGTTTTCCGACCCCGACCGGCCGATGGAGGCAGCATGACCACCCCTGAACCGTCGCCCGCTACGATGCCCGCGTCGCCCGTACCGGTTGCCGCGTACTCGCGGTGGGTGGAGAAGACCCCAGCGGCGATCCGGAATGTACTGGACCCCGCACAGCGAGAGGAGTTCGAAGCGGAGTACCGCGACGCCCTTGCGCGTGCCGCGGAAACTCTTGATTTGGAACCGGTGCTTACGCTGGTGCAGCACACCTGGTGGGTGCGGGCCGTGATGTGTCTCAACCCCGAGATACTCCACGGTGTGGCCGACGATCTGAAGCGGGTCAAGGCGGGCGACGAATCGGTGTTCGCCGATGAGGGCCGTTGATAAGCGAGGTGGAAGAGGTTCGATGGCTCGGTACCGGGTCCGCTATGTTACCTACGCCACTGAACAGCTAGATCAGTTACCTCGCTCGATGCGCACCGCGTTCGACGCCAGGGTGGGTGACTTAGAACGCGACCCTTACGTGGTCGGTAAGTACGACAAGCGTAAGGACAACTACACTACCACTTTCGGTGGGTCGGGTATCATTCTGTACACTTTCTCCGACCAGTACACCTTCTCTGACGGGAAAGCCATGGTGACTATCCTTCGTGTCACGTGGCTCGATTAGTGACAATGTCGCTACCGGAGCGCTGAGCCGTGGACTCCGACCTGATGCCGGCCCGGATGGTCAACGAGTTCGTCTACTGCCCACGGCTGTTCTATCTGGAGTGGGTCGAGGCCCGCTTCGCCGACAATGACGACACCCGGCTGGGCCAGCAGGTACACCGCAAAGTCGATGTCGAATCGGGCGCGGCGCCCTTGCCCGAGGAGGGCGAGCTCCGCCGGGCCCGTTCGATCACTATCAGCTCCGAGCGTCTCGGGGTGATCGCCAAGCTGGACCTGATCGAGGGTGACGGCGGCAGTGTCGTGCCGGTGGACTACAAGAAGGGATCACCGCAACCCGACGGGACACCGTGGCCCAGCGACGAGGTGCAGGTCTGCCTGCAGGCGCTGTTGCTGCGCGATCAGGGTTACGCATGTGAGCACGCCGAGCTGTGGTACGCCGAGACCCGCCAGCGGGTCCGGGTGGAGTTGACGCCGGAACGGCTGAGCTGGGCAGCGGACATGGTCGCCGACGCGCGGGGGGTGGCGGATCGGGCTCTCCCGCCGTTACCGCTGGTCGACAGCCCCAAGTGCCCGCGCTGCTCGCTGGTCGGGCTGTGCCTGCCCGATGAGACCAACGCGCTGCTGTCCCGCCGCGAGCAGCCACCACGCCGGCTGGTGCCCCGGGACCCCGACCAGCTGCCGGTCTACGTTACCGAACCCGGCGCCTTCGTCGGGGTGCGCAGCGGGCGCCTGGAGGTGACCCTGAAGAAGGAGAAGCTCGCCTCGTGGCGGCTGCTGGACGTGTCGCAGCTGGCGGTGTTCGGACGGGTGCAGATCAGTACCCAGGCGCTGGGGGAGTGCTTCGCCCGGGGGATCCCGGTGCTGTGGCTGAGCAGCGGCGGCTGGCTACAGGGATTCGCCCTGGGGCAGCCGTCCAAGTACGTCGAGCTGCGACGGCAGCAGACGGCGGCGCACGCGCAGGGCGGTGCGGGGCTCGCCCAGCGGATGATCGCCGGGAAGATCATGAATTGCCGGACGTTGCTGCGCCGCAACTCCCGCGGTGACGTGTCGTCCACGACCGATGCGCTCAAGCGCCTCGCTGACCAGGCCCGCGAGGCGGACAACTTTTCGAGCCTGCTGGGTATCGAGGGCACCGCGGCGCGGATGTACTTCGGGGCGCTGCCGTCCATGCTGGTGGGAGCCGGCGAACGGTTCGGCGCTGAGTTCTCGCAGCTGGGTCGCAACCGCCGACCGCCGCGTGACCCGCTCAATGCGCTGCTGTCGTTCTGCTACTCGATGCTGACCAAGGATCTGGTCGTGGTCACCCTCGGTGTCGGATTCGATCCGTACCTCGGTGTCTACCACCGGTCCCGCTACGGTCGGCCCTCGCTCGCGCTGGACCTCGCCGAGGAGTTCCGGCCGCTGATCGCCGACTCGGTGGTGATCAGCCTGCTCAACAACAGCGAGATCACCTCATCGGATTTCATCCGCCGGGCCGGGGCGGTGTCGCTGACCCCTGATGGGCGCCGGACTGTGCTGAAGGCATATGAGCGGCGGCTGGATACTCAGATCCGCCACCCGGTTTTCGAGTATCAGATCGGCTACCGCCGGGTGCTTGACGTGCAGGCCCGGCTGCTGGCGGCGGTATTGGTCGGGGAGTTGCCGGAGTACATCCCGATGGTGACGAGGTGATGTGGTGGCTCGCCGCCGGTATTTGATGGCCTACGACATCGCCGACCCGAAGCGGTTGCGGCGGATCTGCACCCTAATGGAGGACCATGGTGAGCGCCTGCAGTATTCGGTGTTCCTGTGTGACCTCACGGTGGCTGAGCTTGCGGAGTTGGAGTCGGCGGTGACGGGCGTGATGAACCTGGGGGAGGACAGCGTCGTCCAGATCGATCTCGGCCCGCTGCACGCGGCCGCCTCGGTCCGCACCCTGGGCCGACCCCGCCGCCTGCCGGCCGCTGGCCCGCAGATCGTCTGATGATCCGCGAGCGGTCCGGTACCACCGCGACACGCCAGGACCGCTCGCGTGCAGGTCAGCACCGCTTTTGCCGCCATCTCGCGTCGGGGCTCACGGCGTGTCGCGGGGGCCTGCAGCCACCTCTCGCGAGGGCCGCTATAGTCGCAGGTCACGGGCCCGTTTTCCAGCGAGCCCTGATTCCGGCCCTTGTGGCCGGACCCCATTGAGGCCGGCCGATGAGATAGATC
>JBOHFK010000007.1:0-99009 GCA_050699635.1 Pseudonocardiaceae bacterium | reverse complement strand
GTGTCGAACTCGGCGACACCATGGCGGCCCGGTCTGGCCGGAGTGGGTGTGGGTCAGCCGGTGGTGCGCAGGGCCCACTGTTCGATGTTGTACTGGGGGCCGTCCAGCGAGGAGTTGTTGCGCACGTTGGCGACGTTGTCGTACAGCGCGACGAAGGTCGGCTTCTGGTAGAGCGGCAGTACGTAGGCGTCGTTGGTCAGCCGGCGATCCGCCTGGTTGAGGGTCTCCTTGGCCAGCGCCTCGTCCGTGGAGCTCGCGGCGCCGGCGATCAGCCGGTCGACGTCGGGGTTGCTGTAGCGGCCGAAGTTGCTGCCCTGGCCGGTGACCCAGGTCTGGGTCGCGTTGGCGTAGGGGAACGGCGTGGCGACCCAGGCGAAGACGACGATGTCGTAGTCCCCCCGGGTCGTGGTGGCCCCGAGGTCGTCGGTAGGCACCACCTGGACGGTGATTCCCAGGGCCTTGACCTGCTGGGCGAACAGTTCACACTCGACCTGGCGGACCTGGTTCCCGACGGTGTAACGAATGCGCATCGGTGGCACCGTCCTTCCGAGGGGGGTTTTGAGCTGCTCCCCGTCGATCCGGTAACCGGCGGCGCTGAGGATCTGTTTGGCTTTCGCCAGGTTGCCAGAACCCTGGCCGGTACTGCTCACCACATCTTCGTAGCCGCTCTCCTGCGGCATGAAATTGTGATTGTTCAGCGGTTTGACCTTGTTGGTGAATTGACCCACGGTCTTATCGATGATGGCCTGCCGGTCGACCACGGTGAACATGGCGGTGCGCAGCGCGGGGTCGGCGAGGTAATTGTTGGCCAGGTTGAGATCGAAGTGCTCCCAGGCCAGTCCCAGTCCCACGAAGGATGAGACGCCGGGGATCCTGCGGATCTGTTGCACCTGGTCGACCTGCGGCTGCGGGTAGATAACCTGGACCTCACGGTTCTGCAGCGCGGTCGGCTCCTGGCGCGCATCGGTGATGATCCGGTAGATCACCCGGTCGAGCTTCGGGCGCAGGCCGTACCACTTGGGGTTGGGCACCAACGTGACCGACTCGTTGTTCGTGAAGTTGTCGATCAGGAACGGCCCGCCCGAGTACATCGGGACGTTTTGCCCGAACCACGTGTAAGACGCGGCCAGCCCTTGTGGCGTGGAGATATTCCCGTGCTGGGTGGCGATGTGCGCGGGGTATATCGGCGAGCTGCTCCCCCAGTTCTGTTTCCAGTCGGTGAAGGGCTTGGAGAACGTCGCGGTGACCGTTTTGCCGTTGTCGGCGCCGACCACCGACTTGATCTGGTCATATCCGGTGGTGGTGGCCGGAGTGCAGTTCGGGCAGTCCCGCCCGTTCTGGACCTTCCAGTTGTAGATGAAGTCATCAGCGGTGATCGGCGTCCCATCCGACCACACCGCGCTCGGCTTGATCTTGTAGACGATCGTTTCCGGGTCGGTGCTGGTCACTTTCACCGAGTCGAGCAGATCGTTGTTCATCGCCACGGTGAGGTCGGGCAGGGTGATGAACGATCGCGGCAGCAGGCCAGCGAGCACCCAGCCGGTCTCCTGCACGTTGCCCTCGCTGGAGAGCAGGTTCCAGTTCGCGATGTTCTTCTCGATCACGTAGCTGAGCTGGCCACCTTGCTTCAATTTGGCGGGCTCAGCGGAGTTGCAGGTGTTCGGGTTCGCGTCGCAGGTCGCGAACGCTGTCCCGGTCTGGCTTTGACCACCCCCGCCCGCCCCGCCGACGCCACCGCAGGCCGCCAACACCATGGTGAGACCTGCGACAAGCGCGACCGCACGCCGTCCCCGTGATCGCCTCAGACATCCCATGGCCCGGTGACACTACGCCCACTCGTTCCTGCTCACCGTCATCGGTTAACACTTCTTGACACGCGCCCGTGTACCGTGCGCGGATCTCTGACCTGAAACGATGGGCACTCGATGACGGGATTTCTGGCGCGGCGTCTGGCCAACTACGTCGCGCTGTGCCTGGTCGCGACGTTCATGGCGTTCGCGCTGGGATCGTTGAGCTTCTCACCACTGGGCCAGTTGGAGGGTCGCAACCCGCGGCCACCGGCGTCGGTGATCGAGGCCAAGCGGGCGGAGCTGCGGCTGGATGAGCCAATCCCCAGCCGGTTTGTCGCATGGATGGGTGGCGCGCTGCGTGGCGATTTCGGTTCGACAATCACCGGACACCCCGTCGCTGAGGAGCTCACCAGCCGGATCGGCGTCAGCTTGCGGCTGTTCACCCTGGGTGCCGTGGTGGGCATCCTGGGAGGCGTGCTGCTCGGCGTCGCCAGCGCCGTGCGGCAGTACCGGCCCAGCGACTACACCGCGACGCTGTTCGCCTTCCTCGCGCTGTCCGCGCCGCCGTTCCTGATCGCCACGCTGCTGAAGTTCGGCGGGTTGAAGCTCAATGAGGCCACCGGGACCACCGTGCTGTACTTCACCGGCGAGTTCACCCCCGGGTTTCAAGGTGGCTGGTGGGCCGCCCTGGGTGATCGGCTGTTGCATCTGGTGTTGCCGACGCTGGCCATCGCGCTGCTGCAGATCGCGCTGTACAGCCGGTACCAGCGCAGCGCCATGCTCGATGTGCTGGGCAGCGACTTCCTGCGCACCGCACAGGCCAAGGGGCTGACCCGGCGCCGGGCCTTGTTCAAGCACGGGTTGCGCACCGCGCTGATCCCGATCGCCACGCTGTTCACCTTCGGGTTCGGACTGCTGGTTACCAGCAGTGTCTTCACCGAGCGGATCTTCAGCTGGTACGGGATGGGTGACTGGTTCGTCTACGGCATCGAGCAGAACGACACCAACATCGTCGCGACCGTGACCCTGTTCGTGGCCGTTGTGGTGCTGTTCTGCGGTTGGCTTTCCGACGTGCTTTATGCCGTACTCGACCCCCGGATCAGGCTGTAGAGGAGGTGGCCGGTGTCGGCGTCAATCACTGACCCGTTAAACACCGCGGCGTTGCCCGGAGCCCCGGTGGAGCCGCTGACCGGGGCAGCCAACCGAGGCCGGTTGGTGTGGCGCCGCTTCCTGCGCCACCGGCTCTCGGTCATCGGGCTGGTCTGCGTCGTGCTGCTGTACACGCTGGCGTTCCTGGGTCCGCTGCTGAGCCCGTGGGGCTACACCGAGCAGGACCCCAACGCCTACCTGGCGCCCCCCTCGGCGCAGCATTGGTTCGGGACCAGCCAGATCGGTGAGGATGTGTTCGCCCAGACCCTGCGCGGCCTGCAGAAATCATTGACGATCGGGCTGCTGGTGGGAGTCATCTCGACCGCGATCGCGGCCACGGTCGGAACCGCCGCCGGGTACTTCGGCGGGTGGGTGGACCGGGTCCTGATGTGGGGTGTGGACCTGCTGCTGGTGATCCCCAGTTTCCTGATCATCGCGATCCTGTCCCCCGCGTTTCGGGGCAAGACCTGGCTGATCCTGGTCGTGCTGCTGGCCGCCTTCTCCTGGATGATCACCGCTCGGATCGTGCGCGGCCTGACCCTGTCGCTGCGGGAGCGTGAATTCGTACTGGCGGCCAGGTTCATGGGGGTGCCCCCATGGCGGATCATCACCCGGCACATCGTGCCGAACATGGCCTCGCTGCTGATCATCGACGCCACGATCACGGTCGGGAGCGCGATCCTGACCGAGACCGGGCTGAGCTACTTCGGCTTCGGGGTGCAGCCCCCGGACGTCTCGCTCGGCACCCTGATCGCCGGCGGCACGAACTCCGCGCTCACCTTCCCCTGGCTGTTCATGTTTTCCGGGGGCCTGCTGGCGCTCACGGTGCTGTCAGTGAACTTCGTCGGCGACGGGTTACGCGACGCGCTCGACCCGAACGCCATCCGCGGCAGCCGGCGGCGCTTCAGTGGACTGAAGCGATGACCCAGCCGGTGCTGTCCGTCAGCGACCTGACCGTCTCCTTCCCCTCGGAGGGGGGCCGGGTCAGCGCTGTGCGCTCCTTGAGCTACCAGGTCCGGGCTGGCGAGGTGCTGGGGATCGTGGGCGAGTCGGGCTCCGGGAAGTCGGTGTCCTCGCTGGCCGTGATGGGGCTGCTGCCGCCGCAAGCTCAGGTCAGCGGCTCAATCCGGTTCCAGGGCCAGGAGCTGCTGGGGCGCTCGGACACCGAGCTGTCCCAGATCCGCGGCAAGCGCATTGCCATGGTTTTCCAGGACCCGCTCTCGGCGCTGACGCCGGTGTACACGGTGGGTGATCAGGTAGCCGAGGCGCTGCTGGTGCACGGCGCACTGTCCCGGCGCGCGGCCGGGGCCCGCGCCGTCGAGCTGCTCGACCTGGTGGGCATCCCGAATCCGGCGCAACGCGCGAACAGCTTCCCGCACGAGTTCTCCGGTGGCATGCGGCAACGGGTCGTGATCGCCATGGCCATCGCCAACGACCCGGATCTGATCATCGCCGACGAGCCCACCACCGCGCTGGATGTCACCGTGCAGGCCCAGGTGCTGGCGGTGCTGGCCACCGCACGGGAGGTGACCGGCGCCGCGATCGTGCTCATCACCCACGACCTCGGGGTGGTCGCCGGGTTCACCGACCGGGTGCAGGTGATGTACGCCGGGCGCACCGTGGAGACCGGGACAGTGGAGGACGTCTTCCACCGCCCGGGGATGCCCTACACCAGGGGTCTGCTCGCCTCGATCCCCCGGGTGGATACCGAGCGAGGGATGCTCGTGCCGATCGAGGGTCAGCCCCCTTCGCTGGGGGAGCTGGGCACCGGCTGCCCGTTCGCCCCGCGATGCCCCCTGGTGATCGAGCAGTGCCACAGCGCCGAGCCAGATCTCGCGCCGGTGTCTGAGGGTCATCTGTGCGCCTGCCACCGAAGCGGCGAGGCGGCGACTGCGCCACTCGTGAGCGGCAGTGAGTGCCATAGCACCGTTTCCCCGTCACCAGCTGTCCTGCGGGTGGAGCATCTGGTGCGGCATTACCCGGTGCGCAAGGGGACCATCTTGCGGCGGCAGGTGGGCACGGTGCGGGCGGTGGACGACATCTCCTTCGAACTGCATGAGCAGGAGACCCTCGGGCTGGTCGGCGAGTCCGGCTGCGGCAAGACCAGCACCCTGATGGAGATCCTTAACCTCGCCGCACCAGCCCAGGGGCGGATCGAGGTGCTCGGCACCGACGTGGCCGCGCTGGATCGGCGGCGGCGGATGCAGCTGCGCCGGGACCTGCAGGTGGTGTTCCAGGACCCGATCGCCTCGCTGGACCCCCGGCTGCCGGTGTTCGACCTGCTCGCCGAGCCGCTGAGTGCCCATAGGGTGCCGCCGGCAGAGATCGGGCGGAGGGTCCCCGAGTTGCTGACGATGGTGGGGCTGCGTCCCGAGCATGCCGGCCGCTACCCCGCGGAATTCTCCGGCGGCCAGCGCCAGCGCATCGGCATCGCCCGGGCGCTGGCCTTGGAACCCAAGGTCCTCGTGCTCGACGAACCGGTCTCCGCGCTGGACGTCTCGATCCAGGCCGGTGTGCTCAACCTGCTCGCGGAGCTCCAGAGCCGGCTCGGCCTGGCACTGTTGTTCGTGGCTCACGACCTCGCCGTGGTGCGGCACATCGCCGACCGGGTCGCCGTGATGTATCTCGGCAGAATCGTCGAGATCGGGCCGGTGGACGCGGTGTACCGCGCGCCACAGCACCCGTACACCCAGGCGCTGCTCTCCGCGATACCGATCCCCGACCCGGCCAAGGAACGCGCCCGGGAACGGATCCTGCTGACCGGTGATCTGCCCAGCCCGGCCGATGTGCCCTCGGGCTGCCGGTTCCGCACCCGCTGCTTCCGCTACTCCGCGCTGCCCCCCGAGCATCAGTCCCGCTGCGAGCAGGAGGAGCCTGCCCGGCAGCAACGGGGCGAGGCGCTGGATCACGCCGGACACGAGTCGGCATGCCATTACGCGCAGGCGCACGCGGTGCTGTGACTGGCCAGGAAACGATCATCGAAGGGATCCGTGGATGAGGCAACGCCTGCTGGGGGTGCTGGTCGCGGCGCTGACGCTGGTACTGGTGAGCTGCGGTGGCGGTGGAGGCAGCGCGGCTGGGGGCCCGCCACCGCTGGGCACCGTCGACATCGGGGCGATGCCGGCCCAGGCGCTGCGCGAGGGCGGCACCTTCCGGTGGGCCCTGGACCTGCTCCCGGTCAACTTCAACTACAACCAGGTCGACGGGTCGGAGTTCAACAACATTCGTGTCGTCTACAGCGCCATCCCACATCTGTGGCTCGCCCAGCCCGACGGCACGGTGAAGATGAATGAGAACTACCTCGTCTCGGCCACGCTCACCAGCACCAACCCGGAAGTGGTGACCTACACCCTGCGTAATGAGGCCACCTGGAGCGACGGCACACCGATAACCTGGCAGGACTTCCGCGCCCAGTGGCAGGCCATGAACGGCAGGAACAAGGAATTTCTCCTCTCCACCAGCACCGGTTACAAAGACGTCGCGTCGGTGGAGCGCGGGAGTTCCGACAAGCAGGCTGTGGTGACCTTCGCGACGCCCTTCTCCGACTGGCAGACCATCTTCGACCCGCTGTACCCGGCCTCCACCAACACGAATCCGGCGGTGTTCAACACCGGCTGGACGCAAGGACTCCCAGTGACCGCGGGCCCGTTCAGGGTGGAGCAGATCGACCGGACGGCCAAGACGATCACGATGGTGCGCGATGAGAAATGGTGGGGACCGAAACCTCGATTGGACCGGATAATCTTCCGCTCCATCCCGCGCGTGGCGCAGTTCGACTCACTCGCCAACAACGAGACCGATCTCGTCGACGTGGGCAACGATGTGAACGCCTACACCCGGGCACTCCGGGCGCCCGGTGTGACGGTGCGTAAGGCGCTGGCACCCAATTTCCGGCACATCACGTTCAACGGGCACCCGGGCAGCATCGTCGCCGATCAGCAGCTGCGCATCGCGATCCAGAAAGCCATTAACCGGCAGGCCATCGCGCAGGCATTGATCGGCCGGATCGTGCCGGGCGCCAAGCCGCTGGGTAACCACATCTACGTCCAGGGCGAGGACGGGTACCAGGACAACTCCCAGATCGTGTCCTACGATCCGGCGGCGGCATCCAGGATGCTCGACTCATTGGGTTGGACCAGGCAGGGCCAGGGCATCCGGAGCAAGAACGGCCAGCAACTGGTGCTCCGGGACGTGATCCCGACCGAGACACCGGCGGCCGAGCAGGAAGCCCGCCAGGTGCAGCAGTTCCTCGGCGAGGTCGGGGTGAAGGTCGACATCACCCCGGTACCGTCGAATGAGTTCTTCAACAAGCACATCATTATCGGAGATTTCGATATCTGCCATTTCGCCTGGATAGCGGTGCCCTTCCCGGTCACGTCCACGAGCTCGATTTACGGCACCAGGGGCGATGTCCAGCAGAACTTCGGCGGGATCGGCAACGACACCATCAACAACCTCTTCGAGCAGGCCAGCCGCGAGTTCGACCCGGCTCGCAAGATCCAGCTGGCCAATCAGATCGATCAGAATATCTGGCGGTCCGGGCACTCCCTGCTGCTCTACCAGCGCCCGGACGTCTGGGGAGTCCGTAACGGCGCCGCGAACGTCGGGGCATTCGGCGTTTCCGATCCGATCTACACCGATATCGGCTTCATCCGCTGATCCCCCGGGAATCCCAAACTACCCATTCAAGCTAGTGGTGGACTAGCTGGTTCCGCATGCGGGCCATCGGTTCAAGCATGGCAGCGAACTCAGCGTCGAGCACGCCTTCTTTGCCTGGCACGCGGAAGATCTCAGCGTAGGTTGTTGGTTGGTCGAGGCCGGCAGTCGCGATGATGTGGTGGCCTACACTAAGCACGGTTTCAATCGCCACTGGAGGAATCGTTCACCACTGCCGAAATTGCGCGGGTCAGCTTGGTATTCAGCACCCCGTGCCGCGCGTGCTCTCGGACGGCTGCCAGATAACTGTCGTGGTACGGCCGGAAATCGAGGAAGGCCTTCTCCACGCGCTCCCGGAAAGCGATCCACGCTTGCTCATCCCGGCTGAACAAGACCGCACCTGCAACCACCCGAAACTGCAACCACAACGGTGCTCTGTCTACGATGAGAAGATCCACATCGTCGCGATCGAGCGCCGCCGCAAGCTGGTCGTGCAGCCGGGCGTCGTCGAGCAAATCACCTCTCGGACTTAACGACACCGCCAGGTCGATGTCGCTGCCTGGCCGGGCATCACCGCGAGCCCGCGATCCATAAAGGTAGACAAACTGCACCCGACTGTCCGACTCGGCGATTGGCCGGATTCCACGGGCGATCGCCTCGATGTCGTCAGCCGGGCTGCGTCGACCGGACTGTTCACATAGACCATTGTGACCCACCGGGCCGTGATAACCGAGCGGGCACGCCGGCCAACTCGGCCGTCCGCTACCAGACTGCGCGCAGCTAGGACAGCCTGTCATAACCCTCCGCTGACCAGCGAGCACTACGCGATATTGGCGAAGAGCCAGTGATCATCCACGCTACGAAGGACCGGATCACGTCTCATCGACCCGAAGGAGAGTCCGTGCACCAGCGCGATGGCGATCGCGTGGCCGGACCGGTACTACCGCGTATCGGCATCCCCCGGATAGGACTGCGCTGCCCACGCGACTACAGGGCGCACTCGTGATCCGGGAGGACCGGTTGCTGCTGGTCGATCTGGGTCGACTCAACACCGCCGTGGTGCCGCTGGCCATGCGGATCATGGACGAGAGCGCCACCGCCGAAGAGCATTACGCGTTCGCTGAGCGGCTCGAGGCGATGGCACGGCGGTTACAGGCACGAGCGATGCGTGTGGGGCAGGTGATTGACGGAGAGTTCGCCATCGCCTCCGACGGCCAGGAAAATGCCGGCGTGGGCACGGTCCCTTACCGGGATCTGTGACCACCGTGTACCAGGTGCGACACCGGGTGCTGCGGGAACGACTGGAACACACCGTTGCCATGGCCGACCGGGCACCACGCGAGGAGTGCGTGCGGTTGGCATTGCTGTGCCTGAAGTTGATGACGAGGCACCAGGTCGACGACAAGGGACGGTGCCAGTATTGTCGGGCGCCGGGTGCATGGTGGCGACCACGATCGTCTCGATGTACCGTGCTTCCTATTGCCAGTCTCTACCTCGAGCAGCCGCGAGAATTCTTGAATGACATATGAGGCGAGTCAGAAGTCACGCGAACTGATCGCCCGAGTGCTGGGCTCCACCAAGTGTCGTCGCATAATTGCGGGTCAGCGGAACCCAATGACAGATTGTCATAGCGGATGACTACCGTCTGGGCTAGGTTGCAGCGCGCTGCTTGTAGCCTTCCGCTCGTGGGACGACGAGGCGGGTGTTGACGACGTAAGAACCCGGCGAAAGGCTCGGTAGATGACCGGCTCGGGCACGCGGATCTGTCCGGCCTGCAAGGCCACGAATCTGTCCCGCTACAACCCGGACCCACTGTGCGCGGCCTGCGAACGAGCGGCCCGTGAGACGGCAGGCATTGCGCCGGCCTGGCTCTGGGACTCCAAGCCGATGCGTCAGGCCTGGGCACGGCTGGACCCGGCCGCCGCCGTCGCGATCCTGCGCGCGGTCGCCGGGCTGTCGCAAGGTGAGCTCGGCAACCTCGTCGATGGCTGGTCGCAGTCCACGGTCTCGCTGATCGAGAATGGGCAGCGCGACACCCTGTTCGACATCCGGAAGCTGTTGGCCTTCGCCGATGCGGTCGACATGCCCCGCGAGGCCCTGTTGCCGGTGCTGCTGGGGCGGGAGGATGCGACCCTGGGAACAGACCAGGACGTCGCTGCGCTGGGAGGTGCCGTGGACCGCCGGCAGTTCACCGGGATGACGGCAGGGCTGGTGGCCTCGGCCGCCATCCCCTCCGTCCAGGTGCCTGCCCGGATTGACCCTGCGCATGTCCGCTACCTGCAGGCGACGGTGGAACAGTTGCGGAGCCGCGATCAGATCCTGGGCGGCGGGGCGATACTGCGGCAGGCACTGCATCAATTCACCCGGGCTCACCGGATGGTCGACGAGTCCGACTACCCTGAAACGGTTGGCCGGCAACTGCTGACAGTGGCCAGCGCGCTGGGTAACGAAGCTGGTTGGGCCGCGTTCGATCACGGCGACCATCGACTCGCCCGGCGGCTGTACGGCGAGGCGCAACTGCTGGCCGCCAGCAGCGGCGACATCGAGCTGCAGACCCTCTTATGGTCGAACATGTCGATGCAAAACACCTACCTGGCCCGGACGGCAACCCGCCCGGCCCTCGCCCGGGAAGGCCTTCGGCTGGCCCAACTCGCCGAGAACACCGCCAAGCACCAGCCCTCGCCACGGTTGCATGCCCTGATCGCGCTGCGCCAGGCGGCGGCATACGGCCAACTCGGCGATGTCGCCGGGTTCCGAGCGGCGATCACCCAGGCCCGCCGGGAACTCGACCGCGGGCCGCATCCCGCCGATCCACCGTGGTGCGGCTTCGTCATCGAAGCGGAGATCACCGGGCACGAGGCCAGTGGGCTGATGCGACTGGGCTTCCCCGATCGATCGATCGGACTCTATGGCAGTGTTATCGACGATGAGCGGCTCACTCCCCGCAACCGGGCCTGCTGGGAGGCAGCGCTGGCCGGCGCCGTGCTGGATGCGGGAGATCGCACGCAGGCGCTCACCTTGGGTCGCTCGATCATCCCCGCGTTGACCGCGGGGAGCATGAGCTCCGCACGGCCATTCGCGCGGCTTCAGGGGCTGCGAGAGGCTGCGGACGAGGTCGGCGACGAGGAGTTCTGTGTGTTGTACGACACGGCCACCCGCTCGCTGGCCAGCTGACCGGCGAACGAGAGGACACCGCTGAAGTGGCTAGCCTGCCCAGCGATCTGTCATTCCAGCGTTTCGACACCGCCGGTGCCCGGGTCCAGCGGGACACCGTCGAGATCGTATACTGCGACGCCTACGCCGAGCAGATGGCATCGGGCGGCGCGTTCGAATCCGCCGAAGCAGCCATGATCCGGTTCGATGCCTACACCTCCCGTGACGGCTTCGACCTGGTTATCGGCTACCTCAACGGAGAACCGGTCGGCCAGACCTGGGGATGGGCGCTCACGCCGACCTCAGCCTGGTGGCGAGGCCTCCTTGTCGAACCCGAGCCAGGCTTCACCGTCGAGGACGGCACAAGAACCTTCGCCCTGTCGGAAGTCATGGTGCGGCGGAACTGGATCGGACGCGGTATTGCCCACGCCCTGCACGACGAACTACTCCGGGACCGGTCCGAAACCCGCGCGACCCTGCTCGTCCGACCTGACAACGTCACCGCCTACGGGGCATATACCCGGTGGGGCTGGCACAAGGTCGCGCAACTCAGGCCCGGCTGGCCCGATGCGCCACTGCTGGACGTCTTGATGCTGTCATTACCCGTAGGGCAGTAGCCGAGGACTCAGGGTAGGGCGGCACGCTGCTGCTCCGGCAGGTTCGCGGCCGGAACCCGGTGCACCAGCGCCGTCAGTTCCGCTACCGCCTCAGCGACCATTTCCTCGTCCGGCGGCCCGAGTTGCTCGGCCAGTTCATCAAGCAATTCGCGCATACAACTATCCTATTTCCTCTGCCGGTGGTGGCGATGCCGCCATGGCTCGGGCGGCGTCGGGACCCTCGCTCAGCAGGATCCGGAATCCGGCCTCGTCGAGGACCGGAACCTTGAGCGTCACGGCCTTGTCGTACTTGGAGCCGGGTGCCTCGCCGACGACCACGAACGCGGTCTTTTTCGACACCGACCCGGCCGCCCGGCCGCCCCGCACGGCGATCGCCTCGACGGCCTCATCCCGGGAGAAACCGTCCAGCGAACCGGTGACCACGATGGACAGCCCGTCCAGGTGGCGCACCACAGAGTCGTCGACCGGCTCAGCCATCCGCACCCCGGCGGCGCGCCACTTGGCCACCAGCTCGCGGTGCCAGTCCACCGCGAACCATTCGCCCACGGCCGTGGCGATCGTCGGGCCGACCCCGTCGACTGCGGCCAGCGCCGGCTCGTCAGCGGTCTCGATCGCTTGCAACGTACGGAATTCCCGGGCCAGCGCCTGCGCCGCGGTAGGACCGACGTGCCGGATGGACAGCGCCACGAGCACTCTCCACAGTGGGCGATCCCTCGCAGAGTCCAGATTGGACAGCAGCTTGTGCCCGTTGGCAGACAGATTCCCCGCCTTGGTCCGGAACAGATCCACCGCCAGCAGCTTCGACTCATCGAGCGCGAACAGATCACCCTCGTCCTGCACCACACCAGCGGCGAGCAACGCCACCGCGGCCTCGTAACCGAGCATCTCGATGTCGAAGGCACCCCGCCCGGCCATGTGGAAGATCCGTTCCCGGAGCTGGGCCGGGCAGGAACGGGCGTTGGGACACCGGATGTCGATATCGCCGTCCCGCTCGTGCCGCAGTGGTGTGCCGCACTCCGGGCAGTGCGTGGGCATGACGAACTCGCGCTCATCCCCAGTACGCAGATCCACCACCGGACCGAGTACCTCCGGGATGACGTCCCCGGCCTTGCGGATCGTCACGGTGTCCCCGATCAGCACCCCCTTGCGGCGCACCTCATCGGCGTTGTGCAGTGTCGCCAACGACACCGTGGATCCCGCGACGGTGACCGGCTCCATGAAGGCGAAGGGGGTGACCCGCCCGGTGCGCCCGACGTTGACCCGGATGTCCAGCAGCCTGGTGGTGGCTTCCTCGGGCGGGTACTTGAAGGCGATCGCCCAGCGTGGCGCCCGGGACGTGGAGCCCAGCCGGCGTTGCGCCGCCACCTCATCGATCTTGATCACGACGCCGTCTATCTCGTGCGCCACGTCGTGGCGATGCTCGCCCCAGTAGGCGATGTATTCGACCAGCTCGTCGAGCGTGGACAGCAACCGGGTGTGCTCGGAGACCGGCAGCCCCCAAGCCGCCAGCGCCTGATAGGACTGCGATTGGAGGGACGGCTCGAAACCGCGCCGGCGACCCAGGCCGTGGCAGAGCATCCGCAGTGGGCGGGTCGCGGTCACCCGGGGGTCCTTTTGCCGCAGCGAGCCTGCTGCGGAGTTGCGCGGGTTGGCGAATGCCGGCTTGCCTGCCTCCACGAGTGTGGCGTTGAGCTCGGCGAAATCGGCGAGCCGGAAGAACACCTCGCCACGCACCTCGAGTAGCTCCGGCACTGGGTAATCCGCCGATGGACTCAGCCGGTCTGGGATGTCATGCAGGGTGCGCAGGTTGAGGGTGACGTCCTCGCCGGTGCGACCATCACCCCGGGTCAAGCCGCGGACCAGGCGCCCGTGCTCGTAGAGCAGGTTCACCGCCAGTCCGTCGATCTTCAGCTCGGCCAGGTAGTGCACATCGGCGCCCACCTCGCGGGCGACCCGATCGGCCCAGGCCCGCAGTGCATCGGTGTCGAAGGCGTTGTCCAGGCTGAGCATCCGCTCAAGGTGATCGTGCGCGGCGAACTCGGTGCTGAAGCCGCCGCCGACCAGCTGCGTGGGAGAGTCCGGTGTCAGCAGCGCGGGCCACTGTTGCTCCAGCTCCTGGAGCCGGCGGAACTGCAGGTCGAACTCGGCGTCGGAGACGGTGGGGGCGTCCAGCACGTAGTAGCGGAACTGGTGCCCACGCACGGATTCGACGAGCTCGCCGTGCTCGGCCCGCACTGCGGGGGGCAGTTCGGTCGTCGTGCTCGATCCTGCGCGCAGGTCGTCCTCCATCACGCAAGGCAGACTAGCCGCGAGCACCGACACTGTGCGCCCCCTACAGCACGCTGCCCCGCACCGGGATCGGTACGGGGCAGCGGGTGGATCGCTGTTAGAGAGCGCGAACCGAGTCGGCCTGCGGACCCTTGGGACCCTGGCTCGACTCGAACTCCACGCGCTGGTTCTCGTCCAAGGTGCGGTAGCCGTCACCCTGGATGGCGGAGAAGTGGACGAACACGTCGGGGCCACCCCCGTCGACGGAGATGAAGCCGAAGCCCTTCTCCGCGTTGAACCACTTCACTACGCCTTGTGCCATGTGCTTCTCCCTGTGGAATCTGAAGCTGCGGCCAGCACCGTGCCAGCCGCGCGGTTGCGCGGACCACGCGCCCCGACGGGAGGCATCCCCGACGGGAGCGCGAAGCCCGTAGTCAGACATTCCACGGACGCTTCACAACGATCGGGGAACTACACGACCACAACCTGGCGTGAGGTTATCACCTTCCGCACCCGGGGCCAGCACCAGACATTCGTCAGATCGGCTTAACGCGGAGACCGGCTACAGGTCGAGCTGCCAATCGACCGCTCGGCGGTGTGGCCGGAACCCCATCGCCTCGTTGATGCTGACCATGTACGGATTGGAATCGGCGTTGCAGGTGTCGATGACCCGCAGCTCAGGACGCTGTGCCCGGGCCAGTGCCAGATTGGCCACCTTGATCAGCGTGCCCAGCCGGTGACCGCGGTGTTCTGGCGCGACGATCGTGTCCTCCTGGCCGGCGAACCAGCGCGATGTGGCGTCACCGATAATCTGGGTGAAGGCGATCAACCGCCCGGTCGGGTCCTCGGCCGCGGTGACGACCAGATGATTCCCACGGGCGAGCCGGCGGGCGTCGCGCGCCTGTATCCGCGCCGCGTCGTAGACCTCCGGGTCCCACTGCAGGTCATCCAGCGGGGGATCGATGGACATCCGGCCGGTGAGGTAGGCGACGTCATCGAGCCACTGTGACGGCGTGGCACCCACCCACTGGACCAGCGAGTAATCCCCAGAGCGGGCCCGCGCGGGCGCGTCGAGCCGGGACAGCGCAGCCGGGTCCACCGTGTCGAGGTCCAGCCGGCGCAGGGTCTGCACCAGCGCCGGCGCCGCTCCGGACGCGGCGGCAAATCGCCCTGCAGGGTCGGGCGCGGCTGAATCGAGCGGCTGATCCACCCAGAAGGTGAGCCGGATCCGGTCCTGCCGGGTGGCCTCGGCCCGCAGATGCGCCAACAGCGCCCGGCCGATACCGCGTCGCCGGTGTTCCGGCGCCACCAGAATGCCCCCGTGGGCGTTGCGCAGGTTGTCCAGCATCGGGAGGTCGAGCGCGCAGCCACCCACCACCGAGCCGGCCACGTGCGCTAACCACACCGTCTGCACCTCGCCGGGCCATGGGTGCCGGAACCTGCCCAGCACGTTGATCCAGCACGGCGGCGGGTCATCGGGGTGGTCTGCGCTGGCTACCGCGCAATCCAGCTCGTACCACTGCCGGATGGCGTCCTCATCGGACGGATCGACCGGGGCGAGAAACAGCCCACTGAGGCTGAGTGTGGTCATGCCCCTATCCCGCCACGATCCCGCGGCGGGCGCCACCGGATTTCCGGCTCACCTCGACCAGGAGTCGGGCGGGTCGACGAACGCCTGCCCCAGTTCCCTGGCCAGGGTCAAGGCTTGCCGGGCCCAGGCCGGGCTGGCTCCGGCCAGCCCGCACGAGGGGGTGGGCAGGCACTGCTCGGCGAGCAACCGGCGATCGAAGCCGAGCCGGTCCACCAGATCCAGCGCGGGCCGGGCCAGACCCGCCAGCGTGGGTGCTGCGGCCGGCTGCAGCGCCGGCACCAGGCCGAGCAGCACCGACGCCCCGGCGTCCCACGCCTCGCCGAGGGCGTCGACGGTGGCCCGAGGGGCGCCGGCGAGCAGTTCGGCGTCGACGGCCAGCACGTCAGCGCCGGCCTCGCGCAGCAGCGCCAACGGGGGCCGCGGCGCGCAACAATGCACGATCCGCGGCGCCGGCAGCGCCTCGAGCACGCTGCGCAGCAGGTCCGCCGCGTCGCTGTCGGGAACTGCGGGCACCGTGCCGTATCCCGACGGGGTCGGCACCCCGCCGGCGAGCACGGCGGGCAGCCCCGGTTCGTCGAGCTGCACCAGGGTTGCCGCCCCGATCCGGCGGGACACCTCCGCAGCGTGCACCCGCAGCCCCTCTGCCAGCGACGCCGCGAACTCCCGCAACGCGCCGGGGTCGGTCAGTACCTTGTGGCCGGTGCGCAGCTCCACCTCAGCGGTCAGCGTCCAGGGCCCGGCCGCCTGCAGCTTGATCACATCCGGCCGGACTCCGGCGGAGTCCACCGCTTGTTCAAGGGCGTCCAGGTCCCCCCGTAGCAGGTCGACGCCTCGACGGTGATCACGACCGGGCCGGGCGGTGACCCGGTATCCCGAGGGCACCAGCTCGATGGCGAGGTCGACCAGCAGCGCCGCGGTGCGACCGACCAGGTCGGCACCGGCGCCCCGGCCGGGCAGCTCGGGCAGGTGCGGTAGCGCAGGTAGCTCGCCGATCACGGTGCGGGCGGCTTCGTGGATGTCGACGCCGGGCATCGAGCCGATACCGGTCGCCGCACCTGCAGGCCAAGGTCGTAGTTCGGTCATTGGAGATGTCTATCAAGGATGTCAACCTCCAGACCACCAAGAATGCGACCGCCGGCTACGAATCAAATCGACCGGCCGCCACCACGTCCGCGTCGCGGACAAACAATTCCGCTAGGTAGTGCACCCCCTGAATTTACGTGCAACTACGAATTGCCACCGGAGATTGCCACTCGGCACGATATGTGAGCCGCGCCGGCACTACGTGGACGACGTGTGCAGCCAGCGCTCCCCCCACCAGGCGTACCCAGGAGGATTCAATGACTCATATCCCGACCCACCTAGCAGAGCATCAGGTGGAGCTGTTGCCGGCCCGTACCGTCCTGTCGACCTTCGCCCCGCGGGGAAACACCAGCAACAACGGTGACAACCCCGTCGCCGGCCTCATCAAGACGACCCTCGGCCTGTCCTCCGGCAACGCCGGCACCGACGGCGCTGCCGGCTCTGACGGTCACAATTCCAGCGGGACCGACAACTGAGTCCTCAGTGATTACCTTCGACAACTTAGGTGAGACTACTAATTGCGACGGAAGGCCCTTGCTGGGCACAGTATGTGATGCCGCGTCGGTACTGCCACTGATGCGGCATTCCGTGCCCAGGACGGCCTGGGCCAGGATTTCCTAGGAGGATCCGATGTGTGACACGCTGAGCAATATCGAGCTGAACGGGCAGCGCGTGGAGTTGCTACCGGCCCGAACCGTCCTGTCGACGTTCACCCAAGGCGCTGACGGCGGCACCGGCGCCAACGGCGCGGACAAATTTGGTGGCATCGGCGTAGGGCTCCCGATCGTGGACAAGATCCTCCCCGGCGCCGGTAACGCCATGGGCGGCGCCGGCCAGAGCGCCAATGGCAGCTGACGCCGCACGACCTGGGGCCTTATCGGGGTCAGGCATCGCCGATCAGCCCCGATAAGGCTCCATGTCGGGTTACCGGGTGGCGGTGATGGTGGCGCTGCCGAGGACGATGTCGCCGTCGGGGTCGGGGTGGTAGAAGGCGACGGCCTGGCCGGGGGCTACCCCTCGCAGCGGTTCCCTCAGCTGCACCAGCACGCCGTTGCCGACGGGCTCTGCGACGGCGCCGGCGCACCCGCCGTGCGCGCGGACCTGCGCGATGCACTCAACGGGACCGCGCGGGGTCGTTGCCCACACCGGGCGCTCGGCTTCGATCACGGCGATGTCCAGGTGCGCAGCGGTCCCCACCCGCACGGTGGCGGTCGCCGGTTCCAGCCCAAGCACGAACCGGGGGAGACCATCGGGCGCCGGGCGCGCCAACCCCAATCCACGGCGCTGGCCGACTGTGAAGCCGTGCACTCCGTGATGGCTTCCCAGGACCTCGCCGCTCGGCCCATCGATGAGCTCACCAGGCCGGACCCCCAGCCTCTCGGTGAGGAATGCCCGGGTGTCGCCGGAGGGGATGAAGCAGATGTCGTGGCTGTCCGGCTTGCCGGCGACGGCCAGGCCGCGGCGGGTCGCCTCGGCCCGGATGCCGGCCTTGGTGGTGTCACCGACCGGGAACAGGGCATGTGCCAGCTGGTCAGCGGTGAGACCGGCCAGCACGTAGGACTGGTCCTTGCCGGGGTCCACGGCCCGGCGCAGCACATCACCCGACAAGCGCGCGTAGTGACCGGTGCAGACCGCGTCGAAGCCCAGGGCGCGGGCGCGGTCGAGCAGCGCGGTGAACTTGATCCGTTCGTTGCACCGCAGGCACGGGTTGGGGGTGCGGCCCGCGGCGTATTCCGCGACGAAGTCGTCCACCACGTCGGCACTGAACTGCTGCGCGAAGTCCCAGACATAGAACGGGACGTCCAGGACATCGGCGACCCGGCGCGCGTCAGCGGCGTCCTCCTTCGTGCAGCACCCGCGGGCGCCCGTACGCAGCGTCCCGGGCTGCGCCGACAACGCCAGGTGCACCCCCACCACCTCGTGCCCGGCGTCCACCGCACGGGCCGCCGCCACCGAGGAGTCGACCCCACCGCTCATCGCTGCCAAGATCTTCATCGGTCCAGGACCTTCACCAACCCGGGCGTCTCACGACGCCCTGGTCCGCCGGATCGCCGCGCTACGGGACCGGGCGACCACCGGCTCGATGGCGCCGAGCACCTCGGCCACGTCCGCGGTCGTCGAGGTACGCCCGAACGAGAACCGGAGCGAGCCGCGCGCCGCGGCCGCAGCGGCACCCATCGCCAGCAGCACGTGCGAGGGCTGCGCCACGCCGGCGGTGCACGCCGCACCCGTGGAGCACTCGATACCGCGCGCGTCGAGCAGCATCAGCAGCGAGTCACCCTCGCAGCCGGGGAAGGTGAGGTGCGCGTTGTCCGGCAACCGGGAGGGTCCGCCACCTATCACGCCGTCGCCCGGATCCCCATTGAGCACCGCATCGGGCACCTTGGCCTGGATCCCGTCCACCAGTTCGTCCCGCAGCTCAGTGAGCCCGGCGGCGGTTCGCGGCTGGGTGTCCACCGCATGCCGGATCGCGGTGGCCAGCCCGACGATCGACGGGACGTCCAGGGTGCCGGATCGCACATCGCGCTCCTGGCCGCCACCGTGCAGCAGCGGGGTGGCCACCACCTCCCGGCCCAGCAACAGGGCGCCGGCCCCGTACGGGCCGCCCAGCTTGTGCCCGGTCAGGGTGAGCGCGGCGGTGCCGGAGCGGCCGAAGTGCACCGGCAGCTGACCCACCGCCTGGACCGCATCGGTGTGCAGCGGCACCCCGTACCCGGCGGTGAGCTCGGCCAGCTCGCGGATCGGCGCCACCGTGCCGACCTCGTTGTTCGCCCACATCACCGTCACCAGGGCCACCGAGTCCGGGTCGCGGGTCAGCGCGGCGCGCAGCGTCTCGGGATGCACCCGGCCGGCGCCGTCCACCTCAAGCCACTCCACCTCGGCGCCCTCGTGGTCGGCCAGCCAGGACACCGCGTCGAGCACCGCGTGATGCTCAATGGCCGAAGCAAGCACCCGGGTGCGGCGCGGGTCAGCAGCGCGTCGCTGCCAGAACAGGCCCTTGACGGCGAGGTTGTCGCCCTCGGTGCCGCCCCCGGTGAACACCACTTCGGACGGGCGGGCGCCCAGCGCCTCCGCGATGCTCTCCCGGCACTCCTCAACAGTGCGCCGGGCCCGGCGCCCGGACCCGTGCAAGGAGGAGGCGTTACCCAGGGTGGACAGCGCGTGGCTCATCGCCGCCACCGCTTCCGGCAGCATCGGCGTGGTAGCAGCGTGATCAAGATAAGTCATCGCCCTCCCAGCCTAACCGTCGGTCTCGTGACGGTCGTGACGGCGGCCTCGGCGCGGGTCGCCAGGGCGCGCCGGTCAAGACCGGCGGTAGGCAACGGCGGTAGCAGATGCACCGTGACCACCACGCCGTGAACTCCGGCTACCCGCAACACGGCCTCCCACAAGGTGGTGGGGCCGACGAAGGAGGCCACCGTGGTGGCGCCTGCACCGGCCAGGTGGTACCGCAACGCCACCGGCCGCACCGGGGCCGCGGTGTTGACGGCGGCCTGAAACACCGCCGGCCGGAATTTTCCGGTGGCGCGACCGCACCAGGTAGTACCTTCCGGGAACAACCCGACGGCCGCACCCCCGGCGAGCGCGCGGGATACCGCATCGACCGTCGCGGGCAGGGTGGAGAGACGCTCACGGTCGATGAAGATCGTTCCCGCCCGGCGGGCCAGCGGGCCGACTACCGGCCAACCCCGGACCTCGCTCTTGGCCACCATCCGCAGCGGCTGGACCGCGCCCAGCACGATGAGGTCGAGCCAGGACATGTGGTTGCTGACCACCAGGATGCCGACGGCAGGGGAGGCGAACCGATCGCCACCGGTGACCTCCAGCTGGATCCGCAACGCCCGCAGCAACGCCCGGTACCAGGCGCGCAGCGTCCGCTCCCGCTCCGCTGGACCGAGCAGCGGCAGCGCGGCAGCGAGCACCACGCCGGCCAGCAGCGTCGCTGCGGTGGCCAGCAGCCGCAGCAGCCGGCGCGTCGGCGTCACCGCCGGCACGGCTTCGGCCGTTGGAAGGCAGCCGTCGCCGCAGGGCGACACCGGCATCCACGGATGCTGGCCGGTCATGTCGGTACGTTCCTTGCCTGGCCCCCTGAATGGTCCCCCGGATGGCCCTCTAAATGGTCCACCGTGTGGCCGAGAAAATGGCGCAGGTAACGGGGATCCACCCGGTCCAGGGCCAGTAACACCAAGAAGTCGGCGACGCCGAAGTCCGGGTCGTGCGCAGGTGGCCCGCACACCCACGCGCCCAGCCGCAGGTAGCCGCGCAGCAGCGGAGGCAGGCTCGCGGGCTGGGGCCGCGACGCCGGGTCGGCCTGCCACGGCCGGTGCGGCAATGCCTGGTACCGCTCCGGCGCGAGGTACCTGGTGCGCACGGTGTTCCAGACGCTGTAGGCGAGCGCGCCCTCCGGGGCGTCGGCGGTACACAGTGGCACCGACGCGCAGCCCACCAGCCATTGGTAACCGGTGAGCAGCAGGTATCGCGCGATCCCTGCCCAGATCAGGTTCACCACGGCCCCGGTGCGGTGGTCCGGGTGCACGCAGGAGCGGCCGGTTTCCACGACGCTATCGCGCAGGCCCCACTGCGTGGGAAGCAGGAACTCGGTCTCGCAGTACAACCCCCCGGCCCGCCGGGCGCCCTCGGGGGACAGCATCCGGTAGGTGCCGACGATCTCGCCAGTCGAGTCGTGCCGCACCACCAGGTGGTCGCAGTGAACGTCGTAGTCATCGACATCCAAGCCGGGCTCGGGGGTGTGCAGTACAGCGCCCATCTCGCCGGCGAACACCCGGTGACGCAGGCGCTGGGCGGCGCGGACGTCGGCCTGCTGCTGAGCCACCAGCAGCGTGTAGCCAGCGGAGCCGGTGGAGGCAGGCGTGGTCACCAACAGTGGCGTTGTGCTCATGACGCTGGGTGTACCGGGTCAGCACGTTGCGCGAGGAACACCAATGTGACGGATCTATGGAATGTCTATGAATCTCCGGTAGCTGACAGTGTTTACCCCAGTACGCAAGGGTCTGTTCAGCCCTTGCGGTTGGTGACGATCTCGGCGAGCTTCGGGGCGATCGTGAACAGGTCGCCCACCACACCGAAGTCGGCGATCTCGAAGATCGGCGCCTCGGAGTCCTTGTTGACCGCGACGATGGTCTTGGAGGTCTGCATGCCGGCCCGGTGCTGGATCGCCCCGGAGATGCCCAGCGCCACGTAGAGTTGCGGGGAGACCGTCTTGCCGGTCTGCCCGACCTGGAACTGGTGCGGGTAGTAGCCGGAGTCGACCGCCGCGCGGGATGCCCCGACCGCGGCACCGAGCGCGTCGGCGAGCTTCTCGACGACGCCGAAGGCCTCCGCCGAGCCGACGCCGCGACCGCCGGAGACGACCACGCCGGCCTCGGTGAGCTCCGGCCGGTCACCACCCTTGACAGACTGCCGCTCGATGATCTTCGCTGTCCTGCTGGCGCTCACCACGGGAACCTCGACGGCCTGCTCGAGCGCCGCGCCCGGGGCCTCGACCGGCTCGATCGCGCCGGCCCGGACCGTGATCACCGCGACCGGCGTGGTGGCCTTGGACTTGGCGAGATAGGAACCGCCGAACACCGAATGCGTGGCGGTGCCGTCCTCGGCCAGCTCGACGGCGTCGGAGAGCAGGCCCGAGCCGGTGCGCACGGCGAGCTTGCCGGCGATTTCCTTGCCGTCCGGCGAGGCGGCGATCAGTACCGCGGCCGGCTGCACCGATGCCACCAGTGCCGCGAGCACTCCGACGGCGGGCGCGGTGAGGTACAGATCCACCTGATCGGACTCCGCAACGTAGACTTTCGCCGCACCGTAGGCCGCCAGCCGGCCGGCGAGCTTGCCCGCGGTGCCAGGCACGCCGACCAGGACCGCCGACGGCTCGCCCAGCTTCGCGGCCGCCGTGAGCAGTTCGTTGGTGACCTTCTTGACCTCGCCGCCCGAATGCTCCACGAGGACCAGGACCTCTGCCATGACGTTCTCCTCAGATCAGCTTCTGGCCGATGAGATACTGGGCCAGCGCAGCCGCGCCGTCTCCCTCGTCGGTGACGACCTGCCCAGCCTCGCGCGGCGGGCGCGGCGTGGACTCGATCACCGTGGAGGTGGCGTTGGCGAGTCCGACGGCACCGCGCTCGAGGCCCACATCGGCCAGCGTCACCGTGCTCACCGGCTTCTTCTTGGCGGCCATGATGCCCTTGAACGACGGGTAACGGGGTTCGTTGATCTTCTCGTTCACGCTGATCACAGCGGGAAGATCGGCCCGCAGGACGGTGACTCCGTCGTCGGTCTCCCGCTCCACGGTCACGGTGCGTCCCTCGACGGTCACCTTGCGGGCGTGGGTCAGCTCGGGAAGCCCGAGGACCTCGGCGACCATCGCCGGGATGGCGCCCACGGTGCCGTCGGTGGCTTCGTTGCCGGCAATGATGAGATCGACGTCGCCCAGCGTGTCGATGACCTTGGCCAGCGCCCTGGCGGTGGCAACTGCGCACGACCCGTGCAGGTCCTCATCGGACAGGTGCACCGCCTTGTCCGCTCCCATCGACAGCGCCTTGCGGATGGCGTCGGTTGCTCGCGGCGGACCCATGGTGACGACGGTGACGTCACCGCCTCCCGCTTCTTTGATCATGAGCGCCTCCTCGACCGCGCGCTCGTTGATCTCATCGAGGACGACGTCCGCCGCGCCCCGATCAAGAGTGTGGTCGTCATCGGCCAGCTTTCGCTCTGACCAGGTGTCGGGCACCTGTTTGATCAGAACCACGATGTTCATACCCACAACGTTACCGGCGAGTAGCTCTTGCGCCTACCGCAGGGTGATGGCCCTCACTGGGTTCAGTGGCAAGCTAACCGGATGGTGCTGACCGGACCTGCCCTGCCACGATTGGTGGCCGCGCTGACGTGCATTGCTGCCGCGGTCCTGCTGCCGGCGGACCGGCCGCACCCGTCATCGGCCGGATCGGTGGTCAGCCACGGCCCGGCCGGGTCGCCCCGAATCGCTCTGACCTTCGACTCCAACATGACCGACGCCATGCTCCGAAAGCTGGACAATGGACAGGTCAAGTCCTACGCCAATGTCGCGGTGATTGACGAGTTGCAGCGCAGCGCCACACCCGCGACGTTCTTCCTGGCCGGCAAATGGGTCGAGCGTTATCCCGACCTCACCCGCAGGATCGCCGCCGATCCTGGTTTTGAGCTCGCCAGCCATTCCTACGCACATCGTGGCTTCACCCCGCATTGTTATGGCCTGGGAACCATGCCCACCGAGCAGATGGCCCAGGACGTCGAGCACTCGTTCCAGGTCCTCGCGCCCTTCGCAGGCCGGCAGACTCGGTATTTCCGATTCCCGGGTGGCTGCTACGACGCGAACGCCCTGCGGGCGATCAGCCCGGCCCACTGCACAGTGATCCAATACGACATCGTCGGCGGTGATCCGTTCAACAACGACGCGGCCGCCATCATCAGCAATGTACTGCGACAAGCGCACAACGGTGGAATTGTCGTCCTGCACATCACCGAAGCCAACGCCCCACGGACCGCTGACGCGCTACCCAGCATCATCACCGGCCTACGGGATCGCGGATACCAGCTGGTGACGCTGTCCGAGCTGCTGGGCTGAGTTCAGGATCCTGAGTCCATCACGCTGAGTCCATAGGCCCTATGGCCGGAGAAAACGCATCGCCTCCTTGATGAGCGCCATTGCCTCCGGCTGGAGGATGAGCTCGAGGGAGACTTGCTGATTGGCCCCGAACAGCCGGCCGTCGATCGTCATCGTGGTCGTCTGCCGGCCCTCAGCGAGGTCGGCACTGAATACCAAACTGGTACTCACCCGGACGTCGGCGTCGACGATGAGCCCAAAGCCGGCCAACTCCTCGCCCATCAGGATGCAACCCTGCGTCATGTCGGAGCCCGCACCCTTCAGCCGGTTCCACGGCACCCACAGCCACGGTTCGTCCTGGTCGATCCGGCTCTTGTGGGTGGCGCACACGGGAACGGGACAGGCCCCCTCGCCGCCGTCTATCGGCAGCACATTCCGCGGATCTTCTGAGTAATCGGCGCAGTGCAGCACCATGCACGATGGTGGCGTTGGGGCCAGCATTCCTGAAGACGGTAGCGGGCCGGCGCCGCTGCGGCCATCACATGCGGCGCATGATGTCTTCCACGGGATGAGGGTCGTGACCCGGCGCTGGGTGCGCCACCGTTGGGTGGGCCCGGGCCGTTTCGTGGACCTGGGTGGTGGACGCCGCGGACGGCGCACCACCCCAGTCGTCGGGTAGCGTCCCGCCCCAGGACAGGTGGCTGTCGAGGTCCTTGACGGCCTGGATGAGATCGTGCACATCGGGTGGGATGGCAGCCGGACTTTGCTGGCTCAGCGTCACCACCGACGAACGGATTCTGCGCAGAATCGCGTTCGAATTCTTGGTCGCCACGGTGCCTCCCGCGCGTTGCGTTCAGGGCATCGGAGGATGTGTCCTGCCCTGTCAGCGCTGATAGAGCGCTCCGAAGAGTACTCGTGCCCGGCTGCTGCTGATCGACTGAACTGATTTGCCCCCGATTAGGGTACTCATGGCGACTCGGCGTCACCTGATTCAGGGTTCTACGGTGCGTCAAACCGTTAGTGGTCACCTTGACGGCGGATCCTTGCGGCGCCAGAGGGCGTGCATCCCGCGCTCCGGCCAGCGCGATCCGCAGTGTCTCGGCGGATGAGTCCCCTGCGGAAGCTTCCCAGGGTCGAGTCGGTCAGCGACAATCGGGCCGTCGGTTGTCCATGATCACCGTTTCGGAAGATTGAGCCGCGCTGAGCGCGGCTCAATCTTCCAGGATAGCGATCTTGGTTCGGATAGCCGGGGCTCTGGAGGTTCGGCGACCTCAGACTCACCGCATTACTGATCAAGATGATCCCCGGCCACGCGGGTCAGCGGCGAAGCCTCGCGAGCTAGCCTTGCTGGGGTGCTGACCTGGCCTATCTGCCCCCGGCGGCGCAGCGAGACACCGGCGGGAGTTGTTCCCACACCACCATGCGCTGGAGGATCGTTGAGCGTCCCCGACCCCACCAATCCCTACCCGCTGCCTGACCACCAGCGCTACTGCGTGTTCGTGCGACCCACCGTCACCTCGGAGAAGGTCGAGGTCGGTGAGTTCACCTATTACGACGCCTCCCAGGACACCGGAAGCTTCGAAGCCGAGCGCGTTCTCTACGGCTTCGGCCCGGAGCGGTTATTGATCGGCCGCTTCTGCGCGATCGCGGCCGGGGCGCGCTTCGTCATGTCCGCCGCCAACCACCTCTCCGGCGGGCCTTCGACCTTTCCCTTCACGATCTTCCCCGGTCGTTGGCGGGACGAGACGTTGGAGACCTTCCAGACGCACCGAATCAGCAAGGGTGACACCGTCGTCGGCAACGACGTCTGGTTCGGCCGAGATATGACAGTGCTACCCGGTGTCACGATCGGCGACGGCGCGATCATCGGCACCGCAGCCGTGGTCACCCGTGACGTCGCGCCCTATACCGTGGTCGGCGGCAACCCCGCCCAGCTGATCAAGCGACGGTACTCCGACGCGGAGGTCGAGCTGCTCCAGCGGGCAGCCTGGTGGGACTGGCCGATCGAGGTCATCAGCGCGCACGCCGCCACCCTGATGGCGGGCACCCCAGCTGAGATCGCCGAGATCGCCGCGGCCCTCCCGCGTAGTGCTGGTACCGGCCCATGAAGGTAACCGTGGTGGGTAGCGTCAACCTCGATCTGGTAGCTGCACTGCCCCGGCTACCTGACGTCGGCGAGACCCTGACCGCGACCCGCTTGACCCGCGTCCCAGGCGGTAAGGGGGCCAACCAGGCACTGGCCGTCCGGCGGTGTGGACTGCCGGTCCGGCTGGTGGCCGCGGTGGGCACCGATCCCGACGCCGATACCGCGCTGGAGCTGCTCTGTCGCGAGAACGTTGGCCTGGCCCGGCTGCAGCGGGTGGCCGAGCCGACTGGTCTAGCTTTGATCACCGTCGATGCCGCAGGCGAGACCACGATTGTCGTGGTTCCCGGCGCGAACGCCGCCCTGCACGTGGACGCCGAGGACGTGGCCGGAGCCGATGCGGTGCTCACCGTGCTAGAGGTGCCTGACCACGCCGTCACCGCTGCCGCCCGGTACGCCACGGGGTTGTTCGTGCTCAACGCGGCCCCTGCCCGCCCGGTATCACCGGAGGTGCTGGAACGCGCCGACCTGGTGGTGGTCAACCGGGTCGAATACGCCGCCTTGCCCGGTTTGCTCGCCGCCCGAGCCGTCGCGATCACCGACGGGCCGCGCGGGGCGGTGCTGCTGCGTTACGGCTCGCAGGTGGCGACCGCGGCACCCCCGCCGGTCAGTGCCGTGGACGGTACCGGTGCCGGTGACGCGTTCATCGGCGCTGCGGTTGCGGGTCTGTTGCACGGGCTGCCCGACGCCGACCTGCTCGTCCGGGCCTGCGCCGCGGGCGCGCTGGCGGCCACCCGGCCCGGTGCCCAACCGTCCCTGCCCACCGCCGCCGAGATCGACGAGGTGCTGGCTCAGTGACCGTTCCGATGATCATCGACACCGACCCGGGCGTGGACGACGCAGTAGCGCTGATGCTGGCCGCCACCAGCCCGGAGGTGCAGCTGCTCGCGGTGACCACGGTGTTCGGCAATGCCAGCGTCGATGTGACCACGACCAACGCGCTGCGGCTGCGGGCCCTGGCCGGGCTCGGGCAGCTACCAGTGGCCACCGGCGCCGCCCGGCCACTGGCTTACCCGAGACGACAACGCGACGTGTACTGGCATGGCGCGGACGGCCTCGGCGGGCAGGCTGATCTGTTACCAGCACCGAGCGGGCCGATCAATCCGCTCGGCGCCGTGACCCTGATGGCCACGCTGCTACGTGGCGCGGTCGTCCCGGTGACGTTGGTGGCCATCGGTCCGCTGACCAACATCGCGCTGCTGCTCGCCGTGCATCCCGAGGTGAAACCCCGCATCGCGCGCATCGTGACCATGGGTGGTGACCTCAGCGGCACCAGCGCCCAATTCTCGAGAGCCCAATTCACGAAAACCCAATTCACGAGAACAGAGTTCAACATCGGCTCGGATCCTGAGGCGGCCCGCCGGGTGCTCGTCGAGGAGGACGTGCCGATCACCCTGGTACCACTGGATCTGACCCGGCGCGCCGCCCTCGAGGACACCTGGCTCACCGAGCTGGCGGCGGCCGGCCCGCGCTGTGCCGCCCTGGCTGGCATCGTGCACGCCGTTGGCAAGCTCCGCCCCGGCCCGGTGGCGCTGCACGACGCAGTGGCCGTGCTGGAAGCCGCCGCACCGGGCACCCTTGCCACGACTCCGATGTCCCTGGAGGTGGTCTGCGACCACGGGGGCGACCGCGGTGCGGTAGTGGCCGAGCGCGATCTGCACGCACCGCACCGCGCCGTGCAGGTGGCCTGCGATGCCGACCTGACCTCGATCAACGCGACGATCCTGGCCCGGCTGCAAAACCTGCACTGATCGAGCTACGCCGCGGCCCCCCGAAGTCTCCGGGTCGCTCGGGCAACCATGCGGCGGCCGCCGGGCCATCGTCGCGAGAGGTCGTAAGCGGTTCGCAGGGACACCGAGTTGATCATTTCGACGGCACCCGGATACCGGTAGGGCCCACCGCCGAACGCCACTTTGGCCTGATCGGCGCTCGGCCAACTGTCGCTGTGGTGGCACTGGCCGGCCAGCAGATCCTGCAACGCCCCTTCGTTGAGTCCGCCGAAGTCGTACCACCGGTAGCCGCGAGCCTTCGCCCACCGGATGATCTCCCATCGGACGGCGGCCGGAACGCTGAGTCGGCCCGCCTCACCGGTGCGGTCGAATCCCGCCAACCGGCCCCGGAGCATCACACCGCACCCGGTCACCAGGTCCGCGGCAACGGGTTGGCCCCGGACCTCGCCCACGAACAACGCCGCCTGCCCGGTCGCCGCCAGCTCCCAATACATCGCCTCGAGGTAGGCCAGCGGCAGCGGCTGGTAATTCTGGTAATGCGCCGAGTGGGTCATCAACGAGGCGAGCAGCGCAATGTCCCGGCTGTCCCCCAGGCGAACGGTGACCCCGCGGGCCGCCCATTTCTTCGGCCAGGAGCGAAGCCGCCGAGCGAAACGCCGGCGGATCTCGTCCTCCGTGGCGGTGAGGTCGATCCGGATCGAACCCGCCGGCGCGATGCCGGCCGACGAGGTGCGAAACCCGCGCCGGAGCAGCTCCCGGCTCAGATCATCGGCGCCTTCGGGCGGTTGGACGAACAACATCCGCAACCGGTGCCGGCCCAGTGCGGCCAGACCGTCGCAGAGCGCCCGGCAGATCCCTGGCCGATCGGCGGCAGCCGTGGAGATCACCGGACCGTAGGGGAGGTATCCGACGTCGCCGAGCACCGGCACTCGCCGGTACATGATCTGAGCGCCCCCGACGAGTTCTCCGACGAGTTCGCCAGACTGGAAGGCCAGCAGGTACAACCGTGTGTAGCCGGCCCGAGCGCGCAAGCGTGCCCAGGCGGTCAGCTGGGTGACATCGGTGCCCGGTGTGCGGTCCACCAGGCGGTCCCAGGCACGCAGTGCGTCCCGACTCGGATCGTGGCTGACCACGATCGAGATCGTGGCGTCGGCGTGCCCGACGCCCACTCCGACGGATGGGATGCTCATGTCGCTCGCTCCCGGCCGGCCCCTGGTCGTGGTCGGCGAGATGTCAGCCTATCGTGGCAAACGATCACCTAGTGTTTCGAATTATCCCACGATCTGGGTCGAACTACCGTGAAGGCTTCACCGTAAAGCAGTAACAGTCGCGGCGCCGGCTGGCTCAGCCTCGATGACCCGAGCCGGCGGTAACGTCCGCGATAACGGCAGGCGATCGTCGGGCCCGCAGCTGCAGCACCACCACGGCCAACAGTGCCCCCAGCACCCCACCCAGGGTGTTGTGCACCAGGTCCCGGACCTGACATTCACCGCCGCCGGTGGCGGCCTGCACGTACTCCGCGAACCCGCTCACGAGCGCGCAGGATCCCGCGATGAGCCACGGACGGCGGGTGGCCAGCGTCCCGAATATCGCAAACGGGACGAACAGCGCCACGTTGAGCTGCTCATAGAGGTGGGCCAGCGAGAGGCTGCCGACGGTACACAGGCGCAGGGAGGCCAGCGGGTTGAGACCGCCAGCGGGGAAATGCCCCAACGGCCGGACCACGGTGAGCGCGAGTACCAGCGCCATGCTGCACCCGGCTAGCACCGCAGGCCTCCGGTCCCAGCCGCGCCGCGACGCCAGCCACCAGGCTGCGCCACCGAGGATCAACGATCCCGGAATGACGGTGGCTGGCACCTCCAGGTGGTGCAGCAAGATGTTGATCAGGTTGTGGTAGTTGAGGTCTACTCCGCCGGACACCCGGAGCACGCTAGCGCTCGCTCAACGCCCCACGAACGTCGCCTTGCCGGGACCGTGGTCGAGGAACGAACGCATCCCGGTCACCCGGTCCTCGGTGCGGGCCAGCGCGGTGAAGGCGTCTGACTCCACCCGCAGACCGTTGCTGAGATCGGCGTCGAGCCCATCGTCGATCGCCGCCTTGGCCGCCGCCAACGCGAGCGCCGGCCCCGCGACGAACTGCCCGGCCCAGCGCCGCGCCGCGGCGTACACCTCGCCGGGGGCGACCACCTCGTCGACCAGGCCGATCCGCAGCGCCTCATCGGCCCCGGCGAAGCGGCCGGTATAGATCAGTTCCTTGGCTCGGGACGGACCGATCAACCGGGGCAGCCGCTGAGTGCCGCCGGCCCCCGGGATGACCCCGAGCAGGATCTCCGGCTGCCCGATCTTGGCGTCCTCCGCGGCGATCCGCCGGTCACAGCACAGCGCGAGCTCGCAGCCACCACCCAGGGCGAAACCGGCGATCGCGGCGACGGTCGGCTTCGGGATGTCCGCCACCATGGCGAACGAGGCCGAGAACTCCGCGCCCTGTGTCGCCATCTCGGCAGGTGGCATCGTCGCCATCTCCTTGATGTCGGCGCCGGCCGCGAACACCCGCTCACCACCGTAGACGATCACCGCCCGGATCTCGGGGCGGTCCGCGGCCTGTTGCGCCGCCGAGCGGATCTCCTGCTGCACGGCCCGGCTCAGGGCGTTCATCGGCGGCCGATCCAGCCGGATCGTGCCGATTCCGCCGTCCACCTCAAGCCTGACGAACCCGCTGTCCATACCACGAACGCTACCGGCGGTAGGCGAAGTAGCGCGCCCCGGAACGCCGGAGTACGAGATCCAGACCGAAGGTCTTCGACAGGTTGTCCTCGTTGAGCACAGCCTCGAGCAGGCCCTGGGCGACCACCACGCCGTCCCGCATCAGCATGGCGTGGGTGAAGCCCGGCGGGATCTCCTCCACGTGGTGGGTCACCAGGACCGTCGCCGGGGAGTCCGGATCATCGGCCAGGGTGGCCAGCCGGGCCACCAGATCCTCCCGGCCGCCCAGGTCCAGACCGGCCGCCGGCTCGTCGAGCAGCAGCAGCTCCGGATCGGTCATCAGCGCCCTGGCGATCAGCACCCGCTTGCGCTCGCCCTCCGACAGTGTGCCGAAACGCCGCCCGGCCATTGCCTCGACGCCGAAGGCGGCCAGTAGCCCGGCGGCGCGCGCGGTGTCGAGCCCCTCGTAGCGTTCCCGCCACCGGCCAAGCACCGCGTAACCGGCGCTGACCACCAGGTCGGACACCACCTCGTCACCGGGGATCCGGCTGGCCAGCGCCGCAGAAGAAAAGCCGATCCGCGGGCGCAGCTCGAACACGTCGGTGCGGCCCAGCCGCTCTCCGAGCACGTGGACGGTCCCGTAGCTCGGGTGCAGCTCGGTCGCGGCCAGCCGGAGCAGGGTGGTCTTGCCGGCGCCGTTGGGCCCCAGCACGACCCACTTCTCGTCGAGCTCCACCTGCCAGTCCACCAGCTCCAGCAACGTGCTGGCGCCGCGCCGGACGCCCACGCCGTCCATCCGCACCACGAGGTCGGTGAGGTCGAGTACGGTGCTCCCGGCCAGCTGCCTATGCCGCGCGTTCACCCCGTCATTGTGCGGGTCGGCAGAATAGCTGTCTGTGACTCGCCCTCAGGTCGGCCGGCCATTTCCGCTCGGAGCGCACGCCGAAGGTGGCGGGGTGCGCTTCGCGGTGGCGTCCTCGATCGCCGAAGCCGTCGAGGTGTGCCTGCTGTCCTCCGATGGGGAGGAGCAGCGGGTTCCCCTGAGTGAACACACCTTCGGCGTGTGGCACGGGCTGCTCAGTGGCGTTGGTCCCGGGCAACGGTACGGCTACCGGGTCTACGGGCCGTGGGATCCCCAGCGTGGCCGTACCTGCAACCCGGCGAAGTTGTTGGTCGATCCGTACACCCGTCGGATCGAGGGCACCGTGACCGACCTGCGGGCCGCGCTGGGCTACCGGGACTATCCGACCGGGCCGCGCTGCGACATCGACTCCTTGGGCAGCGTCCCGGTCTCGGTGGTCACCGCCCCCGGCGGCCCGGACACCGGCACCCGGCCCGATGTGCCGTGGGAGCAGACCGTGATCTACGAGCTGCACGTGCGCGGCTTCACCCGCACCCATCCCGCCGTGCCGCCCGAGCACCGCGGCACCTACCTGGGTCTGGCCCATCCCGCGGTGCTCGGCTACCTCACCGATCTGGGTGTCACCGCCGTGGAACTGCTGCCGGTGGCCGCGTTCTGCCCCGAACCGTCGCTGATCCGTGCTGGGTTGCCCAACTACTGGGGCTACTCGCCGTTAGCCCTGCTCGCGGTGCATCCCGGCTACGCCGCGGTGCCCGGCGATGAGGTGGCGGAGTTCCGCACCATGGTGGCCGCGCTGCACGCCGCGGGCCTCGAGGTGATCGTCGACGTGGTGGCCAACCACACCTGCGAAGGTGACCTGACCGGGCCCACCCTGGCCTACCGGGGGCTGGACGCGCCCGCTTACTACCTGCAGCGTGACCTCACCGGCTGCGGCAACACGCTGGACCCCGGCTCGCTCACCGTGGTCCGGCTGGTCACCGACGCGTTGCGGTACTGGGCGGGTGAGTTGGGCGTCGACGGGTTCCGCCTGGATCTGGCCAGTGTGCTGGGGCGACCCCGCGGCGGGCCGTTCGACCCGGGAGCACCGCTGCTGACCGCCATCGCCGCCGATCCGCTGCTGAGCACCCGCAAACTCATCGCCGAGCCGTGGGACGCCACCGCTGACGGCTACCGGGTCGGCGGGTTCCCCGCGGACTTCAGCGAATGGAACGGGCGCTACCGCGACGTCGTCCGGGATTTCTGGCGTGGGGTTCCCGGCGTCAGCGAGCTCGCCTCCCGGCTGGCCGGCAGCTCGGATCTGTACGCGGCGAGCGGCCGCCGGCCGTGGGCATCGATCAATTTCCTGACCGCGCATGACGGCTTCACCCTGCGGGACCTGGTCTCCTTCAACCGCAAGCACAACAACGCCAACGGTGAGGGCGGCGCCGACGGCACCGACGACAACCGCTCCTGGAACTGTGGCACAGAGGGAGAAACCACAGACCGGGCGGTGCGTAAACTGCGTGGCCGCCAGGCGCGCAACCTGCTGGCCACGCTGATGCTGTCCACCGGCACCCCGATGCTGCTGGCCGGTGACGAACGCTGGCGCACCCAGGGCGGCAACAACAACCCCTACCGGCTCGACGACGAGACCTCATGGCTGGACTGGTCCGGTGATCCGGACGCCGAGATGTTCGCCACCTTCACCCGCCGGCTGCTCGCGCTGCGAAACACCACGCCCGCGCTGCGCCAGCCGGAGTTCTTCGAGGGCCGAAGCACCCCCAGAGACACCTCCGACCTGGTCTGGTTGCGTCCCGACGGGCAACCCATGGAACTCCCCGACTGGCGGGATGACCACCTGCAGACGCTGAGCATGTGGATCGACGGCACCGGCGTGCGATCCCACCCGCCGACACCGGCCACCGACTCGTGGCTGCTGATGCTGCACGCCGGCGCGAATCCGATCATGTGCACGCTGCCCGGTCCGGAGTACGGCGAGCGGTACGAGCCGGTACTGGACACCGGCTCCGTGGACGGTGCGCCCACGCACCCCCGGACCAGGCGCCCCAGCACCCGGGTCACCGTCCCTGCCCGGAGCCTGCTGGTGTTCCGCGCAGTGCGTCGGTAGCGGCGCGAAATACGGTCGTGTGGGCCGTCATCGTGTGCCAGGGTTGGCACGGCCGGTGATCGCCACCGGAGGTGGTCCGTCTAGCGTGGGGAAGGCGCGGATGTCTCAGGATCCGATTCTCGACTGCCCGATCGACGAGGTCCCTGATCCCCAGGAGCTGATCGAAGCCGCCATGCGGTGGCACTTCAGCCCGCAGACCGGCGCCCGGTACTGGCTCGAACGAGCCAAGACACTCGATTTCGACCCGCGCAAAGATGTGCACACCTTCGCTGACCTGAAGCTGTTCCCCAACGTCATCAACGACATGCGGGACGTCCGGGTGGAAGATCTCATCCCCCAGGGCTACGAGTCCCCCGCCGCGTCATTGTTCGGTGTGTTCGAAAGCGGAGGCACCACCGGCGCTCCCAAGCGGGTGGTCTGCATGGCGGACTGGCTGACGCGGTGGCTGGCCTTCGGCACCCGGAACATGGCGGCCCGCGGTTGCCCCCGTGACGTCAACTGGCTGGTGGTGATGCCCACCGGGCCGCACATGGCCGGTGCCGGGGCTCGTGAGCAGGCGCGCCAGCGGGGCGGGATCGTGTTCACGATCGACATGGATCCGCGCTGGGTCAAGCGGTGCATCGCCGAGGGACGGGGCCAGGACGCCGAACGCTACGTCGAGCACCTGATCGGACAAGCCCAAGCCGTGCTCGAGACCCAGGACATCGGCGTCATCGTCACCACGCCACCGTTGCTGGAACGGCTCGCCCAGCACGACAAGCTGGCCGCGCTGATCAACGAGCAGGTCCGGGTCCTCCAGTGGGCCGGGGCGCACATGGACGCCGATACCCGGCACCTGCTCCGGACCGAGGTATTCCCCGGCGCCCAGCTGCACGGCTTCTACGCCAGCACGATGATCCTGGGCGGCGCGTACGAGCGCATCGACCTGACCGACGACGACCCGTGCATCTTCGACCCGTTCTCCCCGTATATCTCCTTCGCTGTCATCGATCCCGGGACCGGTGAGAACGTCGGCTACGGCGAGCGCGGCCAGGTCGTGATGAACCACGTCAGCAAGGGCATGCTGGCGCCGAACAACCTCGAGCGCGACACGGCTGTCCGGGTGCAGCCACCAGTTGGGCAACTCGGTGACTCGGTCGCCGACATCAGCCCGGTAGCGAGCTTCGACAACGAACTGGTCATCGAGGGGGTCTACTGATGACCCCAGTACAGCTCGATGCGTTAGGACACAACGGCGCCTACCACGCGCACACCCGGGTGGCCGTGCCCGACGTCAGCGGAACGCCGCTCGCGGAGCTGAGCCTGGTGCCGCGGTTGTTCGTGCACCGCAGCATTTCCGCGTTGCGTAGCGCCGAGACCATGTCGGCGGATCGCCTCGCTGCCGCCCTCACTCAAGCGGGTCGCGCGTTTGCCACCGCGACGATCAACGGGTTGACGGTCGCGGACTACCAGCACGCGGTGAGCCGGGTCTCCGGGTTACCGATCTCGGTGGTCCGAGCCACCACCGAGATGATCGCCTACGCGGCGGCCGAGGCGTACGGCGTCACGCAGGCGGCCCGGCCGGTAGGGGCCGTGGACCAGTGGCGGGATCCCGCCACCCGTACCGGTCGCGCGGTCTGGACCCGCCGTGGCGATGTGTTCGCCGTGCACGCTTCCGGCAACCACCCTGGTGTGCATGGGCTCTGGCTGGAGGCCCTGGCCCTGGGTTACCGGGTGGCCGTGCGCCCCTCCCAGCGGGAACCGTTCACCCCACACCGGTTGATCACCGCGCTGCGGGCGGCCGGCCTGGGTAACGATCAGGTGGCGCTGCTGCCCACCGACCACGCCGTGGCCGGTGACATCATCCGCGGAGCGGACCTGGCCATGGTCTACGGGGGCGCCGACGTGGTCAACAAGTACGGCGGATCCACCTCCGTGCTGGTCCAGGGTCCGGGTCGCTCGAAGATCCTGCTGGCCGACTCGGACTGGCGCTCCCACCTGGACACCGTCGTTGCCTCGGTCGCCAATGAGGGTGGCACCGCCTGCGTCAACACCACCGCCGTCTTCGTCGACGGCGACCCCACCCCGGTCGCGGAGGCCATCGCCGAGCGGCTGGCCACCATCCCCAGCCTGCCACCGGAGGACGACAAGGCTGTGCTGCCCGTCCAGCCGCTGGCCACCGCCACAGCGATGGAGAAGCTGGTGCTCCACCGCGCCCAGGGCACCACAGCCCGGCTCGGTGGCGGTGGCATCGTCGACGATCTCGGTGACGGCAGCGCGGTGCTGCGGCCCGCGGTGTTCCAGGTCGACGACGCCGGCGCCCCCCAGACCGGTGTCGAGCTGGGCTTCCCCCTCGTCTGGGTAGCGCCGTGGTCGCCCGCCGACGGCGTCGCTCCGCTGCGCAACACGCTGGTCCTGACCGCGATCACCCAGGACGACCAGCTGGTCGATCAGCTAGTCAACGAACCCACCATCCGCAACGTCTACATCGGTGACCACCCGACGTACTGGATGCGCCCCGGCGTCCCCCACGACGGCTTCCTCGCCGAGTTCCTCATGCGCACCAAAGCCGTCATCCGCTGAGCGGTTCTCAGGTGGCGAGGTGAAGGAACTCGGCGGGGATCCGTGCGCCGGTGGTGACCCCCATGATCGTGGTTTGGGTGCCCCGCGCGACATCTGGTGTCGCCTACGGCACCCAATTCGTGATCATCCCCGCAACGCCAACTTGATTTGCGCCACCACCGCCTCTGGCCGGGACACCAGGTCGTGCCAGGTGAAACGCAGCACGGTCCATCCAGCGAGCACCAGTGCGTTCTGTCGCCGCCGATCATGGCCAAACCTATCGACGTCGGAATGCCAGGCCCATCCGTCGACCTCGATGGCCAGCCGGCGCTCCACAACAGCGACGTCGATCAGATACTCGATTCCGGCCAACACCACCCGGTGATTGGCCACCCAGCCCTTGATCTGGGCTCGCCGGAGCAGCCGGTGCAAAATCCGTTCGGCATGGGAGCACGCCTGATCCGCCGCCTGCCGAAGCACCCGACCCAGCCATGGTGACCCGCGCCGACCAAATGATCGACAGTACGCCGCATGCAACTCGGCGAAGGACACCCATCGCTGCAACGCCCGATCCACCAGCGGTGGCCCGGAGTCGCTGCCCAGCGCTGCCGCGGCGTCAAGAACTGTGAGTGGCAATGCGGTCACCGGCAGCCCCCGAACCACACCCGCGTCCGCCGGCTCGAGATCCCGCCGCCGCAACACCACATCCGGAGGGCTGCGGCGGGATCGCGTCCGGGGCACGGTGACTTCGGTGGCACCCGGCGCCCAGTCGCGCAGTCCCCACCACCATGCCGCGGTCAGCCCACTGGCCACGGCAGCCGGGCCCGCCCACGCCACGGCCGCGCGCGTGCTGGCTCGCTGATCAGCCTCCCGCTGACCGACCAGGTAGATCCCCGGGTGCAGCTGAGTCCACTGCCCGACGCGGACTCGGTGCCGCACTTGCCGGAGCGTCAGTCCGCCACGCACCGCCTCGGCCCGGGTGAGCACCCCGTCCCGGTAGTCTGCAAGTTCCTCGATCGACACGACGGGCAGCATCGCGGAGTCGGCGGGCGCTCGGTGCGTCAGCGTACTTGCCCTGTGGACAACACCCCCGCTGTGGACAGCTTCTGCTGCACCCCGGGCAAGATCACAGTTCGAGTGCCAGAAACGACACAATCTGTCGTTCCGCGCACCCAAACCACGATCTTCGCAGCTAACCCCCTCAAGTGGCGAGATGGAGGAGGCCGAACTCGGCGGGGGTGGCCATGAGGGGGTGGGAGGGCAGGATCCGCACGGTGTAGCCGAGCAGGCCGGCGTGCGGAAGGCGCACGGTTGCCTCGAACCGGTCATCCCCATCGGCCCGGGCGCCTTCGGCGTCCCCATCGGCCCGGGCGCCTTGGGCGCTTCCATCGGCCCGGGCGCCTTGGGCGCTTCCATCGGCAGAGTCGGGGGTCTCGACCGGGTCCATGGTGACGACGAGCGGGTCCCGTAGCTCGTCACCGTCGTCCACCCGGCCGACCACGGCCTGAACGTGAACGTCAGCGGGCCGCAGGCCCGCCAACATGACAGCGGCGCGGACGGTCATCTCCGACCCGAGCACGGGCGTGTCGGGCAGGCCCGAGATATCCACCTGCGCGACCCGCACGGCAGGCCAGGCGGCCCGGACCCGCGAGCGGTAGTCAGCCAGCGCGCGCGCCCCGGCGAAGGAATCGGCCAGCACCACCGCGGCCGAGCTGGCAGCGGGTGCATAGAGCCGTTCCACGTACTCCTGCACCATCCGGCTGGCCTGGACCTGTGGACCCAGGGTGGCCAGGGTGTGGCGCACCAGGGACACCCAGCTGGTCGGCACGCCGTCGGTCCCACGGTCGTAGAACTGGGGAGCGACCAGGGTGGCGATCAGCTCGTAGAGCGCGTTGGCCTCCAGGGTGTCGCGCCGTTCATCATTCTCGACGCCATCGGCGGTCGGGATCGCCCAGCCGTTCTTCCCGTCGTAGAGCTCGTCCCACCACCCGTCCCGAATGGACAGGTTCAGCCCACCGTTGAGCGCGGACTTCATCCCGGAGGTGCCACACGCTTCCAGGGGCCGCAGCGGGTTGTTGAGCCAGACATCGCAGCCCCAGTACAGGTATCGGGCCATCGACATGTCGTAGTCGGGCAGGAACACCATCCGGTGCCGCACGTCCGGCGAGTCGGCGAACTGCACCACCTGCTGGATGAGCGCCTTGCCCCCGTCGTCCGCAGGGTGGGACTTGCCAGCGATGATCAGCTGCACGGGGTGTTCGGGGTCCAGCAACAGCGCCCGGAGCCGTTCGGGGTCCCGCAGCATCAGGGTGAGCCGCTTGTAGGTGGGTACCCGGCGGGCAAAACCCATGGTCAGCACGTCGGGGTCGAAGACCCGCGCGGTCCAGCCCAGCTCAGGTGCGGAAGCCCCGCGCTCCAGCCAGGCGGCCCGGACCCGCCTGCGCACCTCATCCACCAGCTTGGCCCGCAGCATGCCACGCAGCTCCCACAGCAGGGCGTCGGACGCTGACGATGCTGCACTGCCGTTGTCGGACTCGCCGAGCAGGCTGGTGATCTCCCGGGCGGCCCAGGTCGGCCCGTGCACCCCGTTGGTGATCGATCCGATCGGGACCTCGTCGATGTCGAACTGTGGCCATAAACCGCGGAACATCGCCCGGGACACGGCGCCATGCAGCTGGGAGACACCGTTGGCGCGCTGCGCCAGCCGCAGACCCATGTGCGCCATGTTGAACATTCCGGGGTCCCCCTCAGCCCCGAGCTCCAGAACCCGGGCAAGGTCGACACCGGGCAGCAAAGCCTTCCCCGGCGATTCAAAAGGGTTCAGCAGGAGTGGGTCCGGCGGCGCATCGAAGTAGCGCCGCACCAGGCCCACCGGGAAGCGGTCGATCCCGGCCGGCACCGGAGTGTGGGTGGTGAACACGGTGCCGGCCCGCACGGCCGCCAGTGCCTGGTCGAAGCCCAAGCCCTCGCCGGTGACCAGTTCCCGGATCCGCTCCAGGCCGAGGAAGCCGGCGTGACCTTCGTTGGTGTGGAAGACCTCCGGCTCGGGATGGCCGGTGAGTCGGCAGAACAGCCGGACCGCCCGGACACCGCCGATCCCGGCCAGGATCTCCTGGGTGATCCGGTGGTCCTGATCCCCGCCGTAGAGCCGATCGGTCACCCCCCGCAGGTCGTCGGGATTGTCCTCGATGTCGCTGTCCAGCAACAGCAGCGGCACCCGCCCGACATCGGCACGCCAGATCCGCGCCCGCAGCACTGGCCGGTGCGGCATACCGACGTCCACCAGCAGCGGCGCTCCGGTGTCATCGGCCAGCAGCCGCAGCGGCAGGCCTTGCGGGTCCAGCACCGGGTAGTGCTCCAGCTGCCAGCCATCGAGCGACAAGGACTGCCGGAAGTAGCCCGAGCAGTAGAGCAACCCGACCCCGATCAGCGGCACCCCCAGATCCGAGGCGGCCTTGAGGTGGTCGCCCGCCAGCACGCCCAGGCCTCCGGAGTAGAACGGCAGCACCTCCGAGACACCGAACTCCATAGAGAAGTAGGCGATCGCAGCGGGCAGCTTCTCCGGGCGCTGCTGGTACCACCGGGGCTCATCCAGATAGCGGCGCAAGTCTGCGGCGAGCTCCATGGTGCGGGTCACCACGGTCTCGTCGGCGGCGAGCGCAGTCAGCCGCGCGGTGGGGATCTCTCCGAGTAGCCGTACCGGGTCACCGTTGACCGCGGCCCAGGTGCGCTCGTCCAGCGAGGCGAACAGGTCCTGGGTCGGCTGGTGCCAGGTCCAGCGGAGGTTGGTGGCCAATGTCTCCAGCGGCGCCAGGGGCTCCGGCAGCTGAGCGCGGACGGTGAAGCGGCGCAGTGCTCTCACGAACGGACTTTATCCTGAGGGTGGGGTCGACCCGATGGCTCAACGCCCGCTCGCCGTCGCGTGCGTCGGATTAATTTACTAACCCGTAACCCCTCGGTCGTGCCCGATCTGCCCGTCGCAGGCGGCGACAACCACGTGCGCCCGATCGAGACCGCTCAGATGACGCGTTCGAGGCGACACCAGGCGGTCTCTCCCGGCACACTAGGGACCAGGATCGGGGCGAAGGGGCGGGCAGCGGTGAGTGGTCGGATCGCCATTGATGGGGTGACACCCGCAGTCTCCTGCGGAAGGTATCCGAGCAAGGCTGTGGTCGGGGAGCATGTGCCGGTTGGCGCCACGGTGTGGCGTGAGGGACACGATGCGGTGGGCGCCACCGTGGTCTGGCGCGGTCCCGGCGGCCGCCCGACCAGCCAGGTCCGGATGCGACCAGGGCCGCCGGGCACCGATCAGTTCACCGCGACTGTGGTGGCGGATCAGGTCGGGTGGTGGAACTTCCGGGTGGATGGCTGGGCCGACCCGTGGGAGACCTGGCGGCATGCGATCGAGGTGAAGATCGATGCTGGGCAGACCGGGGCTGAGCTGGAGAACGACTTGATCACCGGTGCTCGCCTGCTGGAGCGAGCGGCTCGCCGGCCCGGTCAGCAGGTCAACAGAACGGCGCTCAGCACAGCGGCGGCGGCGTTGCGGGCTTCCGGTCGCGGCCTCGACGAGCGGGTGGGATCGGCGCTATCCGTGCCAGTGATCGAGGTCATGACCGCCGATCCACTCCGTGACCTGATCACCCGGGGCGCTTCGCACAAGGTGTGGGTGGACCGCCCCCGGGCGCTGTTCAGCTCCTGGTATGAGTTCTTCCCGCGCTCCACCGGCGGTTGGGACACTCAGGGCAACCCGGTGCACGGCACCTTCGCCACCGCCACCGGCGAATTGGACCGGATCGCCAGGATGGGCTTCGACGTGGTGTACCTGCCACCGATTCACCCGATCGGCGAGGTGAACCGTAAGGGCCCGAACAACACGACCGATGTCGGCCCCGATGATGTCGGGTCGCCGTGGGGGATCGGTTCGGTCGAGGGCGGCCACGATGCGGTACATCCCCAATTGGGCACCCTTGCGGACTTCGAGGCCTTCGTCCGTCGGGCTCGTGAGCTTGGCATGGAGGTCGCGCTGGACTACGCGCTGCAATGCGCCCCGGACCACCCGTGGGCCAAAGAGCACCAGGAGTGGTTCACCACCCGCCCGGACGGGTCCATCGCCTACGCCGAGAATCCACCCAAACGCTACCAGGACATCTACCCGCTCAACTTCGACTCCGATCCCCGCGGTATTTACCTGGAAATGCTGCGGGTAATGGATTTCTGGGCGCAGCACGGTGTGCGGATCTTTCGCGTTGACAATCCGCACACCAAACCACCGGATTTCTGGCAGTGGCTGATCTGGCAGATCAAGGACCGATACCCGGATGTGCTTTTTCTGTCCGAGGCGTTCACCCGACCCGCTCGGCTCTACGGGCTGGCCCGGCTGGGTTTCACCCAGTCCTACACCTATTTCACCTGGCGCACCGGCAAACAGGAAATCACGGATTACGCAACGGAGCTGGCGTCCCGGGCCGACGAAGTCCGGCCGAACTTCTTCGTCAATACGCCGGACATCCTGCACGCGTCACTACAACAGGGCGGCCCCGGCATGTTCGCCATCCGCGCAACGCTGGCCGCGACGCTGTCGCCCTCCTGGGGTGTCTACTCCGGTTTCGAGCTCTACGAGAACACGCCGGTAGCGCCAGGCAGCGAGGAATACCTGGACAGCGAGAAATACCAGCTGCGCCCCCGGGACTTCACCGCCGCGCTGGCTCAGGGCCGATCCCTGGAGCCCTGGATTACCCGGCTCAACACGATCCGACGGGCCCATCCTGCCCTGCAACAGCTGCGCACCCTACGGTTCCACCGGGTGGACAGCGACTACATGCTGGCCTATTCCAAGATCGATCCGGTCACCGGTGACACCGTGATCTGCGTGCTCACCCTGGACCCGTTCACCACCGTCAGCGGGACGGTCCGGCTGGATCTCCCCGTGCTCGGGATGGACTGGTCAGATCGCTTTGACGTGCACGACGAGGTCAGCGGCGAAACCTACAACTGGGGCGAGGTCAACTTCGTGCAACTGCAACCCTGGCGCGCCGTCGCCCACATCATGCAGATGGACCGCCCCACAGCTCCGAAGTCTATGCGGTGAATCTGACGTGGCCGAGTCCGGCACAGCGCCACCTCGCTGACCCATGATCGCTGTTTGTGTGCGTGGAACGACATAATTTGTCGCCTCACGCACACAACTCGCGATCATGACGACGGTCATGGTCGGCAGCCCGCGTTCGAGCGGGCAATCACCCGGTACGCGCGCCTGGTCCCGACTCGCTCCGCTGCAGGTGAACCGATCGGCGCGGGTAGCCGTAGGCTCCTTTCGTGACGATCGACGTAACGAGGGAGTTCGACTCGGCCGCGGCCAGCTACGACCGGCTGGTGGGCGCAAGCCCAGGTTACTATCGCAATCTGGCCCGCTCCGCCCGGCGGATGCGACTACCCGGCGACGGCGCGGGGCTGCACCTGCTGGATCTGGGTTGCGGGACCGGGGCGTCGACGTTGGCGCTGCTGGCGGCGGCGCCAAAGGCCCGGATCACCGCGGTGGACGGATCGGTCGGCATGCTCGCCCAGGCCCGGCAGGCGAACTGGCCAGCGGGGGTGTCGTTCGTGCATGCCCGGGCCGAGGCACTCGCCGAAGCCGGGGTCCAAGGGCCCTTCGACGGGATCTTCGCCGCTTACCTGGTGCGCAATCTGCCAGATCCCGATCCGGCGCTGGCGGCGTTATGCGACCAGCTGGCGCCGGGCGCGCCGCTCGGGGTGCACGACTACGCGCTGGACGGCCGGGCACTGCACCGGGCGATCTGGACCGCGGTGTGCTGGAGTGTGATCATCCCGGCCGGAAAGGTGGTCACCGGCCGGGCTGCGCTCTACCGCTACCTGTGGCGCAGCGTGTTGCGGTTCGACACGGTGGATGCCCTGGCCGGGCGGTTGCGGAGACACGGACTGGTCGACACCCAGATCGACACGATGCCGGGCTGGGAACGTGGCATCGTGCACACCGTCGTCGCCAGGAAGCCCCGATGAGACCGCTCAGCAACGGCAACCACAAGACTCCCGGGCGGGACCGGCGGGCCGTGCTGCACCCACCACGAGGTGGCCGGCCCAGACCCGACGGAGCGCCTCCCCGAGTCGCCGTCGTCGGCGGTGGGATCGCCGGCATCGCGGCCGCGGTAGCGCTGGCCGAACGTGGCGTCCAGGTGCAGCTGCTGGAACGAGAGCAGCAGCTCGGTGGCCGGGTGCGGGGCTGGCCGACCACGCTGGCCGATGGATCCGCGGTCACCATGAGCCGCGGCTTCCATGCCTTCTTCCGGCAGTACTACAACCTGCGGGCACTACTGCGCCGGGCCGATCCGCTGGGCCGGGCGCTGGTGCCGATGGCGGACTACCCGCTGGTCGACGCCCAAGGTCATCGGGACACCTTTCAGGGCCTGCCGCGCACGCCCCCTTGGAACGCGCTGGCCTTCGCGCTGTTCAGCCCCACCTTCCCGATGCGGGACCTGGTCACCCGGATCGACCCGGTGGCCGCGCTGCCGCTGGTCGACGTGTCGGTGCCGGAGGTGTACTGGCGGCTGGACGACCAGGATGCGATGACCTTCCTGGAGCGGGTGCGCTTCCCCGACGCGGCGCGCCACCTGGCGTTCTCGGTGTTCTCCCGCAGCTTTTTCGCCGATCCGCGGGAGCTGTCGGCGGCTGAACTGGCCACCATGTTCCACATCTACTTCCTGGGTTCTTCCGAGGGCCTGGTGTTCGACGTGACCGCGGAGCCGTTCCCGCAAGCCCTGTGGGAACCGATGGGCGACTACCTGGCCGAAATCGGCGTGATGGTCGGCACCGGCGTCGCCGTCGAGCAGGTGAGGCCCGGGCGCGAACGTCGCTTCACCGTCCGGGCCGGCACCGGCAACACCGACGTCGACGCGGTGGTACTCGCCACCGACGTCCCCGGGTTGCAGACGCTGCTCGAGGCATCCCCCGAGCTCGGGGAAGCGCCCTGGCGGGCGCGCATCGCGCGGCTGCGCAGCGCCCCGCCGTTCCTGGTCTCCCGGTTGTGGCTGGACCGGCCGGTGCGTCCCGACCGCCCTGGGTTCCTCGGCACCAGCGGATTCGGTCCGCTGGACAACGTCAGCGTGCTGGAACGCTTCGAAGGCGAAGCAGCCCGCTGGGCCCGCCGTACCGGCGGTTCGGTGGTGGAGTTGCACGCCTACGCGCTGACCACAGACCCGGAGCACGGCAAGCGCCAGCTCCTCGACGAGCTCCACCGGCTCTACCCGGAGACCGCCGCTGCCTCGATCGTCGATGAGCGCCACGAGCTGCGCGCCGACTGCCCGTTGTTCGCGCCGGGAACCTTCCGCGATCGGCCGACCATCATCACCCCCGATCCCGCCGTAGTACTCGCCGGCGACCTCACCCGGGTCGACCTGCCGGTCGCGTTGATGGAACGCGCCGCGACCAGCGGGCTCCTCGCCGCCAACGCCCTGCTGGCCACCCGGGGCCTCCGCGGGCATCCACTGTGGACGGTCCCGACCCGCGGTCGACTCGCCCCGCTGCGCGCGGTCGCCGCTCGCTTCGCCTGAGACCCGGTCTTGTTCGTGACCGCGCCACGAGGTGAGATCTTGTCGTGCCACGGCCACGGCGGGTGTTTCTGAGCCACACCTCGGAGCTGCGCCAACTCCCCGCGGGACGATCGTTCGTCGCGGCCGCAGAGCAGGCCGTGACCAGGGCCGGCGACGCGATCGCGGACATGGCCTACTTCGGTCCACGAGAGGGACAGCCCTCCCAGGTGTGCTGGGAGGCTGTGCTCGACGCTGACGTGTATGTCGCGCTGGTCGGGTTCCGGTACGGCTCGCCGGTGCGGGACCGGCCAGAGCTGTCCTACACGGAACTGGAGTTCGAGGCAGCCGGCGAGGCCGGTCTCCCCCGGCTGGTGATACTCCTGGGCAACGACGCGGAAGGCCCCAAAGACCTGTTCGTCGACCTGCAGTACGCCGCCCGGCAGGAGGCATTCCGGGCACGGCTGACCGAGAGCGGAATCACCACAGCCATGATCACCTCGCCTGACGGGCTCGCCACAGCACTGTTCCAGGCGCTACGTGATCTGCCGCAGACCCGCTCGGACGTGGTGCCTGGGCGGGTCTGGAATGTGCCCGCCCGCAGCCCGGCGTTCACCGGCCGCGACGGCCTGCTGGACGGAGTTCGAGAATCTCTACGGTCCGGCGGCGCCCCCGTGGTGCAGGCCCTGCACGGCATGGGCGGGATCGGCAAGACCGCCTTGGCGATCGAGTACGCGCACCGCTGCGGCGAAGACTACGACGTGGTGTGGTGGGTACCCTCGGAGCAGCCCGCGCTCATTCCGGACCGGCTGGCCGAACTGGCCCGTATCCTCTGCCTGGCCGACGCCACCGACCCGGCTTCATCCGCGGTGCCGCGGCTGCTCAGTGCGTTGCATGATCAGCAGCGCTGGCTGTTGATCTACGACAACGCCGAGGACCCGCAGGCCTTAGGCGGCTATCTGCCGGGCGGCGCCGGCCATGTGCTGATCACCTCCCGCAACCCGGACTGGCACGACCTGGCCGTCCCAGTCCCGGTCGACGTGTTCACCCGGGAGGAGTCGATCAGTCTGTTGCGCGGGCGGGTGCCGCGGCTGTCCGAGCCCGACGCCGGGCGAATCGCCGAGGCACTGGAGAACCTGCCACTGGCAGTCCAGCAAGCAGCAGCGTTCCTGGCTGACACCGGCTCGACGGTCAACGAATACCTGGGACTGCTGACCAACCGCGCCGCAGACGTCCTCGCGTACGGGATACCAGCTACCCACCGGGCGTCGCTGGCTGCCAGCTACCAGGTGGCCTTCGACCTGCTCGCCGTCGACGAACCGGCGGCGCTGGACCTACTCACCCTGGCCGCCCACCTGGCGCCCGAACCGATCCCGTTCACCCTGTTCACCGCACACACCGACCTGTTACCCGAGCCCTTGGCCACAGCAGCCGGAGACCCGCTCGCGTTCGCCGGCCTGACACGGGCACTGCGCCGGCGGGCGCTGGCCCGCATCAGCACCGGCGGCCTGCAGCTGCACCGGCTGGTGCAAGCGATCCTGTTGAGTCCCTGCACCGGCAGCGCAGCCGTGGACCGCAGGGCCGCTGTCGTTGTCCGGTTGCTCCGAAAGGCAGTTCCGGACGACCCCTGGAACACCCAGGCCAACTGGCCGGCGTGGCGACAGCTGCTCCCCCACATCCTCACCTTCACCAGCTCGGACCCCGAGTCGGCCGATATCGCCTGGCTACTTGGCCGCGCCGCCAGCTACCTGCTGACGCGAGGGTCACCGAGACAGGCCCGACCCCTGGCTGAACGGGCCTTCACGGTGTACCAGCGATTGCTGGGTGAGGACCACCCCGACACCCTGGCCTCAGCCACCACACTTGCCCATGTAGTGCACGAGTTGGGTGAGCACCAGCAGGCCCGCCAACTGTACGAGGACACTCTGACCCGCTGCCGCCGGACCCTGGGCGACGATCACCGTGGCACCCTGACTGCCGTCACCGAACTTGCCAACACTCTGGTTGCGTTGGGTGAGCACCGGCAGGCCCGCCAACTCCATGAGGACACCCTCACCCGCCGCCGCCGGACCCTGGGCGACGACCACCCCGTCACCCTGGTCTCGGCCAACAACCTCGCAAACGCCCTACATGGGTTGGGTGAGCATCCACAGGCCCGCCTACTCTACGAGGACATACTCACCCGTCGCCGCCGAGTCCTGGGCGAGGACCACCCCAACACCATGACCTCGGCCAACAACCTCGCGAGCATCCTGCACACGCTGGGTGAGCACCAGCAAGCCCGCCAACTCCACGAGGACACCCTCACCCGCCGCCGCCGGATTCTAGGGAAAGACCACCCCAGGGCCCTGATTTCGGCCCGCAACCTGGCTCGCGAGCTGTCCGCGCTGGGTGAGCACGAGCGGGCCCGCCAGCTCAACGAGGACACGCTGACCCGCCGCCGCCGAGTCCTGGGCGACGTTCACCCCGCCACCCTGGGCTCGGCCGGTGACCTCGCCCGCAACCTGCACGAACTGGGTGAGCACAAACAGGCCCACGACCTCGAAGAGTACGTCCGATCTCACCGCGAAGGTTGAACTGGGATCAGCCTGACCAGCGGCCGGTGGTTCGCAGTCCGCTTCGCCTGAGACTCGGTCTTGTACGTCAGCGCACCAAGAGGTGAGATCTGGCTGCGGCGTTCCTGGCCGAGACCGGTTCGTCGGCTGGCTGTGCTTGGAGGTAACAGCATGATCATTTTCGACGAGGACAGACCATCCGATTCGTCTTGTGTCGAGCGGATCTGGCGCTGTCACAGTGAACGCGGGGGCTCTTTTCTCTCGATAGCTGAGAGTCGCTGCGAACTGGTAGTGACCAGACACCAGGGCAAGACCTCCTTGACGGTGCGGGGCCCAGAAACTAGAGCCACGCCGCTGGGAGACTGCCCTGCCAGCGGGGAGTGGTTTGGCATCCGATTGAAGCCGGGCACGTATCTCGCACATCTGCCCGCCAGAACGCTGGTGGATGCTACGGTGACCCTGCCGCAGGTGACGAGGACGTCTTTCTTCTTGGAAGGCTCGGCCTGGCAATTTCCGGACTACGACAATGCGGACACCTTTGTCGACAGGCTGGTGCGTGAGGATCTCCTCCGTCGTGAACCCATCGTCGAGGAAGCCTTACAAGGCCACTTCGAGGACCTCTCGCTGCGCTCGGTCCAACGTCGTTTCTTGCAGGCGACCGGGGTCACCCAGAGCACCGCTCGTCAAATCGAACGCGCCCGCTATGCCACACTCCTCTTACGGCAAGGTGTCTCGATCTCCGATACCACTCTGGAGGCCGGGTATTTCGATCAGCCGCACCTGACCAGGTCGCTCAAGTTCTTCATCGGGCAAACGCCCGCTCAGATCCTGCTCAAGAACCAGCCTGAACAGCTGTCGTTTTTATACAAGACAACCCCCTTTCCCTGAGTCATACTACCGCCGTCCTATCAACAACGAGGCTCATGCAGAATCAGCGCCGACTGAATGGCGTTGCCTCGTGACCGATGGCTGATCGGTAACCGGAAAGGCACGAACAGATGGAATACGTCACCTCCGCCGATGGCACCCGGATCGCCTACGACAAAGTCGGCAGCGGCCCGTCCGTGGTTTTGCTACACGTCGGGCCGATGACCCGGGTCGTTAACGCCGGCCTGGCGGCGCTGCTCGCCGACACCTTCACCGTGTACTTCTATGACCGCCGTGGGCGTGGCGACAGCTCCGGCAACGTCGAGGACGGCGCGGACCGGGAGTTCGAGGACATGGCAGCGATCCTGGAGATCGCCGGCAGCAGCGCCAATGTCTACGGTAGCTCCGGCGGCGCGATCATCGCGTTCGAGGCCGCCGCCCGGGGCCTGCCCATCACGCGGCTCGCCGCCTGGGAACCGCCGTACGGCCTGCCCGTCCCCGCCGACTGGGGCACCCGGGTGGCCGACCGTGTCGCCGCCGACCGCCGGGGCGACGCCGTCGAATACTGGATGGTCGACGTCATCGGAATGCCGGCGGAGATGGTGGCCGGGATGCGACACGCACCGTTCTGGCCAGCCATGGAAGCCGAAGCACACGGTCTGATCGCCGACTATGCGATCGTCGGGGACCTCTCCTTCCCACACGACCGGCTGGCCACCATCACCACCCCGACACTGGTCATCGACGGGGGCAGCGCATCGGCACCGCCGCTGGCCGCCGCCGTTGCCAAGGTCGTCGAGACGGTGCCCGGCGCCGTGCACGGCTCGCTCGACGGGCAACCCCACAACGTGGCGGACGACGCGATGGCCCCCGCCTTGGCCGAGTTCTTCCGCTGACCCACGAGGCGCTGACGGGCAGCGTTCCGCGGCAGCGGCACCCCTGCTGCCCGACTACGCCCAGATCGTACAGATCGGCGCCGCTACGATCCTCTCGTCGAGGCGGTAGACGTGCCGACCGGTGTGCAGGACGACGCCGCCGACGAAGGTGTCACCGAGCTGGTCGCGTAGCCACACCAGATGCTTGGCGGACTCCGCCGACGGCGCGGATCTCGCCTTGATCTCCAGCCCGATGACCCGCCGAAGGCCGAGTTCGGCGATGAGGTCGATCTCCCGGGCACCGCCTTCCTGGCGCAGGTGGTAGAGGCGCGGTGGCTGGTCATAGAGCGGAAGTTCGGCACGCAGTTGGGCGTGCACGAACGTCTCGATCATCCTGCCGAGAATGTCGCCGTTACGCAGCACGTCCTCCACGCCGACGTCGAGGACTGCGGCCGCGAGCCCAGTGTCTCGCAGGTAGCGTTTAGGTGCCCGGACCAGGCGCTTGAGCAGGTTGGTGCTCCAGGCTGGCACGACGTCGACCAGAAACAACGCCTGAAGCAGCCGCTCGTACGCTTCGGCGGTCCTGCGGTTGATACCCGCCGCCTCGTGGAGGGTTCGGTCGGTCACCTCGCCCGCGGTATTGAGTGCGTAGGCCTGGAAGTAGCGCAGGAGGCGCGCGGGGTCGCGCGGGGCATCGACCTCGGCAGCATCGCGGGTAAGTAATCGATCAAGGTAACTGAGCTGCCATCGCGCTCTACGCGCAGCCGGGATACCGAGTACCGGATCGGGGTATCCCCCGACGACCGCGTGTTCAACGTAGCCCCGCAGGTTGGGCGGATCGGGCGGTGCCACCAAACTCTCGACGCCCTGCTCGGCGATCCGCCGAAAGAACGGCGCCGCGGTCAGGTCACCTCGCTGCGACTCGCGCACGGTAAGTCCGGTCATCTCCACCCGCACCAGACGTCCAGTGACCGGCCAACTGGACCGCAGCAAATCGTCACGGACCGATCCCGTGACGATGAAACGGCCGGGCCGCGGCGAGCCGTCGATGGCACGCTTGACCGCGCCCAGTACGCCGGGCACCGCCTGCCATTCGTCCAGCAGCACCGGCTCGGGCAGACCGGCGAGCGCCACATCGGGGTCGGCCCTGAACTGCTCGGCCTCAACATCCTGGTCGAGGTGGACGATGCTCCTCGCGTGGCGCCGCGCGGTGGTCGTCTTGCCAGTGGCCCGGGGACCGACGATCAGCAGGCCGGGCAGGTCGAGGAGAAGATCCGAGATCAGTTGGTCCACCAACCTCGGCAGGTAAGGCGCCGTCACGCCTGCCACAGTACCCTTTTCCCGGCCTATTCAGTGCACATTTCAACGCGTCTTCAATGCCGCTTCCATGGTGTCATGTGCCGACACTGAGACCCGGTCTTGCCGGCAATTGGGGCAAGAGGTGAGATCTCATGGTGCCCCGGCCACGGCGGGTGTTTCTGAGCCACACCTCGGAGTTGCGGCGGTTGCCCGCGGGAGGGTCATTCGTCGCCGCCGCGGAGCAGGCCGTGACCAGGGCTGGAGATGCCATTGCCGACATGGCGTATTTCGGCCCACGGGATGAGCACTCCTCGCAGGTGTGCCGGGACGCCGTGCTCGACGCTGACGTGTATGTCGCGCTGATCGGGTTCAGGTACGGCTCGCCGGTGCGGGATCGACCGGAGCTGTCCTACACGGAACTAGAGTTCGAGGTGGCCGGCGAGGCCGGTCTCCCTCGGCTGGTGCTGCTGCTCGGCGACAACGCGGAAGGCACGAAAGACCTGTTCGTCGACCTGCAGTACGCCGCGAGGCAGGAAGCATTCCGGGCGCGGTTGGCCGAGAGTGGGATCGTCACAGCCACCGTCACTACACCTGAGAGCCTCACCACCGAGTTGCTCCAGGCGTTGAGCGGACTGCAGCGGACGCGTTCGGATGCGGCACGTGCGGGGCAGGTCTGGAATGTGCCGGCCCGCAGCCCGGCGTTCACCGGCCGCGACGACCTGCTGGACGGGATTCGGGAGTCCCTGCTCTCCGGGGGCGCCACAGTGGTGCAGGCCCTGCACGGCATGGGTGGGATCGGCAAGACCGCCCTGGCGATCGAGTACGCGCACCGCTGCGGCGCGGACTACGACGTGGTGTGGTGGGTGCCCTCGGAGCAGCCCGCGCTCATACCGGATCGGCTGGCTGAGCTGGCCCGCACCCTTGGCCTGGCCGAGGCCACTGACCCGGCCGAGTCCGCTGTGTCGCAGCTGCTCGGCGCGTTGCATGATCAGCAGCACTGGCTGCTGATCTACGACAACGCCGAGGACCCGGAGGCGTTGGCCGGCTACCTGCCGGGCGGCGCCGGCCACGTGCTGATCACCTCCCGCAACCCGGACTGGGACGAGCTGGCCGTCCCGGTGCCAGTCGACGTGTTCACCCGGGAGGAGTCGATCAGCCTGCTGCGCGGCCGGGTATCGCGGCTGTCCGAGCCCGACGCCGGGCGGGTCGCCGAAGCGCTGGAGGACTTGCCGCTGGGGGTTCAGCAAGCAGCGATGTTCCTGGCTGACACCGGCTCAACGGTCGAGAAGTACCTGGAGCTGCTGACCAACCGCGCCGCGGACGTCCTCGCGCACGGGAAGCCAGCAACGTACCGGGTCTCGCTGGCCGCCAGCTACCAGGTGGCCTTCGATCAGCTCGCCACCGACCAACCGGCTGCGTTGGATGTGCTCACCCTTGCGGCCCACCTGGCACCGGAGCCGATCCCCTTCACCCTGTTCACCGCTCACCACGAGATGCTGCCCGAACCATTGGCCGGCACGGCCGGAGACCCGCTCGCGTTCGCCGGTCTGACTCGGGCGCTGCGCCGGCGGGCACTGGCCCGGGTCAGCACGGACGGCCTGCAGCTCCACCGGCTGGTGCAAGCGATTCTATTGAGCCGCCGGTCCGTCGGCGCAACCGAAGACAGCATGAGTGCGGTAGGCCTCCGATTACTCCGGAGAATGGTCCCGTTCGACCCGTTCAAAGACCCGGCTACCTGGCCGATGTGGCGAGCGCTGCTCCCGCACGTCCTCGCCGTTACCCACCGGGACTGCGGGTCAGCTGACGAAGATGTCGCCTGGCTACTCGGCTGCGCTGGCAACTACCTGAACGGACAGGGTCACCCGCGACTGGCCCTACCCCTGTTCAAAAGGGCCTTCGAGCTGGGGAGAAAGCTACGAGGTGCGGACCACGACGCTACCCTGGCCTCCGCCAATGACCTCGCCGAGGTCCAGCGCGCGCTGGGTGAGCACCAGCAAGCCCGCCAACTCCACCAAGACACCCTCACCCGCACCCGCCGGATCCTCGGTGAGGACCACCCCAACACCCTGAGCTCAGCTAACAACCTCGCCCTTGTCCTACACGCACTGGGTGAGCAGCAGCAGGCCCGCCAACTCCTCGAAGACATCCTTACGCGCAGCCGCCGAGTCCTCGGCGAAAACCACCCCCACACCCTGACCTCAGCCAACAATCTCGCCCTCGCCCTGAGCGCGCTGGGTGAGCACCAGCAAGCCCGCCAACTCCACGAAGACACCCTGACCCACCGCCGCCGAGTCCTGGGGGAGGACCACCCCGACACCCTGATCTCGGCCAACAACCTCGCCAAGGTCCTGCACGCGCTGGGTGAGCACGAGCAAACCCGCCAACTCGAGGAGTACGTCCGAGCTCACCGCAAGGGTTGAGCTGCCGGGATCAACCGGGCCAGCGGCCGGTGGTGCGCAGTTCGTAGCGGCGGGCCGCGTAGGCTAGGTCGTCGCGCCAGAGCCGGGCGGCGGCCCAGCGTATGGCTGGGCGCATCAGCGGCGCCCCGCGGCGGGCTACGGCGAAACCCGGACGGTGTGAGCTGGCGATGGTCGCCTCGATCACCGCGGTGCGGGGATGACCGGCGTCGTCGACGCCCAGCGGAACGGCGTGGGTCTCGACGACGCTGCCGGCGCCCTCCCCTTCCAGGATGTCCATCACCACCGTCCGGGGCTCGGGGCAGCTGAACGCGGCCCGCACCGGAACCCCCACCCGCTTGGTGATCCGGAAGGCGACATCGACCACGAACCTATCCGCCTCCTCGCTCGGCTCCTCCACGACGCGCAGCCCGACGAAGGAGTACGGGTGAAACCAGCTACCGTGCCACGGGTCAAGCCGGTTGGCGACCACGTCCTCCGGCTCGCAACGCCCGATTCCGGTGAACACCGCGTCCATGCTGGTCTCCGGGTCAGGACGGCGCGACAGCACCGGGGCGTCGAGCGGGTCCTCCCCGCCGGCAGAGTCCAGCCGCACCCAGGCCAGCACCCCGTCGTCATGGGCCGGGAAGGGGTCCCATCCCGGCACGCCACGGGCCCCGATCGCCAGGCCGTGCCAGCGGCACACCAGGTTCCCGCCGGTCACTGCCGCCCGGCACAGGGGCGCGCCCATGTGCGGGCACTCACCGGGGCCAGTGTGCAGTGCACCGTCGGGAGTGCGCCAGGCCACCACCTCGACACCCGCGATGGTGCGCCCGAAGGGCTGATCGGCGCGGATCTCTCGGCTCGCAGCCAGCACGAACCAGTTCCCGGACGGCCGGGCCCGCGCTCGTTTCAGCGCTTCCTCGATCAACCCGGGCCGAGCGTCCCGCCAGGTGGGAACCTGCCCCGCCCACGTCCACGCCGGCAACCGCCGCAACGGCACCCGATCACTCACCATCGTCACCCACCCCTTCGGAGTCCCGCATGGGAGTTCGCAGCCGACCCACCATTTGGTTCCATTTGGCGCTCCAGCCGGCGCCCAAGCCACCAATAGGTCCCACTTGGCGGATCCACCCGGCGTCCAGACCACCAATCGGCGGGTTCGGACCCTGGACGGTACCTCTCTTTTGCGTTGGCAGGGTTCGGGCGGTAGGACTGGGGAGGCCGCCACAGCCCAGTGCCGCCACCGCGCCACAGCAGAGTGCCTCCTCGCCCGTGCAGCAACCCACCCATGGAGTCGCGCGCTGATGTCTTCCGAGCTACGAACCGAGTCCAATCCCGATCTGGCAGGCGTCCCCCACACCGGCGAGGCTGTCTCAGCCGATGGCTACCTGGTAGAACCCCAGGCTGACGATTACGAGCACGCCACACCCGCTCCGAGCGACCCACGCTGGTACAAACGGGCGGTCTTCTACGAAGTACTGGTCCGGGCTTTTCACGACCACGACGGGAACGGCACCGGTGACCTCATCGGGCTGACCCAGAAACTCGACTACCTGGAGTGGCTGGGCATCGACTGCCTGTGGTTGCCGCCGTTCTACGCTTCCCCCCTGCGCGACGGCGGTTACGACATCTCCGATTTCAGGGCCGTGTTACCTGAGTTCGGCACGGTCGAGGATTTCGTGGTATTGCTCGATGAAGCGCACAAGCGGGGTATTCGAGTGGTCACCGACCTGGTCATGAATCACACCTCCGACCAGCACGCCTGGTTCCAGGAGTCGCGCCGCGATCCGCAGGGGCCGTACGGCGACTTCTACGTCTGGAGCGACAAGGACACTGCCTACTCCGGCGCCCGGATCATCTTCGTCGACACGGAGACGTCGAACTGGACTCATGACCCGGTACGCGGGCAGTTCTACTGGCACCGCTTCTTCGCCCACCAGCCCGACCTCAATTACGACAACCCCGAGGTCGGCGAGGCGATGATCGATGTGCTGCGGTTCTGGCTGGATCTGGGAATCGACGGCTTCCGGCTGGACGCGGTGCCCTACCTGTTCGAGGAAGAGGGCACCAACTGCGAGAACCTGCCGCGCACTCACGAATTTCTGAGGCGCTGCCGGAAAGTGGTCGATGATGAATACCCCGATCGTGTGCTGCTGGCGGAGGCGAATCAGTGGCCGGCGGACGTCGTGGCGTACTTCGGTGACCCCGCGGTGGGTGGCGACGAATGCCACATGGCGTTTCATTTCCCTCTGATGCCGCGCATCTTCATGGCAGTCCGCCGGGAGTCCCGGTTCCCGATCTCGGAGATCCTGGCCCAGACCCCACCCATCCCCTCCGGCGCCCAGTGGGGGATCTTCCTGCGCAACCATGACGAGCTGACGCTGGAGATGGTCACCGACGAAGAGCGCGATTACATGTACAGCGAGTACGTCAAGGATCCCCGGATGCGGGCGAATATCGGCATCCGCAGACGTCTCGCGCCGCTGCTGGACAACGACCGCAACCAGCTGGAGTTGTTCACGGCGTTGCTGCTATCCCTACCTGGCTCCCCGGTGCTCTACTACGGCGACGAGATCGGCATGGGGGACAATATCTGGCTGGGCGATCGGGATGGGGTCCGCACGCCGATGCAGTGGACTCCGGACCGCAACGCCGGATTCTCCACCTGCGACCCGGGCCGCATCTACCTACCGGTGATCATGGACCCGGTCTACGGCTACCAGGGGCTCAACGTCGAGGCGCAGGCGGCCTCATCGCAGTCGCTGCTGAACTGGACCCGGCGGATGATCCAGGTGCGCCGCGAGCACCCGGCCTTCGGGCTGGGTGAGTTCATCGAGTTGGGCTCTTCCAATCCCAGCGTGCTGGCCTACCTCCGCAGCCACCCCGACGACCACGGTGACGATCTCGTCGTCTGTGTGAACAACATGTCCCGTTTCCCGCAGCCAGTGGAGCTCGACCTGTCCGAATATGAGGGCGGCGTCCCGGTCGAGCTGACCGGTGGCGTGCGTTTCCCCCCGATCGGGGAGCTTTCTTACCTGCTCACGCTGCCCGGGCACGGCTTCTACTGGTTCCAGATCGACCTTCCGACCATCGGGGTGTGACCCGTGATCAGTACCGCTGCTGACCTTCTCGCTGACGTCGCCGACTCGCTGGCGGCAGCGCTACCCGAGCAACGCTGGTTCGCCGGCAAGGGCCGCCCCGTCCTGGGGGTGATCCCGGTGCGCGCCACCGATCTGGCGGGCCCGGACCCCCGGCTGGTGCACGCCATCGTCGAGGTAGACCAGGGCGAGCCGGATCGGGCTCGCTACCAGCTACTGCTCGGGGTGCGCCATGACCTGCCTGAGACGCTGGGGCACGCCTGGCTGGCCACCACCGGCGATCGAGTGGTGTACCAGGCGGTGCACGATCCTGAACTCACCGCCGTGCTGCTGGACCTGATGGCGCAGGGCGCGGAAGTGGACGGGCTTCGCTTCACCGCCGAGCCAGGTGTCACGCTGGACACCGCGCAGCGCACCCGCCCGTTCGGGGCGGACCAGTCCAACACCTCCCTGGTGTACGGGCACACTTACATTCTCAAGTTGTTCCGGAAGATAACCGCGGGCCGCAGCCCAGATCTGGAATTGCACCGCGCGTTGGCCGCGGTGGGTTGCACGCACATTGCGGTGCCACTGGGCAGCATTGAGGGTGAGCTGGAATCCGCCCCGGTCACCTACGGGATGCTGAGCGAATTCCTGGGAAACACCGCCGATGGCTGGGCAATGGCGACCGCGAGCGTGCGGGATCTGCTGGCGGAGAGCCAGCTCGCCGATGGCACACCCGGCCCGGCCGAGCGCACCGATCCAGCCGACGTCGGCGGTGACTTCGCCTCCGAGGCGCGCCGGCTGGGCCAGGCAGTAGCTGCCGTGCACGCTGACCTGGCCACCGCCCTGGATGGTTCCCCAGCGCCGGCCGGATACTTCGACACGGCGGCCGAGGGCATGCACCGCAGGTTGGACGGCGTGCTGGCCCGGGTCGCCGAGCTCGCGCCGCACGCCGGCGCGTTACGGGCGGCCTTCGATGAGGTGCGCGGTGTCGATGGCCCGGTGGCCCTGCAACGGGTGCACGGCGACCTGCACCTCGGCCAGGTGCTGCGCAGCGTCACCGGCTGGGTTCTGATCGACTTCGAGGGCGAGCCGATGGTGCCGCTCCTGGACCGCGTCGCGCCCACGTCAACGCTGCGCGATGTCGCTGGGATGCTGCGCTCGTTCGACTACGCCGCCAATCACCAGGCGCTCGGCGAGGCCGACCCCGAGCAGCACGCCGCGGCGGCGCTTGCCTGGAACACCCGCAACCAGGACGCGTTCTGCGACGGCTACGCGCAGGCCGCCCCCGATCCCCGCAAGCAGGCGGTGCTCCTGCGCGCCTTCGAGCTGGACAAAGCCGTCTACGAGGTCGGCTACGAGCACGCCAACCGCCCCCCCCGGCTCCCGATCCCCCTAGCCGCCATCACCCGCCTCACCGCGTGAACCCCTTGGTTTCCGAGCTTCCCTCGCCTGGCCTCAGGGTGCTCGCGTGCTCGGCGGCTTCGACCGCCAAATGGAACCTTTTCGCAGCTCTGGCGCCTCGGCGAACCGCCAAGTGGAACCTTTTCGCTCCAGGATCCCCAGCGCTACCGCGGGACTGGACCGGTGCAGGTCTTGTTGCGCGCTCGGGCGACGAATTGGACTGATCGGGCGGCGTCCTTGTCCCCGTACTCGTTCTCGACTCCGGAGTTCACGTCCACAGCGAACGGACGCACAGCATCGACGGCGTCCATGACGTTGGCTGGATGAAGTCCTCCCGAGAGGATTACCGGCAAGCCCAGCGGAGCGAGCGCGTCAACTATCTGGCGGCTGATTGACCAGTCGTGCGTCTGTCCAGTTCCACCGAGGCGGTCCGCCGTCCGGGAGTCCAGGTGCACGGCGTGGCAAGCATCCGCGACCTGCAGTGCCTCGCCGACCGACCTCTCCCCCGTCACGTGCACCGCTCGTGTGATTCGTCGACCGCGCGACTGGGTGAACACTTCCCCGAGAGTCTCGCGACTCACCAGGCCATGAACCTGAATGGTATCGACACCCACCAACTCCGCGAGCTCCACTATCTCCTCGGCGTGCTCCAGATGGGTCACCAGCACGGTCGAGACATACGGTGGAGTCGCCGCGACGAGCTCGGCCGCCCGCTCGGGCGTGAGAGCGTCCTCGCTCCGATGAGTGACACCGCTGATGAAGCCGACGGCGTCTGCGCCGGCAGCGACCGCGATCCTCAAGTCGGTCGCCGATCGAATTCCGCACATCTTGACGCGTGGGCCCAGGCTCATTCCGGCTGTAACGCGGCGGCGGCGAAGGCGTCGAGGGCACTGGTGAACGCCGCGACGCACTGGCGCAGGCCGGCCTCGCTCGCCTGGAGTTCCAGCCCGTAGCGGCCGCCCAGGGTGAACTCGGCAATGTCGGCCGCCGGATAGACCTGGTAGGTGATCTCGCTGTGGTCGTTCACCACTGCGCAGGCGCTGACGTGTACCGACGAGCTACTGACGTAAGTCATGTCTGTGCACTCCCCGTGAGTGCGCCGAAGTATTATCACGGCGCTACGTATCTTCCGTACAGCGCGACGGTAAACTACGTACGCAGACAATGCAAGAGGGGGTGGCCGGGTGGGTCAGCGTCAGATGAACACCGAGCGCGTGCAGGTCGCGGCGACGCTGCGCCGGATGCGCGAGGAGGCCGGCCTGACCCGGGAGCAAGCCGCCCAGGTGCTCAGCTGCACCGCGTCCAAGATCGGCGATCTGGAGACCGGCAGATCCGGCGCGAAGCCCGTCGAGCTGGCCGCACTGCTGGACCGGTACGGCATCACCGGCGACGAGCGCGAAGAGCTGATGGAATTCGCCCGCACGTCGAAGCACCGCCGACCTCGGGGCGGCCATTGGGTCACGATTCCCGGCAGTCACCGCCGCTTCCTCGACCTGGAGCGGCAAGCCACCTCAGCGATCTTCTACTCCGGCGAGGTCATCCACGGCATGCTGCAGACCGAGGGCTACGCCCAAGCCCTTTTGCGCTGGAACAGGCTGCATGAGCCGGAGGTCATCGAGCGGCTCCTGAAATTGCGGATGGCACGCGGTGCCGTACTGAGCCGCGCTGACCGGCCGTCGCTGCGATTGTGGTGCATCCTCGGTGAGGCCGCGCTGCGCTCCGGGGTCGGCGGCATGGCGGTGATGTGCGAGCAGTTGGAGCACTTGATCACCATGGTGACGCTGGACCAGAACCTGGTGATCCAGGTGCTGCCGCTCGGCTCCGGCGTACACGCCTTCATGGGACTGACCGTGACGCTCTATGAATTCCCACCGCCCGCCCCGCGAATGCTGCTCTTCGACGGCCACGGCACCTGCGCCTTCCAGGACCGGGAAGACGAGGTGTCCGACGCCGCGCATACAATGGATCTGCTTCGGGCCAAGGCCCTCGGCCACGAGGAAAGCACCGAATTCATCCAGACCATCCTCAGGGAGCTGGAGGCGAATTAGCACCATGCCTCGCATCGTCGGCGAGTGGTTCTTGCCGCGACGGTCGGCGAACAACGTCACCTGCGTGCAGACCAAATTCACTAAAGACGCAGTTTACGTACGCAATAACCGGAACCCGGATGCCGGGACTGCTGTTTTCGATCACGCCGAATGGGCTGTATTCGTGGCCAGCGTCAAAGACGGCGACTACGACCTGTAGTCCAGCTGGTCCTGCTCCACCGCAGGGCCACCGGAGATCAGCACGCGCCGCGAGTCCGGCACCGGCAGCACGCCCGCCACCGTTAGCTCATCGACGGTGATCAGCCGCGCGGCGCACACTTGATCTAGCAACACGGCCTGCGCTGGTGCAAGATCAGTGAGCCGGCGCAGGACCGAGAGCAACTCGCGCAGCTCGACTGTGTCCTCATGCGACCATCGGTCAGCCACAATCAGATCCAGTGGGCTGGTGACCCGCCCGCCCGGTTCGCGCTTGCGGTAGCCGAACCACTGCCGCAGTACCGGCTTGCCACCCACGTCGTAGCGCCACACCGCGACAGGCACCGGCTGGAATCGGCTGCTGCCAACGAGCAGCACATCGACGGACTCGCTGCCCGGGTTATCGCTGGAGTGTCCGATAGTGGTCGGCATGGCGTCTGAAGTGTGCGGGATGCCGTCCAGGCTCATCGGGCGCTGATCAGGCGGGAGGGAGATGTCCTCCCGCGGCCGGCTGGCGGCGGGATCGGCGCAGCGCTGCCCGTAGGTCGAGGCCCACACAACCTCACGGCCCAGCTCCACACCTCTGGTGAAGATCTCGGCATCGGCCGTGAGTGGCACCCTGACCCCCGGTGTCTCCAGTTGCTCCGCGAACCGCGCCGTGTAGCCCGGATGGGACACCACTGCAGCGACATAGCAGAGCAGATCGAGACCGGTGACTTCGAGACCAAGGCGTTTCGACAGGACGCCGAGCAGCTTGGTCCCGCTGATCGGTTGCCCGTCGGGATGGTAACCGGGCAACACCCGACCGCCGCGGTTGTCGAAGCAATGCTGATCGGGCAGCAAGCTGCTCACGACAATTCCGGGGCCCGTAGCGATCGCCTGTGAGTGCTGTTCGACAAGGAATATCTGATCGGGGAATTCGGCGGCACGCCACAGGTCCCGGCGTGGAAAATCCATCACCCGGGGGTCGGCCACCAGCCACTTCCGATCGAAACTGCGGTGCACCACCCGGCGAAGTGGTGGGTCGCAATCGGTATGGTCTGTCAAGGCGCCGAGCCGGTCGCCATCGGGTAGCGCCATGACTCGAGTCGACATGGCGCGATCTCGGGTCTCCTTCAGCAGCTCCGACTGAACGGCCGGATCAGGCTCAGTCAGTAGCCGGCGCCAACGTAGCCGAAGGACGTCGGGCCGGGCTGAATACACCCATGCCCGGTTGCTCGTGACACCGGTCACGCTGATGGGGAACAAATCGTTCAGCGCCGGATGATCGTCCCAGCTTGCTTCACCGGCCGGGGTGAAGGGAGCATCCCAGCCGTCGCGGACGTCCTGCCATACCGGATCGTCGAGCCCCAGCGCGCCGAGCGCAGAGAACTTGTCCGCCCGTTTGCCATGTACGGCGGTGTAGTGGATGCGGGCCGGCTCGTCGGTGGTGTCTTCCTCGGCGCGAATGAAGATGCCCACCGCGAGCGGATGCTGCACCTTCGGGAAGATGCGAGTCGCCACGTCGGGCCGCATGCCCTCGGGACTCAGGTCGATGATCCAGCCCTCGTCACAGGTCCGGCGCAGGTACTTGCGCATCCCCTTGAACGCCGTGCCGCGCAGGTAGGCAGCCGTGGTCACAAACGTCACGACGCCATGACCTTGCCCGCTCGGGCTGTCGAACACCTTCCAGGTGGCCCAGCGCCAGAAGTACCAGGCCATGTTCTTGAGTTTGTACTCGTTGCGCCCGTTACCGGGGAGCCGGAAATCTGACATCAGGGAGGCGTCCTCGTTGCGCCTGCGCCCGCCGTAGAAACCACCTGACTCCACCCACGAACCATCGCCGTTCGCCCGTTCGCGGTATGGCGGGTTGCCGATCACTACCGTGACCGGCAGCTCGGCCTTGATCCGGTCCGCCCGGCGCGTCGAGTCAGCGATGGCCTTGAGGAAGCTGGCCAGCGGTGGCTGGGCGCGAAAGGGGTCGTCGAGGGTGTTCGTGACGTGCAACGGCATCCGGTCTGCCGCCGCCAGCTCTACCCCGCGGTGTGCCAGCAAGTCGGTGAGCCGCAGCTCACTCACCGCGTACGGCCCCATCTGCAGCTCGAACCCGACCAACCGGTTGGCCATGGAACTGAGTACCTCGCGGGCCTCGCCTGTACCGTCCGAGTGCTCGACGCGGTCGAACACGGTGTCGAGGATGCGCAGCAGGAAGGTGCCAGTACCGGCGGCTGGGTCGACGACCCGAACTCCGTCGGTCCCCAGGCCGCGGACCAGGCCCAGGCGAGTACGCAGCGCATCGTCGGTGAGACGAACCATCGGCTCGACCAGCTCGACCGGCGTGTAATAGACGCCGGACTCTTGCCGCTTCACCGGGTCGTACTCGGCGAGGAAGTGCTCGTACAGATAGAGGTAAGTGTCGCGCCGGCCAGCACGGACCCGTTTCCAGTCCACCGCGCCGATAACGCGCAGCAGCGTGTCGAGGGTGACCTTGAACGGCCCGACCTGCTCCGACGATCCGCCGAACTGATCAGTGAGGACTTGCAAGGCCCTGCCCATCAGGGTGTTCCCTGCTGCGATCAGATCACCGATCTCGTGGTAGCCCCGATCCTCGAAGGCGATGCCGCGACTGCGCGCGTACAGCAGGCCGAAGGTCACCGTCTGGGCGTAACCGTCTGCGAATTCACCATCGTCGGCGGTGGGAAACAGCAACTGGCGCCAGTCAGCGGCAAGCCCGCTGAACAGCTTCTTGTTCAGAACGGGACCGGTCTTGACCCATACCCGCTCCCGAGCGAGTTGGTCGGCAACCTCGTCGCGGAGCAGCCGGCAGGCCGGGGCCACTGCCCGGACCAGCGCGTCGACGTTGCGGATCGGCGACGGCGCCCATCCAAGGAAGGTGATGAGCATCTGCTCGAATTCCGGACCCGTCACTCCCAGGTCGCCGGAACCTTCGTTGAGCGTACCGTCGAGTTTGATGACCTCGCCCTTGCGAACGCCCGTCTCGTACCGGGCCCAGCACATGCCGTCGGTGTAGATCAGGTTCGGTAGATTCGACAGTCGCGTCCACTGCCGACGGTTGTGCTTGCCGGTCAAGGCCCAATGCCACGTAGCCTAGTTTGATCATGGTGGTGGCGTGATTGTTTCTCGGTAGGGTTCGGCGTGGCGTGGTGGTGATCGTCGGGGTGGCTGGCACGGTCGCTGATCATGGGCGAGGGTGTGGTGGTGGGGCCGGATCAGGTGTCGTTGGGGGTGCTGGTCGCGGCGGTGCCCCGTGATGCGGTCGACGGCGCGGTCGCGGCGTCAGGGGTCGGGGCCAAGCGGTCGGATGGGAAGCTTCCGCCGCACGTGACGGCGTATCTGACGATGGCGTTGTGCCTGTTCGGTGAGGACGACTATGAGGAGGTCGCGACCAAGGTCACCGGCTCGTTGTCGCGGTGGGGGTGCTGGGACGCGTCGTGGTCGGTGCCGACGGCCAGTGGGATCACTCAGGCCCGGAAACGGCTGGGCCCGGCGGTGCTGCCCGAGGTGTTCGAGCGGGTCGCGGAGCCGCGGGCGACCATGCTGACCCGGGGGGCGTGGCTGCGGGGGTGGCGGCTGTTGGCCATCGACGGGTTCGAGGTTGACGTGCCCGACACGGACAAGAACGTGGCGGAGTTCGGGTATGCGGGGTCCGGGGACAACCGGTCGGCGTTCCCGAAGGCGCGGGTGGTGGCGCTGGCCGAGTGCGGCACGCACGCGTTCCTCGCCGCGCGGGTCGGTGCCTATGCGGTCGGGGAGAAGACCCTGGCCAAGGGTCTCTACGGGCGGTTGCGCGGTGATGAGTTGCTCACCGCGGATCGCAATTTTTACAGCTTCGAGGCCTGGGACCTGGCGACCCGGTCCGGGGCGGCGCTGCTGTGGCGGGCTCCGACCGGGCTGGCGCTGCCGGTGGTGCGGGTGTTGCCCGACGGCACCTACCTCTCGGTGCTGATCAACCCGTCGATCCGCGGGGCCCGGCGCCGAGCCGCGATCCTGGCCACCGCCACCCGAATCACCGAGGGCACCGGCGCCGATGAGGCCGATGAGCTTGATCCCACCGAGGCGCACCTGGTGCGGGTGGTGGAGTACGACGTGCCCGACCGGGTCGGCAACGGCTCCGGTGAGCTGATCGTGCTGCTGTCGACCATCCTGGACCCGGCCGCGGCGCGGGCTGATGAGCTGGCTGCCGGATATCACCAGCGGTGGGAGGAGGAGACCGCCAACGACCAGCTCAAGACCCATCTGCGCGGACCCGGCCAGATCCTGCGCTCGCGGTTACCGGAACTGGTCCACCAGGAGATCTGGGCGTGGCTGCTGGTCCAGCACGCCCTGACCGCGTTGATCACCCAAGCGGCCGAGGCCGCCGACCTCGACCCCGACCGGGTCTCCTTCACCCGGGTCCTGCGCATCGCCCGCCGCACCGCCACCGGTACGGCGGGCTTTTCCCCCTGAGGACTGGCACCACGCCCTGCCCCACATCTGGACCGAGATCACCCGCAAGATCAACCCGAAGCGGCGGGAACGCAGCTGCCCACGCGCGGTCAAACGCGCCCGCCACAACAACTACCGCGTCAAAAAGCCCGGCGAGACCGCCATCCACCACCCCGGCCCACCCACGATCCACATCCACATCCTGACACCCCGAGCAGCATGATCAACTTAGTCTACGTGGCATTGGGTCAAGGCCGGCGCGTCCGCGCCGAGTCCCGGTTTCTTGATCTCGATGTATCCGCAGATGGCGCCGTTGACCTGCACCGCGTAGTCGGGCCGTACCTGCAGATCCGACAACATCGCTTCACCGACCGGCACCACCTGAAGGCCGTGCCGTGATCCGATCTCTTTCACCAGGGTGACCAGGGGTACCCGAAGCGCCTCCTCCGGTTCACCTACGCCAATGCTCAGCTGCTCCCGCGCAGATCGGCCAAAGGCGCTGACGGCCTGCACCAGCCAATCCGGCGACTGATAGGACACGAACACTCCCTCCTCGACAGCGACACCGGAGGGTATCGACCCGCAACGACAGAATCAGGCAAGCACGACGTCCTGCGGCGGCTCAGGGGTCGTCGGTGAAGAGGTGGTGCAGGAACCGGTCCGGCTCGGCCAGGAAGCCGCGGGTCAACGTCACGGGCTCGGCGGCATCGTAGTCGACCTGCTCGATGGTGCCGTCGGTCTCGAGCTGCAGGATCCGGGCGTTCGGCACGGCGAGCAGGATCGGCGAGTGCGTCGCCACGATGAACTGCGAGCCCTGCTCGACCAGCTCCCCGATCCGCCGGACCAACGCCAGGCAGCCGCGCACCGACAGCGCGGCCTCGGGCTCATCGAGCAGGTACAGCCCCTGCGGGCCGAATCGGTGGATCACCAGGTCCAGGAAGGACTCTCCGTGGGAGCGCTCGTGCGGGGACACCCCACCGTAGGCTGGCAGCAGCGGCGGTGAGCCAGGGTCGGCGTCGAGCCGCTCAATCTCGGTGGCCACGTTGTAGAAACTCTCCGCGCGCAGGAAGAACCCGGTGCGCGGCTTACGACCCCAGCGCAGCACCAGGTGATCGCCCAAGCTTGATTCGGTAGCCCGAGTGGCGAACCGGAACGACTGCGACCCGCCCTCGGCGTTGAACCCCGCCGCCACCGCCAGCGCCTCAAGGAGGGTGGACTTTCCGGTGCCGTTGTCCCCCACCAGAAACGTCACCGACGCATCAAGGTCCAGTCCCCCAGCCCGGGCCAGGTGCTGGACCACCGGCAGGGTGAACGGATAACGGCCGGTGGTCGAGTCAAGCCGCACCTGCCGCACGAACCCACCGAGAGCGCGCGTCGCCCGGGTGCGGGTCATCTCACCAGCCTAGAGCGCAGCATGCGCCGGGATGCGGATCACCTGCGATTCATATCTCCCCACCCTGCAAATCTGCCCGCGAGCCGACACACTAGGAGGCAAGATAAGACCAGGGAGGGACATGACCTTGCAAGCGGCAGACCGCGCCACTTCGGCGCCACCGGACGATGAGGTGCGCCGGCTGCTGGCCGGTGAGCATCATGACCCGCATTCGGTGCTTGGGGCGCACGCGCAACCTGACGGCACCGCGGTCCGGGTGTTGCGCCCGCTGGCTGATGAGGTGACGGTGCTCAGCGACGACGGGGAGTACCCGCTGGAGCACTGCACCGGGGGGTTGTTCCACGGCGTGATGCCGAATCCAGGCGATTACCGGCTGCGGGTGCGCTACGGCGACTACACCGCGATCACCGATGACCCGTACCGGTGGCTGCCCACACTGGGCGAGGTTGACCTGCACCTGCTCGGGGAGGGCCGCCACGAGCGGCTGTGGGAGGTGCTCGGCGCTCACCTGCGGACCTATCCCACGCCGGGCGGTCTGGTCGTGGGGACCTCCTTCGCGGTGTGGGCACCGCACGCGTGCGGGGTACGGGTGTGCGGCGACTTCGATGGCTGGTCCGGGGTGGCCACCCCGCTACGGTCGCTGGGCTCGTCCGGGGTGTGGGAGATCTTCCTGCCCGGGGTCGGTGCCGGCACCCGGTACAAGTTCCGCCTGCTGGGCCCCGACGGGAGCTGGCACGAGAAGGCCGATCCGATGGCTCGCGCCACCGAAGTCCCGCCGAGCACGGGATCGGTGGTCACCGGTGCGTCGGCCCATGAATGGAGCGACGCCCAGTGGCTCGCCGACCGGGCGCAGGGCCAGCCGACGGCCAAGCCGATGAGCATCTACGAGATCCATCTCGGCTCCTGGCGGCAGGGCCTCGGATACCGCGAACTCGCTCACGAGCTGGTCGACTATCTCCGAACGACCGGGTTCACCCATGTTCAGCTGATGCCGGTGGCCGAACACCCCTTCGGTGGCTCCTGGGGTTACCAGGTCACCTCGTACTACGCACCGACGTCGAGGTTTGGCTCCCCGGACGACTTCCGCTACTTCGTCGACCTGCTGCATGTGGCCGGCATCGGCGTGCTCATGGACTGGGTGCCTGCACATTTCCCGCGCGACGACTGGGCGCTGGCCCGCTTCGACGGCGCGCCCTGCTACGAGCACTCCGACCCCCGGCGCGCGGCGCACCCGGACTGGGGGACGCTGATCTTCGACTACGGGCGCAACGAGGTCCGCAACTTCCTGGTGGCCAACGCGCTGTACTGGATCGAGGAGTTCCACCTCGACGGGCTCCGGGTCGACGCCGTGGCGTCAATGCTGTATCTGGACTATTCACGCCAGCCGGGAGAATGGTCACCCAACGCCTACGGGGGGCGCGAGAACCTCGACGCTGTGGCGTTCCTCCAAGAGATGAACGCCACCGTCTATAAACGGCACCCCGGGGTCGTGACGATTGCCGAAGAATCCACCGCCTGGCCCGGTGTCACCCGCCCGACGCATGTCGGGGGCCTGGGGTTCGGTTTCAAATGGAACATGGGTTGGATGCACGACACCCTGGATTATGTCGGCCACGATCCCGTGCACCGCAGCTACCACCATAACAAGATGACTTTCTCGCTGATGTACGCGTGGAGTGAGAATTTCGTGCTGCCGCTGTCACACGATGAGGTGGTGCACGGCAAGGGTTCGCTGTGGAGCCGGATGTCCGGTGACGACTGGAACAAGGCCGCCAATCTGCGGTGCCTGCTGGCATATATGTGGGCCCATCCCGGCAAACAGCTCCTCTTCATGGGTGGCGAGCTAGGGCAACCGGCCGAATGGGCGGAGGACCGATCCCTGGACTGGAACCTGCGGCATCACCCGCTGCACAGCGGCCTGCTGCAGTTGGTCGGCGATCTCAACGCCAGCTACCGATCGCACCGTGCGCTGTACAGCCAGGACAATCTTCCCGCCGGGTTCGAGTGGATCGACGCCAACGACGCGTGGGGCAACGTGCTGAGTTTCCTGCGCTGGGGCGACGACGGATCGGTGCTGGCCTGTCTGGCGAATTTCGCCGGCAATCCGCACGAGGAGTACCGGATCGGGCTTCCCCGGCCGGGACGCTGGCGCGAAGTCCTCAATACCGATGCCGAGGGCTACGGCGGCTCGGGTGTGGGTAACCTTGGCGAAGTGATCGCCAGTGAGAGGCCCTGGCACGGGCGTCCATACTCTGCCATGCTCAGGCTGCCGCCAACCGGAGCGCTCTGGCTCACCCCAGCGAAACCCTGAACATGGCAAGAATATCGTGGAAAGCGACCACACAAGCACACCAGGTGACCGGGACCGCTTGACACCGTCGTCAGTTGGTGTCGCCCGGAAATGGGCCCGCGCTATCGCCACCGCTACCCACGTACCGATGTCGGCAACCCAAGTCCTCGATGTCATGGAGGACCTCACCGAGCGGCTGATGAACGCCTTGTCCGGTTCTGAAGTCAACACTCAGGCCGCGTCCCAGGTGGGTGCTCGGCTGGTCGCCGCGGGGTTCACCGGGACGCAGAGTTTGCCCCGGACCTTCGAGGTACTCGGCACCGCATTGCCTGCCGCCATGCGTGGCGCGGTCGCGGATGCGTCCTGCTCAAGGATCATTGAGCTACTCGGGGCGTTGGCATCCGGGTACGCGAGCGCACTGCGCAGCCACATTCTCGACCAGCAGGAAGAGGTCAAGCGGGCGCTGTCATTGGCCTGGCAGGACGTCGAACGGGAGCTTCGAGCCAGCGAGGCCCAGTTCCGCGAGGTATTCGACTCATCACCGGTGGGCATCGCGATCAGCGAACCCGGCGGACTGATCATCCAGACCAACCGGTCGCTGGAGGACATCCTCGGCTACTCCCCCGGTGAGCTGCTGGGAAGCGATCTCCGCGAGCTGTTCTCACCTGGAGTTCAGCCCGTGGTGGATGAGCACTGCCGGGGCGAGGTGCCCAGCCGGTATCCGCGGTTACAGGTCCGGGTGGAGCTACGCCGCGCGGATGGCGACACCGTATGGGCCTACCTGGACGGCTCGGTACTGCGCGATGCCGAAAAGGAACCTCAATACATCGTGACAATGGTCGATGACATCACCGATCTGCAGCTGCTTGAGCAGCGGCTGCATTACCAGACGCTGCATGACCCGCAAACCGATCTGGCCAACCGGCAACATTTCCGCACCCATATGGAAGAAGTGCTGGCGCGGCTCGATCCCGCTGCGGTGATCACGCTGCTGCATCTCGATCTCGACGGCTTTTCGACGATCAACGACGGCCTCGGACCTCGGGTCGGGGACCAGGTGCTGGACGTGGTGGCGCGGCGGCTGGAGTGGGTGGTCGCAGATCAGCGCTCGATGGTGGCCCGGCTCGGCGCCGACGAGTACGCGATTCTCATCGAACCCAGCGATTGGGCCCTCGACATCGGTATCCTGGCCGAGGCCATCAACACCGGACTGTCCGAATCGTTCTCCATCAACGAGACCGGAATAGCCCTCACCGCGACCATCGGGATTGTCCAACGCCGGGTCGGCGAGTGCGATCCCGAGGAACTGATGCGCGCTGCCAGCGCCACCCTTCGCCGTATCCACGGGCAGGGCACGCGGCAGTGGGCGCTATTCGACCCCGAAGCCAATGCGGCCGACCACGCAAGACTTCGCCTGGCAGTGGAGATGCCCGGCGCCCTGGAGGCCGGCCAGCTGCACGTGACCTACCAGCCGGTGGTAACACTCGCCGACCACCGCCTGATGGGCATCGAGGCGGTACTGAGCTGGAAACATCCACAGCTCGGCGCCCTGTCCCCCGACCAGTGCGTGCAGGCCGCAGGCCGGACCGGTGTCGTGCATGAAGTCGGTCAGTGGTTGCTGCGCACCGCCGCTGACCAGGCCATGACCTGGCGGCGGCAGATCGGGGATCGGGTACCTCCGATCGTCGTCAACCTGATGCCCGCCCAGGCAGCCGACCCGGACCTGGTAGCCAGGATCAGGGCGGTGCTGGCCGAGACCGGCCTGCCCAGTGCCCAGCTCGAAATCCGGGCACCAGTCGGTGCGATCCGCAACGCTGCCGGTAACCTCACCGGCGCCCAAGCCGAGGGCAACCTGCGAGTCCTCGGCGAGCTCGGCATCCGCGCCGGACTCTACGATTTCGGCGGCGGCATGGGCGAGTTGCGCTGCGTGGCAGACCTCCCCATCCGCACGGTGCGGATCGCCACCCCGATCTCCGAGCAGGTGGCCAACGATCCGTCCCGGATTCTCTCCCAGGCCGCGCAGGCCCTGGTGCATATTGTCCGCGGCGCCGGCATCGACGTGGTCGGCTATCCGGTCGACAGCGCCGAGCAGGCCGCCTGCTGGCCGTGGATCGGCGCCAACTGGGCGGTGGGCGCGCTATACCCACCGGAGAGCCTCCAGCAGCGGCTCGACACTCTGCGCTGATCTTCAGAACAGCGCTGATCCTCAGAACAGGGCGCGGGCCAGTGCCCGGCGGGCCAAGGTTACCCGGGGATCGTCCGGTGGGAACAGCTCGAACAACTCGACCAGACGCGCCCGGGCCCGCTCGCAGTCCTCGCCGGTGAGTCGCCGCACGGCGCCGACCAGCCGCTCGAATGCCTGCTCCGGTGCTTGGGCGGCCAACTCGGCGTCGGCCGCGGCGATCTGCGCCTCGACGTCCTCGGGCGCCGCATCAGCCTTGGCCACCGCCGCCGGATCGACCGCTTCGGCTCGCAACAGAAATCGAACCTGCGCTAGCGCGGTCCGAGCCTGCTCATTGGCCGGCTCGGTGTCCAGGATCTGCTGGTAAGCCGCTTCGGCAGCGGCAAAGTCACCGGCGTTCAGTGCGGCTTCGGCGGCGGTGAACCGGGGATCCTCGGGCTCGGGTTCAGGCTGGGCGTCAGCAGCGAGCCCGCCCTGCTCCGCGGCGCGGATGCCGGGAAGCTGATCGCGCAGCGCATCGAGTAGCCCGGTGATCCACTGCTTCACCTCGGGCTCGGGCCGGGCGCCGGCGAAAGCGTCGATGGGCTGGCCACCGGCGATGGCAATCACGGTGGGAATGGACTGGGCGCCGAAGAGCTGGGCGATCCGGGGGTTGGCGTCGACGTCCACCTTGGCCAGCACCCAGGCGCCGCCGGCCGCTCCGGCGAGACGTTCCAGCACCGGGGATAGTTGCTTGCAGGGTCCGCACCAGGTCGCCCACAGGTCGACCACCACAGGTACCTGCATGGACCGGTCGACAACATCGGTCTGAAAGCTCTGCTCGGTGACGTCGAGGACCCAAGTGTTCTGCCCGCCGGGCGGCGGCGAGGTGTTCTGCCCGCCGGGCGCCGGCGAGGTGTTCTGCCCGCCGGGCGCCGGCGAGCCTGGCGCGTCACGCCGGGTAACCGGATCCGCCCGCGTCTTGAGGGCCGACAGATCGACGGCGCCGGAAATAGCAACGGTCTGCTGAGGGTTGGGCCTGCTCACGCCGTCTATCCTGGCATGGATGCACTGTGTTGAATCATGGGACGTCCGAACCGGGGTTGAATCATGGGACGTCCGAACCGGGGTTGAATCATGGGACGTCCGAACCGGGGTTGAATCATGGGACGTCAGAACCGGGGTTGAATCATGGGACGTCAGAACCGGGCAGGTTCCCGGTACTCACCCCACTGTGCCTTGAGTGCCCCGCAGATCTCGCCGAGGGTGGCCTCGGCCCGGGCGGCGTCGAGCATCGGCTCGATGAGGTTGCCCGCACCGGCCGCCACCTCGACCATGGCCGCCAGCGCCCGGTCGACGGCGGCCTGGTCACGCTGCCCGCGGCGCCGGGCCAACCCCCGGTTCTGCTCGAGTTCCACCTCGTGGCTCACCCGGAGGATCTCCAGCTCATCGGTCACCGAGCCGGTGAGGGTGTTCACGCCGACGATCTTCTTGTCGCCCTTCTCCAGCGCATGCTGGTAGGCGAACGCCGCGTCGGCGATCTCACCGGTGAACCAGCCGTCTTCGATGCCGCGCAGGATCCCTGAGGTCATCTCGCCGATCGGGTGGTTGCCGGACGGCACCGCCGCCGAGGCCATGTCCCCGATCCGGGCGAAGATCCGCTCGGCGTCGGCCTCGATCCGGTCGGTCAGCGCCTCGACGTACCAGGAGCCACCCAGCGGGTCGGCCACATTGGCCACCCCGGACTCCTCCATAATCACCTGCTGGGTGCGCAGCGCGATTTCCGCGGCCCGTTCTGAGGGCAGTGCCAACGTTTCATCCAGTGAGTTCGTGTGCATCGAATTGGTCCCGCCCAGGACTCCGGCGAGCGCCTCAATCGTGGTCCGTACGACGTTGTTGTAAGGCTGCTGGGCGGTGAGCGAAACTCCAGCCGTCTGGGTGTGAAACCGCAGCCATTGCGCCTTGGCACTGGTGGCACCGTAGACATCCCGCATCCAGCGGGCCCAGATCCGCCGGGCGGCGCGGAACTTCGCGATCTCTTCGAAGAAGTCCAGATGCGCGTCGAAGAAAAACGTCAGGCCGCTGGCAAAGCGGTTGACGTCGAGCCCCCGGGAACGACCCAGCTCCACATATCCGAAGCCATCGGCGAGCGTGAATGCCAACTCCTGCGCGGCGGTCGCGCCGGCCTCCCGGATGTGGTACCCGGAGATCGACAGCGGCTTGTACGCCGGGATCTTGTCGGTGCAGTACTCCATCAGGTCGCCGATCAGCCGCAAGTGCGGTTCCGGGGTGAACAGCCATTCCTTCTGGGCGATGTATTCCTTGAAGATATCGGTCTGCAGCGTGCCGTTGAGCTTGGTGATATCCGCGCCCTGTCTTTCCGCGGCGACCAGGTACATGCAGAACATCGGCACCGCCGGCCCCGAGATCGTCATGGACGTGGTGATCTGCTCCAGGGGGATGCCGTGGAACAGGACGTCCAAATCAGCGGCGCTGTCGATCGCCACCCCGCAGTGCCCCACTTCACCGAGGCTGTGCGGATCGTCGGAGTCGCGGCCCATCAGGGTCGGCATATCGAAGGCCACCGACAGTCCACCCCCGCCATTGCGCAGAATCTGCTGGTAGCGCTCGTTGGTCTGGCGGGCGTTACCGAATCCGGCGAACTGCCGGATCGTCCAGGTTCGGCCCCGGTAACCCGTGGAGTGCACGCCGCGGGTGAACGGGTACTCGCCGGGCCAGCCGATCCGCTCGAAACCCGGGACCGTCTCGCCCGTCCCTGGCCCGTACACCGGCTCGACCTCGGCTCCGGACAGGGTGGTGAAGTCCGCGTCCCGCAGCTGCCCCGCCGCCTGCGCCTGTGCGTAGCGCCGCTCCCATCGCTCCCGACCAGCGGTGGGATCAACCTGCTGAGGGTCGTAGTCGGCCATCAGACCTCCCCAAACCAGAACGCTCTGTCATCAAATAGTAGGACGTCCAAGAATTTCAGGCTACCCGCTCTGGGGACGACATGGATGCTTATCGCTGCTCCACAGGGCTCCCGGGCAACGATAGGCATCCATGTCGCAGTCGGGGGCCTCTTGGGCTTACGGTTCCACCCATGTCGTCGCATCATCCGCTGCCCTTCGACCCGATCGAGCGGGCCGCGCAGATCTGGCAGGACCGCATCGGACCAGCCGCAACGATGGCCGCAGTCACCAATGTGATGCGCGTGCAGCAGATCCTGCAATCCGCGGTGGACGCCGCGCTACGACCCCACGGGCTGACCTTCGCCCGGTATGAGGCGCTTGTCCTGCTGGTGTTCTCCCGCCAGGGCACGTTGCCCATGAATATGATGGGTCAGCGGCTTCAGCTGCACCCGACCAGTGTGACCAACATCGTAGATCGGCTGCAGGCCGATCACTTGGTGGAACGCAGCGGCCATCCCACCGATCGGCGCACCACCCTGGTCACGATCACCGAAGCCGGCCGGCAACGACAGAAGGCCGCCACCGTGGCACTCACCGACGTCGACTTCGGCTTCGTCGGGCTGGACGACGCTCAGACCGCGCAGCTCACCGCGCTCCTGACCCAGGTGCGCCGAGCCGCGGGCGACTTCACCGACTCGTGAGTGGCGTTGGTCGGTATAGCTGACCCTCATTTTGTTACCTACTCGTGACCTGCGGTGGTGTGCGAAACCCGCTCATATGACGGCCTAGCTCTGGCGGCTGGCCGCCAAGACGAGGCGTGATCGTTCATCGAAGTCACGGGCAACCGCCACGGTGTGGAAGGGCTGGATGCGGGCACGGAGGTCGGTGATGGCTTCGGTGCAGCGAGAGGACTTCACGGTGACGGCGAGGTCCAGGGCCCGGTTGGCGTTGTGTACTGCGGTTTCGAGTTCACCAGGCGCCCAGCGTATCCGCCGTCGGCCCAGACCAGGGTGATCGTGCAGAATCGCTCGCGCAGCAGGGCCAACAGCCGACACGCCCCATCACGATCCTGCACCGAGGCTGCGGTGACCATCACCACCAGCAGCAGCAAGCCCAGAGTATCGACGGCGATGTGCCGCGTGCGGCCGTTGATCTTCTTGCGACGACAACCACCGGATTCGTCGTCTTGCCCCGCCGCTGGGTCGTGGAACGAACCTTCGGCTGGCTGATGCGCTACCGCCGCCTGGTCCGCGACTACCCCGAACACCACGAAGCCATGGTGCTCTGGGCCACTGTCGCGATCATGACCCGGCAACTGGACCGCACCAGGTCCGGCGCGCCACCTCATCCCCGCTGGGGCCAGCCCCGCGCCGTAGCGTCGCCACCCAACCAACAAGATCAACAAGCCGCGTGACCATTTACCGACAGGCTTCAAACATGTGCTCGAGACCGCCCAGGGCAAGATCCTCGAGCTACGCCGCCACCTCAGTGGCCGCCCTCAGCACGCCGAGACCTCCTGACCGCTCCTCTTACGGACACGCGTCATCCGCCGCCGGGGGACGCAACCAGCCGCGTCAAATCCTCGCGCTCGTTCGGAGGTTCCGCAGCTTGGCCTCCGTCTTTCATCGGGCTGGGACACGCCGGGTCTGAAACGGTCGTAGAACATGGGAGAGGTGCACTTGACCAGGCAGAATGCGATTGTCGAAGATCGTAGTCTGACTGAGGCAGGTGCACCTCTTCCGTGCAAGGTACGTCATGGGCCGACCGGCTGGAACTCGTCGGCGATGATGATCGCCTGGTCGGGTTGGCCCAGATCCTGGGTGGGGAGGCGATCAGCGACTTCCAGGGCTTGGTCCACCTCGCCCCGGTGATCGGGCCGGTGCCTCGACCCCGACGGTGTGGCGGGCCCTGTCGGAGGTCGGGGAGTTGCAGCTGACCCGGGTGAACGCGGCGGTGACCGAGTTCCGGCGGCACTGGTGGGGACTGCTGGCCGGCCGCCCGGAAGGGTTCCCCTGGTTGCGGGTGGCCGGGCGGGAGCTGACCGGGGTCACGGTGGTGGATCTGGATGCCTCGATCGTGTTCGCCGCCTCCGACAAGGAGAACGCCCGACCCACCTACAAGGGTGGGGTCGGGTTCTGCCCCAACCTGGCCACCTGTGACAACACCGATGACCTGCTGGCGATCGACCCCCGCCCGGGCAACGCGACCTCCAACTGCGCCACCGACAACATCGCCCTGCTCGACCTAGCCGTCGCCCGGTTGCCGGGCCGCTACCGGCGTCGGGTGTTGGTGCGCCTGGACGGGGCCGGGTTCTCCCACGACCTGCTCGAACACATCGCCTCCGGCGCCGGGGTCCGGGGCCGGGACTGGGAGTTCTCGATCGGCTGGTCGTGCACGGACACCGAGATCGACGCGATCAAGCGGCTGCCCACCGGTGCCTGGACGGGCGGGATCGACCAGCACGGCGATCTCATACCCGACACCTACGTGGCGGACCTGACCGGCCTGCTCGACCTCGGGCGCTGGCACGACAAGATTCCCGGGCTGCGGATCATCGTGCGCGGCGAGCCACTGCACCCCCGCTACCGCAAGCGGGCCACCGAACGGGAAAGCAGCTCGGGCGCCGCTACCAGCTCATCGCCATCAACACCACGGCCGGGCAGATCGCCTGGCTCGACGCCCGGCACCGCTCGCATGTCCACGTCGAGAACGACGTCAAACAGGCCAAGGCATTGGGCCTGAACCGGTGGCCCTCCCAGCAATGGTCGATCAACGTGGCCTGGACCCAGATCGTCGCCCTGGCCGCGAACCTGCTCGCCTGCTTGCGCCACCTCGCCCTCCCCGCAGGTGAGCTCCGCGACGCCGCCCCGAAACTGCTGCGCTACCGACTGCTGCACCTACTCGCCCGCCTGATGGGCAACGCAAACGATGGTTCCACCTGCGCGCGGACTGGCTCTGGACCGACGACCTGATCAACACCTGGGATGCGGTCAAGGCACTGCCGGCCCCTACCTGACCACCACCCCAGCCCCGACGATCATGGAAGGAGCCCCCGCCCGGAGCGTGGAACCCGGCGCCTCGACGCGACAGTCGGACTCCGACCGCACCATGAACAGGAAACTCATGATCTAAATGACAAAGCTGTAGTTCAGGAGCCAAAGCCGTCACCCCGGTGAAAAATCCAAGTTGGCCCCCAAATTGGCCCTCCCCATCCGCCATGAGCCATTCTACCCTGCATTGGTTACGTAACTCGCGCCGGGCAACCGGGACAAAGCCCTGCACAAGCCACTACCGCAGACACAGGACACAATCATTGTAGAATGGACTTTACGGTGACTTTTTCTCTGACCAGCGATGAAGATGTCGTGGTGCGCACACCGGACGAATTCTTGGCGATGCCAGAAGATTATCGCGAGGTAGCTCTACGGCAGATGCTAGTCAATACCGACGGTGAGCTATCGGGCGGGGATGACTACGTGCAGGTTTTTCTTCCACTTGCGCCGAATGCCGAGGAGCGACAGGTTTGCGCGGAACGCGCAGTCGAAGAATATGACCATTACAAGCTGGGGAAGAACGTGCTGGCCAAGATCGGGGTCGACACGACCCACATGGAGACTCAGACGCTCGCGGAACGTACCCTGTTTGCCGACCAAACCCTGCATACCTGTACGACTTGGGCCGAGCGTGGCATCTTCTCTTATATCGGGGAGGAAGCGGTTATGGTCATGCTCAGAGAGTTCGCCAACAGTAGCTATAAGCCGTGGGCGGAGGCGGTCCGAACTATCATTTTGGACGAGAAGATTCACATTGCTCACGGAGCCCGACTGTGCCGAAACTTTGCGCAAAGCAATGACGGCCGCGACCGGCTGCAGCAAGCACTCGATCGACTCTGGCCGACATTCGTGCGTGTCTTCGGCAGCCGTCGCTCGGAGAGGGCGAAGCTGGCCGTACGGTTCGGACTGCGCAAGACCACCAACGGACAGGCATCTGACCTTTGGCGCACGGGAATGAGACCGCGTATTGAGCGGTTAGGGCTCCGCGTGCCGGAGTAGTCAAATCGTCTCGTCCTAGACGAGAGGAGCACGACAGACATGGCGCTGCCCATACCCCGACCTGCATCCATGAATCATCCACTGACCCGAAGAGAAGCTAAAACTCGCACTGCCGAGCTGCTCTCCGGCCGGCCTGATCTAGCAGCGCGGCTGTTCAGCATGCGGCGCATCGGCCGTGCCGTCCGGGCCTGCGAGGTCCACGTGACAAATAGCTGCAACATCCGATGCAAGGGGTGTTGGTATTTTGAGGGTGGATTCGACTCCGCAGTGCGTGAGCTGTCAGACTTAGATGAGATCCGTGTCTTTGTGCAGAAGTTGCGCGAAGCGGGGATAACCCAGGCCACCCTGATCGGAGGCGAACCAACGCTGGTACCGCGACGTATCGAGCCATTCATCGAGTCGTTACCATACGTCACGATATCGACAAACGGCTTACGGCCGATGCCGAAACAGGGGTTCGAGAATATTGCAATCGCAGTCAGCCTATTCGGCGGGGGACCACTCGATGACGATCTGCGAGCGATTCGGGTGAGCGGCACGAGGTTCACTGGCCTATCTGACACCGCACTCTCACATTACCAAAATGATTCTCGGGCCGTATTTATCTTCGCCCTTTCGGAAGCCGGTGTACCGTACATTGAGGATACGGTCCGGAGGATCGCCGACAACGGAAATACCGTCACGTTCAATTTTTACAGCGAGCATGGCACTGAGGCACCCCTCAGGATGGAGAACGAAGAACTCATTCTCCATGAGGCGTTGCGAATTAAGGAAATCTACCGGGATGCGGTGGTGAGTCACCCATATTACATTCGGACGCTCATTACTGGAAGAACCCACGGGGGAGGTCATTTCGGATACGACGTCTGCCCCAGCATCAGCATCGACCTGCCGGTCCATGCAGAGCGCCTTGAGAACGGGAATCCAGTCATTCCTGGATTTGCCGTATGGGGAGCCGACTACCAGACCCAACAGTTCTGCTGCACCTCGGGAGATTGCAACGGCTGCCGAGACAGCCAAGCCGTCTACAGCTGGCTGCTGGTAAATCCTTCTCGATTTCTGGACAACGTGGAACAATTGGAACTCTGGCTGGAAATCGCTGAAAGCTATTGGCGTCAATGGCATTGGGCTCGAAAGGAAATGGTCAACAGTCATGAGGCGCACCTGGTCTTTTCCTCCATCACAAGTGATCTGGATGGATGGGGAGCTGGTGCCATGGGAGGACGCGCAGGTACATGTGCTGACTCACGGGCTGTATTACGGAACGGGTGTGCTGGAAGGCAGCCGAGTGCATGCCACCCGCATGGGACCAGCGGCATTCCGCCTAAATGATCATCTGCGTCGCCTTGAGCTCAGTGCGCGCATGATCCGCATCCCCTTGACCTACGACCAGGAGACCCTGATCCGCGCATCGCTCGACTTGGTGCGGCAAAACCAGCACGCTGCTTGCTATCTTCGCCACCGCGTTTTTCTTGGCTGTGGAATCATGGGGCTGGATACCCGTGACTGTCCCGTGCACACGGCGATCGTGAGCTGGGCCTGGGATGGCTACTTCGACGCCACGGTAGCGAATCAAGGAATCGCGTTAATGACCAGCTCGTGGCGGCGCAACGACCCCAACGTGGTCCCGACTGCGGCCAAGGCGACTGGGCCGTACCTCAACTCAGTCCTCGCCAAGCGAGAGGCGCTGGAGGCCGGGTTCGATGAGGCATTGCTGCTCTCCGGTAATGGCTATGTGAGCGAGTGTAGCGCCGAGAATATCTTCATTGTGCGGCGCGGGATAATCCAGACTCCTCCAGCCAGCGCCGGAGCACTGGAGGGCATCACTGCCGACACCGTCTGTACGTTGGCGCGCGATGTCGGTCTGCAGGTCGAGCTTAGCAATCTGTTGCGATCCGACCTCTACAGCGCCGACGAGGTCTTCCTTTGTGGGACAGCGGCGGGAGTCGTGCCGGTCAGGTCGTTGGACAACCGTGAGATCGGCGGTCCTGGGCCGGTCACGAAGCAACTGGGCGACATGTTGCGGTCCGTTACGTCCGGTGAGGAACCGCATTACCAGCACTGGCTATCGCTTACCAGCTAGCTCACAGTGCTGCTCTCACGGATTGGAGAATCATGTCAGCGGTGCATGATCGCGAAGCAATCGACAAATTCGTCATTGATACTCTAGTGGGCCTCGGCGTCGACCGGGCACAAGTCACGAAGGAGTCCTCTCTCGACGACCTCGGCGTCGATTCGCTTGATGTCGTCGATCTCGGCCAGGCCATCAAGAAGGTTCTTGGTATCAAGATATTCCCTGACGAGTTCGAAACGATCGAGACGATCGGCCACGTATCGGCTCTCCTCTACGAGAAGGCTAGTACCGAGTGAAACGACGTTTCGCCATTACCGGCTTCGGGGCAGTAACGCCACTCGGCGTCGGCGCTGATTTGCTACACGAACGTGCCGTGGCCTGCGACAGTGGGCTGGTGAATGGCATCGGTCGGTGCACCGCCTTCAAGTCAGAGGACTTTCTCAACGCGAAGCAGGCACGCCGCGCAGATCGGTTTTGTCAGCTCGCTATCGCAGCCGCCGAGGAGGCGCTACAGCAGGCCGGGTTCAGCGGCGATCTACCGTACGCGCCGGAACGGATCGCGTGTGTCATCGGGTCCGGTCTCGGTGGCGTGGCCAGCTTCGAGACTCAACTCAAGGTGTTTGACGAACAGGGCGACGAGTGCGTGTCATCACTATTGATGCCCATGATGATGGCAAATTCGGTGACCGCGCAGGTCACAATGAGGTACGGCTTTCGTGGTGAATCATATTGCGTAACCTCGGCATGTTCCACCGGCGCACAGGCGATCGGCGCTGGTCTGCGGATGCTCGCTAATGGCGAGGCAGAGACCGTGATTGTGGGGGGCGCGGAATCAGCGACCACGGCGATCGTGCGTGCCGCATTCCGCAACGCGGGTGCGCTGTCCCAGACCGGGAATTCGGTGCCATTCGATCGAGAGCGCGACGGTTTCCTCATAGGCGAAGGCGCCGGGATCATGGTCTTGGAGAACGACGACGCGGCGGCGCGCCGCGGAGCGGCCGTCCTCGGACACATTTTAGGTTACGGATCGAGCTCAGATGCTCACCACCTCACGGCACCGGAGCCCAGCGCAGAAACCGCAGCCGTAGCGGTGCACGCAGCCCTGGGGAACGCCGATGTGGAGCCGCAGGAGGTTAGCTACGTGAACGCACACGGCACCGGCACCGTACTGAACGATCAGGTGGAATCAGCGGCACTTCGCCTCACTTTCGGCGGACATCTAGATCGCACACCTATCTCGTCGAGCAAGTCATATCTCGGCCACCTGCTTGGGGCCGCTGGAGCGGTCGAGGCAATTGCAACTCTGCAAGCGTTGCGTCATGCGACCGCGCCGCCTACCGTGGGTCTGCGCCATCCCGACGATAGACTCGGCCCCTTAGACCACGTCCAAACCGCGCGGGCCCTGCGCGCTGGCAAGCGCGGCCTGATTGGGGTGTCCACCTCGTTCGGATTCGGGGGTCATAACGCCGCTCTCGTGATCGCTGTCCATTCTGACTCGAAAGACAGCATCTGATGCTCTCTTTTTCCGGACGGCGCTACCTCATTACTGGTGTGCTCAACGAGGACTCCATAGCGTGGTCGATAGCCAGAGCCCTGCAGCTGGCCGGCGCCGAGATCTTGCTTACTGGCTACGGCCGCTGTCGGCAGATTACCGAATGCGCGGCGACGCTGTTGCCTAAACCGCTGGATGTTCTGGAGCTCGACGTAACCAAGGAAGAAGACTTCGTGAACCTGACAATGGAACTCGACCGGCGATGGGGCAGCCTCGACGGCGCGGTTCACTCTGTCGCTGCCGCTCCCCAGGATGCTGTGAATGGAAATTTTTTAACCACCTCAGCAAGCAGTGCAACGCTCGCGTTCCGCACTGCCGCGTACTCGCTGCATGCATTAACAACCTCAATTGCACCGCTGCTGCGACGCGGGTCCGGAAGAGGCAGCGTGGTCGGGATCGATTTTGACGCATCCGTGGCATGGCCGGGCTATGACTGGATGGGGGTGAGCAAAGCTGCGCTCGGTGCGGTCTGCCGCTATCTCGCGATGTACCTTGGGCACACGGGCGTGCGGGTCAACTTGGTAGCCGCCGGCCCGTTGGAGACCGTTGCGGGACGAAGCATCAGTACCTTCAATGCGATCGCGAACAGATGGGAACGCGATGCGCCGCTGGGCTGGGACCGGCATGCTGTAGATCAGGTGACCGGACCAGTGCTCTTCCTGCTTTCGGACCTTTCCTCGAGCGTGACCGGAGAGATCCTGCACGCTGACGGCGGTCTGCACGCCGTCGCGATGGGAAATACTTTTCAGTCAATGAAGGGCATGTCGTGACCTCGGCAATTGTGGGGGTTGGCGCGGCTCTGCCCGAACGAATTGTGCCGAACTCGTATTTCGCAGAGCACCTCGACACCTCGGATGAGTGGATCGTCAAACGCACCGGCATCCGCGAACGCCGGTGGCTGGATACTGATGCGAGCCTAGCCGAGCTAGCGACCCGCGCGTGCAGGGACGCGTTGACCTTGTCCGGTCGCAACCCCGTCGACGTGCATCACCTTGTCGTGGCAACCACCACCCCCGATCGCATCACCCCGGGCGTAGCAGTTGAAGTGGCAGCCCTCCTAGGGATGCCCAGACCAGCGGCATTCGACCTACACGCCGCGTGTGCAGGCTTCGTGTACGCGTTGGACCACGCATGCGCACTGATCCAAACTGGGCGCGCGGAGTGCGTACTGGTGTGTGGCGCAGAGGCGTTGACGCGGATCATAGATCGCACCGATCGATCGACAGCGGTGCTATTTGGGGACGCGGCAGGAGCGGTGCTGCTGGCCGCTGTTCCAGACATGCCGGAACCGTCCTTCGCGCTTGGTTCGGACGGCAAGCTGATGTCACTGCTTTACGTCGATCGCCATGACAGTGTGGTGCGGATGCGGGGCAGTGAAATCTATGAACACGCAATTGAGAAAATGAGCCACTGCACCAAGATTGCGTTGGATCGGCGGGGCCTGAAAATTTCCGATATTGATTTGTTCATCGCCCATCAAGCCAACGAACGCATCGTGCGGGGCGCCGCCAGGATGCTAGAGATTCCGGATGACCGGCTCTACCTTAATGTCGATCGCATGGCGAACACATCGTCCGCATCAGTCCCGGTGGCGATCACGCATGCCCACCAGGAAGGGCGACTGAGGGGGAACGCGCTGATCGGACTCGCTGCCTTCGGTGCGGGCATCACATGGGGAGCCGGCGTGATCGGTTGCAATCTTGAGGGCGCCCAGTGCACCTGAAATATCCGTTGCTCGGCCGGGTGACTGCATCGGACGGTACTCGCTTGGGCGTCGCCGTTGCTTGTCTGGGCTTTTTCACCATCACTCTGGACGCCACCATCGTGAACGTGGCAGTCCCGTCGATCGGACGTCAATTCGGCGGTGGCGTCACGGAGTTGCAGTGGGTGATCAATTCTTATGTGATGGTCTTTGCTGCTTTGTTGATTTCTGCAGGAACGCTATCCGATCGAATAGGCGCGAACCGTGCCTTCGGGATAGGCCTCGGGCTTTTTACCTTGTCATCGCTGGCCTGTGGTCTCGCACCCAAGCTCTGACGCGCTGATCACGGCAAGGGTCGTGCAAGGTGCTGCGGCAGCGATGATTCTGCCGTCATCGCTGTCTATTATTCGCCAGATGCTGGTTGAGCCAGCCGCGCTGGCCCGTGGAATTGCACTATGGGCCACGGCTGGTGGCGTCGCCGTGTCAATCGGGCCCCTGCTCGGCGGCCTGCTAACTAGCGAACTGGGGTGGCAGGCGATATTTCTGGTGAACGTCCCGATTGGCGTCGCTGGGGCTGCCTCCCTGCGCCGCCTGCCTCGGTCGAAACCGCGCTTCTCGCCGATGGATCTGGCGGGTCAGCTCAGCGCTGTTACCGCGCTGGTCGGCTTGACGTTCGCGATTACAGAAGGCGGCCGGTATGCCGTTCCTGCGCTCGGCGTGTTTGGCGTTTCGACCATCGCATTCTTCGTCATCGAAAGCCGACTCGCGCATGCTGCGGTTCCGTTGGGCCTGTTCCGCTCGAATCCCTTCATAGCCGCTACAAGCACCGGCTTTGTGATGAACCTTGCCTACTTCGGGCTTTGCTTCATCCTTACTCTGTACTTCCAGCAGATCCGAGGCGCCACACCGGTAGTTACTGGGCTGATGTTTATTCCTATGACCGCGTCCACCATGGTCGGGAATCTTCTTGCTGGTCGGCTGATCACTAGATATGGCACCCGGATACCACTGACGGTCGGACAGACCGTTGAGGCTTTGGGCTTCGGCGCACTTCTCTTCATCGGGCCGAGCACGCCGATCATTATAACGCTTACCGCGCTCGTCCCGATTGGGTTCGGCGCGGGCCTCACTTCCCCGCCGATGACAACCGCTCTACTACGGGCAGTTGCCGTCGAGCACGCCGGCGCCGCCAGTGGAGTACTCGGCGTTGTTCGCCAAGTCGGTGGTGTGCTCGGTGTGGCGACATTTGGTGCGGTCGCGACCTTCCACCGCAGATCACACCGCGCGGCCTCGGCGGTCTCCCGATCCGACAGATCGTGCAGCGTCTGCAACACCAGGATCGAGGCCATCACCGACGCCGGGATGGACGGCCGTCCCTTACCCGAAGGAAACAGATCCTCGAACTCCCCATCAGGGAACACGTCCTGGCGATGTTCTGCCAAGAACGCGAACATGCTGCCCTCCGCAACCAGATGACCGACCAGCGCCTGTGCGTCCAGAAACTCCCGATCAGCCCGCTCCATACCCTGCATGACACCATTCTCCCAGCTCAGCGGCATATTCAGGGTGACACGCCGATTATTCAGCGGCCTCCTAGACGTCTCGGTACTGCTGCGCAATCTGAGCATGAGTTTTCTGAACGCGCCGATGCCCGGCATCCTCGCGGCACGCGTTGACCTGCTCAAACTTGGTAAACGCCTGGCGGAGGTGCGGGCCGACGTCGTCGACAAATCTCAGCACATTGTATCTGCGGCAACCCTCACCTTCTCTATCCGCTAAGGCAGCTCTACTTTGGGGGAAGTGGATCAACGTCCTTGGCGCCGGGATGACGCGACGCCTGATCACTTCACGCGCTGGCGGCGGTAGTGGCCAGCAGGGAAGGAGCTCTGAAATGGTAGCGAGTCAGGCGTCGCGCCTGGTCATTCTCGTGAACGAGCTCAGGAAGCAGCTCGGCGATTGGTCAAGGGCCAGCGGGCCGCTGTATGCGCGCTTGGCCTCCCGCCTCACCGACCTGATCGACGAGGGAGTGATACCACCGGGTGGTATGCTCCCTTCAGAACGTGCGCTCGCCGAAGCGCTGTCCGTGAGTAGGCGCACCACCGAAGCGGCTTACGACCAGTTGCGATCGTCCGGTCGTGTCGCGAGCGCGTCCGGTTGTGGCACGTGGTCCACCGTGTCGGCGTCATCTACCGATAAGACCAGCCACCTACGCGATTCAGCGTTGCACGTTCAATATCTATCGCGGGGCCGTTCGGCCACTATCGACCTCTCCATCGCCGCACTCCCCGCCCATCCGCTGATAATGACCGCGCGGGACGAGGTCCGACCGTTCGTCGTTTCTTTGCAGATCGACAGCCACGGTTACGACGTCGTTGGTCTGGAATTCCTCCGCGCCGAGGTGGCCGCGTGGTTCGAGATGCATGGTGTGCCCACCACACCGGAACAGATCATGATTTCTCACGGGACCGTTCATGGTCTGTGGCTTGCTGCCCAGCTTCTGCCTCGTGGATCTGACATCTGGGTGGAGCAGCCGATTGCGCCATCGGTGTTGATGGCGCTGCGGGGTCAGGGACGATGTCTCCGTCCCACCCCCATCGACGACGGCGGCCTGATGATCCCTGACATCAACGGGCCATGCCTCACAGCCGTGGTGGTGACGCCAGCTTACCAAAATCCTACTGGGGTGTGCCTGTCGGCTTCTCGCCAGCGCAAGTTGTCAAGACTGGCACGGACTGGGCATGTTGTGATCATCGAAAACCTCGCACTGCTTGACATGCGCCTTGAGGGAGCAGCTCCGGGCACTATCGCAGCCTTGGCCCCAGACGGTGATGTTGTTTCCGCTGGGTCGATGAGTAAACTCTTCTGGGGGGGACTCCGAGTGGGATGGCTTCGTGCACCGAAGCATTTGATGAGCAAACTTGCCCAGCTCCGGGGAGCGTCCGATCTGGGAGTCGCCGTCGACGCACAAGCGCAGGCGGCCTGGTTGCTCCGGCACCGCGAAGAAGTCCTTCAGGATCGTGTTCCCCTGGTACGGCAACAACGGAACGCAATGGCAGAGGCACTGACGGAGCTACTGCCCCAGTTCCGCTGGAAGATGCCCCTAGGCGGACTGTCGTTCTGGGTAGAATTGCCTGAATCCGTTTCCCAGAACCTGTTCCAAATGACGCTTCGCGAAGGACTGACACTGCTACCAAGCAGTGAATTCAATATCCAAAAGAATAACGAGTCAAATTTGCGGCTTCCCTATGTACACGATCCAGATTCTTCGCGGCGGGCAATGGCCGTACTCGCCGGGTGCTATCAGAAATTGACAAGTGGATTCTGAGTTCATCCGCTGCTTCCGGGGGAGGACCGCCGGTTCAGCTCCGCCAGCATCCGGTTGTACAGTAAGCTTGCCGGGCCTGTTCATCATCGTCGACGTCCGCACTGGTTTTGATCCAGTCTCCATTGGGTAATGACTTGTCCTGGGGTACCTGCCCGTCCTGGTCCTTGTCCCGATCGTGTTTTCCCACCGACATTGGCTCCTTCTCGGTTTGCGGCCCACTCAACGGACAGGAAAATGAAATACCGCTATAACGCTGTTTGCCACTCACAAACCGCCTAAGGCGGCGATCAGCTCGTCGGCGGCCCGGTAGACGTCGAGGTCGCCGGCGACGACACACTTGGCCAGCCCGGGCAAGGCGCTACCGCGCAGGACGTCGCCGAGCTTGCTGTGCAGCTGCGCCATCGCAATCGCCTCGACCTCGGCCTCCGCGCGACGCTGCCGGCGGGCATCCAGCTCACCGTGGCCCAGCATCCACTCGCGGTGCTCGACGATCGCCCCGACGAGCTCATCGATGCCGTCGGCGTTGGTGGCCACGGTGCGGATGACCGGTGGCCGCCAGCCAGGACCTGCGCAGCCGTGCCGACCCAGCGAGATGATGTGCTTGAGATCCCGGACGGTCTGGTCCGCGCCCTCGCGGTCGGCCTTGTTCACCACGAAGATGTCCGCGACTTCGAGGATTCCGGCCTTGGCCGCCTGAACTCCGTCGCCCATGCCCGGCGCCAGCAGCACCAGGGTGGTGTCGGCGAGTGCAGCCACCTCCACCTCGGACTGGCCGACACCCACGGTCTCCACCAGCACTTCGTCGCAGCCTGCGGCGGCCAGTACCCGCAGCGCCTGCGGGGTGGCCCAGGCGATGCCCCCCAGCTGTCCCCGGGTGGCCATCGACCTGATGAACACCCCGCCGTCGGTGGCATGGTCCTGCATCCGGACCCGGTCACCGAGCAGCGCCCCACCGGAAAACGGCGAGGACGGGTCGACCGCGAGGACGCCCACCCGCTTGCCGGCGGCCCGCAGCGCGGCGATCAGCCCACTGACGGTGCTCGACTTGCCCACCCCGGGCGGCCCGGTGATCCCGACGACCTGGGCCCGGCCGGTATCGGGAGCCAGCGCCGCCGCCAGGGCCCGCAGCTCAGGGGCACCGTCCTCGATCAGCGAGATGAGCCGGCCGATCGCGCGGGCCTGGCCTTGCCGCGCGTGCGCGACCAGGTCGTCGATGCCCCGGCCGGGAGAGCTCACGCCGCGTCGTGGGGCACCCGGAGAATCAGCGCGTCACCCTGACCGCCGCCACCGCACAACGATGCCGCGCCCACGCCACCACCGCGGCGGCGCAGCTCCATCGCCAGGTGCAGCGCCAGCCGGGCGCCGGACGCGCCGATCGGGTGCCCAAGCGCGATCGCCCCGCCGTTGGGGTTGACCCGCGCCGGGTCGACGCCGAGTTTGCGGGTGGACACCACACCCACCGCGGCGAACGCCTCGTTGATCTCCACGACGTCGAGGTCACTGGCCTCGATGCCCTCTTTGCGGCACGCCGCGAGCACCGCATTCGCGGGCTGCTCGTGCAGGCTGGAGTCGTCCGGCCCGGCCACCATGCCGTGCGCCCCGATCTCGGCCAGCCAGCTCAGCCCGAGCTCAACCGCCTTGGTCTTGCTCATCACCACGACCGCGGCGGCCCCGTCGCTGATCGGCGACGACGACCCGGCAGTGATGGTGCCGTCCGCGGCGAAGGCCGGCCGCAGCTTGCCCAGGCTCTCGGCGGTGGTGTCGGGCCGGATGCCCTCGTCGGCGGTCAGCACGACCGGATCGCCCTTGCGCTGCGGCACGGTCACCGGGGTGATCTCCTCGGCGAACAGTCCGCCGTCGGCCGCACGTGCGGCCCGTTGATGCGACTGCGCGGCGAACTCGTCCTGCTCGGCCCGGGTCAGCTGGTGGCGGGCGGTGTGCTTCTCGGTGGAGGCACCCATCGAGACCTGGTCGAACGAGTCGTGCAGCCCGTCGTAGGCCATGTGGTCGAACATGGTGACATCGCCGTACTTGAACCCGGCGCGGGATTTGGCCAGCAGGTGTGGAGCCTGGGTCATCGACTCCTGCCCGCCGGCCACGATGATGTCGTACTCGCCGGCCCGGATCAGCTGGTCAGCCAGCATGATCGCGTTCAAGCCGGACAGGCACACCTTGTTGACGGTCAGCGCCGGCACGTCCATGCCGATGCCGGCGCTGACCGCGGCTTGACGCGCTGGGATCTGACCCGCGCCCGCGGTGAGCACCTGGCCCATGATCACGTACTGCACCTGCTCAGGCGCCACGCCAGCGCGTTCCAGCGCGCTCTTGATGGCGAACCCGCCGAGCTGGGCGGCCGAGAAGTCCTTGAGCTGGCCGAGCAACCGCCCCATCGGGGTGCGGGCTCCGGCGACGATGACAGAACCGGTCATAACGCAGACCTCCGGCGTGGCAGTGTTGTGATCTCGGGGCTGAATCTCGACCCTACCGCGCTATCGCTGTCCGCACGGCGATGACAATGAGCACACTTCGACGGGCCGTACGCTGCAACTCATGACGCCACTGCCAGCTCTTGTCACGGCAATCGATCATGTCGGCATCGCGGTTCCTGATTTTGCGGCAGCCGTGGAGTTCTACCGGGAGACGTTCGGGCTGGAGCTGGTCCACGAGGAGATCAACGAGGAGCAGGGGGTGCACGAAGGCATGCTGCGCGTGCCCGGCGACTCCGGCACCGGTGCCGCGGTGCAACTGCTCGCCCCATTGGGCCCGACCTCCACCATCGCCAAGTTCCTCGACCGCAACGGACCCGGTATGCAGCAACTGGCCTACCGGGTCACCGACATCGAATCGGCCATGGCGGCGCTGCTCGGCGCCGGCCTGCGGCTGCTCTACGACACCCCCCGCCGCGGCACCGCCGGCTCAAAGATCAATTTTGTGCACCCCAAGGACGCCGGTGGCGTACTGGTGGAACTGGTGGAACCTGCGCCGGCGCACTAGCCCGCGACCGTACGATTAAGCGTGTGAATGAGCCCGATTTGCCGGAAGTGCGGATCGGCGACGCCGAACGCGAGGAAGCCCTCAACGCACTCGGCGCACACATGAGTGCCGGTCGGCTGGACATCGACGAGTACGGCGACCGTTCAGCTCGGGTGACGACCGCGCGCACCAGAAGCGAACTGAGCGCACTGTTCGCCGATCTGCCCGCGCCCAAGCCCAGCTTCGGCACAGTTGACGTCCAGCCCGTGACGGAGCCTCCGGTACCCGCTCCCGGATGGCATGGCATCCCACGCGAGGTCACGGGTCCGATCATCGGTGTGGCCTGGGTGAGCGCGATCTTCATCGGTCCCGCGCTCGGCCTGCCTTGGCTGTTCGGCGTGGCGATTGCCGTATCGATCATCCTTGGCGCCCTCTCGCGCAAGGGCGGGCGTGACGGCGAGATACCCGGGAAACGGCGCGAACGGCGCAGGATGGCCCGCGATGAGATGCGCGAACGGCGGCGCGAAGACCGGTGAAGATCGTCATTGATCGGGTTTCCACGCGTGGCGGAGCCGACGACCTCTGAGACTGCGACCAACGAATGTTCGCACCGACAGTAGCACCATCATGCTAACCTCTGGGGCATGGCCGTCACCAAGATCTCGGTGTCGCTGGAGGAGGAGACGCTCGCCGCGGCACGCATCGCTGCAGAGGAGGCGGGGCTCAGCCTGTCGGCGTGGCTGTCCCAGGCTGCGCAGAAAGCCGCGAAGTTGGCCGCCGGACTGGCAGCCGTCCGCGAGTACGAGGCCGAGGCCGGCGCCTTCACCCAGGACGAGATCGACCGCGCCGACAAGATCCTCGACGAGCTGGGTGTTCGGCCAGCTGCGCGGTGACCCTCGTCTACGACACCGGCGCACTACTCGCCGCCGAACGTGGTGACCGGACCATGTGGGCAGTGCATCGTCGCGGTCTCGACCGCGACGATCAGGCGGTCGTGCCCGCCGTGGTGCTGGGGCAGGCATGGCGGGGGGGACCGCAGCCGCAGCTCTCCCGCTTGCTGAAGGGCTGTGTCATCGAGTCTTTCGATGAGAACGCCGGACGTGCAGTCGGGCGCCTGCTCCGCGATAGCGGCACCTCTGATGTGGTCGACGCGCACGTCGTGCTCACCGCGCTGCGGTACCGGGCTGCGGTGTTCACCTCAGACCCTGACGATCTGCAGCGGCTCGCCGCCACTTCGAAGATCCGACTGCGGCTGCACCAGGTGTAATGGCCAGATCGGTCGGTTCAGTCCCTGATATGGAGCGGGAAGGGCGACGTCAGGTCGGCGAACATCGCATCAACGGTCGGCGCCTGCGCCGAGTACCAAGGCCTCGGCGAGGAAGCGGAGCTCACGGTGCATCGACAGGGGCGGCTCCAAGACGAGCCCGTCGCCGGCGTGGCGCGCCGTGGAGTGCCGGTAGCTGACCGCGAGGGCCAGCAGCTCCGCCGCGCTGTGTACGTCAGCGGCCCCATGCCGGGACTCGGGCAGCGCGGCGCGGATCACCGCCCGGATCTCGTCAACCATCCAGCGGAACCGGGCGGCGAGCGCGTCGCGCACCGCGTGGTGGGTGTCGGCCTCCCGCCAGAGCAGGTGCGACAGCAGCGGTGAGGCATCCAGCCAGGCGTCGAGGGCAGCCACCAGGCGGCGCAGGCTGCCCGCGACGTCGCCGTGCACCACGACGTGGCTGCGGTCGATGTGCTCCCGGGGCAGCCGATCGACCAGCGCCACGAGCAGGTCCGGCTTGCGGCGGAAGTAGTAGTGCACCAGTCCCTTGGGCACCCCCGCGCGCTCGGCGATCCGGGACGTCGGGGTGGCGTCGAACCCCTGCCCGGCGAACAGTTCCTGCGCTGCGGTGAGGATCCGTTCCCGGGCAGAGACATCGTTCCCGGCGCTCAGTGCTGGCCCGCCATACCGTTGTGCGCCGTCATCGCCACCGGGACGGCGGCCGCACCCACCGCGACCGCCAGCGCACCGATCACCCAGGACGTCCACGACGCCCCGAGGAGATTGCTGTAGCCCAGCGCCCAGGGGCTGATGAACAGCAGTACCCCGAGACCGATATGGACGTACTCACTGGCCACCGAACCCGGCATCGCCAGGGACCATAAGCCACCGGCGAGCAGCAGCACGCCGAACACCAGCAGGCTCCACATCGCGGCCTTCGACGTCTCCAGCCACAACACGGATAGCCCGGCAACCACGCCCAGGACGACAGCACCCCAGTCCTGCCAGCGCATCCAATGCTTCGTCATCTGCCATCACCTCCACGGAACTTCCCCCCACACCCGAAATAATGCGCTTGGTTGGCCGCCCGGTCAATCCTCTAAGCGTGACGGAACGGTCTCCCTCATTTCGGTCGAAGCTGTGACGCTTGATAAACTGATCGGTAATCTCAGCGAACGGCTATCCCCTGGGGGATGCGGGCGCAGCGAAGGGACAACCGTGCAGAAGATCCTCGATGCCATCCTCAGCGACGATGTCGACTCCATCGGCACGCTACCGGTACCGGAAACCTACCGGGGAATTACCGTGCACGCTGACGAGGCCGACATGTTCGCCGGTATGTCCAGCCGGGACAAGGACCCACGCCGCTCGTTGCACCTCGACGAGGTCCCGGTGCCGGAGCTAGGCCCGGGCGAGGCGCTGGTCGCCGTGATGGCCAGCGCGGTCAACTACAACACCGTCTGGACGTCGATCTTCGAGCCGCTGCCCACCTTCGGGTTTCTCAAGCGCTACGGCCGGATCTCCCCGCTGGCCGCCCGGCACGACCTGCCCTACCACGTGGTCGGATCGGACCTGGCCGGTGTAGTGCTGCGCACCGGGGCCGGGGTGAACGCCTGGAGCCCGGGCGACGAGGTCGTGGCGCACTGCCTGTCGGTTGAGTTGGAGCATCCGGACGGGCACAACGACACGATGCTCGACCCCGAGCAACGAATCTGGGGTTTCGAGACGAATTTCGGCGGTCTTGCCGAACTCGCGCTGGTGAAATCGAATCAGTTGATGCCCAAGCCGGCCCATCTCACCTGGGAGGAGTCCGCCAGCCCCGGTCTGGTCAATTCCACCGCATACCGACAGCTGGTCTCCCGCAATGGTGCGGACATGAAGCAGGGTGACACGGTGCTCATCTGGGGCGCGTCGGGCGGGCTGGGCTCCTACGCCACCCAGATGGCGCTGGGCGGTGGCGGCATCCCGGTCTGCGTGGTCTCCAGCCCGGAGAAGGCGGAGATCTGCCGGCGGATGGGCGCCGAGCTGGTCATCGACCGCAACGCCGAGGGCTACAAGTTCTGGAAGGACGAACACAACCAGGACCCGCGGGAGTGGAAGCGCTTCGGCGCCAAGATCCGCGAGCTCACCGGGGGGGATGACCCCGACATCGTGTTCGAGCATCCCGGGCGGGAGACTTTCGGCGCCAGCGTCTACGTCGCCAAGCGCGGCGGCACGATCGTCACCTGCGCCTCCACCTCCGGCTTCAACCATATCTACGACAACCGCTACCTCTGGATGAACCTCAAGCGGATTCTGGGCTCGCATTTCGCCAATTACCGCGAGGCATGGGAGGCCAACCGGCTGATCGCCAAGGGCAAGGTCCACCCGACGCTGTCCCGGGTGTACCCGCTGGAGCAGACCGGGCAGGCGGCCCACGACATGCACTCCAATATTCACCAAGGCAAGGTGGGTGTGCTCTGTCTGGCTCCCGAAGAGGGTCTGGGCGTGCGCAACCCGGAGTTTCGCGAGATGCATCTGGAGGGCATCAACCGCTTCCGGGGGGTCTAGGCCCTGGTAGACCTCGGTCGGCTAGCAGCACCCGAGTAACGTGGCTGCATGGGTTTCGCGCACGACCGTGATCTGCTGCCGATGAGATCGACGTTCGACATCGTCCGCCGGGGATATGACTGCGCGCAGGTGGACTACCAGATCGAGCACTTGCGGGCCGATCTGCAGATCGCCGTGACGGACCGGGATGCCGGCGCCGCGCAGGCCGCTGAGCTCACCCGGACCCTGGAGGCGGCCCGCGGGGAGATCGATGACCTGCGGGCCCAGCTCAAGCGGCTCGAAGCACCACCTACCAGCATCGAAGGTATGAGCGAGCGGGTGGTGCGGATGCTGCGCAGCGCCCAGAAGGAGGCCGCCGAGATCACCGCCAGGGCCGCCGCAGCTGCCGCCGAGACCAGGGCCGAGATCGAGCGCGAGGCCGACGAGCTGCGCGCCCGCTACGAGACGATGATCGTCGAGGCCCAGCAGCGGCGCGCCGCGATGGAGGCCGAACACGAGCAGGCCATCGCCAATGCGCGGCACCGGGGCGAGGAAGTGGTGGCGCAGGCCCAGCAGCGAGCCCACCAGCTCGACGCCGCGGCGACGGCCCGCCGGCAGCAGGTCGAGGAGGATTTCGACATCACCATGTCGGAACGGCGCCGCGACGCCCACCGTGAGCTGGCTCAAGATGAGTCGAGTAGCAAGATCGAAGCGAAACGGCGCGTCGACGAGGCCACCGACGTGGCCCGCCGGCTGGTGACGGAGGCCGACCAGACAGCTGTCGCCCGGGTACGGGAGGCCACCCGGCAGGTGGAGGCGCTGCGCACGTTGCGCCGTCAGGTCACCAGCCAGCTGGAGACGGTGACCTCGAAGCTGGCGGACGCCCTGCGCCATCTCGCGCCCGCTCCGGAAGGCGACGACGGGCCCGCGGGAGAGCAGAACTGACGCGCTCAACGGTGCCGGCGGCTGGATGCCCGGCGGCTGGGTGCCCGGCGGCTGCGGGCAGTCCAGCACCCGGTGTGCCAGTGCCGCCGGTCGGCTGACGACCCTTGTTCCCCGGCCGGCCAGGCCACCATGTGCGCGATGCCGGGCTTGATCTCGTGATCGCAGCCCGGGCACCGGTAGCTCTTGCCGGCCTGCTCCCCGGGAACGGCCCGGACCAGCCACTCCCCGTCCGGCCCGCTCTCCGGCCGCGCCCAACCCGACCCACTCACCGCAGGCGGTGGGCCATCTGCACGGCGTGGGAAGTTGCGTCGCGGCATCACCACCCACAGTAAGACCTGTGCCCCCAACCTGCGCCGAACCGTCCTGTCGCCGAATTCGACAGCACGGCGGTCGTGGCTCGTGAGAACAGCCGTCCGGTCGAACTCGGCGACAAGGCAGCGGCGACGATCGGGCTCGCGGCACGATGATCTGTGGTCACATCGTGGCGGTAGACTGCGGGCCATGCCACGCTATGAGTTCCGGTGCCGGGAGTGCTCGACAACGTTCGAGCTCAGCCGGCCGATGACCGCGTCGGGAGACGCTGCCCGGTGCCCGTCGGGGCACGGCGACACGGTCAAGCTGCTGTCCACGGTGGCGCTGTCGGGCGCTTCAGCGCCGAGCGTTTCGCGCGGCGGCGGCGGCGCGGCCCCGGCCAGCGGATGTTGTGGCGGCGGCTGCTGCGGCTAAGTGTTTGGCGCACGGACGGCAGCTGGGCGGCCGCTGGCGGTGACCAGCGCACGGCGGCTGTTCGCGGCAACGCTCTCGGTGCTGGCAGCCGTAGCACCGGACCTCGTTCAATCGGGCCACGTCACGTAGTGGACTACGCGTGACAGCCACTCGCCCGTGTGGCCACGCTGCACCCACATGGCCCCAACCGGGAAATGCGGCTGTTGCGGTGATCGTCGCCCAGGATGCCCGCCTTCCCCGCAACCCTTGACGGACATCCAGGAGAACACCGTGTCCCCGATTCGATCGTTCCGGCCGCGCCGGCCATCACGGACAACCGTCATCGCCGGCACCACGGTGCTGGCCCTCGCGATGGGTGGCACCGCCTACGCGGCCATCCCCAACTCCGCCACCGGCGTGATCTCCGGCTGCTACCAGACCCTCCTGGGCAACCTGCGGATCATCGACACCCAAGCCGGCCAGCACTGCAACCTCCTCGAAAAACAGCTCGACTGGAACCAGACCGGCCCGCAGGGCCCCAAAGGCGACACCGGACCCGTAGGTCCCCAAGGTAACCCTGGTACTCCGGGCGCCAAGGGCGAGCCAGGACCTGCTGGACACGATGGCGCCCCCGGTCCCAAGGGGGATCCAGGTCCCAAGGGCGACCCGACCGTGACGATGGCGTCCGGCGGGGGCTTACTGTCCGGGGTCTTCGCCGACTACACACAGGTCGTGACAAAGACCCTGCCCACCGGCGTCTACGCGGTGTTCGCGAACGCCACACTCAACGGAAGCCAAACCGCAGGGACAGGTAATGTCGACTGCCAGCTTCGCGATTCCCCAAACGGAGTCATTGCGAACGCCGGGGATCGCCGGGATGGCCCGGCACACTTCTCCTACTCATTGTCACTGTCGGTAAACGGCCTCTTCTTCTCCAGGGCGGGTCATGAATCCGTCAGCCTGTGGTGCCAAAGCCAGGTGGCACCGGGGACGGCCGATGGGACGCTTCTCATCATGAAGGTCGACGTCTCCCCCTGATCTGGCGAAACTGGATGGCGTCGTCGGTGATCACCTATGTCACCAATTTCAGCAGCGGCTCGGTGACACCGATCGACATGACTGTTGGTCCCTGGTGGGGCGTTTCGTAATCCGCTGCTCGGCTGGCGGACTCCTATTGCTCACCCGCTGAGCGCAGGGTCCGTCAGTGAAATCTTTGTGTGAAACGCCCTCCACGGGGATGTGGCCCGTGCGAGTGAGCACCCGGTAACGGTCGGCGGCAGCGACGTGACCAGGCTCGACACCGGGTGGCCGCTCACCGGGCGGGACAACGAGCTGCGCTTGATCGCCGCAGCGCTCGATGACCCCGGCGGTATCGTCCTGGACGGTAGCGCCGGGGTCGGGAAGACCCGCCTGGCCAGGGAGGCACTGCACGCCGCCGATCGGGTGCGCCGGCGCCGGACGCGGTGACCGCGCTCTGGAAGGACGGCCTGCTCGCCCGCCTGGAGGTACCGGCCCTGTCCCAAGAGCACGCGACGACACTGCTGGAGCTGGTGCTCGGCGGGGCAGTGGAGAAAATCAGTGCTCAGCGGCTGTTCACCGCGACCGCGGGCAACATCCTGTGGCTGCGCCATCTCCTGGACGGGGAGCGCACCGGAGGGAGGCTGATCTGCCATGCCGGGGTGTGGCATTGGACCGGCCAACCGCGGCTCGGTCCGGCACTGACCGCGATCATCGAGGCAAGGATCGGCGAACTGTCCGGCGGGCTGCGGCGGGTCCTGGAGCTGCTGGCACTGGGTGAGCCCCTCGACGTCGATCTGCTGCAGACGCTGGCCACACCCGCCGCGATCGAGGACGCCGCCGACCGGGAACTGGTGAGCGTGCACCGGATCGACGGCCGGTGGGAGGCGCGCCTGGCGCACCCACTGTACGGGGAGGCGGTCCGGGCCCGGATGAACCCGCTGCGCGCCCGCCGGCTGCGGGGCCGGCTGGTCGAGGCACTGTTCGGCACCGCCGGCGTTCAGGATGTCCTGCGGCGCGCGGTACTCGCGGTGGACAGCGACCTGCCGCCCGACCCGGAGCTGTTCCTGGCCGGCGCCACCCATGCCGCGCTCCGGGCCGACGTGTTGCTCGCCGAGCGGTTGGTCACAGCCGCCCGCGACTGTGCAGCCGGGTGTGCAGGGGCGGCCGGGTGTGCGGCGCAGCTCTCGCTCGCGTTCCACCTGTCCTGGCAGCACCGCGGGGAGGAGGCTGAAGAGGCGTTCGCCACGGCCGCCGCGTGGGCCGACACCGATCCGCTGCAGCTGCGCGTCGCGCAGGCTCGGGCGCTCAACCTGGTCTTCCTGCTGGCCCGGCAGGACGACGCGCATGCCGTGCTCGCCATGGCGGCTCGCTGCCCCGGGGGCGCCGTCGAGCTGCTGGGCATCCAGGCGCTGTTCTGGACTCTGACCGGTCGGCTCGACGAGGCGGAGTCTGCGGCCCTGCGGGCGCTGGACACACCCGAGTTGTCCGTGCAGGCGCAGACCTGCGCGGGATGGGCGTCGAGCATCATCATGGGCCTGACCGGCCGGGCTGACCGGGTGCCGGCGCTGACCGCACGCGCCGTCGCGGCTGCCAGGTGCGCACCGGAGACCGGCGTGCTGCAGCACAACATCGCCTGGTGGGAGTTCTTCGGGTTGGCGCTGGCCGGCCGGCTGGGGCAGGCGGCGGAGGCCGCGAACCGGCTGGTCTCCACGCTGACCGGGAACATGACCACGATCTTCCAACCAGTCCTCGAAGGCTGGCTCGCGCTGTTCGCGGGCCGGGCCGGCGCTGCGGTGGCGCCGCTGCGCAACTTCCGGGCGTACCTGCCCGGGTACGGCGGCGGATGGACCGCGTTGCTGGAGCTGACACTCGTCCAGGCACAGGCGATGACCGGCAACGCTGCCGGTGCCCGCGAGGCGCTGGAGCGGGCCGACACATGGCGGCACCCCGGCATGACGGTGATCGAGCCGCAGTTTGCGCTGGCCAGGGCCTGGCTGGCGGCCGCCGAAGGGGCGCCCAGCACCGCGATCGGGCAGGCCCGCCACGCTGCGACCCTGGCCGCGCGGTCCGGGCAGCTCGCGATCGAGGTGCTGGCCCGGCACGCGGCGGTGAGCTTCGGGGACCGCGCCCAGGCGTTCCGGCTTAGTGTGCTCGCGCAACGCGTTGACGGACCGCGAGCACCAGCGGCGGCCGCCCACGCCGCGGCGCTGGCCACCCAGGACCCGGCCGCGCTGCTGGCCGCCTCAGCGCAGCTCACAACGGCCGAGTTGATGTTGCCAGCCGCGGAGGCGGCTGCCCAGGCGGCCATCCGGCACCGCCGGCAGGGGGACCTGCCAGCGGCGGCAGCTGCGACGAGCCGGGCTGCTGAGCTCACGGTGGACTGCGAGGGCGCCCTGACTCCGGCGCTGCTCGCCGCGGCGCAGCCGTTACCCATCAGCCAGCGGCAGCGCGAGATCGCAGCGATGGCGGCCCAGCTGTCCAACCGGGAGATCGCGCAACGGCTGGGGATCTCCGTACGCACTGTCGAAGGGCACATCTACCACGCGTGCGTGAAACTCGGGCTCCCCGACCGGACGGCGCTGTCCGCGCTGTTCGCCCCGACCCCGAATCGCCAGTCGTAGCGCCGGCGCGCTGGCGGCACCGCCTAGGCAGCCAAAACCAACTCCGCACTGACCGCCGTACCCGGCGACTTCATCGTCGCCGATCTGGTCAGCACCGTGGAAGGCCACATCTGCCACGCCGACGTCAAGCAGCACTTCCCTGATCGGGTGACCCTGACTTGGCTATTGATGAGGCCATATCACCACTAAGAGTAGTAAAAAATCCGACAAAATAGGCAAGTCACGTAGTCGACTACGCGTGACGTTCACTCTTTCGAGTCGCATCCTGCATCCACCCATTCCGGCGGTGGGCCCGCGTGCGCCGCCCACCTGTCTTCGCCGACGCGCCGTCAACGCGTCGGCGTCACTGCCCCTGGAGGGTGCGATGAAGCAACATAACTGGTCAGGCCCTCAAGATCGAGCGACGCAATACTCAGGCGGCGCCATGAGGTTGCGAAAGCTGCTCGGAATTGTCACTGCCGTCCTGACCATGATGACGATATTTGCCGCCTCGCCCGCAGCGGCGGAGCCGGCTCAGGATCCACCCACTCCATCAGTCACGCCGGCGCCGCCGGGCCCGCTCGCCGGAGTGCTCAGCAACCTCGTTGGAAAGTCCCAGCGGGACGGCCGCGTACGCGTCATTGTCCAGTTGGCCAGCAAGGACGGCCAACAAGGGGTGATCGACGAACTCACGCGCGGCTCCCTTACCTCCAAGTTCACCTTCAAGCTCCGTCACAAGTTCGACCGCTACCCGCTACTGGCACTCGATGTCGACGCCGGCGCGTTGACTGTGTTGGGCAAGGACAGGAACGTGGTTGCCATCCAGGAGGACAAGCTCTCCGCGCCATCGCTCGCCGACAGCACCCATTTGATCAACGCTGACGTCGTGCACGCCGCCGGGTTCACCGCGTCCGGGCAAGCGGTGGCGATCCTGGACACCGGTATCGACCAGGACCACCCGTTCTTCGGCTCCCGGATCGTGGATCAGGCCTGCTTTTCCACCGGTGGCACCGGCGACAGTGACAGCGACGGTAACGGCACCAACGACAGGCTCTCGCTCTGCGGCAACGGCGCGGCCAGCCAAACCGGGCCCGGCTCGGCCAACGCCGAGATCGCGCGCTGCCTCGACGGATCGACCAACAGATGCGATCACGGCACGCACGTGGCGGGCATAGGCTGGCCGAGCGGTCCGGGCAGTTCGCCATCGAGGTACTGGGCCGCCACGCTGCGGTCAGTTTCGGCGACCGAGCCCAGGCAGCCCGCCTCGCTGTGCTCGCGCAATGCGTGGACGGACCGCGAGCCCCCGCGGCCGCCGCCCATGCCGCGGCACTGGCCAACCAGGACCCCGCAGGTCTACTGGCCGCGTCAGCGCAGCTCGCCGCGGCCGACCTGATGCTGCCAGCCGCGGAAGCCGCGGCTCAGGCCGCCACGCAATACCGCCAGCAGGGCGGACTGTCCGCGGCTGCCGCCGCGGCAGGCCGGGCAGCTGAGCTCGCCGCGGTCTGCGAGGGCGCCCGGACGCCGGCGCTGCTCGCCGCCGCTCAGCCGCTCCCGATCAGTGAACGGCAACGGGAAATCGGGACGCTTGCGGCACACCTGGGCAACCAGGAGATCGCGCAGCGGCTCGGCATCTCGGTGCGTACCGTCGAAGGGCACATCTACCACGCCTGCGCGAAGCTCGGCCTTCCCGACCGGGCGGCGCTGGCCAACCTGCTCACACGTCCTGGAGCGACCAGTCGACAACGGTCAGCACCAGCGAGATGACCCGGCTCGACGGCGGTTGGCCGCTCACCGGGCGCGACGATGAGCTCGGCTCGATCGCCGCTGGGCTCGACGCACCC
>JBOHFK010000006.1:0-102465 GCA_050699635.1 Pseudonocardiaceae bacterium | reverse complement strand
TGGGGGTGCTGCGCCGCCGTCAGGTCAGTACGGCGGTCGCCGGCTGGATGTTCGCCGTGTCCTCGGTGTTCTACGTCGGGGCGATCACGGTGCTGACCATCGTCGCGGTCCGGATCGCCGGCGAGGACGACCCGGTTCCCGGCCTGCAGGCGATCAGTGGTGGGCTGCTGGGCGCATTGGCGGTCCTCGGGGCCGGCTATGCGCTGCTGCGGCGGCCGGCGGTGCGGCGTGGGCTGTCCCGGATGTTTCCCGCTGGGCGCCCGGCCTGGGCTCGCCGGCCGGTCCGCAGCCGCAGCGAGGGTTCGGCACTGCGAACGGGCCTGCAGAACTGGGCCCGGCAACTGCGCACCGTCCGGTTGACTCCGGCCGCTGGTGCGGCGACGTTGGCCCTGATGCTGGTCTCGTGGGTGACCGACGTCGCGGTGCTGGCGATCGCCTTCCTGGCGCTGGGCACCACCCCGCCGTGGACCGGCCTGCTGCTGGCGTACTGCGCCGGCCAGATCGCGGCGAGCGTACCGGTCACTCCCGGTGGGATCGGGGTCGTGGAGGGCAGTATCACCCTGGCGCTGGTCGCCTTCGGGGGCGCCGAAATCATCACCTTGACCGCCGTGCTGCTCTACCGGCTGATCGCCTACTGGGGATGCATTCCCGCCGGAGGGCTGGCGTGGCTGGCGCTGCGAGTGACCTCACCTGCCCATCAGCCCGCCCCGGACCATCCGCCTGCCCCGACCTCGGAAAACCCCGCTCCGGAAAACTCGGCCCCGGAAGACCCGGCCCCGGAAGACCCGGCCCCGGAAGACCCGGCGGACACCGTGGTCGCCGAAGCGGAGTCAGCGTGATGACCGTCGTCCGGTGGTGCCGGCCTGCCGCGGTGGCCGGGTTCGCAGTCGCCCTGGTGTTCATCATCCTGGCGGCGGCCTGCTCGGGTCCGCGCAGCGGTGCCTCGGCCATCAGCGACGTCTCGAGCTGCGCTGCGGTGCTCCCGGTGGCCCGCAACGTCGTCCACGACCAAGGCACGCTCACCGCGGTCCGGCGAATCAGCAGGGCCGAAGCCGATGCCCTCAGCCGGAAACTGGGCGCGAACCCGCCTGAGCTGTCAGGGACGCACGGCATACTGCCCGGACCGCACCGTCCGGTCCGGCCCGGATGGCCGAAGGCCTGCCTCGTCGTCTACCGCGGCAACTACCCGATGGGCGCCATCGCCAAGGCCAGCCCACCGGCGATGTCCGGTCACTACGCCCTCATCGTGCTCCGCGTCCGGCACCCCACGGTCGACCGGGTCCTGGTCACCGACCAGCTCCCCGCAGACCTGCACCTCTGACCGCCGTCAGGCGGCCTCGCACCTCTGCCGCTCGAGGCGTTCTGGGGTCACTTCGCTCTGGGCGATCATTCGTCCTTGGGTCTGCGTTCGACGAAGAAGCGCACCTCCTCGCTGGCCTCGTCGACATCGAGCTGCTGCTCGTGGAGGTCGAAGACCACGGTTTGCGCCAGGAACACCTTCGCGCCGTGGGCAATGAGCACGGTGTCATCCACGGCCGGGGCCCGGGCAATGGATAGCCCCAGGCCCTCTGCCCGGGTGGATTGGCTCTGTGGCGAGATCCGCAGGCCCGCTCCGTCCGGCATCTGATTCTTGTCGATGAGTACGTTGATGGCCCGCGCTGCGGCCTCGGTGACGGTCAGCATGCCGCTACCGTAAAGGGCCCGCCCCGCAACGTGTAAGCGGGAGGTCGTTGCTGCCTCACCAGGACAATCCGCGGCTGCTGGGTGGCAGGAGCAGCGCAGCGGCGACGACCCCGATACCCGCTCCCGCGCTAACGCAGATCACCACGGTCGCGAGCAGCAGCGCCCACCGGCTGCTCGGGGACTTCCCGACCCGGATTCGGGCCAGTATTGCCTGGTAGCGCCATGGTCCGACCAGCACCGCCGCGAGGACGCCGGCCCCGATGAGCACACTTCCGGTGAGCAAGGACAGCAGCGTATGAGCCCGGGTGAACAGTGCCCCGACCCCGATCATCCCCAGACCGGATCGCTGCCAGGCCAAGGAGGTGCGTTCAGCGGCCGCGCCCAAGTCGGGCAGCGCATGCTCGGGGAACGGCTCCCCGCAGCCTGACCGGCCGGTGGTCATCCCACCGCCTCGACCACGATGACGGTCAGGGCCACCAGCACCACCGCGGCCAGCCCGATGGCCACCAGCCGGGGCAGCACCCCGAAATGCAGCGAGCTGCTGGTCCGCAGGGCCCGTTCGGCGCGCTCCCACCGCAGGTAGCCGCCTGCGGCGCAGGCCAGAGCCATGACCAGGAGTAACGCGGCGAGTCCTACCCGTACCGGTTGCGGCCCGAACTGGGGTACCAGGGTCGTGAGTGCCACGCCGCCGGCGATGAGTCCCAGCGATGTCCGTAACCAGGCCAAAAAGGTGCGCTCGTTGGCGAGAGTGAAGCGATAGTCCGGATCGCTGCCGATGTCCCGCAGCGGGGGTTTACGCCGCCGCGAAGTTGCGGCGCTCAACTTTCTTGGGATGTCTCCTCTGCGGTCAGCGCTTCCACGGTGTGTTCCCGCACCGGGCGCAGCTCAAATTCCCCGAACTGGCCGCGACGCACGGCCACGGCACTCATGGGCAAGGGTCGGTTCTGCCGGTGGCGGGGAGCAAGGGTCATTCCGGCCCGCGGTCGGCGGTCGGAGACGGGCGCGCGCATGTGGTCCTTCTTCGTTTGGTTACACGGGTGGCCGCCAGCCGAGGTAGGAGTGCGCCACGAGTGTGCACTGCAGGAGTGAACCCGCATGCTCGGGCGCCCCTCGGCGAGATCGACGTTGAACAGGTTATCGGCAGACGAGCGGCCAGCACAGCACTGCCCCCGGGCTCTCGTCCGCGGTGAAGCGTACTCCTCGCGGTCGGCATGGGCATACCTGCTATCGGATGGCACCCGAACCGGGCACCTGTCCGGGCGGCGGTCTGGCATAGGTAGGATTGCGTGGATAGCCAGTCACCTGCCGAGCAGGACCCACCAGTGCGCGAGGGAGGCTCCGGTGGAGCTCGACTATCGTTCGGTTCAAGAACATCGGCGTTTGGTTCAAGAACATTTCTGTTGGGATGCGGTGCGCCACGTCAGTCAGGATGGCCGGTGAGCACCCCGCAAACCGGTGAGAGGCTCCCCGAGGGACCAACTCGCCGTCCGCCACATGTCACCAGGATGCTCGGCTGGGTCGCAGTGGGTTGCCTGCGGCTGGAGGCGGCCCGGGTCGTTCTCGGCGGTAACGGCCTGCGGGCCACCGGATCGTTGGTGAGCTGCCAGCAGGACGGTGTCGAGGCCTACTCCGCGTCGTACTCGCTGGCCACCGACGAGACCGGAGTGGTCCAGCGGCTGACCGTCCGGACCACCCGCGCCAAGGGTGAGCAGCACGTCACCCTGACCCGCTCGGAAGAGGGCATCTGGCTGGTCGACCACGGTCAGGGCGCCGCGCGGACCAACTTCGGTGGGGCCCTGGACGTCGATCTGGAGTTCAGCCCACTGTTCAACGCCCTGCCGGTGCGCCGGCTGGGCCTGCACCAGGCAGCTGCCAAACACGACCTGGCGATGGTGTTCGTCTCGTTACCGAGTCTGGAAGTGAGCCGGGTCCCGCAGACTTATCGCACCGTCTCGCTGGGCGAGCCCGCCGTGGTCGGCCTCAGCAGCGACTCCTACGAAGTCGAGCTCTCCGTCGATGCTGACGGCCTGGTGCTCGATTACCCCGGGCTAGCCCGGCGGGCGTGACGCGCCACCGGTGATCCGGGCGCCGGCGGCCAGCACCGCCTGCTCCCCGCCGCGCACCGCGGCCAGCTGGATTCCCACCGGCAGCCCGGTCACGTCCGGTGCTGGTACTGACATCGCCGGCCAGCCCAGGAGGTTGAACGGCAACGTCAGGGACAGCAGCGCGGGCAGTACCTCCACGCGGGTGCCGTCCGGGGCGGTTACCTGCCTGGCGCCGATCGGGGTGGCCCGCACGGGCGTGGCCGGCGTCAGGAGGAGATCGATGCCCTCGATGAGCAGCCGGGCGGTCAACTCCGCGGCCAGCCGGCGGCGGGTGCGCTGCGCGGTGACGTAGTCGGCGGCGGTGAACTGGGCGGCGCTGCGCAGCCGTTCCCCGGTGGGTGGCTGGTAATCGCCGGGGCGTTGGGCTAGCCACTGGTGGTGGGTGGTGTGAGCCTCCACGCCGACGATCACCCGGTAGGTGGCGGCGAATTCCTCGATCCCGGGCATCTCCATCTCGCGCAGTACGGCGCCGGCGGCGCTCAGTATGTCGGCGGCACGATCCACCGCGGCGGTGATCTCGGAGTCATGGACCTGCCAGTACGAGTCGGTAGGCCGTCCGATCACGGTGCCCGCAATCGGGGTGGCCGGGTCGATCCGGTGCCCGGTCAGCGCGCTCAATGCGGTGGCGACCAGGCCGACATCGGCGCCCAGCAGCGCGAGGTGGTCCAGCGTCTCTGACAGCGGGAACACCCCGGTGGTGGGTAGTGCGCCGCGCGCCGGTTTGAGCCCCAGCACGCCGCACAGCGCGGCCGGGATCCGCCCCGAGCCGCCGGTGTCGGTGCCGACCGCGAGCGGGACCAGCCCGGCGGCCACCAGGGCCGCCGACCCGCTGGAGGAGCCGCCGGTGATCCGCTGCGGATCGTGCGGGTTGCGGCACGGGCCGGTGGAGGCGACGTCCCCAGTGGGCCCGTAGCCGAACTCGTGGGTGTGTGTCTTGGCAACCACCACCGCGCCGGCGGCCCGCAGCCGCGCGACCACCGCGGCGTCCTCACGGGCGGGCGGTGCGTCGGCCAGCACCGCGCTGCCGCACCGGGTGGGCACCCCGGCCACGTCGATCAGATCCTTGACCCCGATGGGTATCCCACTCAGCGGGCCGGTCTCCGCGCGCCGGACCTCAACCAGCTGCACGATCGCGTTGTGCGGGTTATCGGCCAACTCCGCCAGCAGCCGCCCGGGTTCGATCTTACTTGTCACGGGTCGCCCTGGCTGCGAAGCCAGCCAGCGGTGTCGCGCTTGCACACTGTCATCCGGCCAGCAGTTCCAGGCCCAGCCGAAGTAGCGGTGCGAAGCCGATCCGACCCCTCGCTCGGTGTCACCACGCCATCATTGTCGGGTACCCCTTCGTTGCGTAGCCAGCGTCTCGCGGTCGTGATGGGTGCCCGTCCACGCAGCCCTGGTGTCGCCGAGTTCGACAGCACGGCTGCCGATGGCGGGGCGAACAGCCATCTGGTCGAGCTCGGCGACACCAGGGTGGTTCTGCCGACCTGATGTGGTCCCGGGGTGGGTGTGAGAAGCGGGATCGTCTACTTATGATTGACAATGTTGATATCGTCAACTTATGGTGGACGTATGACGAAGCCAGTGCCGATGTCTACCACCGTCCGGTTGGACGAGCTGATCGAGGCGATCACCTCGGTGCATTCCGATGCACTCGACCAGCTCGCTGATGCGGTGCTCGCCGCGGAGCATCTCGGCGAGGTCGCCGACCACCTGATTGGCCACTTCGTCGACCGGGCACGACGCTCCGGTGCGTCCTGGACCGACATCGGTAAGAGCATGGGGGTCACCAAGCAGGCCGCGCAGAAGCGGTTCGTCTCCAAGGGATCGACCCTGGACCTCGATCCCGCACAGGGTTTCCGCCGCTTCACCCCGCGAGCCCGCAACGTGGTGATGGCGGCTCAGAACGAGGCTCGGGCGGCGGGCAATGCCCACATCGCGCCCGAGCACCTGGCGTTGGGTCTGCTTATCGATCCCGACGCCCTCGCCGCGAAGGTGATCACGGCTCAGGGTGTTGTGCTGGAGACGCTGCGGCGAACGGTGCTAGCCAAGCTACCGCCGGCATCCGAGCAGGTGCCGGACCTGATCCCGTACGACGCCCAGGCACGCAAGGCGCTGGAGCTCACCTTCCGGGAGGCCCTGCGACTGGGCCACAACTACGTCGGCACCGAGCACATCCTGCTCGCGCTCCTCGAACTCGAGGAAGGCGCCGGGGTGCTCACCGGACTAGGCCTCGACAAGAGCACCACCGAGGACAACGTCCGCGCGGCGCTCGCGTCCGTGATCGTCGCTTGGCCGACAGAGTCGTAGGCGCTCGCAATGGTTGATCACGGTTTGGGTGCCCTGGGTGACACATATTGTCGTCCAAGGCACCCGAACCGTGATCTTCGGGTCAGGCCGGTGGGCACGACGATCTTTCCGCTCGACGCGGCCCAGCAGCTCGAGCAGCCGTTAGTAGTGGTAGCGGGCGGACAGGACAATCACGTCGCCACCCTCAACGAGGTAGACCAGCCGGTGCTCGTCGTTGATCCGCCGCGAGCGTGCCCCGGAGAGCAGATGGCGCAGCCGCTCCGGCTTGCCGATGCCCTCGTCCGGGTCGCGCAGTACCTCAGCGAGCAGCCTGTTGAGCCGCTTGACCAGCTGGCGATCCTTGTCCTGCCAGTGTTGGCAGTCCGTCCAGCCGTCGTCGGTGAAGACCAACCTCACGGGCGCTCGTCCAGCGCATGCTCGCTGACCTGACCGAGACGGGCCTGGGCGATGCTCTGCATCAGCCAGGCTGCATTCGCCGGTGAGCGCAGCAGGAAGGCGGTCTCCTGCATGGCGTCGTAGTCCTCGCGGGAGAGCAGGACCGCGTTGCCCTTCTTCGAGGTGATCTCGATGGCGATGTGGTCGTTGTTGACCTGTTCGATGAGGGGGAACAGAGATCTACGCGCCTCACTGGCCGTGATCGCCACAGCATCCTCCTCTTAACTGGTACGAGATATAGTACCAGTCTAGGTGGTGATCGCGGCGGGTCGCCAAGGTGACCGTCGTTATCCAGATCGCTCTCCGGTCACTGTGTGAGGTCGTAGACCCGCACGCCTGGGGCGTGCGCGGCGACCGCCGCGGTCATCCGTTCCAGATCCAACCCCCAGCCGCTGATCGGCAGGCACGTGTTGACCACATCGCCGGGAAGGCCGGGCACGATGGCCTGGTTGAGCGCCCGGGTCACCCGACCGGGGCCACCCGGCAAGGCCTCAGCCCCCACCCGGCGCTGGAGGCCGATATGGCGGATACGTCGGACGGGGAAAACCACCACTGCCTCAAGGTCTCCCCACGGCACATCGACCTTACGGGGGGCGCCGAACGCGATCCCACGAGCGTCCACCCGCAGGGCCAGCTGGCCCCGTCGCCGCCGGGCCATGGCGATGAGCACCAGGCCCGAAACCCAGAAGACGATCACGACGATGATCCGGTCCGCCACCGATAGGCCCGGCAACAGTGCCCCCGCGCCCATGATCGCCGTCGCGACGATCAGAAGGGTGAACTGCGGGATCCAGCAGTACCGGGCCTCGTACTCGATCTCGTTGACGGCCATGCCGAACCTCCAGTGGGACGGGCGGAGTGTGCGCACGCTGTCTAGCGCGCACCGCTGGGGACCCCTCCCGAGACCCGCGCCGCACCTGGCCGGCCTGGTCAACTCTTCCGGGATGAAGTACGGCTTCTGGCGCGAATGTCTCGCGGCGTAATGATCACATCCGGACCTGGCAGCGGGTGTCGTGGAGGGAGACGACCCGGGCGCCTTGCTGGGCGAGCTCACGTAGCTGGGCAAATGCGCCAGGGGAGGTGAGGTCGACGTCGACGGTGTCGTGGTGCGCCCCGTTGCGTGCGGTGTCGAACGTCTGGCGCGCGTGGTGGCCGGCGCGGAGGGTGGCTTCCAGCGCGCCGGTGGAGGCCAGCGAGCCGCGGGCCGCGCCCAGCCGGCCCAGCGCGTCGTCCACCGCGTCGAGCAGTGCGTCGCGGTTGCCTTCGCACATCGCGCGGACCAGTTCCGGGCTGGACGCCGCCACCCGGGTGCCGTCGGTGAACGAACCCGCGCCCAGCGCCATCGCCAACGGCCCGCCGTCGGCACCTACCGAGGCGAGTACGGCGGCCAGCACGTGCGGCAGGTGCGAGATCCGGGCCACCGCGGCATCGTGCTCCGCAGCGCCGGCCGGCACCACCTGCGCCCCGCAATCCAAGGCGAGCTGGGCGACCTGCGCCCACACCTCCGGGTCGGCGCCGTCGTCGCTGCCGACCACCCAGGACGCGCCGGTGAACAGGGTCGCTGATCCGGCCGCCCAGCCGGAGTCGGACCCGCCCGCCATCGGGTGCCCGCCGACGTAGCGGACTCGCGGGGTGTGCCGGGCCACCGCCGCCGCGACGGGCTGCTTGACGCTCACCACGTCGGTGAGCCGGCAGCGCGGGGCGTGGCGCGCCAGCACCGGCAGCACGTCGACCACCGAAGGCAGGGGTACCGCGAGGACCACCAGGTCGTCGTCGGCCGTGCTCACGGCCAAGTCCTCGATCGAGGCTGTGACGTCGAAGCCGGCGTTGCGGGCCGCGGTGGCCGTCGCCTCGGACCTCGTGGCGCCCCGGACCTTCCACCCGGCGCCCTCCGCGGCGCGCAGCAGCGACCCGCCGATCAAACCCAACCCGATAACGCTCAGCGTGCGTTCGGTCACGGTCGCAGCGCCTCCAGGGCGAAGCCGGCGTAGAGGGCCACTCCGTGCACCATCGCCGACTCGTCGAACATCGCCCGGTTGGAGTGATTCGCCGGCGCGGTGTCCGGGTCGTGCCCGGACGGGCAGGCGCCGAGGAACGCCATCGCGCCGGGCACCTTGGCCAGGACGTAGGAGAAGTCCTCGGCGCCCATCAGCGGATCCGGCATGGGCTCGGCCTGGCGGTCGCCGAGTACCGAGCGGGCTAGGTCTATCACCTGGTTACTCACCTCGTAGTCGTTGACGGTGACCGGGTAGCCGTGCTCGATCGCCACCGTGGCGACGCAGCCATGGGCCGCCGCGACGTGCTCGCACACCCGGCGGACCTCCTCGTGCAGCTTGATGCGGGTGTACTCGGACAGGGCCCGGATGGTGCCTTCCAGCTCCGCGGTCTCCGGGATGATATTGGATGTGGTGCCCGCGGCGATCCGGGTCACGGTGAGCACCGCCGGATCGAACACACTGAGCGTCCGGGTGATCATGACTTGGAGCGCGCCGACCATCGCGGCGGCGGCCGGCACCGGGTCCACCGCGTTCTGCGGTGCGCTGGCATGGCCGCCGCGGCCGGTGACGGTCACCCGAAGCACATCCGAGGACGCCATGATGGCACCCGGCCTGGTCTGCACCAGCCCGCTGTCCAGCGTGGAGGTGATGTGCAGCGCCAGTGCCCGTTGCGGCGTCCCGGCGACCTCCAGCAGGCCCTCATCGAGCATGTGCCGCGCCCCGTGGAAGCCCTCCTCGCCCGGCTGGAACATCAGCAGCACCCGGCCGGCCAGCTCGCCGCGCCGCGCCGCGAGCAGCCGCGCTGCGGAGGCCAGCATCGCGACGTGGGTGTCGTGCCCGCAGGCGTGCATCGAGCCCGGCAGCTCCGAACTGAACGGCACTCCCGACTGCTCGGTCACCGGCAGCGCGTCCATGTCCGCCCGCAACAGCACGGTCGGCCCCGGCCTGGCCCCCTCGATCACCCCGATCACCGACGTGATGCCGTCGCCGCCCGGGTGCACCTGCACGGGGAAGCCGGCCAAGGACTGCACTACCGCCGACTGCGTCTCGGGAAGCTGAAGTCCCTGCTCCGGGCGCCGGTGCAGGGCCCGGCGCAGCGCGACGGTGTGCGGCTGCAGGATCCTGGCGGCGCACACCAGGTCGGTCGTGCCCACGCTGGGCGAACAGCGCCCGGAAATGCTACTCGGGCGCCGCTGGTGACGGGGGCTGGGCCTGCTCACAACCCCTCATCCTCGCACCTTATCCTCCTGTTCGGGGGGTGGTCACGTGATCGTAGGTCCGTACCGTGACAGACGGCGCATACTGTGGGCATGACGGTTACCGGCTTCGCCGTCGCCGTGGTTCGCGAAGATGGGCGCTGGCAGTGCAGCAAACTGGATGCTGCCTCCTTGCGAGACCTCGACGCGGCCATCACAGAGCTGCGCGGTCAGCGGTCCACCGGGGCGATTTTCGGCCTGCTCGACGTTGATGACGAGTTCTTCGTCGTGGTGCGGCCGGTGCCTGGTGGGGTGTCGTTGCTGCTGTCGGACGCCGGCGCCGCGTTGGATTACGACGTCGCCGCTGACGTCCTGGACCTGCTGCGCGTCGAGGTCCCCGAAGACGACGCAGTAGACGCCGACGACGTCTGGCCGGAGGGCGACCTTGGCCTGCTTGCTGACGTCGGGCTACCGGCGGAGGAGATGCAGGTCATCATCGACGAGGTGGACCTGTACCCGGACGAGCAGCTCGACATGATCGCCCAGCGGTGCGGATTCCGGTCGCAGCTGTCCGCGCTGCTGGAGAAGCAACCGGGATGACGGTGACTGTGGCGGCCGCACCGGCCGACGTGGCGCTGGTCCGGCGGGCGCTTGAGGTGGCCGGTGGCGCTGTGGCGACCGGGGATGTGCCGATCGGTGCCGTGCTGGTGGACGCTGCCGGGGTCGAGCTGGCGGCCGCGTGCAATGCGCGTGAAGCCACCGGGGACCCGACCGCACACGCTGAGCTGCTGGTCCTGCGCGCCGGGGCGGCACGGTTGGGCAGTGGCTGGCGGCTGGCTGGCTGCACGCTGGCGGTCACTGTGGAGCCGTGCACCATGTGCGCCGGCGCGCTGGTGGCGGCCCGGGTGGACCGGCTGGTGTTCGGTGCCTGGGAGCCCAAAACTGGTGCGGTCGGCTCGCTGTGGGACGTTGTCCGGGACCGTCGGCTCAACCACCGTCTCGAGGTTCACGGTGGCGTCCTCGCCGAGGAGTGCGCTGCTCTGTTGACCGAGTTCATGCGGCTGCGGCGCCCGTGACTGCTGCGCCGCGCGATCCGGTATCCTCGCCGACGGTAGCGTGTCCGAGCGGCCGAAGGAGCGCGCCTCGAAAGCGCGTGAGGGTTCACGTCCTCCGTGGGTTCAAATCCCACCGCTACCGCCACTACAGCGCTTCTCGAAGCTTTGAGGCATCGCCCACATCGGGGTTGTCCCGATCGAGGGCTTCGAAGTCGTCGAGTCGCAGCTCCGCGTCGAGGTCGGGGAACACGGCATGGATCTCCAGCCGACCACCGATGGCTTCGATGTAGCGGCGCAGCGTCGACACGTAGAGATCGGCTTGGCGCTCAAGCCGAGAGATCGAGGGCTGCACCATGTGCAGACGCTCAGCGAGAGCGACCTGGGTCATGTGGCGAGCGTGACGCAGTTCGCTCAAACGACGAAAGTAGGCGTCGTCTTGCGCCCCGAGGGCGGCCTTGGCTTCTGCGGCACGCTGGTCGTGGTCTGGCCGGGCTTCTAGCTCAACTTGCAGTGCCCGGTAGTTCTTGGTCATCTCACCGACCCTCCTGACGCTCTATCTCTCTTAGGTGGCGTGCATAGATGCGCTCTGCTGCTGGGATGGCTTCGTGGTACCAGCGGTTCCACTGACCTCGCTTGTCGCCTCCGAGCAGCAAAATCGCCGTACGACGAGGATCGAAGGCGAACAGCACCCTGATGGTGCCCGCCCGCAACTCCTTGAGGTTGGCGAGGTTCGATCCGACCAACGTGTCGACAGCTGGCCTGCCGAGGCCTGGGCCGTGGTCGCTAAGCAGCCGAAGTCGCTGGTCAACAAGCTCTTGTTGATCAATGTCCAGCTCCCTCCACCAGGCCTCGAACTCGTCACTGACCTCAATCTCCCACATTGAGGGACGCAACTTAGCATATCTGATATATGTATTCCATGCTATAGGACTTCGTGTCGCGCCCCGTAACTACCCGACCGGCTTGATGCTGCACGACGAAGCAAGCCAAAGATCATCGCCCATCTCAGACCTTCTGACGCACACCGTTGGGGCACGTCCGTACGGCGCACCCAAGGGATGACCAAGCAGACCGGCGGTGGCCGGGCCGGAACGAGGAGCCGCCAGAGGGCAATTCCGGTGGTAATCACCTTTGACCACCTGCGTTCCTTGGGGACATGCGGAGCCAGTGACGTGCTGAAACGCGCCCGGCGATCTGGGTTGGAGTGTCGAGCGCAGATCTCGAAAGCGCGTGAGGGGTTCACGCCGCGCCAAGAACTCGCCGCCGTCCGACACGATCACCTCGTCGCCGACGGTCCGCACGATCAACTCGACAGTATCCCCGTCGGCGTAGCGGTGCGACGTCACCAGCAGGACCGTGCCAGATGACACCTCGCGGCACGTCCACCGACTGCGCTCACCTGACGCGCCTGAGTTATGAGTGCCGGGCCGAACCCCAATCGGCACACACGGGCTACGCCGGCCCGGCTGAAGCCTGCCCCGGCCCTGTGAGGCCTGCGGCTCTGCGCGGCGGGTGCCCTGTCCTCGCGGCGCCGCCCGCGCGCTGGTCGTCGAACCGACGTACAAAACGACATGGGGAACGACGAGCAGTTTACCGCCGCACCCGATCTTGAAACGACCATGACCTCAAACGCGCGGCCCGTGGTTGTGCAGGCGTCCTCAAAGCGGCAAACTTAGCGTGCCGAAATTGTCACAGCGCACGATGCGAGTGGACTCTTTGATCCAGTACGAGCAGACGACAACATTTCCGGCTCCGTCGTCCGATTTCGGCACGGCGCCGAACCATAGATTTTCGAAGCCTTCCTCTCGCCGGACTCCCTGGTAAGGATCGTCGTAGCGTGTCAAGATCCAGGTCATCACCACGTAGCGCAGATCATCTTTAGGGGACTCGAGTTCCACCCAGGAGTCGAAACGCTCAAGGAAGCTTTCCAGCGCCCAGGGGTGCAATCCGTTAGGCACAAGAAGTCAGCCTGGTCCGGATTTCTTCGAGTCTGGCCATGAGTTCCTCGCGACTGTCCGGTCGAGCGGGACCTTCATGTGGTTGCTCAGCATTCTGCAACCATTGTGTGATAGCTGCCGAGTCGAGCAGCGCGTCATCCCTTTCGCCGGTGGCGCTACCGCTGGACCTGAAATATTGTTTGATCCAGCCAGGCTCGATGCGTGCGCTTTCGCCGGTTCGGCGTCCGCTGTCCGCCAGTCGCCAGGGTTCCTCGCCGTGTGTCAGGTTCTCAAGGTCCTGCCCGGTCAAAGCGCCGTAGCGGCTGAGTACATAGCCGACAGTGTTCAGCTCAGCTTCGTTCAGCTCGCGATGGACCCTCGGGGCGGCGCCGTGCTTGTCCGCTTTCCACAGGGTTCCCACAACAGGCCCCATGTCCCAGGCGGAGATCGTCTCGCTGAACAGTTCCTCGTCGAAGGCGGCGAGATGGTGGCCCTGACAGTAGTAGAGGAGTTTGTGCAGTTTCTTCACTGGCAGCCCCGGCAGCCGGTCCCGGAGGACGGCGGCTACGTCGTACGCTGACAGGGTCACAGCCTCAGAATACGGCTCGCGTTGGTAGCCCAGTGGAGCCGAGGCACCTCGGCGTGGCCAGACCGAGGCTGGCGCCCGTCGTGCTCGGCGTCGCAGCCTTCCGCGGCGGGCATGCTCAACGCCCCCCCGCGGACACGTGATCACCGTCGACATCGATGGCGAGTTGGTCAGCGCGGCCCGCCAGAATCTCGCGGCTGCCCGGCTACCAGGATCGAGTCAAGGTGCTCCTGGCCGACGGCGCGACGGCGCAGGCCGCCGCCGGATCGGTGGACCGGGTCATCGCTACCGCAGCTGTGCAGCTCGGGCGCCTGCCCTACGCTTTGGTGCGACAGGCCGGACCGCGACGACTGTGGGACGAGGCAGCGGTCGCCTACCGGTGGTGGGTGCAGCAGGGCCGGCCACCGATCGAGTCGTGGCGGTGGACCGTCACCTCCCACCGGCAACGACTCGGCCTCGCCTGACAACCGGCTGTACCGCCGTTGTTACCGGGACCCCACTTCAGCATGCGCGCCTGACTCGGAGGCTACGAAGGTCTGCAGGTTGCGCATCGGGGCTGCTGGTGCAACGGATCCGCACCCGTCCAGATCTCGCAGCTGTGACTGCAGGTAGGTCTTCAAGCGGGTGAGGTACTCACGCTCCACCGCGCGCAGTTCGTCGATCTTCGTCTCCAGAGTGCTCCTCTCTTCGCTGCGCGCAGCGATGATCTCGGTGTGCCTACGCGCGGCCTCACGGTCCACCGACGCAGCCTTCTCCCGGGACTGCCGGTCCAGCGTTTCGGCTCTGGACCGGGCCTCATCGAGCATGGTCTCCACCCGGGTCCTGGCCTCGCTGACCATCCCCTCGGCCTTCGCCCGTGCATCCGAGAGCAACTGCTCGGACCTGGTCCGGGCCTCCGCCAACATCCCGTCCGCCTCGGCCCTGGCCTCACCAGTCAACTGGTCAGCCATCTGTTGGGCCAAGCCCAGCACCTTGGCGGCTTGACCATTGTGATCACCACCTGGCGAGGTCTGCTCCACCATCGGCGGCATCGGGGCCACCGGCCGAGGCGGCGCCACCCGATGCAGGTGAGACTCCATGTCAGCCGGCGCGGCGCGCAACTGCTGATCAAGCTGCTCCACCCGGTTGCGGAGATCGTTGTTCTCCTCGATCAACCCGGCCAGCTCGGCCGCAACAAGGTCGAGGAAGGCATCCACCTCATCCTCGTGATAGCCCCACTTGCCGATCGGCGGCTTACTGAACGCGACGTTGGCAACGTCAGCGGGCATCAACGACATTCGGATCACCTCACGCACCTGGGGGACTCTGCACATGCTGGAGACACCGTGGGGCATCGGCACCGAGCCTGGTGGCAGCTACCGTCTTGGATCGGCCACCGGCATCCCGTACGAGCACCACAGAGTGACGGAACCTTACAAGTCCCAACCCCACGTCTCCGACGGGATGGGTGCCCGCACGGTTGACGCACGCGGGGGCAGGAACTCGTCCAGTCAACGAGCGAACGGTCCAGAAGACCCGCCGGCAAGGGTGGTGCGGTTACGGCTCGACCGAGGCCAAGGTGCCCGGCACCTGATGGTTGCCATTTTCTGATCAGGTGTAAAAATGCCCCACCTGCGTCAGGAGGTATGGATGGACCGCTTGGAACGCAAGGACGTGAAGGACGTGAAGGACGCCGCATTCGACGTCGTGCTGCGGGGTTACGACCGGCGGCAGGTGGACCAGCGGTTACGCCTTCTGAGTTCTCAGCTGACCGCCGCGGAAAACGCGCTTCGGACGGCTGGCCAGCAGACCGCGACGCTGGAGGATGCGCTGAGCGAGGCGCGGTCTGCCCCTGGTGGCCAGCCGCCAGGGGACGTGAACTTCGGCGCGCGGGTCGAGAAGATCCTCACGCTGGCCCAGGACGAGGCGCGGGAGGTTCGCTGCCAGGCCGAGGAAGCTGCTGCCGCGCTGGTCGAACAGGCCCGGGCACAGGCTGCCGAGCAGCGCCAACGGGCCGAGCAGGAGATCGCCGCCCGGCGCACCGAGGCCGACGAGCGGGCCGCCGAGCGCGACAGCGCGCTGCAGCGGCATTGCGCTGAGCTCGACAGCGCCCGCCTGGAGGTGGAAAGCATGCGACCAGAGGCGGAACGGGAATCGGAACGGATCCGCGCGCAGGCGCTGGCCGAGGCCGACCAGACCCGCAAGTCGGTCGCCGCGGAAGTCGACCAGATCCGCAAGTCGGTGGCCGCCGAAGTCGACGAGCTGTTGGTTGCAGCCGCTGCGGACGCTGACAGGGTGGCCAAGCTGACCCACGCAGAGGCTGACCAGGTTCTCGCGCAGGCCCACGCCGAAGCGCAACGGCTGGTCGCCGTGGCGACCGAAACCGCCCAGCAGCGGGAGCGTTCGAGTGCTCATGAGCTGCATCAATTGTCCAGGTTGCGCGATGAGATCAACGCCGACCTCTCCCGCACGAAGGAAATACTGGAGGGCCTGTTCGGGCAGCAACGTGCCGTACGCGGGCACGCGGCGCAGCGCGAAGTCGTCCGCTCCCAGTACCTTGACGGTGCCGATCTGCGGGTCGGGCCGAGCCCGAATCAACCGCAGCACCTGCTCCGGGCGCCGGTAACCCCAGCGCCGTGACCAGCCTGGGGTGTTTGCGCCCGTAGCGGCGTCTCGCTCGTTGCGCTTTGCCTCGGTAGATCAGTCAAGACAGCCCATTCGTGGATTTTCCCGCTCACGAGTGGAGGTTCTTAATCCGTGCGGCTACAGCGAGACACAGAAACCTGTCGTTGAGTCCCCGCTCGGGGCGGGTGCTACTGACCGGTATTCCGGCAAATCCGTCGGATTGCTCATCGCTCGCACCCACCCGCAGCCTGTACACACCATGTTGATGCAGCCCCGAAAAACCCGCCGCTACGGTGTTCGCCCCATGGGGCAGTCGCCGATTTATGACCAGCTGTGTGGCGAGCGAATCAACGCCGATGTCCGGGACACCGGGGCTGGCCCGCAACTGATCTATCACCCCGGTAAACACCACCGGCTCACCCACGCGACGGTTCCTGCCGCGGTGTTGGGACCACCAGGCCCAGGAGCTGACCTCCACGGGAACCAGCCCTCTCTCGTGTGTGCAGCCAGCCACAACCTCCCAGCCCAGAGCGCCGCGGCAGGTGATCACGGTGCGCACCGGGCAGAGAGAGGTAGCCCGCGACAGGTACAGCACACCGACCCTCGACACGCGAAGCCGGAAATAACCCAGTTTCGGTGGTTCGGGGTCGGCCACGACGACTCTCGCTCGTCCTCCAACGGGGATGACGTTGCGTCCGTTCATCGAGTGGCCAACCCCTCCCCAGCGGAGACGAGCTGACTTGTTTATGCCACCAGACGAGGGAGTACGTGAGGTGATCCGATGCCATTGATGCCCGCCGACGTTGCCAACGTCGCGTTCAAGAAGCCGCCGATCGGCAAGCGGGGCTACGACGAATACGAAGTGGATGCCTTCCTCGATCTTGTTGAGGCCGAGCTGGCTCGGTTGATTGAGGAGAACGACGATCTCCGTGACCAGGTCGAACAGCTCGATCACCAGCGGGCTGCCGGGCCGGTCGACACCGGGCCGCCTGGGCCGATGATTGCTCCGGTGCGGCCACCGTTGCGGGAGCAGGTGGCGCTTGGTGGTGATTACCAAGTGCACGTCGCCAAGGTGCTGGGCCTGGCCCAGGAGATGGCTGACCGGTTGACCGGTAAGGCCAAGGCCGAAGCAGACGGGATGGTGAGCGAGGCTCGCACCACCTCTGAGCAACTGCTCTCCGACGCATTGGCGAAGGCCGAGGGCATGGTCAACGGGACCAGAAGCCGGGCGGAGGTCATGCTTGATGACGCCCGTAGCAGAGCGGAGACTCTGGAGCGGCAGGTCCGGGAGAAGACTGCGTCGTGGGAGCGCGATGCGGCGCGCAAGCGCACGGAGATCATTGCTGCGCTGAGCCAGGAGAAGAGCTCCCTGGAGAAGAAGATCGACGAACTGCGCGCATTCGAGCACGGGTATCGCACCTGCTTGAAGACCTACCTGGACTCACAGCTCCGAGATCTCGACGTGTGCGGATCTGCCACACCAGCAGACCCGATGCCCATCCAGCAGGACTTGGTGACCTCCGGGTTGTCGATGTAGGCGGACTTCAGCCCCTGGCCTGTAACACCTGCAGCCCTGCGGAGGCGGTCCGTCCCGATGTCAGCCCGGTGGCGGTGATCGTATAGGTCCCGGGAACGTTCTTTGCCAAGTTTTCGCCGTGCGATGCCATCCCGGTGGCGTTCGCGGGGAGAGTGCCCGCTACCCCGTTGGTCGGGCCGATCCAGGAGAACCGGATGTTCTCTCCGGCCGCGAATCCTGCGGCCGTGGCGGTGTAGCTATCGCCGGCCTTGGCCTGGCAGGTTGACAGCCTCAGCCGCGCCGCGCCGGCGTCGGCCACGACCAGCCCTGCCGAGGTGGTACGCCCCGATTTCAGCCCCGTGGCGATGATGGCGTAGGTCCCAGGAGGGTCCCTTTCAAAGATCTTCCCGGGTGATCTGTTGCCGCCCGAGTCGGCGGGGAAGGCGCCCATCACGCCTGTCGTGGGGCCGGTCCAGGAGAACCGGACATTCTCTCCGGGCGCGAATCCCCCGGCAGTGGCCGTGTAGCTCTCGCCGATCTTGATCTGACAGGTTGACAGGGTCAACCGGATTGCCCCGGTACCCGCCCCACCGATCAACGGCTTCAACAACACGAAACCCACCGCAGCTGTCGCGACCACTAGTGCAGCGGCCGCGCTGATGAGCAGCCAGGGTCGGCGCTGGCGACGAACGGGTGCAGGCGCACGGTGTGCTGGTGCGGCGGGTGCTGAACCTGCCTCCTGGACAGTCGGGGGGACTGCTGAGGTGAGTGGCGGTGCGATCACGACGGCCGGGGTCGCGGGTGGGGCCATGGCCTTGGGTACGGGCGTGATTTCGGGTGTCGGTGTGGGTGCGACGGTCTGTTGGTAGCGGGTGCTGAAAATGCTGCCCCCCGCCGGCGCGGGAGCTCGGGCAGCCAGCGTGGCGGCGCCGAGGGCAACGGCGTTTTTGGGGTGCGTGTCCACCACCGTCGGCCGGCCCAACTCGGCCGACACCATCCGCGCGATCAGGGGGATCCGCGAGGATCCGCCCACCAGCAACACCGCGCTGAGTTCGGCCGGCTTGACCTCGGCAGCTTCGAGGGTCCGGGACAGCGCCCCGATGGTGGACTCGATCGGGGCCCGCACCATGTCCTCGAAGTCCGAGCGGGTGAGGCGCACGTCGAATTGCCGGCCAGGCAGGAAAACCGGGATGACCGTCTCGGTGTCCGCCGACAGCGCCTCCTTGGCCAGCACGCAGTCCTGCCGCAGCCGGGCCAGCGCGGCTCCGGCCTGGGGATCCCGCAGGTCCAGTTCGCTGAGCGCGCCGTCGGCAGCGTAGTCGACGTAGGACAAGATCGTCTCGTCGAAATCGACTCCGCCGAGCCGCTCGATGCCTTCCGGAGTGCCGAGAATGTCCACACCGCCGGGTCGGGCGCGCAGGATCGTGGCGTCGAAGGTGCCGCCGCCCAGGTCGTACACCGCCACCGTCTGGCCATCGGCCAGTTGCTTAGACGTGGCGTAGTGTGTCGCCGCCGCCTCGGGCTCGGTCACTACAGGCGGGTTGTTCAGGCCCGCGTACTGCGGCACCTCCTCGAACAGCGCCCGGCGGAAGGGACCCCAGTTGGCGGGGTGGGTCAGCATGAGCCGCTCGGGTGGGTCACCTTCGGTCTCGATCACCTTCTGCAGGACGTCGTGCAACAGGGCACCCAGCAGGGCTGTGACGTCGTACGGCTGGCCGCCGAGTACCACCGGTGTCGGGTTGCCCAGCCGGCGCTTGAACTCGCGGCTGACCCGGTCCGGGCTGGTCATCGCTCGCAGGCTGGCAGCCTCGCCGGTCACGAGGGCACCGTCGTCCCGGAGGTACACCACCGCCGGCGACACCACCGACCGATCGCCTAGCGTGAACATCTTGACACGATCGGTGGAGGCGGTCGCGGCCGCGACGAACGTCGTGCCAAGGTCCACTCCGAGGCTGTAGCGCACAACACCTCCCTGAATGAGAACTAAAGAGTAACGGTGTGGTCACAGGAGACAAGGATCTTCCCGCAATCGTGCAACTGTGAGTTACCGGTCGGCTACGACAAGGCAAACAACTGGGGTTGCGGCCGTCCGCGAGGGCGGGTGAGCGGGCAAGCTGGTGAGATGGTCATCCCCGTCCGTGACGTCAACCCGGTGCAGCGCACGCCGTGGGTCACCTACACGCTGATCATGGCGAACATCCTTGTCTTCCTGCTCACGCCGGCTGCGGCGACCACCGTGACGGGTACCGCCGGCCTGGAGCAGACGTGCCACCAGCAGGCGTTCTTCGACCGTTACGCCGCGATCCCCGTCGAGCTGGTGCGCAACCGGCCGCTGGAGGTGGTCGCCGACGGGCAGGTCGGGGCAGACGAGCGAGGTGCCGGCTGCGTCGTCGCGGAGCCGAGCTATCACAAGAACCCGGTGCTGTCGGCACTAACGTCGCTATTCCTGCACGGCAGCTGGCTGCACCTGCTGGGCAACATGCTGTTCTTGTGGATCTTTGGCAACAACATCGAGGACCGGTTTGGCCGGTTCCGGTACCTGCTGTTCTACCTGGCCTGCGGGGTGGTCGCCACTTACGGCTTTGCGCTGGCCAACGCGCAGTCATCCGAGGTGCTCATCGGCGCCTCCGGCGCCATCGCGGGAGTGCTGGGGGCCTACCTCATCCTCTACCCGCGGGCGCGCGTGTGGAGTCTGGTGCCGGTGCTGTTGTTCCTCCCGCTGCGCCTGCCCGCCTGGCTGGTGCTCGGCCTGTGGTTCCTGCTGCAGTGGGTCTACACCGCGGGTTACGCAGTCTCCCAAGCGGGATCGGTCGCCTACCTGGCCCATGTGCTGGGCTTCGTGGCCGGGGCGGCGGTCGCCCTGTTCGTTCGCGGCCGTGAAGGCAGCCAGGGTGCCGTGGCGACTTATCCACGACGCTGAACGACCCACTGCACGAGCGCAGTGGCGATCTTGTCGACATCGGCGAGGCTGCCGTCAGCGATAGCTGCCCGTGGTCGCCCCCGGTAGCCGGGCAGTCACTGGCTGCGGGCACGATGGCGGGATGCCTCCCGAGCCACCGCCCCATCACCCACCACGCAGCAAACGATTTCTGGCCATCGTCGCCCTGCTCGTGCTGACGGTCGCCGGGTGCGCGAGCTCCCCGGAGCAGCCATCGGGAGCGGCGGGTCCGGGTGAACCGTTCACCTTCCGCGTCCTGACCACCGGCCTGGCGGATCCGTACGAGATCACGATGGGCCCCGATGGTTTCCTCTGGGTCACGGAGAAGACCGGCAAGCGCGTGACCCGGGTGAACCCTTCGGACGGGTCGAAGAGCACGGTGGCCACCATCGCCGAGGTGGTGGCCACCGAGAGCCAGGACGGCCTGCTCGGCATGGCGTTTCAAGCCAATTTCCTCAAGGGCAACAATGACGTCTACCTCGCGTACACCTACGACGCCGACCCGGGACCCGCGGTCGATCGACGGGCCAAGATAGCCCGATACACCTACGATCCAGCGGCACACACCTTGAGTCAGCCGGTGGATGTGATCACCGGGCTGCCGGCGAGTACGGACCACAATTCGGGGCGCCTGCTGGTCGGTGCCGATCAGAAGCTCTACTACACCATTGGGGACCAGGGGAACAACCAGTTCCAGCGCTTCTGCAACCCGATACGCGCACAGGACCTACCCACCACCGACGATGTCCGCGCCAAAAACTGGGCTACCTACGTCGGCAAGACCCTGCGGCTCAACCTCGACGGCAGCATCCCGCCGGACAACCCGGTGATCCGAGGGGTGCAGAGCCATATCTACTCCTACGGGCACCGGAACCCGCAGGGCCTGGTCCTCGGCCCGGGAGGTCGCCTCTACTCAGCCGAACACGGTCCCAAAGCCGACGACGAGATCAACCTGATCCAGGCCGGAAAGAACTACGGCTGGCCCTACGTGTCCGGTTTCCGCGACGACGAGTCGTACGTGTACGGGAACTGGTCCGCGTCCACCGCCGGCCCGTGCGCCAGCTTGCATTACGACAATTTCGCGATTCCCCCGTTCATCCCTCAGCAGCGGGAGACGGCCTGGAACAGCCCGGACTACGTGGAGCCCTTGAAGACCCTCTACACCGTGCCCAATGGGTACAATTTCAAGGATCCGGCCTGCGGCGACCAGGCGTACATCTGCTGGCCGTCGATCGCGCCGTCCAGTATGGACTACATGCCGGCCGATAAGGGTGGATTCGATGGCTGGCGCAACTCCCTGCTGGTGACGAGCCTGAAGAACGGTGCGCTCTACTGCCTGCGGCTCACCCAGGACGGTGGCTCGGTGCAGGGTGACATCACCCAGTTCTTCAAGACCACGAACCGGTACCGCGATCTGGCGCTGAGCCCGGACTACCGGACGGTCTACATCGCCACCGACAGCATGGGCCTTTCGGGACCGAAATTCGGACCGCCGACCGAGAAACTCGCCAATCCGGGAGCCATCCTGGCGTTCACATTCGCCGGTTCCGGATCCTGAGGGGTCGTTCCCGGTCGTGTTCCTCGGCGAGGTCCTTGAGCCGGCCGTCGAGCAACTGATCTACGGTGATCAGGCCGAGTAGCATGGCGTCCTGGCGATCGATGACCGGGGCGCTGGTGATGTGGCGTTCGGCGAACAGATTGGCCACGGTGCGCAGGGTGTCGTCGGGGTACACCAGCACCGGGTTAGTGATCATCAGGTCCGCGACGGTCCCGCTCTGCTCGCCGACGAGCTGCGCCCGGGTAGCGACGCCGCGGAGGTTGGCGTCGTCGTCGAGCACCGGGAACAGCCGTTGCAGCGGGTCGGGAACACCATCGGGCACTGCCCGGTTTGTCTGGAGCCGGGGAATGGTGCTGGCCAGCAGTTTCGCCGGTAGCGGCAACGGATCACCCGGGTGCAACGTCGCCGGTTCGGCGTGCATGACCTCGTCGGCCAGCAGCACCTCCAGCGGATCGACGTCGTACTCCCGGCTCAGGTGGTACCCGGCCCGGGCGATTTTCTCGGTGAGCACCGAGCGGCGCAACAACAGGGTCGAGACGCAGAAGGCGGCGGCCGCGGCGATCAGCAGGGACAGCAGCGCCGGCCACGCCCGGGTGAGCTCGAGGGTGAACACAACGGCGGTCAGCGGTGAGCGCATCACCCCACCGACGGTGGTGGCCAGCCCGATCAGGGCCCAGAACCCGGGCGTCATCGCGGGGAACAGGTGTCCCTCGAGGGCCCCCAGCGCGGCGCCGATCATGAAAATCGGTGCCAGCACACCACCGGAGGTGCCGGAGCCCAGTGACAAGGCCCAGATCAGGCTCTTGACCACCAAGATCCCGACTATCAACGACATCGCGGCGTGCCCGGTGAGCAGGTCGTTGATCACGTCGTACCCCACGCCGAGCGCCCGGGGCTCGATCAACCCGCCGAGCCCGACGATCAGCCCGGCTATCGCGGGCCACCACATCCAGTGCACCGGCAGCTTGGCGAAGGTGTCCTCCGAGAGATAGAGAATCTTGGTCACGGTCCAGGCGAGCAGGCCGCCGAGGACCCCGGCGAGGACACAGAACAGGTCGACCAGAGCGCTCGAGTGCATCCCGGCGGTGCTCACCGGGAAGATCGGCTCGGTGCCCATCAGCGGTTGGCGGACCAACGTGGCGACCGCGACCGCCGCGGTCACCGGGAGGAAGCTGCGGGGGCGCCACTCGAACAGCAATAGTTCGACCGCGAGCAGTACCGAGGCCAGCGGGGCGTTGAACGTCGCCGCCATGCCGGCGGCGGCGCCGGATACCATCAGCGCCTTACGTTCATCGGCGGACAAGTGCAAGCCCTGGGCCAGCAGTGATCCTATGGCGCCACCGGTCATGATGATCGGTCCTTCGGCGCCGAAGGGCCCTCCGCTGCCGATGCTGACCGCGGCTGAAACGGGCTTGAGCACGGCCACCCGCGGTTCGACGCAGCTGCGTCGCAGCAGGATCGCCTGGATCGCTTCCGGGATGCCGTGACCGCGGATCTTCTCCGAGCCGTATCGGGCCATCAGACCCACCACGAGCCCACCGACCGCAGGTGCCAGCAGGATCAGCCACGGCGGGTCCTGCGCCAACCCCGGCGCCACGAGATCGAAGCGGATTCTCTGGTAGTAGACCAGGTTGGTGATCAGGCCGATCAGCCGCAGCAGAAACCAGGACGCGGCGGCACCGGCCGCACCGATCGGAAACGCCCACGCGATGATCAGCAGCACCCGCGGTCGGACGGTGAAATCACCCAGGTGCTGCGACCGGCGCCCGCTACTCACCGAAGGACCAGCCCGCCAGAGCCGTCCCCTGGTCCGCGCAGCCCCCGTTGGCTTCCGATAAGGACTTTATGGCAGGTCCCCTCATCCACCGCAAGTCCAGCCGTTTCCCGGAGCGCTCTGCGGCCGCAGCGCGGACCTGTCCGTCAGGCCGACGTCATCCGCGGGCGATGTAGAGATCCCGGAGCAGGCCGGTTTCCAGCTCCATGTCCGCGACCCGCGCCTTGACCACGTCTCCGATGCTCACCAGACCGGTCAGGGTGCCCTGATCCACCACCGGCAGGTGCCGGTAACGGGAAGCGGTCATCTGCTGCATCAGCCGCGCGATGCTGTCCTGTGGGGAACAGGTGGGAACATTGCGCGACATCACCTCGGTGACCCGCATGGTCAGCAGCTTGGCACCGTACTTACCAAGAGCGCGAATGATGTCGCGCTCGGTCAGCGTGCCGGTGAACGGCCGTTGCCCCAGCTCGTCGGGTACGACGAGCGCCCCGATCTGTGGGGGGCCGTTGAGCCGGTCGATCGCCTCAGCGATACTCGCGTCGGCCTCGATGGTCTGGACCGATCGGCCCTTGGACTTCAGGATCTCCTCAACCTTCATCAGTCCCCTCCCGATGACGCAGGTCATTCCATCGTCCCTCGCGGGGGAGCTGCCCGACAGGGAAGAGGTCCGGTCATCTGTGTGATGCCGACCTCACCGCTGGTGGCTGGGCCAGGATTGCGGCCCCTGCACGGGGCCCAAAAGGGCGGCCCCGTGCAGGGTCTTAGGCCGGTACGCGACGACTGGTGAGGAGGTCCGTCGCCGGACCGGCCTAGTTCAGGCGCAGCTCACTCGCCGCAGCGTCGGCTAGTCACTGATCCAGGGCCGGTTATGGCGGTGCCTCCGTTGCTGTGCGTAAGGTGCTTCAGGCGTAGTGTGCACACAACCGTGCGTAATGGGCTGCGACCAGAGCGCGACCGCGGCATCACTGATGCATCAGTGCTGCATGGGGTTTGCTGAACTGCGGAAACGTCTTCGGCGAGAGGTGACGACATGACGTCCAGACGGCAAGAGCTATCCCAGCGCCGCAAAGCAGTCGGATTCACCCAGGAGTCGCTCGCTGCACATCTGGGAGTAGAACGCTCGACGGTCATCCGGTGGGAGGCCGGGGACAGCGAACCGCTCCCGTCGATACGACCGAGCCTGGCCCGCGCTCTTGAGGTGTCGATAGATCAGCTCGCTGAGCTTCTCACCAGGTCCGAGGTTGCTGGTACGACGCGAACCTGGTCGGCTGATCCCGAGGGGACGATCCCGGCGCTGCCTCCCGACGTTGCGCCGCTGGGGCCGTCGGATGAGGCCGAGTCCGGGAACCTGATCCGGCCGCAGATCGCCGAGACCGTCGAGGCGTTGCGCCGGGCGCTGCATTCCGCCGGGGTCAGCGCCGAGGACCTCGCCGCGATGCTGCTGGTTGGTGGCTCGCCGCCCGCCCCACCCACGCCTGAGGTTGCCGAGCCGCCCCACCTCGGGCCGCCGAGCACGCCAGCAGGGTCCACCGTCCCACCGGAGGTCCAGTCGCGCGGGGACAGATCGAGAAAGCGCCAGCGGTTGATGGCAGCCGGCGCTTTCGCTCTCGCGCTGCCCGCGGCCTGGCTGTCCGCCCCATTCCTGATGTCTCACGGCGGCGCCGTCACCCACGTCGGGACCCCGGTGGCTCCCGTGGCTGCCATCCCGGCACCCAGTCCTGGCAGCGGCCACGACAGTGGTCTGCGCAGTGCGGAGCCCCTGGGGGAGGTCCACGCTACGCCCCCCATGGCACCGGGCGGGCCCGTCCAACCCACGGCCGCCGGCGAGCCGGCGGCTCAGACCATCAGTGCGACCCACAGCAGCCGCAACGCCAGCCGGTCAACCTCGTCGGGAACACCTGCTCCAATCCGGAGTGACCCGGCGTCGATGATCGCGAACTCGGGAGTGGGTCATCGCTGGGATGGCATCAACCAGGTCTCACAGTTCAACGATCTCTGGTAGTCGCCCTGGGTTGGTGTGTCGGGAACCTCCGGAAGTCACCTTGAGCGGTAATGCGGCAAATCGGCTTGGCAGAGCCACCAGGTGCCGCCTGTCTGGACCATGACGGTGATCATGGACGGCCTGAGGCAGGGGCGCGCGAAAATACGTCCGGTCAGCGGACCGTCTCCGACATACTCCCGTGGATGGAGCAGCGATCGGTCGTTTCGGCCCGGGTGGCCACGGTGTCGGAGGCTGTCACCGTGGCCAGGTTGCTGGATGGGTTCAACCGGGAGTACCGCACGCCCACGCCCGGGCCCGAAGTCCTCGCTGGCCGACTCCGGCGGCTCCTCACCGGCGGAGAGGTGATCGCCCTGCTGGCGGGTGATCCCGCTGTCGCTGTGGCGCTGCTTACCCTGCGCCCCAACGTGTGGTACGAGGGTCCCGTTGCCCTCCTCGACGAGCTTTATGTTGCGCCGGAGCTGCGCGGACGAGGAATTGGCTCCACACTGCTCAAGGCCGCCGAGGCCGTGACCCGAGAGTGCGGGGGCGAGTTACTCGAGATCAACGTCGACGGTGACGACGTCGACGCCCGCCGCTTCTACGAACGGCACGGCTACACCAACACCGAGCCGGGCCAGGACCAGCCGCTTCTCTACTACTACCGGGAACTGACGGACGCCCGGCTCTAGCACGAATAGGAGTCGGGGGCCGAACTTGTCCTCGGTTGGACATATCTGACCCTTGTTCCTGCCAGTCTTCGGGTGATGGCGAGGATCAGGCTGGGTAGGACACCGACGAGCGCGATCACGGTGAGGGCGGTGAGGCTGCGGTGGTCGAAGGTGAGCACGCCGAGCCGGTCCAGCGTGCCGCTCCGGTAGGGGCCATCGCCCTTGCCTTAGCGGGTTCCTGAGGGTTTCCCCGGTTGTCTTAATGCTCTGTTGACGTGGGTGCGTGGCACCAATCGCCGACGCGGGTTGTGGCGAGGAGGCAATCCACACTCGGCTTTGGATCACCACGGCGTCAAGGAACCATCAAGGGTTGGGCGTTGGCCGTCAAGAGTGCGTAGGGGGCGGCGTCGGCGAGTCCAGCGCGGGGCAGGCTCGCGGTGGCTGAGGGGAGGACCAGGGGCCAGTCGTCGCACCGGAAGGAGCGTGCTCGGGTGGCGGATATGGCGTACCTGCTGCTGATCGTCGGCAGCTTTGTCGTCCTTGCTGCGCTGTTGCGCGGGCTGGAGCGGTTGTGATCGCGCAGAACGTGGTGGGTGGGGTGTTGGCGCTGTTGCTGGTGGTCTATCTGGTGATCGCGCTGATCCGTCCGGAGCGGTTCTGATGTCGGCCACGACGGCGGGTCTTGCGCAGGTCGCCGTGCTGGTGGTGGCGCTGGCGGCGGTGTATGTGCCGTTCGGGAACTACCTAGCAGCGGTTTTCTCCGACGGCCGGCACTGGCGGGTGGAGCGGGCGATCTACCGGCTGGTCCGGGTGGATCCCGACTCCGAGCAACGTTGGCCGGTTTACGCCGCCGGGGTACTCGGGGTGTCCGGTGCCGGGGTGGTGCTGCTGTACCTGCTACAGCGGCTGCAGCCGCTGCTGCCGTTGTCGTTCGGCCGTGGTGCGGTACCACCGGGCGTGGCGTTCAACACCGCTGTCTCGTTCGTCACGAATACCAACTGGCAGTCCTACGTGCCCGAGACGACCATGGGCCACAGCGTGCAGATGGCTGGTCTGACGGTGCAGAACTTCGTTTCCGCCGCGGTCGGGCTTGCGGTGGCGATGGCGCTGATCCGGGGTTTCATCCGGGCCGGTACCGACCGGCTGGGCAATGTGTGGGTCGATCTCGTGCGGGCCGTGGTGCGGGTGCTGATCCCGATCGCGTTCGTCTCGGCGATCGCCCTGGTCGCGTTGGGTGCGTCGATGAGCCTTCGGTCCGGTATCGACGTGACGGGTCTTGATTGGGCCCGGCATACCATCGCGCTGGCCCCGGCGGCGTCCCAGGAGGCGATCAAGGAGCTGGGCACCAACGGCGGCGGGATCTTCAACGCCAACTCCGCGCACCCGTTCGAGAACCCTAACGGCGGCTCGGACCTGCTGGAGATCTTCCTGCTGCTGGTGATCCCGGTCAGTCTCACCAGGACGTTCGGGGTGCTGGTCCGCGACACCAGGCAGGGCACCGTCCTGCTGTCGGTGATGGCCGCGTTATGGGCCGCGATGCTGGCGGTGATCTGGACTGCCGAGGCGGCCGGCGGCGTGACGGAGGGCAAGGAGGTCCGTTTCGGGATCCCGGCCTCGGCGCTGTTCGCCGATTCCACCACCGGCACCTCGACCGGCGCGGTGAACTCGCTACACGACAGTTTCACCGGCTTCGGTGGGGGCGGGACCCTGGTGAACATCCTGTTCAGCGAGATCAGCCCAGGCGGGGTAGGAACCGGCATCTACAGCATCCTCACCATCGCGATCATCGCGGTGTTCCTGGCTGGGTTGATGGTCGGGCGGACTCCGGAATACCTCGGCAAGAAGCTCGGCCGCCGGGAGATCACCGCGGCGGTGATCTCGTTCCTGGCGATGCCCACGCTGGTGCTGCTGGGCACCGGGGCGGCGCTGGCGTTGCCGTCGACGCCGGCAGCGTTGGGTAATCCGGCGGCGCATGGGCTGTCGGAGGTGCTCTACGCCTACGCATCGACGGCGAACAACAACGGCAGCGCGTTCGCCGGGATCACGGTGACCAGCGACTTCTTTCAATCCACGCTGGGTATCGCGATGCTGCTCGGCCGCTTCGTGCCGATTATCGCTGTGCTCGCGCTGGCCGGGTCGTTGGTGAGCCAGACAGGTACCGAGCCCGGCGCCGGCACGCTACCCACCAACAGCCCGCAGTTCGCGGTGCTGGTGCTGGGCACCGTGCTACTGGCCGCGGCGATCACGTTCCTGCCGGCGCTGGCGCTGGGCCCGATCACAGAGGGGTTGGGGTGAGCACCTCCACCGAGGACCGTCCGGTCCGCGCGCCGAAACAGGCCGCCGAGCTGCCCGCCCGGCGTACCGGCCGGGCGGTGGGTGCCGGTGCGTTCCGCCCGGCCCAGCTGCTCAGCTCGTTTCCCGAGGCGGTGCGCAAGCTGGATCCGCGCCACCAGCTGCGCAATCCGGTCATGTTCGTGGTGTATGTCGGCTCGGCGCTGGTCACCGTGCTGGCCATCCTGGATCCCAGCGTGTTCGCCTGGTGGATCGCGGCGTGGCTGTGGTTCACGGTGCTGTTCGCCAACCTCGCCGAGGCGGTCGCCGAGGGGCGGGGCAAGGCGCAGGCCGAGACGCTGCGGCGGTCCAAAAAGGAGACGATGGCGCGCCGCTTGGCCGCCGACGGGTCACAGGAGCGGGTGCCCGGCACCGCGCTGCGGGTCGACGACCGGATCGTGGTCGAAGCCGGCGAGATCATCCCCGGTGACGGCGATGTCGTCGAGGGCATCGCGTCGGTCGACGAGTCCGCGATCACGGGTGAGTCGGCACCGGTGATCAGGGAGTCCGGCGGCGACCGGTGCGCCGTTACCGGTGGGACCACCGTGCTCTCCGACCGCATCGTGGTGCGGATCACCAGCAAGCCGGGCGAGTCCTTCGTGGACCGGATGATCGCGCTGGTGGAGGGGGCGCGGCGGCAGAAAACCCCCAACGAGATCGCGCTCACCATCCTGCTGTCCGCGTTGACGATCATCTTCCTGCTGACGGTGGTGGCGCTGCAGCCGATGGCGACCTACTCCGGCCGTGCACAGTCGCTGACCGTGCTCACGGCGCTGCTGGTCTGCCTGATCCCGACCACGATCGGCGCACTGCTGTCGGCGATCGGCATCGCCGGGATGGACCGGCTGGTGCAGCGCAATGTGCTGGCCACCTCGGGACGGGCGGTGGAGGCGGCCGGTGATGTCGACACCCTGCTGATGGACAAGACCGGCACGATCACCTTCGGCAACCGGCGGGCCACCGAGCTGATCCCGGCCGGCCTGATCCCGGTCGACGCAGTGCCACTGGCTGAGCTGGTGGCGGCGGCCAGGTTGTCCAGCCTGGCCGATCAGACCCCGGAGGGCCGCTCGATCGTCGAGCTGTGCGCCGCCGAGCATGGCCTCGCCGCGGCGGCCACCGCGCGGGAGGCGGTCGCGGAGTTCGTGCCGTTCACCGCGCAGACCAGGATGTCCGGTGCCGACCTCGACGGCGTCGCGGTGCGCAAGGGCGCGGGCAGCGCGGTCCAGGCCTGGGTGGCGCAGCGGGGCGGCACCTTCCCGGCCGGTCTGGGAACGGTCATGGACGAGATCGCCCACCAAGGCGGGACGCCGCTGGTCGTCGCCCGGTCGGCCGGCGGGGTAGCGCGGGTGCTGGGGGTGATCCGGCTGTCCGACGTGGTCAAGCCGGGAATCGCGCAGCGGTTCGGCGAGCTGCGCGCGATGGGCATCCGCACCGTGATGATCACCGGGGACAACCCGCTGACGGCCAAGGCGATCGCGGCCGAGTCCGGAGTGGACGACTACCTGGCTGAGGCCACCCCCGAGGACAAGATCGCGCTGATCCGCACCGAGCAGCTCGGCGGCCGCCTGGTGGCGATGACCGGCGACGGCACCAACGACGCGCCCGCGCTGGCCCAGGCCGACGTCGGGGTGGCGATGAACACCGGCACCTCGGCCGCCAAGGAGGCCGGGAACATGGTCGACCTGGACTCCGACCCCACCAAGCTGATCGAGATCGTCGAGATCGGCAAGCAGTTACTCATCACCCGGGGCGCGTTGACCACCTTCTCCATCGCCAACGACCTGGCGAAGTACTTCGCGATCCTGCCGGCAATGTTCGCCGTGATCTACCCGCAGCTGGACAAGCTCAACATCATGCGGCTGGCCACCCCGCAGTCAGCGATCCTCTCCGCGGTGATCTTCAACGCGTTGATCATCGCCGCGTTGATCCCACTGGCGCTGCGCGGAGTGCGCTACCGGCCGTCCACCGCGGTCGCGCTGCTGCGGCGCAACCTAGTGATCTACGGGCTCGGCGGGGTGACCGTTCCGTTCGTGGGCATCTTCGGAATCGACCTGCTCGTCCGGCACCTGCCGGGGATCGGATAACCACGCCATGATCTGGCTGTCCGCCCTGCTCCGCCAGGCCGGCGCGGGCCTGCGGGTACTTCTCGTGCTGACCGTGCTCACCGGTGTCGTTTACCCGCTCGCGGTGTGGGGGACCGCGCACCTGCCTGGCCTGGCATCGCGCGCCGAAGGCTCGCAGTTGGAGCTCGACGGGCAGCCGGTCGGCTCCGCGCTGATCGGCGTAGACCTCGTCGCGGCCGACCCGAACACCGACCCGTGGTTTCACACCCGGCCCTCCGCATCCGCATCCGACGCCCTCGGGCCGGGTGATCCATCCACCTCCGGCGGATCGAACAAGGCGACGAGTAACCCGGAGCTGACAAAGCTCATCGAGCAGCGCCGCACGCTGATCGCAACACGGGAAACCGTTGCTCCCAGCGCCGTTCCCCCGGACGCGGTGACCGCCTCCGCGTCCGGGGTGGATCCCCACATCAGCCCGGCTTACGCCGCGCTTCAGGTGCCGAGAGTGGCCAGGGTGAACGGTCTGTCCGAGCAACGGGTGCGCGACCTCGTTGACGCGCACACCGACCGGCCGTTCCTCAGCTTCCTCGGCGAAGCGGGGGTGAATGTGCTGAGGCTCAACATTGCCGTGCGTCAGGAACGCCGAGCCGGCTAGCTTGCGGCGCTAAGAATGCGTCAAGATCGGTGCCGGGTTGGCGGGGGGCTGCCAGGCTCGTGTTGTGGGCAACGTGCTCAAACGATTGCTGGTCGGCCGGCCGCGGCGCAGCGCCTTGCTGGGCGAGACACTGCACAAGCCCGCCCTGCGCGCCCTCGCCTTCGCCCGGGCCACCCGTCCCGACGTGCTGGAGGCGGTCACGATGGCCGCCGCCGAGCAGGAGACCCGCGAGCTGCTGGCCGCGTGGGAGCAGCGTGGCATCTCGGTGCCGCTCAAGGTCCTGGAAGCTCCGTACCAGAGCGCGTTGCGGTTCAAGGCGCGGTTGCTGTTCACCCCCGGCGTGATCGTGATCAACATGCCCTACCGGCTCGGGGTAGCTGGTCAAGGTTGGCTCGGTGGCGAGTCGCGCCCAGTGGACGTCGCTGGAGACCCTGTGCGATCGAGCGTTGCGGGACAGTGATGACATGGACGATCCACGGCCCCGCCGCCGGGGTGAGCTGAGGATTTACCTCGGCGCCGCACCCGGGGTCGGCAAGACCTACGCCGCGCTCAGCGAGGCCAGGCGGCGCGCCGAGCGGGGTACCGATGTGGTCGTGGGCTTCATCGAGACCTATCACCGGCCCAAGACCGAGGCCCTGCTCGACGGGCTGGAGATCCTGCCCCGCCGTGACCTGACCCATCGGGGCGCTGAGCTCACCGAGATGGACCTCGATGCGATACTCGCCCGCCGCCCGGCGGTGGCCGTCGTCGACGAACTGGCCCACACCAACGTGCCCGGTTCCCGCCATGCCAAGCGATGGGAGGACGTCGAGGAACTGCTCGACGCCGGGATCACCGTGCTCTCCACGGTCAACATCCAGCACCTGGAGTCGCTGCACGACGTGATCGAGCGGATCACCAGTGTCGCCCAACGCGAGACCGTGCCCGACGAAGTGGTGCGCCGCGCCGAGCAGATCGAACTGGTCGACCTCACCCCGGAAGCCCTGCGCCGCCGGATGGCGCACGGCAACATCTACCGCGCGGAGAAGATCGACGCCGCACTGGCCAACTACTTCCGCCCCGCCAATCTCACCGCGCTGCGCGAACTGGCGCTGCTGTGGGTGGCCGACCAGGTCGACGAGGCGCTGCGCCGCTACCGCAGCGAGCAGCACATCACCGAGGTCTGGGAGACTAGGGAACGGCTCGTGGTGGCGATCACCGGCGGTCCGGAAAGTGAGACCCTGGTGCGGCGGGCCCGGCGGATCGCCGCCCGGGTGGGCGCCGAGCTGCTCGTACTGCACATCCTGCGCGGCGACGGGCTGGCCGGCGCTGACCCCGCGGCACTGTCCCGCTTCCGTGCCCTGGCCGATGGGCTGGGGGCCAGTTTCCACACGGTGGTCGGTGACGACATCCCAACCGCGCTGCTGGATTTCGCCCGCGGCGTCAACGCCACCCAGCTGGTGCTGGGCACTTCCCGGCGCTCCCGGCTGGCCCGGCTGTTCAACCAGGGCATCGGCGCCACCGTCGTGCAGCGCTCCGGTTCCATCGACGTCCACCTGGTGACCCATGAGGAAGCCAGCGCCGGGGTGCGGCTGCCCACGCTGCGCAATGCCCTGCCCCGGCACCGCAAGCAGCTCGGCTGGGCCGGTGCGGCGGTCCTCCCGGTGGTGGCCACGGCGATCGGGCTGGCCGGCCGGAATCTGTTCGGGCTGTCCGCTGACGTCGTGGTGTCCCTGCTCGCGGTGGTCGGCGTGGCCCTGATCGGCGGGCTGGGCCCGGCGCTGCTGGCCGCGGTGTTCGGGGGGCTGCTGCTCAATTTCTTCTTCACTGCGCCGCTGTACACCCTGACCATCGCCGACCGGGCGAACGTGATCACCCTGGTGCTGATGCTGCTGGTCGCGATACTGGTCGCCACAGTCGTCGACCGCGCTGCGCGGCGGGCCGCACAGGCCGCCAGGGCCCGCACCGAGGCATCCCTGCTGGCCTCCTACGCCCGCACCGTGCTCACCGACCCCGACCCGCTGCCCAGGCTGCTGGACAAGATCCGGGAGAACTTCGCGCTGACCTCGGTGGCCCTGCTGGAACGCCATGACGACCGGTGGCAGCCGGCCGCCTCCAGCGGGACGGACCCCTGCCTGCGCCCGGACCTGGCCGACGCCGACATCACGGTCACCGACGGCGTCCGCCTCACCCTGAGCGGCCACCCCGTGACCGCCGCTGACCAGCTCATTCTTGAAGCCGCCGCCGGCCAGGCGCTGCTCGCACTGCGCCATCAGCGGATGGCCACCGAGGCTGCCGACGCCCAGCGCCGGGCCCACACCGCTGCCCTGCGCACCGCCCTGCTCTCGGCCATCGGCCATGATCTACGAAGCCCGCTGACCTCCATCAAGGCCGCCACCGGCAGCCTGCGTGATCCCGAGCTGCGCCTGTCACCCGCCGATTCCGCGGAGCTGCTGGCCACCATCGAGGAGTCCACCGACCGGCTCCGCGCGCTGGTGGACAACCTGCTCGACTCCTCCCGCCTGGCCACCGGCGCCATTGCCCCCGCGCTACTCCCGATCGGCTACGACGAGGTGGCGCTGCGAGCGCTGTCCGGAGTTGAGGGCAAGCAGCATGTCCACATCGACATCGATGAATCGCTACCGCACGTGCTGGCCGACCCCGGGCTGCTCGAACGCGTCGTCGCCAACGTCGTCGACAACGCGCTGCGCCACGGCGGTGGATCACCCGTCACCGTGCGGGCCAGCGCGCACGCCGACTTCGTCGAGCTGCGGGTGGTCGACCACGGCCCCGGCATCCCACCTGGTGCAGCCACCAGCATGTTCGCCCCGTTCCAGCGGCTGGGGGACCGGGACGCCAGCAGCGGCATCGGACTCGGGCTCAGCGTCGCCCAGGGCTTCACCGACGCCATGGGCGGCACCATCACCGCCGAGGACACTCCCGGCAGCGGCCTGACCGTGGTTATCTCCCTGCCCGCCGCGTACCACCAGGCCAACGGCAGGTCCACCGGATGACCCGCGTGCTGGTCGTCGACGACGATCCCCAGATCCGGCGAGCCCTGAAGATCAACCTCACGGCCCGTGGCTACACCGTGCTCACCGCGCCCGATGGCACCACGGCCCTGCACGCAGCAGCCCACGACCACCCGGACGTCGTCGTGTTCGACCTCGGCCTGCCGGACCTCGACGGCGCTGAGGTGATCACCGGGCTCCGCGGCTGGAGCACCATGCCCATCATCGTGCTTTCCGCCCGCACCGACTCCGGCGACAAGGTCGAAGCACTCGACGCCGGCGCCGACGACTACGTGACAAAACCCTTCGGTATGGACGAGCTACTCGCCCGGCTGCGCGCCGCGGTCCGCCGAGCCGCCACCCACCCCAGCGACGGCGAACCTGTCGTTTACGCGGGGTCATTGTGCGTGGATCTCGCCGCCAAGCAGGTCACCCGCGATGGCGCGGTGGTCCGGCTCACCCCGACCGAATGGGGCATCCTCGAACTCCTCGTCCGCCACCAGGGCAGACTCGTCAGCCAACGCCAATTGCTCACCGAAGTCTGGGGACCCAGCTACCAGTCGGAGTCCCATTACCTTCGCGTCTACCTGGCCCAGCTACGCCGCAAACTCGAACCCGACGCCTCCCACCCCAAACACCTCATTACCGAACCCGGCATGGGTTACCGCTTCCAACCATGACCACCCAGGACCCGCGTCCCGGACGGCCTGCCTCAGGGCGTAAACAACGATCTCCGATAACACTTCGAGCGAACTCCATCGGGGGTCTGGGGATGAACGGTGCGCGAACGGTGACGGTGAGTGGTTGCGTCAACGGAGCGGTACCGCGGAAGGTCGGGGCGGCTGGCTGGACCTTCCCAAGGAGCGCACCATGGCCGGAATCACCACGAAGCGGCTGCTTATGGCAGTGGGGCTCGCCGCTGGGTTAGTGGTTGTCGGGATGCCGGCCGCCGCGCAGTCGGTGCCCAGCGGAGGCAGCCAGGAGGGCTGCAATCTGAACCCTGCGGGCAATGGAGTGCAGCACGTGATCTACCTGACTTTCGACAACGTGCATTTCAGCCGGGACAACCCCAACGTGCCGTCCGACCTGGAACAGATGCCGCACCTGCTGAATTTCCTCACCAGCAACGGCACGATGGACAGCAACCACCACACCCCGCTGATCGCGCACACCGGCACCGACATTCTGAGTCAGCTGACCGGGCTGTACGGCGATCACATGGGCCAGCCGATCTCCAACTCCTACCGCTATTTCAATCCCTCAGGCACCAGCAACCCGGCGGTCAGTTTCGCCTATTGGACCGACGGCGTGTTCGACCCGAGTACGCCCACCCCGAGCGATACGGCGCCGACGATGGTGACCCCGCAGGGCAAGGTCGCGCCGGCACCGTGGGTGCCCTTCACCCGCGCCGGCTGCGACGTCGGCTCGGTGGCCGCCGCCAACACGATCCTGGAGAACACCGGCCCGGACGTGCCCAAGGTGTTCGGCGCCAACTCACCCGAGGCCGCCGAGGCCGCGGCCGACCCGGGCTTGGCCACGACAGATTTCGTCGGCATTGGCGTGCACTGCGCACAGAATTCCAGTCGCTGCGCGGGACCCACAGCCAAACCAGACCTGCTGCTCGATGAACCCGGCGGATACCCCGGCTACCAGGGATTGTTCGGTGCCAAATATGTCAACTCGGTGATCTCCCCGGCCGGACCGGTCACCACCGTGGACGGCACGACACCCATTACCGACAGTAAAGGCCGACCGGGGTTCCCTGGCTTCGACGGCATGTCCGCGGCTAACACGCTGGGGTACGTCGCTGCCATGCAGGAGTCCGGCGTACCGGTCACCTTCGGCTACATTTCCGATGCCCACGACAACCACACCACCGGTAAGGCCTATGGGCCCGGCGAGGCCGGCTATGTCCAAGCGCTCCACAATTACGACACCGCCTTCGGCGCCTTTTTCGATCGGCTGTCTCGCGATGGCATCAACACCAGCAACACCCAGTTCGTGGTCACCGCCGATGAAAACGACCACTTCGTCGGTGGCCCCGCAAGCCCGACCGGCTGCGACGGCGTGCACACCCCCTGCACCTACAGCCAGATCGGTGAGATCAACGCCAACGTGCGCGGCCTGCTGGCCACCCAGCAGAACATCACCACACCGTTCCAGGTGCACGCCGACTCGGCCCCCAACTTCTACCTCGACGGCAACCCCGCCCGCGCCGCCGCCACCACCCGCACCTTCGAACACGCGGTGTCCAAGCTCACCGCGGTCAACCCGCTCACCGGCACCACCGACCACTTCGCGACCAGCTTCGCCGACTCGGTCGGGATGAAACTGCTGCACATGGTCACCGGTGACCCCGCCCGCACCCCCACCTTCACCACCTTCGCCGACCCGAACTATTTCGTCTTCGCCGGCGCAGCCAACTGCACCTCGCCCTGCGTGACGGAGCAACCGGGATTCGCGTGGAACCACGGTGACTTCGCACCCGACATCAACCGCACTTGGCTCGGCCTGGCTGGACCCGGCATCCGGAATCTCGGGGTCACCGACCAGATCTGGTCTGACCACACCGACATCCGCCCCACCATGCTGACCCTGCTCGGCCTACGCGACGATTACGGTCACGACGGCCGTGCTCTGTTCGAACTGGCCGATCCCACCGCGTTGCCCGCCGCGCTCCGCGCCCACACCACCTCGCTGACCACGCTGGCCAGCGTGTTCAAACAGCTCAACGCCTGTGTCGGCCAATTCGGCGCGGCCACGATCGCGGCCACGATCGCGGCCTCAAGCGCAGGCATCAATTCGGCCAGTCCCGGCGACTTTCGCTATCAGCTCACCGAGGCCGAATTCGCTCAGCTGGGTACGCAACGGGACGCCCTCGCCACCCAGATTCTCGCTCTACTCGAGGGAGCGGAGTTTGGCGGTAGGGCACCCAGCGAACCACAGATCATCGCCCAGACCATCCAGGCCCAGATCCTCATCAAACTGGCACAACAATTTGCCGCAACCAGCGGGTGACACACCCTGGCACTGCGCCACCCTGCGTCACTGAACAACCCTGCGCCACTGAACCCGCGGCTTCCCGAGATGGCATTCCGCCGGCTCTGCTCGAACTACTCCGCGTCGGGGAACCAGGAAGGAATGTCCATGAAATCTGCGTCACCTCGTCGACACGCTGTCGCCGGGGCCGCCGCTATGGCGACCGGGCTTGCCGTGCTGATCACCGGTGCTACCGCCGGTTCAGGTATGGCCGCGACGGATCAGTCCGCGACCCCGATCAAGCATCTGGTGGTCATCTTTCAGGAGAACGTCTCTTTCGACCACTATTTCGGCACCTACCCCAACGCGACGAACAGCAATGGCCAACCCTTCGCCGCGGCGCCACGCACCCCCACCGCCAACGGCCTGAGCGGTGCTCTGCTCACCGCCAATCCCAACGGGGTCAATCCCCGGCGTTACGACCCGACCAACATCAATGACGTGCTCACCTGCGATCAGGACCACAACTATTCCGACGAGCAGCGCGCGTTCGACGGTGGGGCGATGGACAAGTTCGTTTCCACGGTCGGCACCGGCACCGGAACCAGCACGTCGGGCAGTCCGTGCGTGGCCGGGGATGTCATGAATTACTACGACGGCAACGCGGTGACCGGGCTGTGGAACTATGCCCAGCACTTCGCGATGAGCGACAATTCCTTCGGTACCACGTTCGGGCCGTCCTCACCCGGCGCGATCAACCTGGTGTCCGGCAACACCGGCAATGTCGACATGACCCACGCGGTCAACAATCCCTCGATCGCCACCGCCGCCAAGCCCAACGCCGACCTCACTCCCGACGGGCACGGTGGGTATTCGCTGACCAGCGACGCGCAGCCGTACTGGGACGACTGCTCCACCCGGGACGCGGTCGCGATGAGCGGTCAGAACATCGGTGACAAGCTCAACGCGGCCGGCCTGTCCTGGGGATTCTTCGAAGGTGGGTACCGCCCCACCACCTCTTACCCCGACGCTCTCGCCGCTACCGGCAACAGCGGCCAGAACACTGCGACGTTCATCCCCGACGAGTTCAAAAACGGTAACTTCCAGAATTCCGTGCCGCACTCGTCGAACCAGGGCATCTGCAACGCGGTCCATCCCATCGGAGCCGGGCTGAGCAGCCCGCTGACCGTAGGCACCGGGCAGTACGGCTACAAGGACGACTACATCCCGCACCACCAGCCCTTCAACTACTACGCCTCGACGGCCAACCCGCATCACCTCACGCTGCCCACCGACACCAACGGCACCGTCACTCCCTCGACGCTCACAACCATCGGCACCGACACCTAGCATTACGTCAACGGTGCCCCGCAGTTCGACACCCCCAACCACCAGTACGACATGAACGATTTCGACCAGCTCGTCGCGGGCATCAACCGCGGGGATCTGCCGTCGTCCGCGCTGCCCGCGGTCAGCTTCTTGAAGGCACCGGGTTACCAGGACGGGCACGCCGCCTATTCCGATCCGCTCGACGAACAACAATTCCTCATCCGCGAGATCAACGCCCTGATGACAACACCCGACTGGGCCAGCACCGCGGTCGTGGTCAACTACGACGACTCCGACGGCTGGTACGACCACGCCTACAGCGGTGTCACCAACCCCTCACAAACCGTCGCCGACGCCCTGACCGGCCCCGGACAATGCGGAACCGGTACACCGCTCGCCGGCCAGCAGGGACGCTGCGGCTACGGTCCCCGGATGCCCCTGGTGCTCATCTCGCCATGGGCAAAGGCAAACAACGTCGACCACACCCGCACTGACCAGTCGTCCATCACCCGCTTCGTCGAAGACAACTGGGCGCTCGGACGGATCGACGGCAGCTTCGATAACGTCGCCGGGTCACTCACGGGGATGCTCAACCTCACCAATCCCCACGGCGCGCCACCAAACCCCCGTCCATTGTTGCTCGATCCGATCACCGGTATTCCCACCACCACGACCACGCTCCAGGTGGCCCCGAATCCCGGGTTCCAGGGGATCCCAGAGATCCTCCTCGCGAGCGTGTCGCCCTTCAACGCAACGGGAACCGTCCAATTCAAAGACGGCGCCACCAACCTCGGCTCCCCGGTACCGGTGACCGTGGGACAGGCAATACTGATCACCCCGGCGCTCACCGCAGGCACACACACACTGACCGCAGTGTTCACCCCCAGCAACCCGGCATCCTTCGCCCCGTCAACCTCGCTACCCGCGACGCTCACCGTGAACCGGCTTTTTTAGCTGACCTGAAGTTCCGCCGAACCACGGTCGGCGTTAACCCGGAACCGGACACGAAGTCTTGCTCGGCCACGGACCTGACGTCATTGTGTCGAGTATGAGTGCGTCGATGCTCCCAGCCGAGGGCGAGCACCTCACGACCGGCTGGGAGCCGGACCTCACGGCCGATGACACCCTCCTGCGGCAGGCCGTGCTCGTGCACGCCTCCTGGCCGGTACAGGTCGCGCGCGGCGCCGGACGACCGTGGCGATCCGGCCCGCAATGGTCGGGCGGCTGGATCGGCGATCGCGGCGCGCTCACGAACCCGGTCGTCTTGCTGCAGCCATTGACCCACCCCGAAGAAACCTTGCGTGACATCGGTGCGCTATTTCCACCGCACGTGCCATACCTGCTGATCAGCGCGTGGCCCACACCGAACCTGCAGCCCTACGGACTCGGTCTGCTCGGGCATCCGCCGCTGATGGTGCGCTTCCCCAGCCCGCGCCCGGCTTCGCCCGATCCGGGAGTCGAGGTTCGCGAGGTCCGGGACGCGCTCGAGCTGGCGAACGCCGAACGGGTCCTCGTCGACGGTTACCCGATGCCGGAGTTGAAGCCGCTGCGACCGGGCGACCTGCTCGGCCCGGCGCTCCTGCAGTCGGCTACTCGGGTCTGGCTCGCCTGGCTGGAGGGGGAACCGGTTGCGGTGGCGGCGGCACACCTGCACGCTGGGGCCACGCTCGTCGAGTACGTTGCAACGCTTCCGTCGGCGCGGGGCCGCGGTGCGGGCGCCGCAGTGACCTGGGCCGCTACCCTGGCCGACCCCGGCAGGCCGGCGGTGCTCGTCGCCAGCGACGACGGTCGGCCCGTGTACGAACGAATGGGTTACGTCGCCATTGAACGGTGGACTGTCTGGCTCCGCCCGGAGCGGTAGGCACGCGCCGGTGGCGTAGTAGGACGGTCCCGGTTTGCACGCCGTTCTCAAGCTTGGAGAAGGTGAACGTGAACGCGACGTCGGCTTGCGCGTCGCCGTCGTTGTCGACGTTGATCCGGTAGACCGCGCCGGGGTGAAAATCCCGGCTGGTGATGACCGTCGAAGTCCAACGGTGCTGTTGCATTAGCGGGAGGGCGGGCATGGTCGATGACGGTTTGTGCGCAGCTTCACTTGGCTGGTCGTGCCTGGACGGTGAATCCCAGCTTTCCGAGCACCCTGACGGCGCCGGTCTTCCCGCCCTCGAAATCACCGGAGCTAAGGCGTTGACCGGTGGCGAACTCATAAGCTGTGCCCAGGATTGCCTTCGGCGGGTAATGGCGTTCGTCCCAGACCAACTCATAAGTCGTGGTAGGGGCGAAACCATGCTCAGAGAAGAATCCCTTGGGCCCCAGTCGGTCGTACTCCTGTATCGCGCGCAACACCTCAGTACGGGTCACGCGGTCCCACGCCACCATGTATTCATTCCTCCCTGGCTGTCGCAGCCTGCAGCCAGTTCCAGTTCGTGCTCATTCAAACGTTCCTTTCGCTCGCGGGTCAGCCGCGGTAGGCCTCCAGCAGGCGGAGCCAGACTTCGCTGATGGAGGGGAAGCAGGGGACGGCGTGCCAGAGCCGGGTCAGGGGGACCTGGCCGACCACGGCGATGGTGGCCGAATGCAGCAGTTCTTCGACGCCGGGGCCGACGACGGTGACGCCGAGCAGCCGGCCGTGGTCCTCGTCGACCACCATGCGGGCGCGGCCGGTGTAGCCATCGGCGTACAGGCTGGCGCCGATCACAGTGGCGCCGGGGTCGGTGTCGATGACCCGGATCCGGTACCCGGCGCGTTCGGCCTGGTCGGCGGTTAACCCGACCGCCCCGGCCGGAGGGTCGCAGAACAACACCTGCGGCACCGCGTGGTAGTCGGCGGTGACCGCGTGCGGGCCCCACGGCGCGGGGTCGACGGGCTGCCCGTGGGCGCGGGCGGCGATAGCGGCGCCCGCGATGCGGGCCTGGTATTTGCCCTGGTGGGTGAACAGCGCGTGGCGGTTGATGTCACCGAGGGCATATAGCCAGCCGTCTTCCACCGCGCGCACCATGCAGCTGTCGTCGATCTCCAGCCAGGATCCGGGTTCCAGGCCGATGGTGTGCAGACCGATGTCGTGGGTGTTCGGCGCCCGGCCGGTGGCGAACAGCACCTCGTCGGCCTCCAGTTCGCCGCCTTCTTCGAGCATCACGGTGACCGGCCCGGTGCCGCCCGGGCGGCGCACCCCGGTGACGGTGACGCCGATCCGCACGTCGATTCCCGCGGCGGTGAACGCAGCGGCGATCACCTCGCCGGCGAAGGCCTCCATCCGGGGCAGCAGGCCGTCGGCCCGGGCGAGCAGGGTGACCTTGGCGCCCAGGCCGTGCCAGGCGCTGGCCATCTCCACCCCGACCCCGCCGCCGCCGACGATGACCAGCCGCCCGGGCACTGTGTGCGAGTCGGTGGCCTCCCGATTGGTCCACGGCCGCACCTGGTCCAGGCCGGCCAGTTCGGGCAGCGCCGGGCGGCTGCCGGTGCAGATCACCACCGCGTGCCGAGCGGTCAGCGGCACCTGCTGGCCGCCGGGTGTTTGCACCGTGACCCGGCGGGGGCCGTCCAGCCGGCCGTGCCCGCGGATCAGCTCCGCGCCGATGCCCTTCAGCCAGCCGGCTTGGCCGTCGTCGTTCCAGTTATTCACGTACCCGTCCCGGCGGGTGAACACCGCCGGGGCGTCCACCGGCCCGGTGAGCGCCTGCCGCGCCCCGGCGACCCGGCGCGCGTCGGCGACCGCGACCACCGGCCGCAGCATCGCCTTGCTCGGGATGCACGCCCAGTACGAGCACTCACCCCCGACCAGCTCCCGCTCCACCGCAGCCACGCTCAGCCCGGCCGCGCGGGCCCGCTCGGCCACCGTCTCCCCGATCGGGCCCATCCCGACCACGATCACGTCGTACACACTCTCCGCTGGCCCGCTCATAACGTCCTTCCTTCTCTCCCCATGGCCGGTGTTGACGAGTTCGGGGGTGGCCCCGGACGCCATTGGCTTTCCCTCGTCGGCGCATGCTGGGTGCTGGGGGGTCGTGTCGTCATGGCGTTTTCTCGCTTACATGTCCAGGACGATGTCGGGTTGCAGGTTGCGGTTCAGGTAGCCGGTGGCGGTGCCGTGGGGCGCCTGTTTCACGCTGATCCGGTAGGTGCCGGTGTCAGCTGCCGAGGACAGCGAGTAGCTGCGTACCGGGGCCGGCTGCCCGGCGCCGGGGACCCGCAGCGTGAGGTACTGGGCGGCCGGGAGCGGGGTGCCGTCAACGGCGGCGAGGCAGATCGAGGACACCGTTGCGCTTTCCTGGACGACCTTGGTCACGCGCAGCTTCCGGAAAGCGGGCCATGCCGGCCCGGGTCGCGGGGCCGGCTCGGCGCCCCGGGCCGAGCTGCTGGCGCTGCTGTGACCTTCGGCAGCGGCCAGCAGGTCGTGGAATGAGTCCTGCCAGCCGGGGCTGAGGGCGTGGATCTGCAAGGCGACGCCCAGCATGGCGCGGTCGCGGCCGGGAAGGTAGAGCAGCGCGTCGGTGTCGGCCACGCTCAGCGCGCCGGGCCCGGTCCTGGTCTTGACGATCGCATCGCCGGCCTGGATGTGTCCCTCGGTGAGGATGCGCGTGTAGAAGCCGGGCCGGTGATGGCTGACCAGCAGCGCAGGCAATTCGGGCTCGCCGAGTCTGATGCCGACCCGGTAGCAGGTGACCCGGGGCTGGGTGACCTCGAACTCGGCTTCGCCGATGCGGTACCGGTCGCCGATGCACACCTGGTCGTCGGGCAGGCCGTCGACGGTGAGGTTCTCCCCGAACTGGCCGTAAGTGAAATCGTCGCGGCTGAAGTGTCGCTGCCAGTGCCGGTAGGAGGCAATCTGGTAGACCAGCACGGCTCGCTGCTCACCGCCGTGACCGTTCAGGTCGCCCTGGCCGTCACCGTCGATGTTGAGCCGCCGCACCATCCGCGGCCCGGCCACCGGGTGTTTCCACACGCCGGTGTGCACCGTCTTGCCGTGCCAGGGCACGTCCTTCGGCATCCCGACGTTTACTGACAGCAGCACCGGCGCCGGGTCATGGCTCTCCGCCGTGAGACCCGCTGTTTCGCGCGTGGCGACGCCGGTCATGTCTGCCTGCTGGGGGCCTCGTCCAGGTCGAGGTTGCGGTCAATGCCGTGCGGGATCACGGTCTGGCCGGGTTCTAGCCGCAGCCGGGTACCGTCCAGGTGCACTTCGACCTTGTCCGGCTCGAAAGAGACCAGGCCGGAGATGCGCCTGACCTCGGGCCAGGCGTCCGCGTAGGACCACGTCGCCCCAAGGTCCGCGTGCCGGGTGGTGTGCTCGCTCGGTTCCAGCGCGCCGAACCGGACCCGCATGCGCCGACGCAGCGGCTCGACGAACAGCAGTCGTCCGGGCAGCGGGTCGTGGCCGAGGAAGTGGCCGATGGCGCCCTGGGCGAGCGGTCCTTGCTGCCAGGCTAGTCCCATTGCGCTGTTCCTTTCTGGGTTGCGCACGGCCGGATGACAGCCCGGGCGCGGCGGGGTCAGGTGAGCGGCTCACCGCCGTCGATGTGCAGGGTCTGGCCGGTGACGAAGGTGCTGGTCATGGCGAACAGGACGCCGTTGGCGATGTCGTCGGCGGTGCCGATGCGCCGGGCCGGGTTGCGGGCGCTGATGTCGGCGAAGTAGTTCGCCTTGCCCTGCACGCCCAGGGCGTCCCACGCGCCGGTTTCGATCACGCCGGGAGAGATGGCGTTGACCCGGATGGGGGCCAGTTCCAGGGCCAGGGAGCGGGCCAGGACGTCGGCGGCGGCGTTGGTGATGGCCACCCCGAGGGTCCCGACCGTGATCTTGGCCGCGGCGACACCCGAAAAGAGGGTGAACGATCCGTCCTCGTTCATCCGGGGGGCCAGGTGCTTGGCCAGCATCAGCGGGCCGATCACCTTGGTATCAAAGGACAGCCGAATCGCGTCCCGGTCCAGTTCCGCCAGGCGCCCCCGCGCTCGCGCCGACGCGGTAGAGACCACGTGGTCAACGACGCCGAGCTGTTCGCCGAGAGCGGCGATCGAGGCCTCATCGGTCAGGTCGACGGTCTCGGTGCTGATGGCAGGCTCGCCGGCGTAGGCAGCGGCCAGGCTGTCGTGGTCGCGGCCGGCGGCGATGACCTTTGCCCCGGCGTCCCGGGCGGCCAGGGTCACCGCGCGGGCGATCCCGCTGCCCCGCCCCACCACCAGCACACTCTGGCCCTGAAGCGGCCCCGTCACGGCAGCGCCCGTTCCAGGAAACCACGGATATGGCCGACGGCAGCATCCAGGTGGCTTTCCAGCAGGAAATGGCCCCCGTCCATCAGGCAGATCTCCACGCCCGGCGCGTCCTGCGCGAACGCCAGCGCCCCCTCGGGCCGGAAGATCTCGTCGTTGCGGCCCCACACCGCCAGCACCGGCACGCCGCTGTCCCGCAGCCAGGCGTGCAGCGTCGGATACAGCGGCAGATTGCTGGCGTAGTCGGCGAACAGCGCCAGCTGCACCAGATCGTTGCCGGGCCGCGACACCAGGCTGTAGTCGTGAGACCACGTGTCCGGGCTCACCAGGCTCTGATCGGGCACCCCGTGCAGGTACTGCCACCGGATGGCCTCCAGGGTCAGCGCCTGCCGCACGCCCGCCTCGGTCCGTGGGTTCTGGTCGTGCCAGTACTCCCGCACCGGCTTCCAGAACTGCTCGGTGAACCCGGCCTCGTACCCGTTGCCGTTCTGGGTGATGACCGCGGTAACCGCCTCCGGGTTCGCCAGCGCGAGCCGCCAGCCCACCGGCGCCCCGTAGTCCTGGACGTACAGGGCGTACCGGCCGGCCCCGAGACGGTTCAGCAGGTCCGCGGTCAGCCCGGCCAGGGCGTCGAAGGTGTACCCGAATTCATCCGCAGCAGGTGCGTCGGACAGACCGAAGCCGAGGTGGTCCGGGGCGATGACGTGATACCGATCGGCCAGCAGCGGGATCAGGTGGCGGAACATGAACGAGCTGGCCGGGAAGCCGTGCAGCAGCACCACGATCGGCGCCCCGGCCGGGCCAGCCTCCCGGTAGAACAACCGCTGGCCGTTCACGGTGGCGTAGCGATGGTGGACGGTTGTCATTTCTGCTCCAATAAGGGCTCTCTAGGGTCGGCGGCAGGTTCCCTGAAGGCCCTGCGCACGACCGGCTATAGCCGTTAGCCGGGGCTCAGTTGAAGCCTGCGGCGGTGACGCGCTGGTCGAATCCCCCAGTGGGTAGCCATGACGGGTAGTGAATGCACGGGCCAGGGCGATAGCGTGGGTCCCGTGCAGGTGCCTGGAGGCCTGCCGGTGTGGCGGCACGCGGCGGGACTGACCGGCCGTCACACCGAGCGCGAAGTGCTTGACCGGCTGGTCGATGCGGTCAGGCACGCTGGTGAAAGCCGGGCACTGGTGGTGCATGGCGAGGCGGGCGTGGGCAAGACGGCGCTGCTGGAGTACCTGGCCGCGCACGCGCCAGGCTGCCGGGTCGCGCGCGCGGCTGGTGTCCAGTCAGAGATGCAGCTGGCGTTCGCCGGGCTGCATCAGTTGTGCGCTCCGATGCTGGATCGGCTGAAGGGTCTGCCGCTGCCGCAGCGCGACGCGCTGCGGACCGCGTTCGGCATGAGTGCCGGGCCGGCGCCGGACCGGTTCCTGATCGGGCTGGCCGTGCTGAGCCTGCTGTCCCAGGTCGCCGAGGAGCAGCCACTGGTGTGCCTGGTCGATGACCAGCAGTGGCTCGACCACGCCTCGGCGCAGGTCCTCGCGTTCGTTGCCCGCCGTCTGGGGGCGGAATCGGTTGGCCTGGTCTTCGCGGCCCGGGTCCCGAGCAGCGACCTGGCGGGGTTGCCGGAGCTGGTGGTCCGAGGCCTGCCGGAGGCCGACGCGCGCGCGCTGCTGGACTTGGTGCTGACCGGGCCGATCGATGGGCGGGTCCGGGACCAGATCGTCGTCGAGACGCGGGGTAACCCGTTGGCGCTGCTGGAGCTGCCGCGGGGATTGACCTTGGCGGAGCTGGCCGGCGGGTTCGGGCTCCCCGGCGCGATACCGCTGGCGGGCAGCATCGAGGAAAGCTTCGGGCGGCGCATCGGTGCGCTGCCCCGCCAGGCCCGGCGGCTGCTGTTGCTTGCGGCGGCCGACCCGACCGGCGACCCGGCGCTGGTGTGGCGAGCCGCCGGCCGGTTCGGGATCGGCGCCGACGCAGTGGCACCCGTGGCCGACGCCGGCCTGGCCGAGTTCGACACTAGGGTGCGGTTCCGCCATCCGCTGGCCCGCTCGGCGGCCTACCGGTCAGCGCCGGGTCAGGACAGACAGGAGGCGCACCGCGCCCTGGCGGAAGTCACCGATCAGCAGCTCGATCCCGACCGGCGTGCCTGGCACCGGGCGCAGGCCGCCCCGGGGCCGGATGAGGACGTCGCCGCCGAGCTTGAACGCTCGGCCGGGCGGGCCCGGGCACGCGGCGGTCTGGGCGCGGCAGCCGCATTCCTCAAGCAAGCAGCCATGCTGACGCTCGACCCGGCGCAACGGGCCAGACGGGCGCTGGCCGCCGCGGAGGCGAAAACCCAGGCGGGCGTGTTCGACGTGGCGCGGGACCTGCTGGCCATGGCCCAGGCCGGGCCGCTCAGCGACGTCCAGCAGGCAAGCGTCGACCTGATGCGGGCCCAGCTCGCGTTCATCACCAGCCGGGGCGGTGATGCCCCGGCTCTGCTGCTGAAGGCGGCCAGGCGGCTCGAGCCCATCGACGCGGGTCTTTCCCGCGCAACCTACCTCGACGCGGTGTCCGCCGCCATCTTCGCCGGTCCCTTGGCCGGGCCCGGCGGTCATGTCCTGGAGGCGGCCCGCGCCGCCAGCGCGGCACCTCCGCCGCAGCACCTCCCACGTGCCCCCGATCTTCTTCTCGATGGCACGGCAGCCGGCCTTCACCTGGGATACGCGGCAGGAGTCCCGACCCTGCGCAGGGCCCTGGCCGACTTCGGTGCCGGCATGTCCGCCGAAGAGGAGCTGCGCTGGATGTGGCTGGCGTGTATCACAGCCATGCGAGTCTGGGATGATGATCGCTGGGAGCTGCTCACCGCCCGGTACGTCCAGCTCGCGCGCGAGACCGGTGCGCTCAGTGAGCTTCCGCTGGCCCTCACCGTACGCGCCTACATGCTGCTGTTCGCCGGTGACCTGACCGCCGCGGCATCGCTGACCGACGAGCTGCAGGCGGTCAAGGAAGCAACCGGCAGCGGCCTCGCTCCCTACGGCGCCCTGGGCGTCGCCGCGCTGCGCGGCGACGAGGCCCAGGCGTCTGCCCTGATCGACGCGACCATCAAGGACGTGACCCGGCGCGGGGAGGGAGCCGGCATCACCTTCGCCGAGTGGGCAAACGCCGCGCTCAACAACGGTCTCGGCCGCTATGACAAGGCCGTGGCCGCAGGCCTGCGTGCCACCGCTTACGACCAGGATCTTGCCTTGCTTTGCTGGTCGTTGGTGGAGCTGATCGAGGCCGCCGCACGCTGCGGGATGACCGAGACCGGGACCAGGGCCTATCGCCAGCTCACCGAAATGGCCAATGCCAGCGGCACCAACTGGGTGCTCGGGACCCAGGCGCGCTCGCACGCGCTGCTCAGCCATGGCGCGGCAGCCGAACGCCTGTACCGCGAGGCGATCGCCCGCCTCGGCAAGACCCGGCTCCGCGTAGACCTCGCCCGCGCCCATCTCCTGTACGGGGAATGGCTGCGCCGGGAGCGCCGCCGCAGCGAGGCACGCCAGCAACTGCGCACGGCCCACGACATGCTCGAAGCGATGGGCATGGAGGCGTTCGCCGAACGGGCAAGGCGCGAACTGCAGGCCACCGGCGCGACCGCCCGCAAACGCACCGACGGCGCCAAGCATGAGGAACTGACCGCCCAAGAGGCCCAGATCGCCCGGCTGGCCCGCCACGGGCTATCGAACCCAGAGATCGGCACCCGCCTGTTCATCAGCGCACACACCGTCCAGTATCACCTGCGCAAGGTCTTTACCAAGCTCGGCATCACCTCGCGCAGCCAACTCGACCGCGTCCTTCCCGCCAACTCGGCCACCGTCCAACACCCCCGCTAGCCTGCCCGGCGACCAGAACCCCGGCAGTGTCTTCAGACCGCGACGGACCAGTCACTTGCGCACCGGCAGATACAAACACGATGCACACGAACCCGCCCACGACACGCCCGAACCCACCTGACTTGATTCAACACGGGCGCTTAGCTGAGCAGGCCGCGAACTTGAGCACGAAGGGCAGCCGGACGTACAGCGGTCATCCGCCATACCTCATCCTCATCGATGTCGGGCAACCGGTCATGGGCGAGCATGTTGCGCAACCGGTAAAGTCGTGCCCAGGGCTGGTCGACCTGCGGGTTCCGCCCGGTAAGCCGGGCGTAAGCCAGCGCTTCGTTTCCCACGGCGATCCACAATCGATGCAGCACCCATCGATAGCGGTCATCCTTGTCGAATTGCTCCCGGTCACCCTCAGTCGCCAGACTCTGGATCTGCTCCAATAACGCGTCAAGTTCCAGCAACACGTGTCGGTCGGGCCGTGCACCTATTCCGCTCACAGCGGTTGAGCCGCGACGAGATCCGGGCTGACGTTGGCCTTGCTCAGCACGCGGTCTGAGTAGAGGTGCACCTCGGCACCTAGCAGGCGGATCGCGGCGAGCTCGAAGTCGGCGACGTCCAACGAGTCCCGGTCCTCGGCTACGTGACCCACCAGCCGACCGATCGAGGCGAACCGCAGGTTGGTGATGCCGTAGTCCGCCGCGAGTGCGCGCAGCGCGGTAGCACGCGCTCGCACCGCGGTTTCGTCGACCGGAGGTAGTGAGGGCTCCACGGCAGGGTTACTCATGCGTCCAGGGTAGTGCTCGATCACTGTCCGCGCGCCGTCCACGTATATGGCTGTGCTGGTAGATGGCGGAGGATGCGGGATTTGAACCCGCGAGGGTTTTAACACCCAACACGATTTCCAATTTCACTTGGCCGCGTACAGCGGGGTACCAGCCTTTGCTGCGGTGCAGCTCAGAAGGTCACTGAAGAATCAGGGGATCGTCTGAACTGGGCTGAACTGAGCCCCAAACTGAGACCCACGCTGATCGCCGGAGCGCCGCTCGGACATCACGCCAGCCCGGCGCCATCGTCCATTGGTGGCGGGCCGAGCGGGTGCCCCCGCTGCCCGGCCTGCTGCGCTCGCGCAGCGCACCATGCCCCACCTGGTAAGGGTAGTTCCGGTGTGGCACTTGAGTTGAGTCGATCACTGGTGAGCCCTTCGTCCCGAATCCGGATCAGTTCTGCTAGTTAAGACGGTTGAGTGCTGTTGTTGCTGGTAGCGATGACACGGGACCGGTAGCTCACCCGAGCCATCGACCGCGCGGATCCGCGGCCTCTCCACGGGCACCCGGCGCCCGCCCAGGGTCACCGACCCGGCGCCGTGGCCGTGCGCGCCAGCCGCCCGGCGCGCTCGCGGAGCAATGCGGGAGCGGGCGCAAGCCGGATGCAGCGGCGGCGCGTCCGGGCCCGTGTCGGCCCGGCTTGAAGACGTACCGAAAGTCCTCACCGCCCGGAACGGGGACCAGACAGGAACGGGACCCGCCCGGAACGCCCTGCGGCATCCCATCTTTGAGAGCGCAGGGCCTCGGGGTGTAACGCACCGTGTCGTGGGGCGAGCAGCCTCACAACCTCCGCGGTGTCCACAGATCGTCCACAAGTAATCCCCACAACCGGCCGCCTAGATCAACATCGCAACCATCACACACCAACAAAATGCCCGCTGACCTGATGTTTTGACCAGTGTCAGCGGGCTTCCTTGTCGGTCGGGACGACAGGATTCGAACCTGCGATCCCTTGACCCCCAGGACGTAGGAGTAGCCGTCTCCACTGGTCAAACCGGGTACAGGAGCCGTGTGCGCGATCAGTCGACGTGCGGGTTGTCTGCCCGCGTGCAGGACGTGTGGTCCCCAAGTGGTCCCCAACCGCACTGGTCGATATCGGCTCGTGCTAGCAGGTCACGGTTGCGCTGCTGACTTTCTGCTGGCACTTTCCTGCCGTGCTTGGTCATTTAGACCTCTGGGCTGTCACACCCACCTCGCAGTCGCCATCGACGTGTCAACAGAGCCGCCACGCTCAGTCCCCTGCTCCCGTCAAGGATGGACAATCAAGGCCACCTGCGGGACCCGAAGGACTACGCTGGACCGGTGAACACACCCGCTGCCCCGATCAGGGACGGCTTTGAAGTCGTCATCAACTTCGAGGAGCGCAACGCGTTCGAAGTCGCACTCGGTAACTCCAAGGCAGAGCGCATCGCCGCTGCCGAGCGACGCTGAGAGTGAAGGTCGTCGCCGACTCGCACACTCTCGCCGCTGGGTACTTCGTCGGCAGATCGGCGCTTATGGCGGCGCCCGTTGCTGCACCTGCCGGAGACGGTGCGGGTGGTAATGTCCGGATCTGCGCAGTCGATTCCGACTCGACTGTTCAACAGCAGGTCGGCGGTGAGCATGCCTAAGGACAAGGGAAGTCGTCCTCTTCCCCCTTTGAGCGGCATCCGGTTCATCGTGTGTCCAAAATGTGGAATCCCGACGCGCCCGATCAACACCATCGATGTCGTGACGTTCCCGGACGACGTCCAGGTCGTCGAGGAGATCGTCGCCGGTGAGTTCAACACATTCCGACACTTCTGCGGTGAGCAGATCAGTGTGGTCACGCCGGTAGTCGTGACGTGGGCGGAGAAGAAACTCACCCTAGCCGTGGCCGCGGAAGACCCGACGAACGGGGCGGGGGCCGAGCGGGGGTGGCGACTGGGGCACGTCGAGGACTATGTGGGCCTCCAACAGGTTGTCATTGCTTGGCTTGCGGTCGACGGTAATGTCCTGTTGACGATGCTGAGGGACAATAGCTACTTTGACCTCGACCGGGCCGGACAGATTGCGGCCGCGACGCCCCTGCGGCTGCTCGCCCTTTCGTTAGAAGGACGACGCAGGCGAGCAAGCGCACAGTCCCCTGCCGAGGTCAAGGAGTCCGAATGGTTTGATGGGCTGGCCACCGTTGTCATCGCAGAGTTCCTCCGCCAGCTCGCCATTGAGTCTGCCCACAACTCGGTCCTTAATCTGATCGATATCATCCGTCGTGCCGTACCGCGGCAGTGTCTCACCCCAGCAGTTCTAGACGCACTTCGCGGTGCCTGCAACGACAGGGTATTCGCTTCGATGCCACCCGACCGCGATCGGCTTGGAGTCAGTTTCCGGGCAGAGTTAGTGAATGCCGCCGCCCACGTCGTCGCTGACTGCGACAATCCCCGCGAAGTCCAGTGGGCGATCATGATCGTGTCCATGTGGGAACTCTCGCGGCGCAAGCAATTCTACGTCGATGACCGCTACTTTCTTGATGCGGTCACACTGCAGTCGACACTGACATTTCCGACGCTGCTACACGTCGCCGGCGAGATTGGAATCCCGGAGGATGCCGAAGACTATCAGAAGACCCTGACGGACTTCTTCTTACGGTACGTCGATCTAATGGCTCGCGCTGGATACGGTAAGCAATTCATAGAATGGGAGCAGGAGACACACGCCAGGGCCATAACTGTCTCTCCACAAAAGCCGCAACCAGCGGATCTCTTCGCCATCGTCCAAGAGCAGCTGGGCGATGAAAGGTGGCAGGGCCTCTCGCTCGGCGAGGTGGCCGCCAGCTTCACCGAGCGCTGGACGCGCTCATTCCCCGATCAAACGACACAGATCGTGCGTGCCTTCAACGACGACATCAGTCGGAAGGGGACACTGAACGACGTGTGCAGGTATGTGACCGAGTCAACCAGGTGGCTAAATGGCCGCCGCGAGTGGCAGCTCTCCGGCGAAATTGTGGATGAGCTGCTGGGCAGACTTGAGCACTCCGAGGTGGACCTCTCAGCCGAGCAGCGCGCTGATCTGTGGAACGAGATCGGCAACACTTGCCGATACCTCGATGCAGCCGAGCAGTCTCTTACTGCTTACACCCTCGCGAAGAAGGCGTCTGTTGGACTGCCTGATGAAGACCAACGGCTCGCGATCCTGGCTCACAACCGGGCGATTGTCCTCCGCGACTCTGGTCGACTGACTGAGGCGGAGGCGGAGTTCAAGCAACTGGAAGCCGCTCAGCCGGACGATGCTGGCGTACTGCACTCGCTAGCGGTTCTTTACGATCATGTCGGCCGCGTCGAGGAGGCGGTCGATTACTTGGCGCGAGCGCTCGCGATCCCCACGCTCTTACCCGACGAGGCAGCGCTTTTCCTTTTCTCGCGCGCTCACGCGCACCAACAGTTGGGCGCGGACGACGCTGCCCTCACCGATCTGCAACGGGCGTGGCAGATCCTGTCCACGAACTCGGGTGATCTTCGGCTGCGGATCGCGACAGTGGGCGTTCGCTGCCGGCCGACAGACAGCAATCTGCAAGCGTTCCGCGACGAGCTAGTCGGCTTCGCGCTTGAGCACGGGTCCGCGTCGGCGCATGTCCGGGGAAGCGCCGGTGCGATGGCCCTGCTCGCCATCGCGGAGGCCGCACTGCTCCGAGGGGACACGCGGGCTGCGCGTTCGGCACTAGAGATCGTGCTCCCCGCACCACGCATCCCGAACCCGGCGCACATCGGTGAGGTCGCGGTCGCTTGGGCTTGGCTCCTCGTCGTCGAGGGCGCTCCGGGCGCGTGGCCGTGGCTGGTGGCCAGCCTGCAGAGCCATGAGTCGAGCATGCCCAGAGAGGGTGACGCCAGCTTCGCCCTAACCTGGCTACGTCGAACAGCGAAGGTTACTGATCGAATACTCGAACTCGCCCCACGGGTCACGTCGGAAGCATCTGACCTCATCTGGGTCTACGAAACGGCCAACGGCCGCGAACTCACCGCAGCAGACCAGCTCCCGGATCGACCGCCAAACTGGACTGAGCTGGTCCGCGACGCCACCCGCGCTGTACCGAGCGACCTTGTCGTTCTACTCGACGGCATCGAACGGATCACTGCGATTGTCTTTCAGGCGGCGAGCGCTGAGCCGGTCGTGCAGCCGGTCGACCTGACCAGTGCCGAACTGGACGCGGCGGTAGCGGCGCTTGCGGCGTTTGACGACGCCAACCCGGTCGCGCCGCATCGCATCGACCGCAAGCTCAAGGCGTGGTGGCGAGCCGCCGCGACGCTGGCTGACGCCGTTCGGCCGTGGCTCACCGACGGTGCCGAGCTTGTCATTCTCCCCGGGCGTCGGCTGGCCTCCACACCGCTGCATCTGGCCGGGTGGCCGCAGACTCCATTGATCTTCGACCGACCGGTGAGCGTGTGCCCGAACGCACGCATCCTTACCGCGCCTCAATCCACAGGAAACGGATCGGTGGGCATCGTAGTCGTGCCGAAGGTCGGCGACACGCCACAGTTCCGGACGAGCTTGATAAGATCAGCAAACGAGATCGCACAATCAGCGGTGGCGGCGCGGGTTCTGCTTGAGCGAGACGCCGACGCGCCCGCCGTGCTGATCCTCGCAGGCGAGTGTGACGAGATCGTGTTCCTTTGCCACGGCCTATCCTCCGCCGGACCGAGCCAGGGACCCGGGATCTGCGTCTCGGCGAGCGGTTACCTGCCACCGAACCCGCTTCCCGTAGAGGCCGACAATGACCTGAGCGCCTTCGCCCTGAGCTGGTCGGATTTCTTGGGGCTGCCGCGCGGCCCTCGCGTGATCGTGTCGATGGCCTGTTCGACCGGGCGCACAGTGATCGGCCCCGGCGGAAGCCGTATCGGGCTGGAGCAGTGCTTCCTCACCCGCGGCGGTACCGCGATCATCAGCCCGCTATGGAACGTCGACCAGGAACCATCGCTCGCTTGGCTGGGCTCGTTCTACGACGCCCACACATCCGGAGCGTCGGGCGATGTCGGAATCGCACACCGCCTCGCATGCCTCGAAACGCTTCAACGATACAGCCACCCGTTCGCTTGGGGGTCATTCCTCCTTACCCGCCGCCTACCCCGGAGGCCAACATGATCAACCACAAGTCGGCACTTCTCGACACGATCAGGTCGCTCGACGAGGCTAAGGCCCTCGAAGCGGCTCAGCTGCTCGCCTCGGCACTCGACGCCGAACCCGTCCCGACACCGGAGAGCCCGATCTTCGCGGCGCCTCTGGAACACCGGGCTGAGGTCGCCGAGTTGTGCCGGCTTGTCCTCAGCGTCGCGGCAACAGACCCGGAGACTCAAGACCTCGTCGAGGAATCAATCGTCGGCGCCGGTCGCAAGCAACTCGTGCTCGGCGGGCTTGAGATCGTCGCGCTGGCCACGCTCGCCCTCGGCGCCCTACACGTCTGTATCTCGCGGGGACGCACGGCCGAGGACGAGACAATCACAGTCGAGCGGCGACCGGACGGCACAGAAACTACGATTATCCGCCGCAGCGTGCAGTACGGCGTCTCCGGACAACTCAGCCAACTCGTGCGGAGCGCTTTGAACCAACAACCATAGGTCAGCAGGAACGGGAGACGTCAGCTTGCCGCGGTGATACCAACAATCAGCGAACAGCGGATTTAAGATCGCGCGCTTGCTCGTGCCGATATGTAGGTGACGACAGACCCCAGCGAGGACCTGCACTGGACGGTGACCCGGCGGCCACGCAGCCTTCCGGGTGCACGATAGCCGTCGACCTGGCGCCCGACCGCGCAGTATCGCGGGGAGAGCCCTCTGCGCAACCGGCACGTGCCCCTTGTTGGGGCTCTTCGCTGTTTTCAGTGGGTTGCTCAGCGTGAGGTCATGTAGGCGGGTGTCGGGTTGGTGAGGGTGGGTAACTGGAGTTTGGCCGCGATGAGGTAGACGATGGTGATCATCTTGGTCTTGTTGCGGTAGCCCCGGGCACGGGCCTTGGCGGCCTGGACCAGGGAGTTGATCCCCCCTCGAGCAGGCCGTTGCTCAGGTGGTTTGCCCCCGCACAGCTTGAGGACACCGCGCAGGCTGTCACCACCCCCGCCGCCCGAGTTGCCCTCGCCTTGTCCGCCGTGCACGCCGCCCGCCCCCAGGCCATCCGCAACCTTCAACTCGGCGACATCGACCTGGGCAACCGGCGCCTGACCATCGGCGGCCTGGTCCTGGCCCCTCGACGAACTCACCCACCGCCTGCTGGCCGACTGGCTGACAGAGAGAGAACTGAGACCCTGGCCGCGGCGTCACCACGACCGACGACCGTGGCGGTCATCTCTTCGCCCACCAACCCAGCCACCCACCTCGGCAGTGCGAGGCGCAGCCTCATTAGCTGTATCCCCAACAATGATCTCGCATGACAGGGCCATGATCGCGCAGTAGATCTGTTTTTTGGTGACCGCGTTTAGAGGGAGATCGATGGCGCCGAAGCAGGACAGGTAGCGTTGGGCGCCATCGGGGTTCGGAATCGTTTCATCGCGCTTTCTCTCTAGCGGGTGGACTGATGGGGGTTCTCGGCCCGATTTGTTCAAATACCTCAATCGGGGGTGCGGCACGCTCGTATCAGCCGTCGGTGGTCACCGGGTATCTGGTCAGCTTGTCGGTGGTCAGGAACACGTCGTCCAGATGCCAGCAGTGCTGTGTCGTTTGCTCCTGGGTTGCTGATCAGGAGTCTGATCTGCTGCGCCCTTGGGCACTGACGGGACGGGATACCCGCCAGGAGCAGCGATCAGTCGAGAACCGGGATAGTGTAGGTGAGCTCGTAGCGGTCACCGGGCAAGATGATGTCGCAGGTCTCTACGGGGTCATCACCAGCGTAGTGGGTACGGTCAACGACGACTACGTAGGCTCCACGCCGAGGCAGATCGAGCTGTTCTATTTCCGTTGTTTTAGCGGCTCTAGCTGTTACCCGTTCGACAACTCGATCGACGCGACGTCCGAGGAGGTCCATGCGTGCGATCACTCCAACAGCCGCACCGTCTTCGGGGTACTCAACAGGTGTCCCTTCGGTAATCACCAGTGGTTCCCATGACTGCGATAGCTGGATAGGTCGCTCATCCGCAAGGTAGCGATACGTGGTTTCCATTAGTGGCGCGTCGGGCGATAGGCCGAGTCGACGCGCTATCTCCGGACTCGCCTTGATTTTCCGGCTTGAATGCTCCCACTCACCTCGCTGGCCGGATCGTTGCGCATCACTGCGGAACGGTGAGGTGCTCGCTGCCCGCTTCCGTGAGTAGCGGCTAGCACTGTCGCGCACGATGCGGCGCCGCGGCGCCACGAACACGCCAGCCCCAGGCCGGGCAATCGCCGTCTTTCCCGCCGGGTCCGCCAGGCTCACCCACGGGTCCGCTCGCTGTGAGCGGCGTCAGAACGTCACGTGTCGAGGGATTCGTTCCATTCTGCACCAAGCACCCAAGACAGGGCGGACATCCGTCCGCTGAGTAACCCCCACTCGAAGTCATCCCATCCCAGGTTGTCTCGCCCGTACTTCTCCTCGATACGTGCAGCTGCCTGCAAAGCCTGCTGGAAAATCTCCCCTTGCGCTTCGGTCAGAACTTCCTCGCCGGTCGCTATCTTTTGTCGCCATACCTGATGCCTGTTCCACCAGACCTTATCCCAGAGTTCGTTGTAGGTAGCAAGAATCAGCTCGTCGTTGCGGCGCAGGAGGAGCGGCCAGACTTCTCCAGGTTCTTCCTCGTCGGGGATCCACTCGACCTTATCGCCTTCCTCCGTGTAGCCGATTCGGTGGCCATTCGGCCCCACTTTCGTAGGATCAGCTGGGTCAGCGGTCTGTGCCTTGGTTCGCTCAAGCTGTTGCGCGCCGACGTGCAGGCGCGTGAATTCGCTCAGCTCCTCGATCTGAGCCATCAAGTCAGGATCAAATTGACCGATCTGAATACCGGCATCGCGGAGGCGCAGTTCACCCCGTCCCCGGATGCTGTCATTGGGATCGAGAACGCCGATCACGACACGGCCGATTCGTCGCTCGATGATTCGTTCCGCGCACGGGAGCTTTGGGCTATTACGGGTAGTGCATGGCTCCAGCGTGGTGAAGAGCGTTGCTCCGGCCAGCATCTCGTCGCCGAGCTTCGTTTCCAATAGCGTGAACTCGGCGTGATCACCTGGTGCGAGTTCGCCTCTGAAGGCGTCGCCCAACACAACCCAGTCGCGGGCCACAACCGCTCCGACCTTTGGCGAAACTCTGCCCGGTTCGCTCTTGCTCTTCCGGGCAAGTGCGATCGCTCGCTCCATGAGCGCCCTATCATTACGCTGGCTCAGGGAGTGTCGTGGCCATCCGACTTCCGTCTCAAGCGGAAATAGCAACGCTTGTCGGCGTGATGTCCAAATGAAACTCCATGCCCAAGGTCTGGGCGAGTCGGAGCAGGGTGGGAATGGACGGCGGGTATTCGCCGGACTCCAGCCGCCACACGTGCGGTTGCTTGACCCCAAGAACGGCGGCCAGTTGCTCCTGCGTCAGGTTGTGCTCCGCTCGATACTGGATCAGGCGGTTGGCGACGGTACGCGCGTACGCGGCTCGATCCCACCGCTCCCGAAACGACGGGTCAGCCCGGCGCTCGGCGATGAGTTGCTCGGCCGGCTTCATGTCTGAGAGACGCATCGCTAGTCCTCCACCTCGGCCAGCCGCGCCGTCGCTGATCGGATCGCTCGATCGAAGCCGCGCTGGTTCACCTCCGCCTCGGGCGCGATCGCCGCAACCACAAAGACGTCAGCCTTCCGTCCGTACAGAGCTCGCCACGGGCTGCGCCCCTGACGGGGCCGCAGCTCGCGCAGGCCATCACCACCACGCACATCGCTCTGGTGCGGAAAGCGCAGCAACGGCCCGGTGGCGATGAGCTTGTCGATTGCGTTCAGCATGGCGTCCTCTTCTCGCCGAGGCAGCGCGCGCAGCTCGGCCTCCGCTTCGGGATGGACGACGACCTGCCAGGGCATCCCTAGCTTATACCAAATTACGTATAAGCGGAACCAAGGAGGGGTCGTGACGCTGGACCTCGGCAGCACTGATCGCTTGTAGTGATCTTCCATCCCACGCGCGGCGGCCCCTACGAGTTGGCCGAGAACGTCGAAGACGACGTCACGAGCTGGAGTTTCCCGTCCCGCGAGTTGCGCGATGCTGCCACCGATTGGCCCGTACGTTCACGCCCTGGCAGCACGAGGACGAGGCAGGCGAATCCGGCGCGTCAGGGCGTTGCGACCGCTGACGCGGGCACAAGGCGACGTGTAGAGCCCTGTCCTGCGTGGGGCCAACGGCGCCAACGGTTATCGTGCCTCGTGGCGGAGCGTCAGCTCGAACCCAACGCCGCAGCACTGTCCTGGATTACCGCGGGAGCAGAGATGCAGTATGAACACCGCCCCGCCGGGTGACGCGGCCGAGAATGCGGCCTCCGCGTCGCGCGGTGGCCACAGTGCGCCGCATGACTTCCTGGTGCCTATTCGTGACGGACTGTCTCTGTTGGCGCTCTTGCTACTGCTAGTCTTCGGTCTTCGCGCTGCTGTCGTTGCGAATTTCGAGTGTTCGCGGTGCGGTGACACCTCGGCACAGCCTCCGCTTCACGGAAAGTGCGTCAGAGCTGGATCTTGTACTCGCCAGTGATCACCTCAGCGACGGTTGATTGAGATGTCCGCGCCTGGCAGGGGTTCAGTCTCCCTCCATGCACGCGCCGAACGAGTTCGTTGCGGCGATCGCGGCACAGGTCGGCGACCTAGCTGGGCCTCCCCGAACGACGAAGGCGCTGAAGAGGATGACGACCTCCGGCGGACTCGCGAGGGCCTCCACGAAAGAGTAAACGAGCCCCAAATTGAGCCCCTCATGGGTGATCGACCCAGCTGTGTCGATCACCCATGATCACGCGTTTGCGGCGTTCCTGCCGTTCAGAGTGGCGGAGGATGCGGGATTTGAACCCGCGAGGGTTTTAACACCCAACACGATTTCCAATCGTGCGCCATAGGCCACTAGGCGAATCCTCCGCTGGCGAGGTTACCGCCAGTATCGCTGCCAGCCAAAGCTGCTGGTAGCGACGCCCGTGGGCCAGCGTGACCGGACTGGTGCGGCGGAGACTGCTGAGGGTGTCGTGCCGCGCCGAGGGGGTAGCCCCTAGACTGGCTGGCGGACCCCGCGCGGCGTCCATCTTGCGAACTCCCCCAGGGTCGGAAGGCAGCAAGGGTCAGCATGCTCTGGCGGGTGCGCGGGGTCCCCTTCATGCGGCGGCGCTCGCAGCTCAACAGAAGGCGGGGACCTTGACGTGAGCCAGGACAGTGCTGAGGGCGGCGATGCCCTGCGGCAGGAGCTGGTGACGATGCGCGAGCGGATGGCCGTGATCAAGCAAGAGGCCGCCGACGACGTGGACCAGAAGTGGGCATCGCCGTTCCGGACCCCAGATGTGTTCGACCTCAAGGTCAAAGCAAGACTCTCGGGCAACGACGAGTACCGCACGCTGCAGAACCGGGTCCGGGACGCCGAGGCGAGGCTCGCCGCAGAGTCCGATGCTGCCGGAGGCTGACTCACCGGTGTAGGCCGCCTTCCTCCCACCCTTCCTGGACCGGGTGTGGTCGAGGGCGAGGAGGGGAGTCCGATGCCGTCCCCGACTCCCATGCGCGGGCGAGTCGCCACCACCGTCGCAACAGTGGCTTCGGTGCAGCAGGTGACCCCTCGGATGACGCGGGTCCACTTCGCTGGGGACGGCCTGACCGGGCTGGCCGCAGTCCCCGGGCAGACGCTCAAGATCTACGTTCCAGACCTGGTCAGCGGGCGTCCGGTGTCCCGCGATTACACAGTCCGGGACTACGACGCGGCGCGGCCGAGTCTCGATATCGACTTCGTCCTGCACGGAGCGGGTCCCGCGGCCGAGTGGGCGCGCCAAGCGCGGCCGGGGGAGACGCTGCAGTTCATCGGTCCGAGCGGTCGCTACCGGCCCGACCCTGATGCTGACTGGCACCTGTTCGCCGGGGACGAGACCGCGCTGCCGGCGATCCAGGCGTACGCAGCGATGCTGCCGTCCGCTGCGCGCGCGTTCCTCTACATCGAAGTCGCCGACGCCGCCGAGGAACAGCCAATACCAGGGCCAGCCCATCCAGCGGTGCGCTGGCTGCATCGGGACGATCGCGAGCCGGGCGCGTCCACGATGCTCGATGACGCGCTACGCGCCGCGCGACTGCCACCCGGACAAGGCCGGATCTGGCTGGCCGGACACACCCCCACGGTTCGCCGGATCCGGGCGTACCTGCTCAACGAGCGCGGCATCGACCGGCACTCACTGTATGTCAAGGGTTTCTGGGATCGCGCGAAGGTCGTGGTCCGAGAGCACAGCGCATGATACGATCCATCAATCGATGGGTTGATTGATGGGTGGATCAAGGTGTCTGGGACCGAGCGCAGGATCAGCGCGACCGAGGCGCGGGTGCGCTTCGGGGAGCTGCTCGACGGCGTGACCGCGCGTCACGATGTCGTCTTCGTGGAACGGGCTGGGAAGGAGATCGCCGTGGTGGTGTCCGTCGAGGACTGGGAAGCAGCATGCGCGGGCCGGTCTGACAAGTGGGCCAAGGCCAACGCGATGCTCGCTGAGTACCACGAGCGGCTGCGGGCAGAGGGCGCGATCGAGCGGCTCAAGGACTTCAACGTGGAGGGGGCGATCCGTGTCGGTCGGGACGACTGGGACGAGGAACGTTACGGGCGGGTGCCTTGATGCGAGCCTCATAGTCCGGATCCTCGATGGGGATTCCGCCGCCATGGCCGTCTGGGATGGGCTCAGGCGGTCGGGCGGTGAGCTGATCGCCCCAAGCTTGCTCCCTTATGAGGTCGCCAACGCACTGCACCAGCAGCAGCGCAATGCAAAGATCACCGCAGAGACGGCGCAAGACGGGCTGCGGCGCGTTCTCCACCTACCTATCGAGTTGCATGGCGATGCACAGCTGCATTCCCGGGCCCTGGAGATCGCTCAGGAGCGCCAGCTGCCAGCAACGTATGGCGCGCACTATGTCGCCCTTGCCGAGCGGTTCCGCGTGCCGCTGTGGACGTGTGATCAACGGCTGGCTCAACAGATTCGCGGCGGATCGCCGGAAGTGCACCTCGTGTCGTGATGGCGCGTGCGAATGAGGTTTCGAGATCTGTTGCGATCACGGCCGGCCAGCCCAGGCGGCGGCCTCGGCGGTCTCAGCGAGCCGGCGCAACGTTTCCCCCATCCGGGTTACGTCGCTGACCAGGTCGTATACCACCGTGGCCGCCGCCATCATCCGCCTGCTTGCCCGCAACTCGATCATTGTCGCCTCCTCTGGAGTGTGTAGTCAGGGGCGCGAGAGGACCTCCAGCGATCCGCGAGGCGGGAACTCGCGCCTTGGGGGCATCGGGTTTAGCCAACGAGGAGGTGTGCCATGACGGTCGAGGCGGAGCGTGTGGATGCGGTGGTCGGAAAGATTGTCGAGGAGCTCGGGGTCACGTTGAGCACGCTGACCACGGCGCTGGGAGTACGAACCGGGCTGTGGTCGGCCCTGGCCGGCGCGGGACCGGTGAGCCCAGCCGAGCTGGCCGCACGGACCGGCACCGCCGAGCCGTACGCGCGGGAGTGGTGCCGCACCCAGGCAGCCGCCGGGTACCTCCATTACCACGGCGGCCGCTTCGAGTTGCCCGACGAGGTCGCCGCGGCGCTGGTACACGGGCCGATGGGCGCGCTGGTGGACGCCGCCGCCAGCATGCTCTCCGCCACCGCCGCTCGGCTGGACGCATTCGAGGAGGCGTTCCGAGCCGGGCGGGGGTTCGGCTGGGACGAGCGGACCGCCGAGCACTGGCACGGGGTCGACCAGTTCAGCCGCGCCGCGATCGCGCCGGACTTCTTCGCCCGGGCCATCGAGAAGATGAGCGGCGACGTGGCCGGCGCGCTGCGCGCCGGCGGTGCCGTGCTCGATGTCGGCTGCGGGTACGGAGCGCCCACCTTGATGATCGCGGAGAGCTTCCCCGCCGCGATCATCACCGGTTGCGACTATCACGACGCCTCGATCGTGGCTGCCCGCAAGGCGGCCGCCGAGGCCGGCCACGCCAGCCGGGTGCGATTCGAGGTGGCATCGGCCAAGCAGGCGCCCGGGTCGGATTACGCACTCGTGGTGTTCGTGGACTCGTTGCACGATCTCGGTGACCCGATCGGGGCTCTGGTGCACGCCCGGGAACTGCTCGCGGCGGACGGGGCGGTGCTGCTGGTGGAGCCGTGCGCGGCGGACCGGGTGGAGGACAACTTCACCCCGGTCGGACGGATGTTCTACGCCGTGTCGACGATGTTCTGCACGCCCACCGCGCTGTCCCAGGAGGGCACCGCGATCGGGACGCTGGCCGGTCCGTCCGTGCTACGGGAGGTGGCCACGGCCGCCGGGTTCACCCGGGTGCGGCCGGTACCAGTGGAGGCGCCGTTCAACCTGGTGCTGGAATTGCGGCCCTGACCGGTCAAGGATGAGCACCGATGGCCGACGCGCTTGTCGGACGCGAGCCGGTGCTGGCGCTCGCCCGGTCCGTGCTGGCTGACGCCCTGGGCGGCGCCGGTCAGCTGTTGCTGCTCTGCGGCGAGCCGGGCATCGGCAAGACCGCGGTGCTGACCGAGCTGGCGCGCGACGCCAGGCAGCACGGTGCTCGGGTGCTGTGGGGCGCCTGCTGGGACGGCGGTGCCGTGCCGGCGTACTGGCCCTGGATGCAGGTCCTGCGGGGGGTGGCCGGCACCGTCGATCCGGCCTCCTTCGGCGGCGCCCGGCAGCTGGTGTGTCCCGACCCGGACGGGCCGGCCGATGCCCCAGCGGCGGATCCGGACAAGGCCGCCGACGCCCGGTTCCGGCTGTTCGACTCGGTGGCGCGGCTGATGATCCTGCTTGCCCAGGACGCACCGGTCATCGTGGTGCTCGATGACCTGCAGTGGGCGGACCAGCCGTCGCTGCGGCTGCTGGATTTCCTCATCCGGCAGCTGACCACCAGCCGGGTAGCGGTGCTCGGGGCCTACCGGGACGCCGAAGCCGACGAGTCACTACGTGGCCTGGCCGCCGTCGGGCAGCTGCTGCCACTGGGCGGCCTCGTCGCAGCCGACGTGCCCGCGCTGATGGCGGCGGTCGCCGGACCAGCAGCGCCGGGCCCACCGGACCCGCGGCTGGCCCAGCACGTCTGGCGGCGCTCCGGCGGCAACCCGTTGTTCGTGCGTGAGCTGACCCGGTTGCTGCTCGCGCAGGGCGGCTGGGACGGCGGGCAGGCGGCGGGCGCCCCGATCCCCGACACGGTGCGCGACACCTTGGAGCGCCGCCTGGCTCGGCTGTCCCAGCCCTGCGTAGAGCTGCTCACCGTGGCCGCGCTGGCCGGCCCGGAGATCCGCCCCGAACTGCTGGCCACGGCGCTGCCCGCCGTCGGCCCCCAGTCTGACCTGCTGGAAGAGGCCCTCCGGGCCCGGGTACTGGCGACGGGGCCGGCTGGGGGGCGCCGTTTCGTGCACGACCTGTTCCGGGAGACCCTCATCGCGGGGTTGCCGGCCGCGCGGCGGGCCGAGCTGCACGTCGCGCTCGGCCGCGCGCTGGAGGCCCGGCGGGCGGCCGGTGCGGCGGTGAGCGCGGGCGAGCTGGCCGCGCATTTCGCCGCGGCGGGCACCACCGCGGTGGCGTCCCAGGCGGTCCGATATTCGGTGTCGGCAGCCCGGGAGGCGACCGCGCAGCTGGGCCACGAAGATGCCTGCCGGCAATACGAGCAGGCGCTGCGGGTCCTGGACCGGCCCGCCGACGCTGCGAGCGGTGACCATCCTGACCGCACCATGCTGCTGCTCGAACTGGCCGCCGCCCAGGACCGCTCCGGTGCTACGGGCGCCGCCCGCATCCGGTTCCGGCAGGCCGCCGAGCTCGCCCGGCGCAACGGCGATCCGGTCGGGCTAGCTGGCGCGGCGATCGGGGTGCATGGTCTGGGCGCCCGGTCCGGCTCCACCCACGACGAGGCCATCGACCTGCTCGCCGAAGCGGCCGCCGCGCTGCCGCCGCAAGCCGCCGCACTGCGGGCCCGGGTGCTGGCCAGCCTGGCCCGGGCACTGTGGCACGCCACCCCCGGCCCGCCAACACCGCGGGCGCGGCGGTGCGCTGAGCAGGCCGTCGAGCTCGCTCGCTGCGGTGACGACCCGGCCGGTCTGGCGTTCGCGCTGCTCGCGTTGCATGACACGTACTGGATGCCGGGCAGTGGGCGGCAGCGGTTGGAGGTGCTGACCGACATGCTCGATGCCGCCGAGCGCGCGGGGGACCGTGACCTGCTCGCCCAGGCCCAGCTGCTGCGCGCGGCCGCCCTGCTCGAGCTCGGTGACCCGACCGGCCTGGTGGTGCTGAGCAGCTATGTCCAGCTGGCCGACGAGCTGGGGCACGCCCGGGGCCGTTGGGGGGCGTTGACCCGGCGGGCCACCCTGGCTCTACTCACCGGCCGGCGGGACGAGGCTGCGGTGCTGGCCGGGCGGGGCCTGGAGCTGGGACGGATGATCGGGCAGGTCGACGCCTACGGGGTGTGGGCGACACTGCGCAGCTCGCTGGCCTTCCTCGGCGCCCCGCCGGTCAGCATGGACACCGACTGGCTGATGGCCGACCCGATGCGGCCGCTGGTGCCGCTGCTGGCCGCCTGGATGCAGATCTCCGCGGGGCACGTCGAGGAGGCCCGCGACGAGTTGGCCGGGTTCGCCGTGGACCTGGTGCCGCACAAGCACGACCTCGAGATCCTGGCGGTGCTGGCCGCCGCGACCGCCGTAGCCGGGTCGGACGGGCAGCGTCACCAGGTTTACCGGCGGTTGCTCCCGCACGCCGGGCTGCATGTCGTGGTCGGCGGATGCGCCTCCTACAGCGGCGCAATGGATCACCATCTCGGCATCCTGGCCGCCTCGCTGGGGTGCTTCGACGACGCCGCTGGGCACCTGCGCGCCGCGATCGAGATGCACGAGCGGCTCGGGGCTGACGCGTGGGCGCAGCTGTCTCGTGCCGCCCTGGCGGAGCTCGATGTCGCGGCCCCGGTCAACGTCTTGCGCTGGGACGGCGCGATCTGGACGGTGCGCTACCGCGGCGACTCGGCACACCTGCCCGACGCCAAGGGGTTGCACGACCTGGCGGCGCTGCTCGCCACGCCGGGGCACCCGGTGCACGTGTTCACACTGCTCGGCCGCGACCTCCCGGCGACCGGCGCTGACCCGGTACTGGACGAGCCGGCGCGGCAGGCTTACCGGGCGCGGCTGGCTGAACTGGACGCCGAGCTCGACGAGGCCAGCACCTGGGCTGACCTCGGGCGGGTGGAACGCGTCCGCGGCGAGCGGGACGCGCTGGTCCGGGAGTTGACCGCCGCCGCTGGTCTGGGCGGGCGCAGCCGCCGGCTGGGAGACGAGACCGAGCGGGCCCGCAAGACGGTCACCGCCCGGATCCGGGACACCCTGAGCCGTATCGAGCGGGCCCACCCGGCGCTGGGCGAGCACCTGCGGGCCGCGGTGAGCACCGGGACGACGTGCGCCTACACCCCGTCCGAGCCCACGCCCTGGAAGTTGTCACACCGCGCACACCGGTAGCCTCGCGGCCGTGGCACTGGCCCTCTACCGCAAGTACCGGCCGGCGTCGTTCGCCGAGGTGATCGGTCAGGACCACGTCACCGAACCGCTGCGCATCGCGCTGGCCGCCGGCCGGATCAACCACGCCTACCTGTTCTCCGGCCCGCGCGGCTGCGGGAAGACCTCCAGCGCGCGCATCCTGGCCCGATCTTTGAACTGCGTGCAGGGCCCGACCCCGGACCCGTGCGGGGTCTGCCCGTCGTGTGTCGCGTTGGCGCCGGAGGGCCCCGGATCGATCGACGTCGTCGAGCTCGACGCGGCCAGCCACGGCGGCGTGGACGACGCCCGCGATCTGCGGGATCGCGCGTTCTACGCCCCCGCCGAGTCCCGGTACCGGGTGTTCATCATCGATGAGGCTCACATGGTCACCACGCAGGGTTTCAACGCCCTGCTCAAGATCGTGGAGGAACCTCCCGAGCACCTCGTGTTCGTGTTCGCCACCACCGAGCCGGAAAAGGTCCTGGCGACCATCCGCTCCCGCACCCACCACTACCCGTTTCGCCTGCTGCCGCCGAGCACCATGCGCGGTCTGCTGGAGCAGGTGTGCGCCGCCGAGGGGGTCACCATCGCGCCGGCGGTCTACCCGCTGGTGATCCGCGCCGGTGGGGGCTCCGCCCGGGACTCGCTGTCGGTGCTGGACCAGCTGCTTGCCGGGGCCGGCACCGACGGCGTCAGCTACGGCCGCGCGGTGGCGCTGCTCGGGGTCACCGACGTCGCCCTGATCGACGACATGGTCTCCGCGCTGTCCGCCCACGACGGTGCCGCGGTGTTCGCCACCATCGACCAGCTGGTCGAGGCGGGCCACGATCCCCGCCGCTTCGCCGCTGACCTCCTGCAGCGCTTCCGTGACCTGGTGCTGGTTCGGGTCGCACCCGAGCAGGCCGGCCACGGGCTGGTCGACGCTCCCGAGGACCAGCTGGCGACGATGGCCGCGCAGGCCGAAACCCTGGGCGTCGGCACTCTCACCCGGTTCGCCGAGATCACCCACAACGGCCTGATCGAGATGCGGGGGGCCACCGCGCCACGCCTGCTGCTGGAACTGCTCTGCGCCCGGATGCTGCTGCCCACCGCCGCTGAAGGCGACAGCGCGATGCTGCACCGGCTGGAGCGGTTGGAACGCCGCTTCACCATCGCCGAGCCACCCACGGGTTCAGCGGAGATCACCGAGCCCGCCTCCACTCCACCGGCCGGGCGTCCGGAACCGTCCAGGAGATCCGCCCCACCGACCCCGCAACCGAACGCCCCGCAACCGAACGCCCCGCAACCGGTTGCTCAGGCGCGGGTTGCTCAGGCGCCGGTTGCCCAGAAACCGGTCGTCCGGGTGCCAGTCGCTCAGGTGCCCGGGCCGGAGGTACCCGCTGCGCCCGTGCCAAGTCAGCTCGACGCAGCCGAGGTCCGACGGCATTGGCAGGCCCTGCTGGATGCGGTCCGCGAGCAGAGCCGGGCAACCCAGGTCCTGTTCAGCAACTCGACGGCCAGCGCCGTGGAGGGCAACACCCTGGTCTTGACACTTCCCACCGCCCCGCTGGCCCGGCGACTGGGCGAGGACCGTAACACCGAGATGATCAAAAAGGCGCTGCACACCGTCCTGGGTGTCGACTGGCAGGTGCGCTGCGAGCACGCCGGCGGCGACGCTGCTGCCGGCGGGGTCCAGCAGCCCGAGCGCGCCGCCCGCCCACCCCAACCCCCGACTGAGCGTCCCGTCTACCGCCGTCCGGCGACGCGCCAACACCCGGAGTCACCGCCCCCGGACCACGATGTTCCGCCGCCCCTCGAACCCCCGGATCCCGATGACCCTGGCGCCGCGCCCTCGTCTCACGCTCCGGTGGACCACGAGGCGATGATCATCGAGGCTGCCGGCACGGGCCGAGAGCGCCCCGCGCCCCGCGATCCCGAAGAAGTGGCCATGGAGCTACTCGCCCAACAACTCGGGGCCCGGCGCATCGATTCGTGATGCTTGCAATACAGAACGACAAGATCAGAACTTATGGGAGGGCTTAGCCCAGGCGGCTCGGGCTCGGCATTTGAGGCAAAGTCGTGTCGGCAAGCTGACACTGCCGCTGTCAGATACCTGACAGCCTGAACATGTGATCTATCATAAAATCCCCAATTGTCTGGACTAGCCAGTAGATTCGATCTCGACTTCTGTTCGACAGGTCAGGCGACAACGCTCAGGACATCGTAGAGGGAACAGCGTTTCATTATCGAGAGCTCTGCTGAATTGGAAATTTTTCCAGGGTAAACGTCGCGCCGCCTAAAACGGAGGTGGAATCAGGGCCAAGAGCTGGTCAGGGGCGATCACTGCCTGCTCCGCAGGCCGCCAGGCCGGCAAGTGCCAGGGTGACGGCCGCCTCTGGGGGGAGCTCGCGACCCCGGGTCTCGAGTAGGGCGAAGCGTTGAGCACCCAGAGCGTCGGCCAGCCGGTCGCGGGCGTGCTGCACCTTTTCGGCGATGACCTGTACTTGTGCGGCGTCGTGAAGTTGGTCGGCAGCACCGAGGATTGCCGAGGCCCGTTCGACGTCCTGTTTGGCTTCCAGCACAAGAGCAGCGGTCTCTAGTGCCTCGGCCAGCCAACGTTGTGTTCCCAGGTCGGTGAGGACACCCAATAACTCGACGAGGATGCCCGCGGCCCGCCGAAACTCGCCGACCAGGACGGAGGTCTCGGCGGCGCGGGTGAGGGTCATGGTCAGCACTGGTCGGGCTGGCAGATCCCGGACGGCGTCGATTGCCTCTTCCGCTACCTGAAGTGCGCGCTGCTTGTCGCCGGCTAGGGCGAGCAGTAGGCCCAAAGCGGCCAACGCGTGCGGCTCAAGCCATTCGCCGAGGGGGTCGCTGCGGGCCACCTGCACGGCCTGTTCAAAGTGGTCTCGAGCCCGGTCGTGGTCGCCCTCGATAACCGCGGCCCAGCCGAGGTGGTGGTGGCACCAACCGATTCCGTCGGGCAAGTCAAGATGCTCAAACTTACTAAGCGCGGTCTGTAGCAATGGGCGTGCCTCAGCGCCCCTGCCTAGAAGTAGCTTGTACTCGCCACGTCCCCAGTTGGCCCAGGCTAGTTGACGATCGTCACCGATCCGGCGGGCCAACTGAGCAGCTTGCTCGAACAGCTCATCGCGCCGCTGCCAATTATCCCCGGGGGAAAAAACGGCCTGGAGGCCCAGAGCGTCGATACATAGTGGGTGATTAGCCCACTCGGGTGCGGAAAATTCCGGTTCGGTGAAGATACGCTGGATCCAGATCTGGCTATCGGGGTTGCCGAACCACAGCCATGACACCCACAGCGCCCCGATGAGATGCAGCATGGCGTCGGCATTGCGCTGGCTCCAGGACCACTCCAGTGCGGCGCGGAAGTTCTCTGCATCGGTGAACGCCCCCCAAAGGAACTCCGCCCCCAGCGGCGTACCCCTCCAGGCTTTGACGCGTGCAAGAAAGGTGTCGCGGTGTCGCTGCCAGGTGGCGGTCTCCTGCCCGGCCTCGGCCAGCTTCTCGATGCCGTACTGCCGGATGGTCTCCAACAGCCGATAGCGGGGAATCATGCCGTCGCTGTGCACAATGACGAGTGACTTGTCGACCAGCCGGCACAGGACGTCCACAGCGTCCTCGTGGGCCACCCTACTGGCTCCACCGGTGATCACTGCTTCGGCTGCCTCGAGGTCGAAGGTGTCAGGGAAGACCGCCAGGCAGGCCAGGGCCTGCTGCTCGGGCGGTGAAAGCAGCTCATAGCTCCAGTCGAGCGTTGCTCGCAACGTCTGGTGGTGCGGCACGGTGACGCGCTCGCGGCCGATCAGCAGCCGGAAACGGTCATCTAGACGGTTAGCGAGCTGTGCTGGACTAAGCACCGGGATCCGTGCGGCGGCCAGCTCCAGGGCCAAGGGGATGCCGTCAAGACGACGGCAGATCCGGACAACCGCGGCGGCATTGGTGCTATCAAGCTCGAAAGTAGGCCGCGCGGCCCGTACCCGATGGCAGAAAAACGCCACCGCGTCACTTCCATGGAGCTCCTCCGCGGCCGCAGCGGCAACCGGCAGGGATAGCGGCGGCACCGACCACACCACCTCCCCGGGAACGCCGAGCCGCTCGCGACTGGTGGCCAGCACGGTCACCGCAGGGCATCGGATCACCAGGGCGTGCACGAAACGCGCGACGGCCTGGAGGAGATGCTCACAATTATCCAGAAGCAACAGCGTCTGCCGGGTGGCCAGATGGCAGATGAGGCGCGCTTGCACGGCCTCAGGAGTATCGAACGTACTGGTCTCGAAACTCAGCGCCGCGGCTACCGCCGACGGCACCTGTCCGTCGTCCCGAAGGTGGGCGAGCTCGACCATCCACACGCCGTCGGTGTACGCCGATACCGCAGCTGCCACCGCTTGGAGACCAAGTCGGGTTTTGCCTGCCCCTCCGACACCAGTCAAGGTGAGCAGGCGGGATCCGGCCAGCAGCCTGCCTAGCTGCTCGAGTTCCCGGGCGCGCCCAATAAAGTCAATAAACGGAGTCAGCGCAACAGGCAGGTTATGACGATGGACGCCCAGACTGCGCAGCGGCGGGAACTGCGAAGGCAAATCCGGGTGCGTTAGCTGGAAAACCCGTTCGGGACGCGCCAGGTCGGCCAGGCGATGTTCGCCCAAATCGACCAGCGCCACCTCAACCGGAAGTTGCCCGCCGACCAGCTCAGCGGCCGCCTGCGAACACAGCAGCTGACCCCCGGAGGCGGTTCCCAACAGACGTGCAACCCGGTTAAGCGCTGGCCCGAAGTAGTTGCCTTCGCGGCGCTGTGCCACCCCAGCATGGATCGCCATCCGCACCCGCAACGGCCCGGCAGCCCAGGTAGCTGCTGTCAACGCCCGTTGAGCCGCCACTGCGGCCGCGACCGCCTCCGGGGCGGCGGTGAACGCTGCGGCCATCCCATCCCCGGTGTGACAAAAGACCACCCCTCCAGCGGCCTCAATACACGCACGGAGCAACTCATCGTGCCGCGCCAGGTCCACCGTCATCGCGTCCGGGTCACCCTCCCACCGTCGAGTGCTAGCCACGATGTCGCTAAACAAGAACGTGGTCGGCCCCTCCGATACCGATGACCGCTTTGAACCACGGCGCGCTGCTAACCTCGCTGTCGGCAACTCCGGCGTGTCGCGCAAGAGACCGTTCTCCACGGCTGCATCCCTTCCACCCTTCGGCGCGGGGTCAACACTCCAGCCTATTTTCATTTCCTGGTTAGCGCGGACTTCCACGCGCACTAATTCTCCCTCCATCGGCATGATCCAGAGCATGGGTATCTAGAGCCGAGACAGGACCTGAGCAGCGGAGATGCGCTGCGGTGAGATCATCTATCTCCTCAATCAGGGGTAGGTTCAAGTGTTCGTTCCGCAGGACAACAACAAGCGTTACTGACTCGTGATGTGAGTGAAGACCGGCTGCGGATCCTGACACCAGGCCTCTGACCAGTACTTTCGGGCCGATTCGGGAACAACACGCGCGCATCTGGGCTCCAGCCTGTCCGCAGGACGCTGCTGATAGACCGGGCGCGTGACAGCGCAACCGGGCCCCCGGCGTGGAGTTCTTCACCGCGCCCACCCAGCCCAACCAGCGCCGGTATGAGGCGTTGCGCGCCTACTTCGTGGAGCGGGTCAGCGTCGCCGAGGCGGGCGCTCGCGCCGGTTACACCCGCGCGAGCATGGCCAGTCTGCTGCGCGATTTCCGCGCCGGAAGGGTCCAGATGTTCGCCACACCAGGGCGGCCCGGCCCCAAGAGCGCCCCGGCCAAAGACCGCGCCCGGGCCCGAGTGGTGGAGCTGCGCCGGCTGGGTCTGTCGGTCTATGAGATCAGCTCCCGGCTGCGCGCCGAGGCGACCCCGCTCAACCGCACCGGGGTCGGGCAGATCCTGGCCGAGGAGGGCTTCGGTCGGCTGCTGCGCAGCCCCGAGCCCCCCGCCAGCACCAGCCCAGCGACCGCCGGTCGCGACACGCACCTGCCCCGGGCCTCGGTCATCGACTTCGCCGCGGTGCCCGCCCGCGCCGACACCAGCCTGGCCGGGCTGCTGCTGACGATCCCCGACCTGGTCGCCCTGGACCTGCCCGCCCTGGTGGCCAAGGCTGGCTACCTCGGCACCGCGGCGATCCCGGCCACCAGCCGAATCCTGTCGCTGCTGGCGCTGAAGCTGACCGCCACCCGGCGGGTCTCCCACGTCGATGACCTGATCAGCGACCCGGCCAGCGCCCTGTTCGCCGGGCTGTCGGTGCTGCCCAAAAAGTCCGCGCTCACCGACTACTCCTACCGGCTGGGCCACGACCACCAGCAGCGCTTCCTGGCCGCCCTGGACCACAAGATGATCGGCGCGGGCCTGGCCACCGCCCAGGACGCGATCTTCGATCTTGACTTCCACGCCGTGATGCACTGGGGCGCCGACCCAGTCCTAGAGAAACACTACGTGCCCACCCGATCCCAGCGCGCCCGAAGTGTGCTGACCTTCTTCGCCCAGGACACCGGCACCCACAACCTCGTCTACGCCAACGCCGACATCTCCAAAGCCACCCAGAACCGCGAGGTCATCGCGTTTTGCGACCACTGGAAAGCCGTCACCGGCACAGACCCGACCATGCTGATCATGGACCAGAAGGTCACCACCCAACAGGTGCTCGGCGAGCTCGACGCCCGCGGCGTCAAGTTCGCCACCCTGCGCATGCGCTCACCCGCCCTGGTGCGCCACATCAACGGCCCGACCCCCAGCGACTACAAGACGATCACCCTGGACCGGCCCGGGCGGCACAACCGGCCCAAAGTGGCCGAGTCCGCCGCGGTGACACTGACCAGCTACCCCACCACCGTCCGCCAACTGGTCGTCACCGGCCTGGGCCGCGAGGCACCCACCGTCATCATCACCAACGACCACACCATCAAGACCAAGGCCCTGATCGAGCAATACGCCCGACGAATGACCATCGAACAGCGCCTCGCCGAGATCATCCAGGCATTCAGCGCCGACGCCCTGTCCAGCACCGTCAACCTCAACGTCGACCTCGACATCGTCCTGTGCGTCCTGGCCCCAGCCCTCCTCGCAGCATTCCGCGCCCGACTCGGCCCCGGCTACGCCACCGCCACCCCCGACACCCTCCAACGACGCTTCCTCGACACACCAGGAACAATCCACACCGACGCCGACACGATCACCGTCGTCCTCAACCGCCGCGCCTACTCACCCGTCCTACGCCAATCCGACCTCCCCACAGACACCACCGTCCCCTGGTGGCAAGGCCGCCGACTCCGCCTCCAGTACGCCTAACCAGAGGCCGAATCCGCTGCGTGGAAATCCGCGTTAGTGGGTGCTCCAGTATCCTCACCGTTCTGAGGTCAGCCCCGATGCTTGCGCGATGGAGTTTGTACCGGGTGCCGCCGTAGTCCCCTCGACATCAGCAAGGCGAGCCTCAAGCGCGGCGATACGGCGCTCTAAAGTCAGCAGCGAGTCCATGAGCCACTCTCCGGATCCCCGACAAGATCACGACACGTTCCGCGTGACTCGACCGCGGCAGCTCCGCCGTCGCAACATCGGCTGGTACCGCCGCGACCGGCTGGCAGTCGAGCATGGATGCTGGCGTCATGGCTGAGCGTTACCCAGCGGCGGAGCCGTACGAGTCCGGTCTGCTGGAGGTCGGCGACGGGCACACCCTGTATTGGGAGACCGTCGGCAACCCCGCAGGAACACCGGCGGTTTACCTGCACGGCGGTCCAGGAGGCGGTAGCACTCCTGGTGCCAGACGCAACTTCGAGCCCGGCACCTACCGCGCGGTGCTGTTCGACCAGCGCGGCTGCGGGCGCAGTCACCCCCTGGCCAGCGATCTCGACGGCGACCTGTCCACGAATACCACCACCCACCTCGTGGGAGATATCGAGCGGCTGCGCGAGCACCTCAACATCGATCGGTGGGTCGTCGTCGGGGTCTCCTGGGGAGTCACCCTGGCCCTGGTCTATGCCCAGGCGCACCCGGATCGGGTCATGGCGATGGTGCTGGGAGCGGTGACCGCGGGAACCCAACGGGAGATCGACTGGATCACCCGCGACATGGGCCGGGTCTTCCCGCGCGAGTGGGAGGCCTTCGTCGCCGCCGTACCGGCCGCCGCGCAGGGTGGGGATCTGCCAGCTGCCTACGCCCAGCTGCTGGCCGACCCCGACCCCAGCGTGCGCGAGGGTGCGGCGCGGGCCTGGTGCACCTGGGAGGACACCCATGTCTCCTTGATGCCGGGGTGGACGCCGAATCCCCGATATGAGAACCCGGCTTTCCGGATGGTCTTCGCCCGCCTTGTCACCCACTACTGGAGCCATCGCTGCTTCCTGGCCGACGGGCAGGTCCTGGCCCGCATGGAGCACCTGGCCGGCATCCCGGCCACGATGGTCCACGGCCGGTATGACGTCTCCGGCCCGCTGGACACCCCCTGGGCCCTGCACCGGGCCTGGCCGGGCAGCCGGCTCGTCGTCCTTGATGACGCCGGTCACGGAGGTGGCAGCTTCGCTAGCGAGCTCATCACCGCGCTGAACTCATTCCGCACCCGGACCTGAACCCGCTCCACTGGTCGATCGACACGGGTGCTGGTACCTAAACTCGGTTGCCTAGTACGGCCGCATCACCTGAGTACGCCAGGAGCGGAACAGGTGACCGCACTCGCTGAGCGCGGAGTAGAACGGAGGCGAACCAAGCCCTGAGCCGGGAGGCTGCATGCCGCGCACGACCGTCACCCTCACCACCGAGGACGGGGCGTGTGCCGTCACGCTGCACACACCCTCGAGTCTCGGCAGTTGGCCGGCAGTGATCGTGTACCCGGATGCTGCCGGGGTCCGGGAGACCTTTCACGCCATGGCCGATCGGCTCGCCGGACTGGGCTACGCCGTGCTCCTGCCCGACATCTACTACCGCAGCGGCGGCTACGCGCCGTTCGACCCGGCCACCGTGTTCAGCGACCCGGCGGAGCGGGAGCGGCTGACTGCCCTGGCCGCAAGTGTGAGCAGCGAGATGATCCTGCGCGACGCGGGTCTATTCCTCGACTTTCTCGCCGGTCGCCCTGAGGTGTCCGGCACTGGGGTCGGAACCACCGGGTATTGCATGGGTGGGCGGTTTTCGCTGATCGTGGCCGCACATTATCCGGATCGGGTCGCCGCGGCAGCGTCGTTCCACGGGGGCCGCCTCGCCGCCGTCGACGACCCGGACAGCCCTTATCTGCTGGCGGAGCGGATCCGCGCCACCATCTACATCGCAGCAGCCGAGAACGACAGTTCGTTCCCGGCCGACCAGTACCAACGGCTGGAACAGGCCCTCACCGAGGCCGGGGTGCAGCACATCATCGAGATCTACCCCGCCGCGCACGGGTTCGCAGTGCCGGACACCCAGACCTACGACACCGTCGCTGACGAGCGCCATTGGACAGCGCTGACCGACCTCTACGCAGCGAACCTCCAGCACTAACCGCGGCGCGTTAGCTGAGTCGGCGGACCACGTTGTCGGGTTCATCGAGCCATATCCACTGGCGATTGCCGTGGCTGTGGAAGCCGAACCGGTCGAGCCCTGGTTCGCCCTGCTCGTGCCACCAGTCGTAGGCGGCCTCGGCTTCATCCCACAACTTGCGCGGCCCGAGTTGCCACACGGCGAGTGGGGCCGGGTCATTCAGGTTGGCGTCCAGCCGAGCCCACGACTTGGTTGCGTGATCGTCGAGCTCCAGGCTGTGATGGAGTCTGCCGTGCTTATCCCACTCGATCACCAGGCAGCAGGAGGCAAGGCGCGCACCGATGGCGAAGGTGCCCTTGGCTGGATTGAGCATCCGATCCAGATCGCTGCCGCGGCACGCAGTGGTGCTGATCTCCGCGCGTTCGATGTCGTCGGCCGCGGGCTGCCAGCCGTGGAGCGCGCGGCGCTGGCTACGCAGGCGCATGAACGCTAGATCGCCGGAGAACCTGCCACTGGCAACGCCGGTGGGGGCGAAGTCGAGGGTCAGCATGACCCCGTTGGACCAGTCCGTTCCCCACGGGGTGACCAGCCGGCCCCCCGGCTGGAGCTGATCGAGCCAGGCGGGCGGCACGACCTCGCGGATCGCTGCGGTGGAGATCACCCTGTCGTAAAAAGCGCCGGGCGAATACCCGGCCAGGCCGTCCCCGGTGATCACGAGCGGGTGGCACCCGGTGGTAGCGAGTGCGCGCCGGGCATCCTGGGCCAGGCACGGATCCACTTCGATCGTGACCACCCGACCGTGCTCGCCGACCAGGTGCGCCAGCAGCGCGGCATTCCAGCCGGTTCCGGTGCCGATCTCCAGCACGGACTGCCCGGGCCGCACGTCGAGGGCCTCCAGCATGTCCGCGACGATGCTGGGCTGGCTGCACGAGCTGGACGGAACGCTGCCTTTCTGGCCGGTGGGCGTCGCACCGAAGTCGACCTGCGTGATGACGGGCGCGTTCGCGGCCACCGCAGCGTTCCAGCCATCCGGATCGATGTGTCTGGACAATGGCACGAGCGCGTCCCCGGAACCGCCGTCCACCCAGATGATGTCGGGAATGAAGACTGCGCGCGGTATTCCGGCGAATAGGGTACGCCAGCACGATGACGCAACGACGTCACTCACTTGCCACCCTTGTCGTCGTTGTCATGTTTACCGCCGCCAGATTCGTTCACGTCTTTTGTCTTCGAGTGATCGTAGTCCTCTTTGTGACCGTCACGGTCAGTTTTATCCTCGTGTCGGCTGTCAGCCATCGCATCTCCCATCGGGTCTACCACATCAGCACTTCATTCAGGACATCTATCGCACTGCCATCGACCTGGCGCTCTACCAGGCCGCTACCGGGGATGATCAGCGAGGATCTCCGCTGGCGCCACGCGAAGCAATCTCGACTGAATCCCTCGATAAGGACGACATCGACCCGATCGCCGCTGATACGATGGCCCATTAGTGGCCCGTCCTCGCCCGAGCAGCCACGTCGGAACTCGAAACCGCACAGCTTGAGACTGTCGAGCAGTCGCATCGCGATCACCAGATCCGGGCTGTCAGCCTGCATCGACCGCGCCGCCCGTCGTCCCGGCAGCCCGATGTCGCCCGCGGCGAACCAGATTCAACCAGGCCCATAGCCCCGCCAGACGCTGGCGGTGCCGGCGCGGCGCACTTCCTGCGTCGGCGTTGTGCACGGCGGTGCAGGCCGGACACCGTGGACCCGGAGGACAGGCCAGCGCCGCCGCCCGCACCGAGCCTCCGCATACAGCGACATAACAGCCCGCGCTCCCGGGCGTTATCGCCTCCTCACGCACCAGGTGCTCGAGGCTGTCCTGGCTACTGGTCACCGGTACCTCGGCGGCCCGCCACACCCGCCGCGCGTCCTCGGAGTCGGTCATGCCTGCCTCGATCCGACGGCCGTTATCAACGCACCGATACACCCACACCGCCTATAGGGATGGAAAGTTCCTGTCATGCGGTGACGGTAGTGAGTCCCCGATGACCGGACCAAGATTGTTGCAGAAGGTTGCAGGCTTGATGAGAGCCGCAGTTCTTGACAGGCGAGTGACCTGGGTTGAAGCTGGACGAGGTTGCAACAATCAGCAACAGCTCGGACAGGAGGCAGCGATGCACTTGACATTCCTGGGCAAGGAGTCCTACCCGAAGAACTCACCCACCCTGTTTGCCACTGATCGCGACTCATATGTGGTGCAGGGGTGGATCGTCACCGACCCAGAGATCCTGGCCATGATCGTGGTGTCCGACGACGAGACGGTTGTTGAGGTGCCGGCGGCGCTTCTGGCCCACCTCGCCAAGGACGGGCTCACCGGCGACGTGATGAACCTTGTTCCGCCCATCGTGCACATCTCCGAGAACGGCAACTACATCATCAGGGGACGGCGGGTGAAGGACACCGAGGCGCTGGGGCAGATGACCATCCCTGACCATGAGACCTGTGTCGAGGTCTCACGGTCCGCATTTGCGGCGCTGGTCGGTGTCTAGATGGACAGCATTACGGATGACGAGTTTGATGCGCTCTTCACGTCATTTGGGCGGGACGCGATCCATTTGGAGATGCGCGACTCCTACGGCACGGCTGAGGAGATACCGCATCTTCGTAAGTGGGCGGCTGGCGAGCCGGACGACACCGAGTGGCTTCAACCGTGGTTTGACATGGTCAGTGCCGGAACGCGGGCCGGCAAAGTGTTCCGGCGGGCACATATCGTGTCGGAGCCAATCTCCGACTACCAGAAGTGGGCATTTCAGGTAACGTCGCCGTTCATTGAAGCCGGCGAGGATATCCGTTGGGTTCCGCGGCGCCGTGTGTCCACGGTGGCGCTACCGGGCAACGATTTCTGGTTGTTTGATGATGAGGTCGTGGTCTTCCTGATCTTTGCCGGCAGCGGGTTGGTGGTGGACCGGCACCGGACGAGGAATCGCAGCGCGATCGAGTTATGTCGGACGTCTTTCGAGGAGGTGTGGAAGTTCTCCATCCCCCACAGTGAGTACCGGCCGACTTAGCCCCGCCAAGCAGGCCCGTGAGGCTCTTGGCATCCGTCTTCGTGAGATCCGCAAAGAGGCGGGTCTCACGGGACGAGCCTTGGCGGTCGGCATCGGGTGCCATTACACAAAGATTAGCCGCATTGAAAACGGCAGTCAGGCACCCACCGAGGAGAACATTAAGGCCTGGTGCCGCGTCTGCCGCACCGAAGCCCAGATCCCTGATCTGATCGCCACCGCCCGTAGCATTGAGTCGATGTATGTGGAGTGGCAGCGGCAGACGCGTGCCGGCATGAAGCGCCTCACGCTGTCATCCGTGCCACGTTATGAACGCACCACGCTATTCCGGATCTATGAGCACAATATCATTCCCGGTCTGTTCCAGACGGCTGAGTACTCGGCGGCAATGCTGTCGTACTTTATCGATTTCCTGAATACTCCGAACGACCTCGACGCCGCTGTCGAGGCCCGCATGGAGCGGCAGCGCATCGTTTACTCCGGCATTCGCCGCTTCGTGGTTGTGCTCGAAGAGCAAGCGATTCGGGTCCGCGTGGGTGATCTCGATACCATGGCCGGTCAGCTCGATCGCCTGCTCGGCGTGATGTCATTGCCCCGCGTTAGCCTCGGCATCATCCCAGAGGCGGTACCCCGTACGGTGTTCACCTCTGTTGGTTTCTGGATTTTTGACGACACTATTGTCGAAATCGAGACACCCACGGCCTCTTTGGAGGTTACCCAGCCTCGCGAAATCCGGCTCTACGCGAAGATGTTCGAGCAGCTCCAGCAATCAGCGGTGTACGGAGCCGAAGCCAGAGTGTTACTGATCCGCGCGATGGCCGACCTGGCTAGCGGTTGGGACGATGCCACCTGATGCAGCCGCTCCTTCGATGTGGACGAGGTCCAGCTAACCATCGCTCACCCGGTGTCCCACCGAGGGTTCGTCCTCCCCGGGCAACGTCTTGGAACTGGAAGTGGTGGTCGGTTGGCTGCTGGGCACTACGTCGACGCCTGCGGGTCTGAATCCGCCGCTGCCGACCCTGACGGAGGGCAGCCCAACTGGGCCCGGCGTCGATCACCGCGAGAGGATGTCAGCCCAAGAACGGGTTGGTCATCTTGGTGAGCGACGTGCTCGCCGTGGTCGACAGCACGGCGCACCGCGTGGGTGCCGACGGGACATACCATGAAGCGGAGGGTTGATGGGAACGAGTGGCGCAGGAGCAGATCGGCGCTACCGGCCCCTGTCTGGCGACGAGCGCTTCGCCGGGTGGACAGAGCCCCGTACCTGGCCCGGCGGCTCTGTCTCTTTTGGATCCGTCGTCGACGACCTCATCGACGGTGTCGTCGCCTTCGCATCGCAGCCGCACGAGTCCTCGTACCGGCGATGGTCAATGCCCGCGGCTATCGGCTGCGTTCCCTGGATGAGCCACGAGCGCATGACCGCAGCGCTTGCGACTCTCGGCGGTTGCTGCATCGTGATCACCAAGGGCGCCAATGATCTGCGAGCTGCACAAGCGCTGCATGCCAATGGCCAAGCCTTGCCCACGGTCTACTTGCCCGGTTTCGACGAGGTCGGGCTCGTTCGCCTTGACGGACACCGGCCGATCATCGGCCCGAGCGGTTTGGCTGGCGAGTCTCTCGCCGAGTTGGGGCCAGTGAGGCGGGCCGGTTGGCGTGGCGACAGGTCAGCACCGCTCATCCACGCCAAGCTGCTGGCCCTCGGAGACGCTTGGGGTTACGACAACGACGAGGACGGCGAGTGGGGGCCGCAGTTCAGGTTCCGGCCGTGCCGGGCCTGGCTTGGCTCGGCCAACTGGACCCAAGGCGCCGCCGAGCACCTCGAATTCGGACTGTGGGTCGACGAGCCTCAATTGGTGGAGCACACCTTTCGGTTCCTGCTCGACTTGCTGAAGTTCTCCGAACCGTTCGACACCGCAAACGATCACCCCAATCCTGAACTCGTCGACGCCGAATGGGACGACGCCGCATTCGCCGAGTACCTCGCGAACATGGGAAGCCCCGTCGACTGCGACGACGAGGACAGCTAACCCATCACATCGATGCCGGGCCTGGTTTCTACCACCTCGCAACCCAACTCTCGCTGCTGCGGCATGGCGCATCGGCTCGGTCGAAAGAGGAGTTCTGGATCCGTCAGCTCAACGCGGTGCACGATCATTACTCGCGTTCGGAAAGCTGATCCCGGTCCTGATCACGACCTCGAAGACGCCCGCGAGTACGCCAGCCTCGTCGAGCTGTTTGTCCGACCTAGCGGCAGCGGCAACAAGGCCCGACGTGATTGACCACGACAGCGGGGATCAGATGTCGCGGTAGACTTTGCCGCGTCCCGCGATCCGAACAACGATCACCACGAGCCGGTCATCCTCTATCGTGTAGACCACACGGTAGTCCCCGATCCGAATGCGCCACAGCTCATCAGTACCAACCAGTCGAATTGCGCCAGATGGCCGGGGATCATCCGCCAACGCAGCAACCTTGCGCAGCACGCGCACGAACCGGGCCGTCGAGCCGATCAAGGTTCTTCTTCGCGGACCGCTCGAATTCGACGGCGTAGCGATCGCTCACCGAGCGTCTATGGCAGGGTATTCAGCGAGATCATCGGCGTACTCGGCCAGTATCTCCGACAGCAGGACACGAGGTGCCTGGTCAGCCAGGGCAGCACGAGCGGCCCGGATGTCCTCGGCCTCTTCCAGCGCCTCGACCGCCGCAGCCCCCGCCGTCGCTACATCGGCCGGGACCACCGCCGCGACCGGCTGACCGTCGCGCATCAGATACACCACCTGGCCATCGACCGCAGCGTCCACCGCCTCCACTGGGGCGCCACCATGCGGAGGTAGCTCAACGGAGTGCGCCGCTGTCATGTCTCCGGCATAGGCGCCACTGACGTGTTCGCTGGCACCGGAGCGCCGGCACATTGACGCAATCGACCGGTTGCTATAGCGTGGTTAGCAACCGATCAGTTGCTACTCGTTGGAGGCTGTCATGGGATTCCCCGATCGCATCGAGCGGGTCGTCGAGATCGCCCGCCCGCCGGCCACGGTGTGGGCTGCGCTGACCACGGCCGAGGGTCTGGGCAGCTGGTTCGGCAACCAGGCGACGATCGACCTGCGCCCGGGCGGATCGGCCCAGATGACGTGGACCGGCGGCCACACCGTCGACATGCGGGTCGAACGGGTCGAGGAGCCGGCGGTGTTCGGCTTCACCTGGTCCATGGACGGCCTGCCCGATGACGATCCGCGCCGCACCTATGTCGAGTTCACCCTCGAGCCCGTCGGTGCGGGCACGCGGCTGACCGTGGTCGAAACCGGCTTCGCTCAGTTGCCGGACGACACCTACCGCAAGGAGTACGACAGCCACACTCAGGGTTGGGCCAGCGAGCTGGGCGACCTGGTCGACTACCTCGATGCCGCCTGACATCGAGGCGATCGCCGAAGCGGTCTTCGTCGCCCTGGCCGACCCGAGCCGGCGCGCCATCCTGGCCGCGCTGGCCTCAGGCGGTCCCGCCACCGCCACCGACCTGGCCGATCACCTGCCGATCACCCGGCAGGCGATCGCCAAACACCTGGCCCTGCTGGCCGAGGCCGGCCTGGTGACGGCCGAACCGGGGGAGCGGCGCCGGGTGCGCTACCGGCTGCGCTCCGCCCCGATGCAAGTGGCCCAACAGTTCCTGGCTGCGCTGGCCCGCGACTGGGACGGCCCGCTCGACGCGTTGAAGCAACACCTCAGTCGGTGAGCCCGGCAATCGGCTCGCCGGCACACCACAAACCCACTGTGCACAACCGCGAAATTGGAGGGAAATCATGGCGAATCACCGCACCGGAACCCGTGACGAGTGGCTCGAAGCCCGACTCGAGCTGCTCAATGCCGAAAAGAAGCTGACCCGCCTGAACGACGACCTCGCCCGCCAGCGACGGGAGCTGCCGTGGGTGCGCATCGACAAGGACTACCTCTTCGACACCGAGGACGGCAAAGTCACGCTCGCCGACCTGTTCCGCGGGCGTTCGCAGTTGCTCGTGTACCACTTCATGTTCGCCCCCGACTGGGATGAAGGCTGCCAGAGCTGCTCGTCGGTCGCCGACGGCTTCGACGAGACGCATCTCCATCTCCAGAACCACGACGTCGCGTTCACCGCCGTCTCCCGTGCACCGCTGGACAAGCTGCTGGCGTATCGGGACCGGATGGGATGGAATTTCCCGTGGGCGTCGTCGGGACGCAGCGACTTCAACGTCGACTTCAACGTGTCCTTCACCGAGGAGTCGGTCGCGAACGGCGGGTCGTACAACTTCCGGCCGCTGGCAGGTTGGCAGCTCGATCCCGCGCACCTGCCGTACGAGGGACCCGGCATGAGCGCATTCGCGCTCGAGGACGGCGTCGTGTACCACACGTACTCCGCCTATTCGCGGGGCGTCGACGCGTTCTGGAACATGTGGCAGTGGCTCGACCGCGCGCCGCTGGGCCGCAACGAGGGCGACCTGTCGTGGTTCCGTCGCCATGACCAGTACGAGGCCAGCTACCGATGACGACCGCATTCCGGCGGGCCTTAACCCATGAAGCCGAGGAAGTCGATTGAGCTTGAACCTGACCTGGAAGGTGGAAATCACCATGAAGACACCCCCGATCGTCTCACTGCAAGAGTGGGAGGCTGCGCACCAGCAGCTGCTGGCGAAAGAGAAGGAGATGACCCGCGCCCGCGATGCGCTGGCCGCGGATCGTCGGCGGATGCCGTGGCTGGCGGTGGACAAGGAGTATGTGTTCGACGGACCGCAGGGTAAGGCGAGCCTGCTTGACCTGTTCGAGGGCCGTCGTCAGCTGATCGTCTACCGCGCCTTCTTCGAGCCCGGTGTGTTCGGCTGGCCCGACCATGCCTGCCGTGGCTGTTCCCTGGTGACCGCCGATCAGATCGGCCACCTCGCCCACCTCAACGCCCGCGACACCACTCTCGTCTTGGTCTCGCGCGCCCCGCAGCCGGACATCGAGCGCCTGAAGGCGCGGATGGGCTGGACCATGCCCTGGTACACCATGACCGACGGCTTCGACACCGACTTCGGTGTGGACCAGTGGCACGGCACGAACGCGTTCATCCGCGACGATGACAGCGTGTTCCGCACCTACTTCATCAACAACCGTGGCGACGAGGCGTTGGGGAGCACCTTCAGTTACCTCGATATGACCGCGCTCGGGCGGCAGGAGCAGTGGGAGGACTCGCCCGAGGGTTATCCCCAGACCCCGCCCTACGAGTGGTGGAACTGGCACGACGAATACAGCGACGCCGAGCTGTCGCAGGGATGGCTGGCCAAGCTCGCCGAGGCTGCCGTCACCCTCGACCTTCGCACCCGACACTGAGGGCCAGCTGGCTGCTGTTCGGGCACGTCGCCGGTGGGACGCTAGCGAGCCTGGGAGTCCCACCAGTCGAGCACTCGTGTCCCGAACAGGGTCAGCCACTTCGACGGCTCCCCCGCCGGTGCGTCGGCCTCGAACCACACCTGCCCGGGTTGCCGACCGGCCTGGAGCCAGGTGCCGTCCGGCTGCCGGGCGGCCCGGACGAGTTCGATCGCGTCAGCCACGCGCGGGTCCGGCGCAGCGCCGTCGAACAGTGCCGCCTGGTGGAAGTACTCCGCCGCGTTCAGCACGCTGTAGCGCCAGCGGAACGGGTAGGCGAAGCGGTCGACCCATGGTCCCGCCGGCTCGCCCGTCGAGAGCCGGCGGAACAGCCCGCGCTGCAGGAAGTACTCCTCGCCGCTGTGCCGCGCAGCGCGCGTGGCGTCCGTGCCCCCGGTCGCGACGTCGTAGGCGAGCAGTCCCTTGAGGGAGTTGAGCGTCGAGTGGAATGACGATCGCGTCGAGCCCTCGACCCACTCGCAGTTCCAGCCGCCGTCGGGCAGTCGATGCTCGAGGAACCAGTCGGCGATGCCGGTGATGTCGGCGCCGAGCCACAGACCGTTCGCGACCGTCCAGGCGTTGATGCAGCAGTCGACCTCGCCGTCCCAGTACGGCCGGTTCTCGTACTCCCAGCGGCTGTTCTCGGCGAGGAGCTCGGCCGTGCGGCGCTCGCGCAGGACAGCGGGATCCAGGCCCCACTCCCGCAGCGAGTTGAGCGTCCACGTCGTCGCCGTCCAGGGCTGCGCGCCCTGTTCTGCTGCTTCAGGATCCTGAAAGTCGAAGCCTGCCGGGAAGAACGCACCGCCTGCCCACTGGCCGTCCGGGTCCTGGAGGGCGAGGAGGCGCGCGCCGAAGCCCTCGGTCGCGATCTTCCCCCGCGTTGCTTCCCAGACCTCGGGTGGTTCGCGCACAAGATCACGCTCCACTTGCCATCGCAAGGCCGGATCGGAATCGCGGAGCCACGCGATCAAGGCCTCGGTCGCCATGGCGCGACCATAGCGGCTCGGGCGTTGCCCAGTCCGGTCGTGAGGAACACTTGCCGGGCCCACTCCAGCACAGCGGCTCCGCTGGTACCGGGAATGGTCGAAGGCAGTCCGATCCCGATATCCATCGTTCCTCCTCCGGTCGCCCAGGTTCAGTCGTCGTTATCGTCGAGTGGGTAGATGCCGTGGGCGAGCAGCAGCGCGGCCACGTCGTCGCTCGGGGCTTTGCCGGGTCCGGGCCGGGCATTGCGGGTGTCGGCGCCGGCGTCGAGCAGGGTTTGCACGGTGGCGACCCAGTCCGGGCTCGGGTTGTGGCCCAGGTGCAGTCCGCTTCCGACGCTGGCCCAGACCAGCGGGGTGCTATCCCACGTCGTGTCGGTGGCTTCGAGGTCGGCGCCACGCGCGAGCAGCAGCCGTACCACCTGGTCGCTGCCGGCGGCGGCCGCGAGGTGCAGGACGGTCGGCCCGTCGTCGTCCGTGGAGCGCAGGGCGACCGGGAATCCGATGTCGAGCATGAGCCGGACCGCCTCAGCGTCTCCCCGATCAGCGGCGCGGCACAGGATCGCCTGGTCTGCTGCGGTGAACCGACCGGGCATGCCAGGGTCAGCGGTCAGCAGTTGGTCGATCTTGGGGCGGTCGGCGGTCGCGAGGGCGCCCAGCGCCGCGTCCAGTTCGCTGGAGTCGTCCTGCGCGCGGTGCCGGGCCAGCATGTCCAGCAGCTCATAGCGGCCATGCGCGGTTGCGGTCTGGTGGGGCGAGCGGCCGGACAAGCCCGGCGCGTCGGGGTCAGCGCCGGCAGCCAGCAGCGACTCGACCAGTTCGGCCGAGCAGTCGAACTCGATCGCTGCGCCGACCGGATTGACTGGTGGCCGGTCGGTGTAGGCCTCGCCGAGCAACTCTGCCGGCAACGGCCGGCGCGGGTTCACCCCGGCAGCGAGCAGCAGCCGGACCCCTTCGACGTCACGCTGGCTGATCGGTGCCGCGAGCGCGGTGCTCTGCGCCCAATCCGCTCCGTGGTCGAGCAGCAGCCGCAAGCAGCGGTGGTCGCGGTGGAACGCAGCCAGGTACACGGTGTGGTCGTCCACGCGGGCACCGCGTTCGAGCAGCAGCTGGGTGATCGACGGGTTATTGGCTGTGCCGGCCGCGCCGAACAATGCCGAGCAGTGCACCCGCTCGCCCCGCTCGCCGACCGATGTCATCGGGTCGGCGCCGGCATCCAGCAGTATCCGGGCAACTGCCAGCAGTCCCTCCTCGCGGGCCGGATCGATCTGATGCCAGCGGGAACTGCACACGCCGAGCAGCGGCGGCCAGCCCGACCGCGCGTCGGGCCGGTGGGCCAGCTCGGGCCGGTTTTTGAGCAACTGGTGCACTCGGGCGGCATCGCCCAGTACCAGCGCGGTCCGAAAGTCGTGGGTCGCCAGTCCTGGATTATCCGCGAGCATCCGAGCCGCCCGCGCCTGACCGTTGCCCACGCTCGCCTCGAGGAAGGCATCCACTCGATCTGCCGGGCCCATACCGAGCAGTTCGGTCACTGTCTTCAACCGGGGCCAGCTGGTGAACCCGTGCTCCCTGGCTATCGCCAACTGAGCAGCGGCCAGCGGCACCCGCTCACCGGACGACGTAGCCGGGAGTACGGCAATGATCCGGGCCAACGCGCCCGCCTCGCCTCCGTTGGCTGCGCGCTGTAGGTCTTTTGCCTGGCGGCGCAGCTGGCCCAGATCGGGTCGCTCGGGCAGCTGAGATCCCATCGTCATCTCCTCCTGATGCCTTCTGGTCCGCTACGCAAGGCCGAAGAAGATGGTCAATCGGAGCCTGCCGACGAGCTCAAGGTGGACTCAGTCCTTCCCGCGGACCCGGCTGCGCCCTTGTGCGCGCCCTCAGCCTACCGGCGGTGGGCACGAACTGCTCCTGTCCGCGGCGAGCTCGTGGGAAGTAGCGATCAAGTACGCGACCGGATGCTCGTTGCTCAGGCGCAGTGCGACGGCCTGACTCTGCTCACCGCGGATCCACTGCTGCGCCAGTATGACGTGCCGATCGAGTGGGCGGGGTAGTACCTGGTTCAGCTCCAGAGCGTGGCCACCGGCGCGGCGATGATCCGGTCGTCGAGCGGGAAGATTCGAGGGCCGGTGTGTAGCACCACGCCAGCGGTGAACCGCTCACCAAGCTGATCACGGAGCCAGATCAGGTGCCTGGCCGAGTCGATCCGCGGTGCCGCGGTCGCCTTCACCTCGATGGCGACAAGCCGGTGAGAATCCAGCTCGGCGATGAGATCGACTTCGTGGTCGCCGTTGCGATCCCGCAGGTGGTAAAGCCTGGGCTGGGGGAAACCCAGTTGCAGCTCGGCGCGGAGCTGCCCGAACACGAAGGTGTCGAGCAGCCGGCCGAACAGGTCGCCGTCGCGCAGGACCGCATCAACCGTGAGCTGCAACGCCCCGGCGACGAGTCCGGGATCCACGACGTAACGCTTGGGCGAGCGAACCAGCCGCTTGAGACGGTTGGTGCTCCACGCCGGGACAGTGTCGATCACGAAGAGATCACGCAGCAAACCCTCATAGGCCTCCCCGGTCTTGCGGTCGATCTCAGCGATCTCAAGCAAGGTGGCCAACGGCACCACACCGGCGGTGTTCAGCGCGTAAGCCTCGAAGAAGCGGCGAAGCCGGCCAGGATCACGCCGGCCATCGAGCTGATCGACATCCCGGGTGAACAACTGGTCCAGGTAGCTCCTCGACCACAGCCTGCGACCACGTTCGGTCCGTCCGAGCATGTCGGGAAAGCCACCCTGGAGGGCCAGTTCGAGATAGTCCCGCAGGTCGGGAGGCTCGCTCGGGGCTCCCTGGGCCGGGAGCAGCCCCGCGACGCCATCCGATGCGATCCGCAGCAGAAACGGGGGCTGGTGCAGCTTATCGCCGATGATCTCGCGGATGGTCAGCGTCCCCATGTCGACCTGGATCAACCGTCCGGTGCCGGGCCAGGTCGGGGAATCCAGGCGGCCGCGCACCGACCCGGTGACGATGAACCGGCCGGGTCGGGGAACGGCATCGACAGCGCGTTTGACGGCTCCCAGTACCGACGGGACAAGCTGCCACTCGTCGATCAGTACCGGCTCGGCACGGTCCCGCAGGGCGGCGTCCGGATCAGCCTCGACGACGGCCGCCTGGCGAGGCTCGTCGAGCCGGATCACGCTGCGGGCATGCCGCGCTGCTGTCGTCGTCTTGCCGCTGGCCCGCGGTCCAACCAGCAGCAGAGCGGGAAACTCCGCGAGCAGCTCGCTGATCAGCTCATCGGCGAGCCGAGGTACATAATGGCCGTTCACAGCCTGAGGGTACCGACTATTCCCGATTCCGCAGACAGCGGAGTCCCCAAGTAGCAGGAGATTTGTTCCCCATATCGCCGGTCGAGCATCCGACATGGGAACGTGCGCGTCGCCGGTGGCAACGGGCCGGACGGCGAGCACCTGATGCGGCTCGATCCCGTTGCGTTCGGTGAGGAGATCACGATTACTCGTGGCGGCGACCCCGTCGCCCGGCTGGTACCCATACCTCGCCAACACCACGGGTACTGGGTCAGGATCGGGGACTGTTCGAGGTTCCCGAGGACTTCAATGATCCGCTGCCGGATGACCTGATAGCCCGGGTTCTACCGATAGTCCCCACTGACTATTGCGTTGCGGGTGGCGCCTGGGCGGCCATGGCGGTGGCGAGTTGGTTGCGGGAGGCGATGTTGAGTTTGCGGTAGGCGCTGGAGAGGTGGTCGCTGACCGTTTTGGTGGTGATGAACAGGGCTTGGGCGATGTCGCGGTTGTTCATGGATTGGGCGGCCAGCCGGGCGACCCGCAGTTCGCTGGGGGTCAGGGCGTGCAAGCCGGTGGTTCTAGGGCGCCGGGGTCGGGCGCCGGCGGCCAATGCCTCGTCGCGGGCGCGCTCAGCCAGGGGAGTGGCCCCGCACCGGTGGGCGAGATCCAGGGCGCGGAGTAGTGGTTGCCGGGCGGCGACGCGCGCCCCGGCACGGCGCAGCGCAGCGCCCAGCTCGGTCAGCGAATGCGCCAGTTCCAGCCGCATGGGGGTGGGTTCGAGCACGGCGACGGGCTGTTGGAGCAACTCGATTCTGTGCTGGGCGTCCGCGAGGAGTCCGCAGACCCGCAGGGCGATGCCGATCGCCCGGGAAGAACCCGCGCGGCGGGCCAGCTCAAGCTCTTCCTGGGCCAGCTCGCGTGCCTCGCGCGGGTGTTCGGGCGCCAGCGCGAGTGCCAGCGCGGACCGCCAGGTGAAGAGGTTGGGGTTGTACAGCCGCATGTGATCGGCGAGTTGCCCGCAGTGGCGCAGGTCGGCGATGGCCTGCGCGCGCTGACCGCGGGCCAGACGCACCCGGCCACGTGCCTCCAGGAGAGTGGCCGCAATCGACGGCGCCACAATGCTGAGGTCGGGGGCGATCTCTTCCACGGCGGCAGCTGCCTGGTCGAGTTTGCCGCGTTCGAGCAGCGTCAGGCCGAGATAGGCGGCGTGCAAGGGAACGGCGAGGGTCAGGTTGTGTTCGGCATCCAGCTCCAGAGAGGTCCGAGTGTCGGCTTCGGCCTCGGCCAGCGCACCGCGTCGCAGCGCGATCAGTCCTCGCCGGGCGGTGGCAGCCAGGAAGCCGATCACCGATCCGCGTGGCCCGCGCGGTCAACGTCGGTAACCCCTGCCCGGTTGCCTGCTCGCACACCGCTCGCAACAGGGTGCTCTTGCCGATCCCGGCAGCACCTTGGACAACCAGCACACCCCCGTGCCCGCGTGCTACGGCGGCGACCGTCTGCTCGATGCGCGCAAGTTCCCACTCGCGCTCCAACAGGCTTGTCCCGATCGGCAACGTGCCCCCTGCCATGGAGGAAGTCTAGGGCCCAAATATCCGGCGCCATCGGGCAAAACCTCCGCCAGCTCGTCCGATGCCCAAACATGGCGACAACGAAACACTGGTGCTGGTTCTGGAGGATCGAGCAGCGAACGCCGAAAGGGACAATGCGATGACACAGTCCGTAGTGGGAGATCCGGTTAGTCCCGCCGCAAAGTCCAATTCGTACCCGGCCTACGCGCACCTACGCGCCAGCCAACCCGTCCATTGTGTCACGCTCCCCAGCGGCGGCCGGCGCTGGCTGATCACCCGCTACGACGATGCGCAACGAGCGCTGTGTGATCCCCGCCTGGTGAAAACTCGGCCGTTCGACGACCTTCCTGACGAGGTCCGGTCGTTGACGAAAAGCATGATCAGCTCTGACCCGCCGGACCACACGCGGTTACGGGCGCTGGTGCGCAAAGCATTTTCTCCCCGTCTGGTCGAGCGACTCCGCCCACGTGTCCAGCAGATCACCGACCAGCTGCTCGAGGCTATCGCGCCCGCCGGTTGGATGGACCTGATCGACGATTACGCATTCCCGCTACCGATCATGGTCATCACCGAGCTGCTCGGAGTGCCCTCCGCGGACAGCGCCCAGTTCCGGATCTGGTCAAACGCCGCCATCTCGGACGAGCCATTCTCCACCGGAGAGTCACTCCCAGCCTGGCGGCGCGCTGCGCTGGCCGAGTTCAGCGACTACCTGCGTGCGCTGTGCGAGCGTAAACGTGCCGATCCACGGGACGACCTGGTCACTGGCCTGGTCCAAGCCCGGGAGGAGGGTGACGCGCTGAGCGCGGACGAGCTGCTCGCCACGGTCTTCGTGCTGATCATCGCGGGGCATGAGACCACGGTCAACTTCATCGGCAACGGGATGCGCGCTCTGCTGGCCCATCCCGACCAGCTCGGCATGCTCCTCCGCGACCCTCGCCTGATCGGGTCCGCGATGGAGGAGCTGCTGCGCTACACCGGCCCTTCAGAAACATCGACAATCCGCTACGCCAGCACTGACATCGAGTGCCACGGCGTGACCATCACGCAAGGCGATCAGGTGCTGGTTGTCCTGGCTTCAGCCAATCGTGACGAGACCCACTTTGCCGACGCCGATCGGTTGGACATCACCAGAACCGACAACCACCATCTCGCGTTCGGTAAGGGCATCCACTTCTGCCTCGGAGCAGCGCTTGCCCGTATCGAGGGCCAGATCGCCATCAGTACGTTGCTTCGCCGAATGCCGGATCTGCGCCCAGCCGTACCCCTTGATCAGTTGCAGTGGCGACCGAGCATGATCATTCGAGGACTTCAGTCCTTTCCGGTGTCGTTCACTCCGAGTGGTTGATCAACTAAAACAGCATGGCAGGCGTCGGCTACGGTGAGATATGGGCGGCCATCGTAGTGCCGAGTTGGTTGCGGGAGGAGATGTTGAGTTTGCGGTAGGCGCTGGACAGGTGGTCGCTGACGGTTTTGGTGGTGATGAACAGGGCTTGGGCGATGTCGCGATTGCTCAATGGTTGGGCGGCCAGCCGGGCGACCCGGAACTCGCTGGGGGTCAGGGCGTGCACGCCGGTGGTCCAGGGTCGGCGGGGGCGGGCGCCGGCGGCGACTGCCTCGTCGCGGGCGCGCTCGACCAGGGGGGTGGCGCCGCAGCGATGGGCGAGATCAAGGGCGCGGCGCAATGGCTGGCGCGCGGCCAGGCGCGCTCCGCTGCGCCGTAGCGCCGCACCCAGCTCGGTCAGCGAGTAGGCCAGCTCAAGCTGCGCGGGGGAGAATTCGAGGACGGCGACGGATTGTTCGAGCAGCTCGATTTTGGGCTGGGCATCGGCGAGGATGCCGCAGACCCGCAGCGCAATACCGATCGCGCGCGAAGATCCGGCGCGGCAGGCCAGCTCGAGCTCGGCCTGGGCTAGTTCCCGTGCCTCTCGGGGATCTTCGGGTACTAGCGCGAGCGCCAGCGTTGAGCGCCAGGCGAGGTAATTGGGGTTGTGCAGCCGGGCGCGGTCGGCGAGTTGCCCGCAGCGGCGCAGGTCGGCAACGGCCTGGTCGCGGAGCCCTCGGGCCAGGCGTACCCGGGCCCGCGACTCCACAATGACCGCCTCGACGCTGGACGGCCGCACCATAGTGGGGTCAAGGGGGATTCCTTCGACAAGAGCAGCTGCCTCCTCCAGTTTTCCGCGTTCGAGCAGCGTGACGCTCAGGTAGGCGGCGTGGAGGGGAACGCTGAGGGCCATGTGGTGCTCGGTGGTCAGCTCGACTGCGGCGCGGAGGTCGGCTTCGGCTTCGGCCAGCGCGCCGCGTCGCAGCTCGACCAGTCCCCGCCGCCCGCTCGCGACCTCGAGTCCTACCACCGATCCGCGCGTGTGGGCGTCGGCCAGCATCGCCTCGGCCAGCGTGTGGGCGGGTACCAGCTCATCGGTGAAGATGAGGGCCCACAGGGCCAGGATGGCGGGCACTGCTTCGGAGGTCTCCTCGGCCAGCAACCGGCCGTTATCGAGCCCGCGCTCGACCAGCTCGGCGATCTCATGACAACCCTCGCCACGGATAGCCAGGAGACCTGCCAATACCAGCTGCGCCCAACGGCTGGCGCAAAGGTCTTGTGCGGCCAGCTCACGCAACCGCCCAAGGCTGACCTCCTGCGCGTCGGTCGGGTGAACGCTGCCGAACTCCACGACCGCCTTGTGGACGTACAGGCGCACCGCCAGGTCGGGGTCGCGGTCACCGAGATCGTCCAGCGCGGCCTGCAGCACAGCCGAGCAGCGAGCCAAGTCGGCGGAGTACATCAGCACATCCGCCAGCTGACCGGCGAGCCGCGCGCGTGCCACCGGCTCATGGGTCGCCTGCCAGGCCTGCTCGAGATGCATCACAGCGGCCGGGTCGCGGCCGATTCTTTCCGCGCTTCCCAGCTCGGCCAGCACCGCAGCACGGACGGGGCCGGGTGGCGGCTCGGAAAGGGCTCGGTGCAGATAGCCAACCGCGGTCCCGGGGGAGCCCCGGGCCAGTGCCGCCTGCGCAGCCCCACGCAACGCGCGCACGGCCTCTGGATCACCAGCTGGCTCACACAACAGGAGTTGCGCGGCGACGCGCTCGTACCCAGCACTCTCGCCGATGAGCAGCCGAGCGGCACGCGCATGCGCCTGTGCCCGCGCACCGGGTGCAAGCTGCTCATACACCGCAGAACGGATCAGCGGATGGACGAACTCCAGCGGTCGGCCCGCGCCGAGCAGATCGGCTGTCAACAGAACATCAGCCGCCGTAGTGGCCGCCTCCATGTCGAGATCGGCCATCGCCGCCGCCAGGCGCAGGTCGGTGCCGTCCCCCAGTACCGCCACCGCGCGCGCCAGCCGCGCGGCCGGCTCATCCAGCCGTCCCAACCGCGCCAGCACCGCCCGCCCTACTTGGTTCGGGACACGCTTGACCAGACTCGCCGCCTGCGCCGCCACCGGCGCGACACCGTCTTCGGCCAGATCGAAGATCAATTCACGGAGCGCGAACGGATTACCGCGGCTGACCTCTGCACACGACGAGACAAATGATGGTTCGGGCTGGGTGCCCAACCCGTCATGTAACAGCCGGGCCACCGCGGGCTCGCTGAGCGGACCAGGACACAGAATCTGTGCCCCGCCGACGGCGAGCAGCTCTGCCAACAGCTTGGAGTGTCCGGGACGCGGTGGTCGGGTAGCGACCGCGACCAGTACCGGCAGGTCTTCCAGCCGGTGGCACAGGTAGGCCAGCCACTGTAACGATGGCTCGTCGGCCCACTGCAGATCATCAACCGCCAGCACCACCGGCCCGATCGCCGCCACATTGGCGACCAGCCAGTACAGCCCATGCAGCGCCGCAAACGAATCACCCACACCGTCATCGCCGAGGCCGAGCACCGGGCCTGCCAACCTCGCCGCGCCGGCCAGCAACTCAGCCCGCTCAGACTCACCGGCCCGAACGAGCCGCGTCTCCAGAAGCTGCCGGACCACGCAGAAGCCCAGGTCGCGTTCCAGCTCGCTGCCCCGTGCGGTCAACGTCTGCAACTCCTGCTCGGCTGCGGCCTCGCGCAGAGCGCGTAACAGCGTGCTCTTGCCGATCCCAGCGGCGCCCTCGATGACCAGCACACCCCCGTGCCCGCGCCCCAGGGCCTCGATCACCTGCTCGATGCGCGAAAGCTCCCGGGCGCGCTCCAACAACTCCACCTCTACCCGCCGGGATGCCCAGGTACGGGCGTGGTGGAGCGGTGTGGTCCGTCGCACCTGCAGCTCAAGCATCTCGTCTCGACGCCCTCCTCGGTCCGCATAGGAAGGAGAATGCGCAAGATCTGGTCAGTACGTCGAGCTCAACCTCGATCGTGTGAAGACAGCAGGGCGTGATCAGCGCTCAAGGCTGTGGCGAGTTGATCGCGGGCATTGATGTTGAGTTTGCGGTAGGCGCTGGAAAGGTGGTCGCTGACGGTCTTGGTAGTGATGAACAGCGCTTGAGCGATGTCCCGGTTACCCATCGCTTGCGCAGCTAGGCGGGCGACTCGCAGTTCGCTGGGAGTCAGGGCGTGCACGCCGCTGGTCCAGGGTCGGCGGGGGCGGGCGCCGGCGGCTACCGCCTCCTCGCGGGCTCGCTCGGCCAGCGGTGTGGCGCCGCAGCGGGCAGCTAAATCAAGGGCGCGGCGCAAGGATTCGCGGGCGGCGGTGCGCGTCCCAGCCCGGCGCAGCGCAGCGCCCAGCTCGGTCAGCGAATGCGCCAGCTCAAGCCGCATAGGGGTGGGTTCGAGGACGGCGACGGACTGCTCCAGCAACTCGATTCCGTCTTTGCCGCCGGTGAGTATCCCGCAGACCCGCAGTGCGATGCCGATCGCGCGTGGTGCACCAGCGCGGCGGGCCAGGTCCAGCTCCGCCTGCGCCAGCTCCCGTGCTTGCTGCGGCTGTTCGGGCGCCACCGCCAGCGCCAGCGCCGTGCGCCACGCGAACAAGTTGGGGACTACCTGAACTCTAGCGGCTAATTGACCGCATTGACGCAGGTCGGCGATGGCCTGCTCCCGCTGCCCGCGGGCTAGACGTACCCGGCCCCGCGCCTCCAAAAAAGCACGCCCATATGGCGTCTCCAGGAGAGCCGGAATGAGGGTCACGCCGTCGACAACAGCAGCTGCCTGCCCAAGGTCCCCGCGTTCGAGCAGTGTCAGGCCCAAGGTGGCGGCGTGAATGGCAACGTTGAAGGGCAGGTTGTGTTCGGTGGCCAGCTCGAATCCGGCGCGGGTATCGGCCTCGGCCTCGGCCAGCTCACCGCGGCGCAACGCGACCCATCCCCGGCGGCCGGTGGCACTCAGGAAGCCGGCCACTGACCCGTGCGCCTGAGCGTCGGCCAGCATCGCCTCGGCCAGTACCTGGGCGCGGTCCAGCTCGTCGATGTGGACGAGGGCCCAGCCGGCCATGATCACGGGCAATGCCTCGGAGGTCTCCTCGATCAGAAACCGCCCGTTGTCCCACCCGCGTTCGACCAGCCGGGCCACCTCATCGCGACTCTCGCCGCGGACAGCAAGCAAATCTGCCAGCGCAAGCTGCGCTGAGCGGCTGGCGGGAGTGTCCCGTGTGGCCAGCTCACGCAACCGTCCCAGCGTGACCTCCGGCGCTTCGGTCGGGGCGCCGCACACCATCTCCAGCCCCTTGTGGGCATGCAGGAGCGCCGCTAGGTGCGGGTCGCGGTCGCCGAGGTCGTCCAGTCCGGCCTGCAGCACGGTAAAGGAGCGCGCGAAACCAGCAGTGAAAAACAGCACGTTTGCCAGCTGGCTGGCAAGTCGACCGCGGGCTACTGGGTCGGTGGTGGCCAGCCAGGCCTGCTCCAGATGCACCACAGCAGCCGGATCACGGGCGACTCGCTCAGCACCGCCTAGCTCGCCCAATACCGCAGCACGGACACATTCTGCAGGCGGTTCGTTCAGCGCCCGGCGCAGATAGGTCACCGCGGTCTCAGGAGCGCCCCGGGATAATGCCGTCGCCGCAGCCATTCGCAACGCCTGCACGGCATTCGCATCGCCCACCGGCTCACAGGCCAATAACTGCACAGCAACCTGCTCCGGCTCTACACCCCCGTCGGCTAAAAGTCGGGCGGCACGTGCGTGAGCCTGGGCGCGTGCGCCGGACGGGAGCTGCTCATAGATCGCCGAGTGCACCAGTGGGTGTACGAAGCGCAACGGCCGGCCCTCGGCCAACAGCTCAGCAGTCACCAGCGCGTCCGCTGCTGCCGCGGTGGCGTCGATGGTCAGCTCGGCCAACGCCGCCGCCAGACGCAGTCCACTGCCCTCACCCAACACCGCCACCGCTTGCGCCAGCCGCACCGCGGTCTGGTCCAACCTCCCCAACCGGGCCAACACCACCCGGTCCACCTGAGCTGGGACACGGTCAGCCAGACCCGCCGCCTGCGCCGCCACCGGGTCAACACCGGCTGCGGCCAAGTCGAAAATCAACTCGCGCAACACAAACGGATTACCCCCAGTGACCGTCGCACACGCTTCGACGAACACCGGGTCGGGCTGGGTACCCAGCCCCTCGCAGACCAGTTGGGCCACCGCCGACTCACCGAGCGGACCAGGACACAGAATCTGCACCCCGCTCATGGCGAGTAGTTCGGCCAGCAGCGGGGACTGTCCCGGACGCGGCGGGCGGGTGCTGGCCGCCACCAGCACCGGCAATCCCTCCAGCCGGTGGCACAAATAGACCAGCCACCGCAACGACGGCTCATCCGCCCACTGCAAATCATCAACCACCAACACCACCGGAGCACCAACGGCAAGGTTGGCCACCAGCCAGTACAACCCGTGCAGCGCGGCAAACGAATCCCCCACACCCCCACTGCCCAGGCCCAACACCGGACCCGCCAGGCCCGCTGCGCCGGCTAACAACTCGGCCCGCTCCGATTCGCCGGCACGAACCACCCGCTGTTCGAGTAGCTGCCGAACCACGCCGAAACCGAAGTCGCGTTCCAGCTCGCTGGCCCGCGCGGTCAGCGTCGGCAGGCCCTGCCCGGCGGCGTGCTCGCACAGGGTGCGTAACAGCGCGCTCTTGCCGATACCGGCGGCGCCCTGGATGAGCAGCACGCCGCCGCATCCGCCGCCCAGGGCCGCGACCGCCGCCTCGATGCGCGCCAGCTCCCCGCCTCGCTCCAGCAGCCCCGCCCCTGGTCGCAAACCCCCCGCCATGCCGAAAGTGTAGGACGCCAAACATCCGGCACCGGACCCCAAAAACTCCGCACCCGCATCCGATGACCCCACTCCCTACGAAAGTAACACTCAACCCACCCCACAAACCGCGTGGCGCCAAGCAGAACAGGAATGTCCCCTCCAACAGAGGGTCAGTCCTTTCCAGCAGTTGACGCCACCTCTTTCGACTCTCCGGAGACTTCTATGACCGCCTCGACCACAGAATGCGTCGACACCCGGGACATGATCGCCGTGCATACCGCGTTTCGCCGGGAGTTCCGCCTCGCGCCCGGTCTGGTGCGCGGCACGGCCGTCGGCGACGCGTCCCGGGCGTCAATCGTCGGTGCGCACCTCGGCGCCGAGGAACAGCACATCCTGCCGCTCGCCGCTCGCTCGTTGTCGGCTGCGGAGTGGCAGCAGCTCGGCGAGGAAGGGTTTGCAGCGCTGCCCAAGAACCAGCTGTCGATGGCATTCGGGGCGATCATGTACCAGGGGAGCCCTGAGGTGATCTCCTCGATGCTCACCCACGCGCCGGTGTTACCGCGGCTGCTCATGCCGATGCTGGGACCGCGGGCGTATGCCCGTTATGCCCGACGAGTGCATGGCACCACGAAACCCTGAAGCGCTTCGCTAGACGTTCGCTATTTGGTCGAACTCCTGGCAGCCCGAAAGCTCCCACGGTTGACGCCGCCACGGTTCACCATGAAGGGATTGGCGATGTACGAGTATCCCGCTCGCGAAGATTCCATGAATGTTCGCGAAGCGACAATGCGCGCAATTCGTTCGACAATTCTGTCGTACCCGACGGTTCAGGACTGTTTCATCGCGTCCAAGCATGTCGGGAACGGCGTCGCGGACCTCATCGCCTATGTGGTTGCAGACGGATCGCTCGACGAAGCGGGACTAGCAGATTTCGTGCGGTCTTCTCTCCCTGACGAAGGGCAATCCCCTACGATCGTGGCGGTGGGAAATCTGCCACTATCGCCGGACCTCGCCGACTTCACTGCGGCCGGAGCCGCGGCGCTCGATGCTGAACTGGTGAATGCTTGGCAGCGCACGGTCGATTATAGTTTCGGGCCAGGCCGGCTCCAGGTTGGTATCGGTGAAGCGCGGGAAAGCCTCGGGACCATCCAGATCCCGCAGCGAGCCCGATGCGAGGCGCAGAGTAGTCCGTCGATCATCGGCGAGCGCGGCCCAGTAGCGCTGTCCTACGTCGATGGTGGCGCCGCCGATGTGAACACTCCGGAGACGATGGTGGGGCTGTTGTTGCGAGCCGCCGACCACCATGGGGATCGCGCCATCGTCCATGTCGACGCCGATGGCGCGCAGCGTTGCCAGACCTATCGGGAGCTCGCCGTTGATGCCTGCCGGGTCGCGCACGGTTTGAGCCTTCTCGGGCTGGCTCCTGGCGCCACGGTGTTGGTGCAGCTCGACTCGAGTCATCAGTTCTTTACCGGCCTGTGGGGCTGCCTGCTCGGTGGATACGTTCCGGCGCTGGTAGCGGTCCCTGCAGACTACGTTGACGGAATCCCGGGGTGCAGCAAGGTCGAGTCGGCCTGGCGCGCCCTGCACCAGCCGCCAGTTCTCACCACGGCAACTGCGCAGGCCGCGCTGCGTAACTTCGCGGATGCCCATGGATGGGGCGAGCTCCGGATCGCGGTATTAGAGGATCTCCTTGACCACGATCCAGCGCAGCCGTACCGGGCGAGTTCTCCGGATGACGCCGCGTTGATGCTGTTCACTTCCGGGAGCACCGGGATGCCCAAAATTGTTGTACAGCGCCACCGCGCGATCCTCAACCAGATTTGCGGATCCATCCGGCAGCTGTCCATGGACAGTACGGATATGGTCCTCAACTGGATGCCGCTGGATCACGTCGGCGCCGTCGTCATGCTGCACTCGGGCAGCCTCGGTGCGGGCTGCTCGCAAGTGCATGTCCCGACGCACTATGTGCTGGGCGATCCGCTGCGCTGGCTGGATCTGATCAATCGATATCAGGTCAGCGTCAGCTGGGCACCTAATTTTGCCTTCGGTCTGGTAACGGACCGGCTGCATCAGCTCGGCAAGGACGGATACCGGTGGGACCTTTCCAGGGTGCGCGTGCTCATCAACGGCGGCGAAGCGGTTTCCGCTCGCGGCGCTCGCCGTTTCCTTCAGCTGCTGGCACCTGCGGGTCTGCCGGCCACCGCCATATGGCCGGCGTGGGGAATGGCAGAGACGTCGTCGGGTGTGGTCTACTCGGAGCGTTTCTCCGCGGCGACAACAAGCGATCACGATTCGTTCGTCGAGGTTGGTCGGCCGATCGCCGGGATCCGGCTGCGCATCGTTGACGACAACAGCCTCGTGGTACCTGAGGGAGACATTGGACGGCTTCATGTCCAAGGTGCCATGGTGACTGCGGGATACTACGAGAACCCCGAGGCCAACGCTGCGGTCTGCACCGCCGACGGGTGGTTCGATACCGGAGATCTCGGATTTTTACGAAATGGGCGTTTGACGCTCACCGGTCGAGCCAAAGACATTATTATCATCAACGGCGCGAACTACGCCGGCCATGAGATCGAGTCCGTGGTGGAGGAGTTGTCTTTTATCGACCGGTCCTACACAGCCGCCTGCGCTGTGCGTCATCCCGGCTCCACCACGGATCAGCTCGCAGTCTTCTTCCACCTGCTGCCCGGCACGGACGAGCGCGCCGCGCTGCGCCAGATACGTGCGAGCATCCTCCGCGAGATCGGGGTGAACCCGGATCACCTGGTTCCGGTTGGTCGCGCAAACATTCCCAAGACCGGCCTAGGCAAGATCGAGCGCAGTAAACTCAGCGAGCGATACGGACGAAAGCTGCTCGGCTCTGCTGAGTCCGCTGCGGTTGCCGAGACGACGACTGAACTGCCCGCCTGGTTCTACCGGCCGGAGTGGGGCCACTCCGCCATCCACTCCCCTCCGGGGCAGGAGTCCGGTCCGGTGCTGATTTTCCTGGATCGACTCGGTCTCGGCGAGGCACTCTGCGGCATCCTGCGGGGGCGCGGTCAATCGTGTGTCTCAGTGCACCACAAGGCGGGGGCGGCCTTCCAGCGCATCGGCACGGACGCGTTCGTCATCGATCCCGGCAACGGCGAGCACTACCGCCTGCTGGTGGCGGCGGTCACTGATCAAGCATTGCGCCCGGCGCACATCCTGCACCTGTCCGATTATGCCGTCCACAGTCAGTTCTCGGACACCCGGATGATCCGGGCCAGGTGCCGAGCGGGTACCGGCTGGCTGATCCACCTGCTGACGGCCATGGACGCCGCCGGCTGGGATTCACCGGTGTGCCTGCGGGTAATCGGAGCCCATACCCAACGCATCGCAGAAACTGATCGTGTCACGTTCACGCGGGCGCTCGTGCGGAGCTTACTGAAGACGGCCGCGCAAGAGATCCCGTGGCTGCGCTGCCAGCATCTCGACGTAGAGATCGACGAGCCGCAGCGCAATGCACAGCACGTCGTCGACGAGATCGACGGCGACACCGCCGATCCGGACGCCGCCTACCGGTCCAGCCGAAGGCTCGTGCCGCGCCTGGTCCCGGTGCACCGTGCCGGTGAGATTGTCCCTGTCCCGCAGCTGACCACCGGCGGTCTTTACGTGCTGACCGGAGGTCTGGGCGGTATCGGAGTTGAGCTCACCCGCCATCTGCTCACCCACTATGACGCGAAGATCCTGCTCCTCGGCCGTCGTCAGCTGGACGAGTCGGCCCTGAAGAAACTGAAGAAATTGCGAGCACTGTGCACGACGCAGGCAATGGGCGCTGACGTCCGATACGCCGTTGCCGACGTTACCGATGAGCACCGTGTGCGCGACTGCATTGAGGAGGCCGAGAAGCACTGGGGGACCAGGATCGCCGGCGTCATGCACCTTGCAAGCCACTACGCCGAGCAGTCACTCCTGGACTGCTCGGTCGATCAACTCCTCGCGGCGGTGGAGCCGAAGATCTGCGGAGCATGGAATCTGCATCACATACTCAGCGACCGCCCCGGAACTCCCCTGCTCCTGTTCTCCTCCGCCACCGGGTACTTCGGCGCCGTCCTGCTGGGCCCGTACGCGGCGGCCAATGCCGCCCTGGACGCCTTCGCCGCTCACCTGCACACGGCATCCCCTCAATCCGGCTGCCAGAGCATTGGCTGGAGCATGTGGCGCGACACGGGCATCACCCAGGGAATGGTGTTTAGCGGACAGATTGCTCGGCGGGGTTATCGCATCATGGCGCCGCATGAGGCGCTGGCGTCTCTTTCCGTTGCCACCGCTGATCCCCATCCGTTCCTGCTGGTCGGTCTCGATCCGCAGGGGCGGGTAACCCGGCGGCACATGGCCGGTCCACCACGGTCGACACGCACCATCGTCGCCCGCATCAACGATCCGGATTCCGTCGACCACGCCGCCGCCGTCCTGGCCCCGATCCGCCTGCTGGATCGGTATGGCACCCCGACATCGTGCCAGGTGGTGGCTGGCGCACCTGCCGGAATCAACGGAACCGGCGGTACTGGCAGGACCAAGGCAGCCGCAATCAGACATCGAGCGACGGATCGCCTCGGTATGGCGAGATATCCTGGGCCACCGCACTATCGAGCGAGATGACGACTTTTTCGACCTCGGCGGCACATCGTTACAGATGGCTCAGATGCATCAGCAGGTATGCCAGAAACTGGGTCGGGATCTCCGGTGGGCCGATTTCTTGCGGACCCGCACCATCAGCGCCCTCGCCGCGCTACTCGATGGCCCCGGCACGCCTGGTGCCGACACTCTCACCTGGCGGGGTTTCCAGTACGCGTACCGTTATCTGAATCACCGAGCCGCCCCCGAATCCATCCCGCTCGTCCTCATCACCGGGGCCTTCCAGGGCATGTATGCGATGCCACGATTCGAGCATCTGCTGCGTCCGCTGGGAAACATGCTCATGGCAGATCTCCCCGGATCCGGCTGCGCGGACAATCTGTCCAGCGACCATGGCTTCGACTTACTCGCCGATTGCCTGAACCATCTCCTCGACGAGCTCGGCATCCCGCGCATCAACCTGGTCGGGGTGTCCTACGGCGGATCCATCGCCTACGAGTTCGCGCACCGCTGGCCGGGTCGCATCAATCGCCTCGCGCTGGCCGGCACGGTCAATTCTTTCCCGACCTACATCGCCGCAAGTCGTGGGGCCAGCACCCGCGTCCTCGCACAGGGGCGGCTCGAGCCGTTTGTCGATCAGATTGTGGAGGCAACGATGTGCCTGGACCCGGACATCGTCATCCGCAATCGCGAAAGTACCCGCACCTTGCTGCGGAAGATCCTTCGCGAAACGTAACTGGATAGGTCTCGGTTCGGGTCTGGTGTTGCTGGCGGGTTGGTGAGGGTCGGTGAGTGGTTGGCGTGTCTTGGGCGTCGTCCGGTTGTGGTGTGTTTGGATCTTGGTGTGTCC